>NZ_CP108474.1:1204726-1807089 GCF_036226445.1 Streptomyces sp. NBC_01255
CCGAGTCCGGCGCCCGTCACCTCCAGGGCGCCTACGCCGACATCGACGGCCTCGCGTCGACCCTCGCCGTCCTGCGCCGGCAGGAGAGCACCCGGTGAACCCGCTCGACACCCTCGCCGGGCTCTTCACGGGCGAAGGCAGCGCCGAGTACCTCGGCGAGGCCGTGACCCAGGCCGAGCACATGCTCCAGGCCGCCGCCCTCGCCGAGGCCGCGGGCGCCGCGCCGCATCTGGTCGCCGCCGCGCTCCTGCACGACGTCGGTCACTTCCAGGGCGCGGTCACCGGTCGCGACCTGATGGAGAACGGCACCGACAACCGGCACAGCCACACCGGAGCCGACTGGCTCGGCCAGTGGTTCGGGCCGGAGGTCACCGAGCCCGTACGCCTGCACGTCGCCGCCAAGCGGTACCTGTGCGCCGTCGAGCCCGGCTACCTCGACCTGCTCTCCGAGGCGTCCGTCCACACCCTGGCCGTGCAGGGCGGGCCGATGACCGAGGAGCAGGCCCGCGCCTTCGAGGCGCACCCGGGGGCCGCCGACGCCGTCGCCGTACGCCGCTGGGACGAGCAGGCGAAGGACCCGGACATGGACACGCCCGGGTTCACGCACTTCAGGCCCCTGCTGGCCGGGCTGCTCACCCCGTAGCCGATCAGTGCGCAAGGCTCGAAGGGGCGCCGGTTCAGGACCCGAGCCGGCGTCCCAGCGCGCTCGTCGCCGTCGAACTCTGCATCGTGAAGGCCACCGTCCCCGGCAGGTAGCGGTCCTGGGACCACTCCACCGGGTTCCCGGCCGGGTCGGTGGAGTGCCGCCGCTCCCGCAGCAGGGACTCCCCCGCCCGGCAGCCGAGCAGCTCCGCGTCGTCGGCGTCGGCCGGCACGAGGTCGATGGTGTGCCGGGCGTCGGTGAACAGCACGCCGTGCAGCTCCAGTTGCTCCGAGTGCGAGACCGTGTCCAGCGGCATCGCGGCCACCAGCTCCCCGATCCGCTCCGGGTACGTCGTCCGCTCCACCATCACCGGCGTGCCCGCGAGCGTCCGCAGCCGCCGCACCCGGTAGACGGGCGCGCCTTCCGCGACGCGCAGCTTCCCGGCCTCCTCCGCGTCCGCCGGGACCCGGTCGACGGCCACGATCCGGCCTCCCGGCTCCTCGCCGAGCGAGCGCGCCCAGCGGGTGAAGGAGCGCAGTTCGCCGAAGCTGTGCAGCCGGGGCCCGCCGAGTACCACCCGGCGCGAGCCACGCCGTGAGGTGATGAGCCCGTCGGTCCGCAGCGCGGCCAGCGCCTGGCGGACCGTTCCTCTGGACACGCCGTAGCGGCGGGCCAGTTCGTCCTCGGCGGGCAGCTTGGCCCCCGAGCCGTACTCGCCCGCCGAGATGGCGGTCCGCAGATCGGCGGCGACCGTCAGATACAGCGGCGTCCTGCCCCGTCCCTCACTCACACGCCCACCCTGTCACGGACTTGCCTCAACGGACCAGGGAGATCAACATCTCGGGGTCCACCTCGGTCAACGAGTCCGCGAGCGTGACGCCTTCGGTGCCGGCGAAGTCCACGAGCGGTTCCGTCGAGGGCACGGCGAGCACCCGGCAGCCCGCGGCGACCGCCGAGGCGACCCCGGTCGGGCTGTCCTCGACGGCCACGCAGCGGGCCGGTTCGACGCCGAGCGCGCTGGCCGCCGCCAGGTACGGATCGGGTTCGGGCTTCGTGCGTACGGTGTCCTCGGCGCCGAACAGGACGTCGAAGCGGTGTCCGTCCAGGGTGTCCGCGACCTGGGCGACGACCGCGCGCGGCGAGGCCGACACGAGCGCCGTCGGGACCCGGCGGGCGCGGAGCGCGGCGAGGAGCCGCAGGGCGCCCGGCCGGGGCACGGCGGCCACTTCCAGCCGGGCGGCGAAGTCCGCGCCCAGCTCGGCGGCGAGCTCCGCCGCCGGAGCGTCCAGGTGCTCCTGGAGCAGGGCGGCCGTGTCCTCCACCGACCGTCCGGTCACCGCCCTGCGGTGCTCGGCGTCGAGGGTGCGGTCCCGGCGTGCGGCGGCCGCCTCGACCACGTCGAGCCAGACGCCTTCGGTGTCGACGAGCGTCCCGTCCATGTCGAAGAGGACGGCCTGGAGCCGGGTCATCGGGCACCGCCCGCGGCGGCGAGGACGACGGGCCGCCGCCGGGGCCGTACGGTGACGGCGGCACCGGGCGTCAGCGGGGCGGCGGCGTGCGTCGGCACGTCGGCCTTGACATCCGTACCGTCGGCCAGGGTGACGCGGACGCGGGTGGTCGGTCCGTGGAACGCGGTGGCGACGACGCGTCCCGTACCGTCCTCCGCCGCCTCGATCTCCAGGGCCTCGGGGCGGACGAGTGCGGTGACCGGGCCGGAGCCGGCGGGGCCCTCGACGGGGAGCCGTACCCCGAGGACGTCGACGGAGCCGTCGCCGTCGGCGTGGCCCGGCATCCGGTTCATGGTGCCGATGAACTCGGCGACGAAGTCCGTCGCGGGACGCTCGTACAGCTCGGTCGGCGAGGCGCACTGTTCCAGGCGGCCGCCGTTCATGACCGCGACCCGGTCGGCCATGGACAGCGCCTCCTCCTGGTCGTGGGTGACGAAGACGGTGGTGATGCCCAGCTCCAGCTGGAGCCGGCGGATCTCCTCGCGCAGCGTCAGCCGCACCCGCGCGTCGAGCGCCGACAGCGGTTCGTCGAGCAGCAGGAGCCGGGGGCGCAGCGCGAGTGCGCGGGCGAGCGCGACGCGCTGCTGCTGGCCGCCGGAGAGCTGGTGCGGGAAGCGGTCGCCGTGGCCGGCAAGGCCGACGAGTTCGAGCAGTTCGCCCGCGCGCGCCCGCCGTTCGGCGGTCCTGACCTTGCGCATCCGCAGCCCGAAGGCGACGTTGTCGGCGGCCGTGAGGTGCGGGAAGAGGCTGTACGACTGGAACACCATCGCCGTGTCGCGACGGTCGGCGGGCACCGGCACGATGTCCTCGCCGTCGAGCAGGACCTGGCCCTCGTCGGGCCGCTCGAAGCCGGCGAGGACACGCAGCGCGGTCGTCTTTCCGCAGCCGGACGGGCCGAGCAGGGCGAGGAGTTCGCCGGGGGCGACGTCGAGGTCGAGGCCGTCGAGCGCGAGGGCGGAGCCGAAGGACCGGCGCAGGCCGCGGATCCGGAGGGCGGCGCCGGTGCGCACCGGCTGGTCGAGCACGGTCATCGGGAGGTCTTTCCTTCGGAGGTACGAGAAGAACGCGGCGAGCGGCGGCGGTTGCCCACCGTGGTGAGGGCGAGCAGCAGCACCCAGGTCAGCAGCAGGCTCAGCAGCGAGACGGCCACGGAGAGCCGGGCGTCCGAGCCGGACGCCTGCACGATCCAGACCGCGAAGGGCTGGAAGCCGAGGAGCGAGGCGACCGTGAACTCGCCGAGCACCAGCGCGAGCGTGAGGAACGAGGCGTTCAGGAGGGTGCCCCGCAGATTGGGCAGGACGGCCGAGACGAGCGCCCGCGGCCAGGACGCGCCGCAGTCCCGCGCGGCCTCGACCAGGGTGCGGACGTCGACGGAGCGCAGCCCCGCGTCGAGCGCGCGGTAGACGAAGGGCAGCGCCATCACTACGTACGCGAGGACGAGGACCAGAGGGAAGTCGGGGTTCTGGACGGCCACGAACGTCTGGTAGAGAGGGGTCGTGGACAGCTTCTCGGGGCCCCAGCGCAGGACGGTGCCGAGGCCGGCGGTCAGCGCGACGGGCGGCACGACCAGCGGCAGGGTGCAGACGACTTCCAGGACCGCGCGCAGCCGGGGCGCCGAGAGGCGGGCCGCGACCGCCGCGGGGACGGTGACGAGGAGGACGAGGGCGACGGTCGCCGCCGCGAGCCCCAGCGAGAGGAGCAGGCTGCCGGTGAAGCCGGGGGCCGTGAAGATCCGGGTGTAGGAGGACAGGGTGAGCCCCTGTCCGGGGATGTTCACGGTGAAGACGGTTGAGGCGAGCAGCGGCACCAGGAAGTAGACCCCGGCGAGCAGGAGGACGAGGGGGCGTCCTAGGCGAGCCATCGGGTGCTCCTTCGCTGGAGGGGGAGGTGGACGGCCATCACGAGCGCCGCGACGACGACCATGTCGAGGCTGAGCGCGAGGGCGACGTTCTCCTGGCCGACGAGGACGTTCCCGGAGAGCGCGTCCGCGATCTGGAGGGTCACGAGGGGTACGGAGCTGCCGACCATGGCGGCGGCCGTCGCGTACGCGGCGAAGGCGCTGCCGAAGAGCAGCACGAAGCCGCCGAGGAGCGACGGCAGCAGCACCGGAAGGCCGACGTGGCGCCAGTACTGCCAGGCGGAGGCGCCGCAGTCGCGGGCCGCCTCCCGCCACTGGACGCGCAGTCCGTCGAGCGCGGGCGCCACGGTCAGCACCATCAGCGGCACCAGGAAGTACAGGTAGGTGAGGGCGAGGCCCCAGAAGCCGTACAGCGACCAGCCGTGGTCGGCGAGGCCCAGGCTCGTGGTGAGGACGCCCGCGTTCCCGAGGGTCGCGACGAACGCGAAGGCGAGGGGGACGCCGCCGAAGTTGGCGAGCACGCCGGAGGCGGTGAGCACGGCCTCGCGGAGGGCGCGGCCGCGGGAGGAGACCACGGCCTGGGCGAGGAGCAGCCCGAAGAGGGTGCCGGCCGCGGCGGTGAGCGCGGACAGCTCGATGCTGCCGATGAGGGCGGTGCGGTAGGCGCCGTCGACGGACCGGGTGAGGTTGTCGAGGCCGTACGAGCCGTCGGCGACGGTGAAGGCGCCGTCGGTCATGGCGAGCGCCGGCAGCCCGAAGGCGAGGCCGACGACGAGGAAGAGGGGCAGGGCGGCGAGCCAGCCGCCCGGGCGGGGGCGGCGGCGGGCCGCCCGCCGCGCGGGGGCGGATGACGTGGCGGGGCCGTCGGTCATGGGGGAACCGGCGGTCCCGCGGGCGGTGCCGGAGGGGGACCCATCGGGCCCGGCGCCCGCCGGGGCCGGCCGCGCGTCGTGCGCGCGGACGGCCCCGGACGGGGCGGTGGAGGAGTGCGAAGTCATCGACGGGTCACCCGGAGACGGCCGCGGACCAGCCCTGCGACAGGGTCTCCTTGGCCTTCGACGTCTGCTGCTCGGTGGGGAACTTCGGCGTGCCCGTGACCTTCGGCAGCGCCGCGGCGGCCGTCTTGTCGAGGGTGCCGTCGGCTTCCATGGCGGGCATGAGGACGGGCCGGGCGTAGCCCTTGAGCCACAGGTTCTGGCCCTCGGCGCTGTAGAGGTACTCCTGCCACAGGCGGGCGGCGGCCGGGTGCGGGGCGTCCTTGTTGACGGCCTGCGAGTAGAACTGGGCGTAGACGCCGTCCGTGGGGACGGCGACCTTCCAGTCGACGCCCTTCGAGGCGAACTGCTCGGCGTAGCCGGCGTTCAGGTAGTCCCAGTCGATGGAGATGGGCGTCTCGCCCTTCTCGACCGTGGCGGGGGTCGACTCGACCGGGTTGTAGTTGCCGTTCTTCTTCAGCTTGCCGAAGAAGTCGATGCCCGGCTTGATGTCGTCGAACGAGCCGCCGTTGGCCAGGGCCGCCGCGTACACGCCGCCGAAGGCGGAGCCGGACTTGGTGGGGTTGCCGTTGAGGGCGACCTGCCCCTTGTACTCGGGCTTGAGCAGGTCGGCGAAGGTCTGCGGGCAGACCTTGACGCGCTTGGCGTCGCAGCCGATGGAGACGTAGCCGCCGTAGTCGTTGAACCAGCGGCCCTGCGGGTCGCGCTGCGTCTCGGGGATCTTGTCGAAGGCGGCGACCTTGTACGGGGCGGTGAGGCCCTGCTCGCCCGCGGCCTGGGCGAAGGAGGCGCCGAGGTCGAGGACGTCGGGTGCGCGGTCCTGGCCCTTGCGGGACTTCACCGCGTTGATCTCGTCCTGGCTGGAGCCGTCGGGGTTCTCGACGTTCACCTTGATGCCGTACTTCGCGGTGAAGCCGTCGATGAGCGCACCGTAGTTCGCCCAGTCCCGGGGGATGGCGATCGCGTTGAGCGTGCCTTCCTTCTTCGCGGCGGCGACCAGGGCGTCCATGCCGCCGGCGTCGGCCGCGGAGGCCGCCGTGGCGAGGTTCTTGCCGTCGGCGCCGACGGCGTCCTTCGTGGGGGCGGCGCCACAGGCGGTGAGGGACAGGGCGGTCAGGCCGAGGGCGCCGACGAGGATCGCGGCGCGGGCAGCGGAGGTCACGCGTACTCCATGAGGGGTGGGGGCGAGGCCAAGCTGTATGAACAACTGTTGTCCATACAACTCCTGCATTACGGAGGGCCCCGGTGTCCCGCCGGTGAACGCGGGGCGACACCCGCCCGACCATTCCCCGGCGGATCGGGCCCGGGCAGGCCCGGCGAGCGCCGACCCTTGCCTGAACGATCGAGAGAGCTATAGTGCTAGGCAACTAGATAAATGGAGGAACCGGTGATTGAGTTCCACCTGAACAGCCGGTCCGGCCTGTCCCCGTACCAGCAACTGGTCCAGCAGGTCCGGCACGCACTGCGCCTGGGCCTCCTGAAGGAGGGGGACCGGCTGCCGACGGTCAAGGACGTGGCGAAGCAGATGGCGGTCAACCCGAACACGGTGCTCAAGGCGTACCGCGAGCTGGAGCACGACGGCCTGGTGGCCGCCCGCCCCGGCGTCGGCACGTTCGTCACGCGGACGCTGGCCGACGGCACGCTCGCCGCGCACGGGCCACTCCGCAAGGAGCTGGAGCGCTGGCTGACCAAGGCCCGCCTGGCCGGGCTCGACGACGAGAGCATCGAGGCGCTGTTCGTGAACACCTTTCGTCACGCCGCCGGAGAGGAAGTAGCGTGAGCACTGTCCTGCGAGCCCAAGGCCTGGGCAAGAGGTACAAGCAGCGCTGGGCGCTGCAGAACTGCGACCTGGACGTCCCTGCCGGGCGGGTGGTCGGCCTGGTCGGCCCCAACGGCGCGGGCAAGTCGACCTTGCTGAACCTGGCCTCCGGCATGCTGACCCCCACGGCCGGCACCATCGATGTGTGCGGTGGCCGTCCCGCCGAGGGTGTGGAACAGCTGGCCAAGGTCGGCTTCGTCTCCCAGGGCGCTCCGACCTACTCCGCGCTGAGCGTCGCCGACCACCTCGACTTCGGCAGGCGCCTCAACCCGAACTGGGACGACGACCTGGCGCGCGACCGGATCCGCCACCTCGGTCTGGACCCCAAGCAGCGGGCCGGCAAGCTGTCCGGCGGCCAGCGCGCGCAGCTCGCTCTCACCCTGGGCATCGCCAAGCGCCCGGAGCTGCTCATCCTGGACGAGCCGGTCGCGGCCCTGGACCCGCTCGCCCGACGGGAGTTCATGCAGGACCTGATGGAGGCCGTCGCCGAACAGGAGCTGAGCGTCGTGCTCTCCTCCCACCTGGTCTCCGATGTGGAGCGGTCCTGCGACTACGTCATCGTGCTGGTCGACTCCCGGGTGCAGGTGGCCGGTGACATCGACGACCTGATCGCCTGCCACCACCGGCTCACCGGACCGCGCCGGGACCCGGACACGCTCCCGTCCGGTGTGCACGTCATCACCGCCAGCCACACGGACCGGCAGACGACCCTCCTGGTGCGCGCCGACACCGCGGTCCACGACCCGTCCTGGACCGTGAGCCCGCTCGGTCTGGAGGACATCGTCCTGGCCTACATGACCCGGCCCGCCGATGCGGTGCGCGACACCCGACCCGCACTGGAGGTCCTCCGATGATCTGGCTGACCTGGCGCCAGTTCCGTACCCAGGCCGCCGTGATGCTCGCCGCGGTGGCCGCCCTCGCCACCGCTCTCGCGGTCACCGGCCCGCAGCTGGCCGACCTCTACCGAGCTGCCGGCAGCCGCCTGGTGGACCAGGTCTCCAGTGCGGACCAGTCCCTCTACTACACCGGACTGCTGGTCGTGCTCGCCGTACCGGCGGTGATCGGGATGTTCTGGGGCGCGCCGCTGATCTCCCGTGAACTGGAGACCGGCACCCACTACCTCGCGTGGAACCAGGGCGTCACCCGCACCCGCTGGCTGGCGACCAAGCTGGGCCTCGGCGCGGCGGCCTCCATGACCGCCGCCGGACTGGCCGCACTCGCGGTGAGCTGGTGGAGCAGCCCCATCGACCGGGCAGTCAACGGCGGTGGCGCGACGGACACATACTTCCCGCGGCTCGACCCCGTGGCCTTCGCCTCACGGGGTGTCGTCCCCGTGGCCCATGCCGCTTTCGCGTTCGTCCTGGGCGTCGCCCTCGGCCTTGCCATCCGCCGCACCCTGCCCGCGATGGCCACCACGTTCGCCCTCTACGTGGCCGTCCAGCAGTTCGTCGTGCCGATGTGGATCCGGCCCCATCTGGCCGCCACGGAGCGGACCACCGTGCCGATCGAGCCCGACGGCGCCCCCATCAGCATCCAGGACGGCGCCAAGGAGATCGTCGCGCATCTCGAAGCGCCCGGCGCCTGGCTCACCTCACAGCAGACGGTGAACGCCGCCGGTCAGCCGGTCCCCGTGCCGTCGTCCTTCGCCGACTGCCTGCGCACCGAGTCGGGCCCGCCCACCCTGCAGCAGGTCGACGGCTGTGTCGCCGACCTCGGCGCCCTGGGCTACCAGCAGCAGGTGACGTACCAGCCCGCCGGGAACTTCTGGGTCCTTCAATGGGCCGAGACCGGGCTCTACCTCGGCCTCGCCCTGGCCCTGGCCGGGTTCTGCGCCTGGTGGATCCGTCGCCGAGTGACCTGACGGCGCCGGTCCCCGTACGGGCGTAACGGTGAGGGGCAGCCGGAACCCGGCTGCCCCTTGCGCGCGCGGCCGCACCGGGCCGAGGCACTGCCGACCCCGGGCGCTTCCTACGGCGCCGGATTCGGTGGCGTTCAGCCGGATGCTTCGAGGCGGCTGCGGCAGGCGAGGGCGATGGCTGCGGCGATACCGGGCATGTCGGGCCTCCAGGTGGGGTTGCAGTTCACCTCGCACACGGTGAAGGAACCGTCCGCTTCGAAGAGGAGATCGACGCCGGCGACGCCGAGGCCGATGACGTCCGCCGCTGCGACGGCCAGCGCCTCCGCCTCCGGATACCGGCCCGTGCAGACCGTGTGGGTCCCGCCCTGCGCCAGGTTGGAGACGAGTCGGTCGTCACCGGCTGTGCGCACGGCGGCGGCCACGGCCCGGCGGTCGACCACGATGACGCGCAGGTCCCGGCCGTGGGAGTGGGCGACGTACCGCTGGAGGAGATAGGGGTGCCGGTCGTCCAGACTGCCCACCACGGCTCGCAGCGACTTGTCGTCGGCGGAAAGGAAGACCCTTCTGCCACGGTGGCCGCGCACGGCTTTCACCACGCAGGGCTGCGGCACACCGCTGCCGACCACGTGCTCCAGCGGCGCGTCGGTGTGGGTGCGGGTGTCGGGGACGGGGATGCCCGCGGCGGCGAGCTGTTGAAGGTGCCAGAACTTGTTCGCCGCCGCCATGACCGCCTCGGCGGGGTTGATCACCTGCGTGCCCATCGTGGCCAGGTGCCGCAGCAAGGTGACTTCTCTGTCGGCCGACAGCTGAGGCGTCGACAGGCGGGCGTAGGCCACGGCGGGCGCGGGGACGGGTCGCCCGCTGGTGTCGGCGAGTGTGAGCCGTCCGCCTTCCACGCCGAGGACGAGCCGACTGCTGCGGACGACCGCGGCCTGGTGCCCGAGCTCCGCGGCGAAGGAGGCCATGAGCGACGACGTGACCGGACCCGGGTTACCACCGGCGGCACCGTCCGCGCCCGGGCTGAGCCCAGGGCACAGCAGCAGCCACACACGCGCTTCGTCCACTGACGACATGGCCGTCCCTTCGCCCACGGGTGCCTCCTGCCAGTCACGACAGATGATAGGGCGAGCATCCACCGACGTCCGCCGCGGCGCCGGGATGCGTCAACGCCGCGCGCGACAAGCGATCTGATCGCCCGACCGGAGGAACCCGCCCCCCATCTGACGACTCGCCTCAGCGCAACGACCGTAGCGGCCCCGTCCGACACCAGCCGCCGCGACGCGGGCAGGGTCGTTCGGGCTGGTGGTGGCGGGGCTGATGGGCCGACCACGCCGTTGCAGCACTGGGGCATGTTGCGAAAGCGAGTGCTGAGGTCGCGCCGGCTACGGAGCCGGGTGAGCTGTCGGTCACGCCCCTGCTGCCCGGAAGATTTCCGCAGTGTCAGGGTGAGGGCCGTCGTTCGCCCACTCCAGCGGGGACTGGCCTGTGCCGTGGTCTTCGCGAAGGTGGGGATCGGCGCCATGCGCCAACAACTGCCGGACCGTTTCGGCGTGCCCCCAGCAGGCGGCTGCGCACAGCGGTGTGCCCTCCGAGCCGAGGCCGCTGCTTTCGGTGTCGGGAGAAGCCCCGGCTTCCATGAGCAGACGAGCTATCTCGGCCTCGCCCTGCACCGAAGCCAGGTACAGCGGAGTGGTGCCGTCACTGTTCCGTCTCTCTGGACTCGCTCCCCTGCGCAACAGGGCCTTCGTGTGCATGGCGTCACCTGTCAGGACTGCCTCGAAGAGGCGGCGGGAGAGCTTGCCGAGCGCCTGTCCGACCCTGATCCGCCGGACAGGTTCTAGGAGGCCGAGCGCTGGATCTGCTGGGACATGACGAGCCGGACGTTCCGCAGGCGCGTCTCGGTGTTCGTGTGCGCTGCCCGGGCCACGAGACGCCCGCTGCCCGCGGCCTTCCAGGACTCCGGGTAGGGCTGTCCTGCAGGGGGCTGCCCGGGGGACGGCTGCGGGTACGCCGGCGGCATCCCCGGGGGCAACGGCATCGGCTTCGGCACGGGCGTCGCCGTCGCCTGGGCCTCCGCCATGAGGACCGTCTCCAGCGCCTGGCCGAACCCGAGCCCCACCGCGTACGCGTCGGCGCGGAACTCGGCCCGCCGGTGCAGCCACGCGATGAGCAGCGGACCGGCCGCCACCGGTAGGACGAACCACCAGTGCCCCTCCACGAACGTGAAGACGAAGAGGAACTGAACGATCATCAGCGAGAGGCAGCCGCCGCAGGCGACACCGGCCCAGTGCCTCGTCCGGAAGAGGAGGAAGAGGAGGGCGAGGATGCCCCGCCCGGCCGCCCGCGCGGGCAGGGCGTACCAGTCGGCCAGCATGGCCGCCCAGGTGTGACCGCCCACGTGGTGCCCGAGCTCGTGCGCGAGCACCGCGCCCAGACGGGAGTTGGGCAGCCGCTCCATCGCGTGCCGGGTGACGGCGACGATGTGCCCGGCGGCGGCCGTCGCGTTCAGCTCGGTGCGCTCCTGGATCCAGAGTTCGTACGTCTCCTGGTCCACGCCCGCGCGCCGGGTCACCTGCTCCCACACCACGTCCAGCCGCCGGGCCTCCTCCGGGGTGGGCCGGCGCATCCCGAACAGGCGCCGGGCGATGGCCGATTCGACCTTGCGATGGAAGACCAACGGCCCGGAGAGCAGCCAGACCACAGGCACGACGACCGCGAGGACGGGGTTGACCAGAGCGGACAGGAAGGTGACCACGCCCAGGCTGATCAACCCGATGGGCAGGGTCACGAGGAGATGGGACAAGGCGGCGCCGTCGATCCCCCGCTGTACGGCCTTCACCATCCGGCGGCCGTGGTCCAGGGCCAGGTCGTCATGGCTGACGACGAGCCCCGGAACCGGCGGGGGCGGGGTCGGGGTCGGGGAGGGAGGCTGCTCGGCGGCAGCCGTCGGCACGTACGCGTCGACGGGCACCGCCGCGCCGGGGTAGGCAGGCGCTACCGCACCACCCGGGTACACAGGCGGAGCCGACTCCCCCGGATACGCGGGCGGAGCATCCCCCGAGTGGGCGGGAGGCGGATCCTCTCCCGGGTATGGCGGAGGAGCGGGCTCACCCGGGTATGACGGGGGCGGCGTCGCCTCCCGGTGTGCGGGCGGCGCGGGCGCCTCTCCGGGATACGGAGGGGGTGTTCCCCGCTCTCCCGGATACGGGGGCGTGACCTCCTCCCCCGGATACGGCGGCGGGACGTCCTCGTGGTCGGACATGTCGATGTGTCTCCTGACGGTTTTGCGTGACGAATCGTCGACGGCGCCGCCCGCACGCGCTGCGGCCCCTCCGTCTCAGCCGGCGAGCAGCGCGCCGGGCAGCAGCACCAGCGCCAGCGTGAACCCGGCGATGCCCACCCTCAGCCATTCGTACTTGATGGAGACGATCCGGCTGTTCTCCATGAGCGAGGCGATGACGGCGGCCCTGGGGGCACGGTCGGTCTCCCGCAGCGCTTCCTCCAGGACCTCCTGGCCTCGGCGGGCCGCGCCGCGGATGTCCGCGAAGTGGGTGAGGGGGTCGCCCGGCTGCCAGCCGACCGTCCGGTACCGGGGTACGACGGCCATGAGCAGGGCCGCGAGCGAGACGACGAAGCAGGCGGCCCCGGCCCACCACAGCACCTGGCCCACCCCCGAGAGGTCGGTCGGGTGCCAGCCGCGCGCGGCGAGCACGCCGACGAGCGCGGCTGCGGCCATGCCCTGCGCCGCCACCAGGATGGAGCCCTTGGTGTCGGCGCGGACGGCCTCCTGCCGCAGTTCGCCCAGGAGCCGCTCGGCCGCGCCCTGCGACAGGTGCTGTGCCTCCGGTACGGGTACGGGACCCGCTGCTTCGGGCGCGGTCTCGCTCATCGCGGCGGCTGCCGGGGCGTGTTGTAGCCGAAGACGGGCGCGTCCTCCGGTGGGGCCTCGGCTGCCGCGGTTCCTGCTCCTGCTCCGGTTCCGGTTCCGGCTCCGGCTCCGGCTCCGGGCAGCTGCTCCTCGGCGGGGACAGGGGCCGGGGCCGGGACCGCGGGCCGCGGCTGCGCCGGGCCCGGGGAGAGTTTCGCGCCCAGGACTTCCTTGATGACGTTGGCCGCGAGCCGGCGCGGTTCGTCCATCTGGTGCTCCTCCAGGCCGCCCGGCCCGCCGCCGAGCGCCTGGATGGCGACCGTCAGCTGGTTCTTCATCACCAGCAACTGGTCCTGGCGCAGGTTCTCCATCACGAGCCGGGCGTCCTCGGGGTGCCGGGCGAGCTGGAAGGCCATCGCGGCCGGGCCGCCGCGCTCCAGGTAGTAGGCGTAGTAGTCGATCTTCTTGGCCTCGATCTCCTGGAGCTCCAGCTCCTGCTGCCCGCGGGCGAGGCTGCGCTCGTGGTCGAGCTCCTGCTGCTGGAAGTCGATGCGGTGCTGCTGCCGGCCCTGCACGAGCGCGCGTTCCGCGGCCAGTTCGTCCTCCCGCATGAGCAGCGCGTGCTGCGGTTCGAGCTTCTCCCGCGCGAACGCGATCTCGCGCATCTGGCGTTCCTGTTCGAGGGCCGCCTCGTCCCGCCGGATCTGCAGGATGCAACGGACGTCGAGCCCGGCCCGCGCGCCCAGCGGCCCGGTGGCCTCGATGGCCTTGCGGGCGTGGGATTCGGCCGCCGCGCTGTCCTCCATGGCGAAGCCGCGGAGCACGGGCCGGACGGCCTGCTCGACGAGGCGCTGCACCATGGCCGGGACGTTCCGCTCGCCGCTCGCCACGAAGGCGGCCGGGTCGAGGACCTGCCAGGTGCAGCTGAGGGACACCTCGAACAGGAAGGCGTCGCGCTGACTGGGGATGGCGAGGAGGGTGGCGGCCTCGTGCCACCCCATGTCCACCTCGTACACGCTGGTCCAGCGCCGGGTGGCGAGGTCCGTACGGCTCGGGCGGCTCGGCGGCAGATAGGTGTCGAGGCTTCCCTGGGCCGTGGTGAACACGAGGGCGTGGTCGATGCGCGTGGCGCGCAGCGGCTTGAAGCGGGACAGCTCCTGGATCGTGACCACCGGGTCGACGAGTGCGGTGTGGCGGTTCGCGTCCTGCTGCCACTGGGGCGGCTGGCTCATCATGGTGACTTGGGCTCCTTGGGACCGTGCTGGCGGCGTGCGCCCGAGAGCTCACGCCGAAGATGTACGCGGGGCGGTTTACGCGGGGGGGGGTACGCGGGCGGTCTACGCCGGGGTACGGGCGTCCGCGTCCCGTGGCGCGGACACCAGGACGAGGGCGCGCAGCCGGAGGGCCACGGAGGGCGGGGCGGCGTCGCCCTCGCTCCGCAGGTTCTCCAGCAGGTACACCAGGCGCCTGTGGTCCTCGGTGGAGACCGCGAGCAGCGGCAGCAGATCGGCGAGCGCGGTCTCGGCTCCCCGGTCGTCCTCGGCACCGCGGACCCATTGGCGCAGGGTGACGAGTCCGGACGCGGAACACTCGGGGTCGTTGAGGACGCCGCGCCACAGCGCGGCGAGGGCGTGCCGCAGCACCGCCCCGCCCGTGCCGGGTGTCGCGTCGCTGCGTGCGAACAGATCGAGCAGCAGAGGACGTCCCGTACCGCCGGGCCCGTCCGTGGGTCCGCAGGCATGGACCGTGGCGCGCAGCGCGAAGTCCCTCGTGGTGCCGCGCATCAGGGGCGGCAGCGCGCCCCACAGGCCGGCGACGGTGTCCCAGTCGTCGCGCGCGGCCGCTTCCTGGCCCGCGGCGAGGAGCAGGGCGGCGGCGGACTGGGCGAGTTCGTCGCGTTCGTTAGCCCAGCCGCGGGCGGGACCGCCGCGGGCCTCCAGGCCTCGTACGGCCTCGGTGAGCGCGGCGAGCGCCTCCGCGGGGAAGGCGTCCCCGACCAGGGCGTAGCCGCGGACGGCCGTCCAGCGGAGCCGGTGGTCGGGGGCGACGCACCACTCCGCGAGGATGCGGGAGACGTGCGGGGCGCCCAGGTGATGGGCGAGGGCCAGGGCGTTGGCGGCGGCGAGCCGGGCGCGCAGCCGGCGGTCCGCCGCCCAGGAGCGGATGAGGAGCGCCATGGCCGACGGCAGGTCGGCCTCGGCCATGACCGCGGCGGTGGCGGCGGCGCGGGTCCGGACGACGGGCCGGGGGTCGTCGGCGAGGCGGCGCAGCCACGCCACGAGCGCGGGCCGGGCCGAGGGGTGGCCCGTCCAGACCTCGCGCAGCAGGGTGATGGCGGTGAGCCTGTCCCTGAACTGCACCTTCGTCTGGAGCACCGGGCCCCACTCGGTCTCCTCCGGCTCCTGGTAGCGGTCGGCGAGTGCCTGCTCGACGCGTTGGGCGCTGGAGGTGCCGAAGACGGGGATGCGGGCGGGTTCCCCGGGGTTCTCGATGCGCTGGAGGAGGGCGAAGAGGACGTCGCTCAGTTCGGCGGTGAGGGGGTACGGAGCCTCGTCGAAGGTGGCGAGGGCGATGAGGAAGGCCTTGTCGTGCAGGCTGTGGTCCGCGCTGTCGAACCACTCCCTGACCTGGCGTTCGGCGGCGTAGTGGCCGAACGCGCCGAGCTCGGCCAGGGACACCGTGCCGCGGGCGTGGCCGGCGACGCGTTCGGCGAAGCGGGCCGTGTCGGCGACCGGCCGGTGGTGGGCGAGGACGGCTCGTACCTCGGCGAGGGCGAGGAGTTCGTCGACGGTCCGTCCTGCCAGGTCCTTGTGCCTGAGGTGTCCGGCGAGCAGGGCGGCGGGCTCGGGCGGCTCCCAGGGAACCGGGCTCACACTGCCGTGGACGACGGGGTGGGGTCCGACGACGACGACGAGGTGACTGTCGGCGGCGTGGAGCCGTTCGCCGAGGGCGCGGATGTGGTGTTCGCGCAGGGGGCGTTCGGCGGTGGTGACGAAGTCGGCGACGAGATGGCCGCAGCCTTCGCGGAGCTCTCCGGCGAGCCGGCCCGGCGGGAGCGCCGGGTCGAGGGCCCGGTAGGAGCGGGAGCCGGCGGCGCGGAGCAGCATGAGGGCGGCCGCGCGGCGGCCCGTGGTGGCGGGCCCGGAGAGGACGGCCACGCGGTGTGCGCGGAGTCCGGCGAGAGCGAGGGCGAAGGGGCTACCGGGCTGCCACGGCTCGTCGGGTAAGTCCGCGTCGGGGCCGCCGTCGACCGGGGCGGTCCCGCCGACGTACGCCGCCGCGTCCTCCCCCTTCTCCACGGGGTGGACGAAGGTCCGCGCGAGTGCCTCGACTTCGGTACGGGGGATCTCGCCGGAGCGTTCCTCGGTGTCGCCGCCGAGGTGGTACTCCACTTTGCTGCCGCCGAGGATGACGTCTCCGGTGACCTGTCCGCCGCTGACACCGTGCTGGTCGCCGCCGACCAGCGAACCGCCGATGCGGGCGGAGTGGCCGAGCATGATGCCGGGGCTGTGCCGGTAGAGGTCGCGGCGGGAGTCCCAGGCGTGCTCCGTCTCGCTGTCGGCGCCGGCCGACTCGTCGGCGCCGGTGGTCGCGTCGGCGCCGGTGGTCGCGTCGGCGGTCCCGTCCGGGGTGTGGGGGTCCGTCGCGGCCCGGTCCGGGTGCGGGCCCTGCCCGTCCGGGTCGGCCTGGTGGTCCTGGGGTGTGTTCACGACCGGCTCCCGTCGGTGGGGTCGTCCTCGGCACGGGTGCCGCCGAGGACGACGTCACCGGTGACCTGTCCGCCACTCACGCCGTGCTGGTCGCCGCCGACGAGCGAGCCGTGGATCACGGGCGCACCGTGGAAGTGGAACACGGCCCCGGCGGCCGGCGCCTGCGGAGCCCCTGCGGGCGCGGGCGCGGGGGCGGGTGCAGCAACGGCCGCAGGTACGGGGGCAGACCCGGCGGCAGGTACGGGGGCAGACCCGGCCGCAGGAGCCGCGGCGGGCGCGGTGGCAGCCCCGGGGGCCCGGTCCGCAGCGGCGCCCTGGTGGATCCAGGCGGGCAGGACACCGTCCTTCACAGTGACGTCCGCACGCCGGAAGAGTTCCGGCCGTACCCCTCGGTGGCCGTGCCGGACCACGCCCTCGTACACCGGTGCGCTCACCGCGAGGACGCAGTGCTCGTCCCCGCGCTCGGCGAGGGCGGACCGCAGGACGTCCGCGTCGAGCAGCCGGCAGGCCTGGTTGAGGTCGTGGCCGACGAGTCCCCCGGTCGTCCCGGCGTGCGGGTCGTGGGCCACCTCGCCGGCGGCGAGGACGATCCTCAGCCGCATCTGGGCGCTGTCCGAGGCGAGCAGGTTGTGCTCGTGGAGGAGTTCGGGGGTGGTGGTGAGCAGCGACCGCAGGAGCACGGTCTTCGCCACGTCCCCGCTGAGCAGCACGATCAGACCGTCGCCGCGGTCCTCGCAGTACTGCTGGGTGGCCTCGACGCCGGCAGCCTGGAGCGTCTGGTCCACGATCTTGTTGAAGGTGCGCCGCAGGACGGCCTGCACCACGTCGTCGCGACGGCTGAACCGCTCGATGTCGAGCAGCAGGATGGTCCGGTTGACAGGCTCGCGCATGGCCGCCTTCCGCTGGAGACGCTGGTGAAACGGCCCGCTCGGGGCCTTGTGGACATCAAGAAGATGCCAGGGGAGGGGAGTTCGAGGCGACGGAACCTAGCACACTCGTTATGTGACCATGTGCACAGAACGGGTCCGGCGCCGGCCGGTCCCGCGGCCCTCGACGGGCCTTTCCGGTCAGCCGTTCCCGGAGCGCGCCATCTGCCGGAGTACGTCAGGTCGTACGACGACGATCCCGCGCCGCCCGGTCCGTACGATGCCCCGCTCCCGTAGCTGCTTGAGGAGTCGCGCGACCGCCTCGCGCGAGGCGCCGACCGAGCCCGCGAGTTCGCTCTGACTGAGACCGGCGGTGAGCTGGACGCCGTCCTCCGACTCCTCGCCGTGGGTACGGATCAGTTCGAGCAGGAGCAGGGCGAGCCGCTCCTGCACGGCGAGCGAGGCGAACTGCACACGCCGCCGGTCACCGGCGCGCGTGCGGTCGGCGGTGAGGGCCAGCAACTTCCGTGCGATGCCGGGCCGTTCGTCGAGGAGGGCGCCGAACCGCTCGGCGTCGACGGCGAGTGCCTCGACGGGTTCGAGCGCGATGACGGTCGCGCCGCGCGGCCGCCCGCTGAGCAGGGCCTGCTCGCCGACGATGTCGCCGGGTCCTCGGAGCGCGAGGAGTGCCTCGTATCCGTTGGGCGCCGCGGAGGTCACCTTGGCCCAGCCGGAGAGGATGATCAGGACGTGGGTCGAGGGCTCGTGCTCCCGCAGCAGGATCTGCCGTGCGGGGAAGGCGAGGTGGCCGCCGCCGCGGAAGAGCTCCTGCCGGTCTTCGGTGTCCAGGCTTGCCACGAAGGGGACTTGGTCCTCGAACTGCGTCAACTGTCTCTCCCGACTGCCTCTTCGGGCCTTGCACGACCGGGGCTTGCACGACTGGGCCTTGCACGACCAGGCCTTGCACGACCGGCGATGCACGACCGGGCGATCCACGCCCCGGCGATCAGCCGGGAGGTTAGCGCATCCGTGATCCGGCGGCTCACGTCACGGGGAGGGTTCGATTCCCCAGGCGGCGGCCCGGGCGGCGGCGGCCGCGCGGTTGGGGAGATCGAGCTTGGCGAGGATGTGCTCGATGTGCGTACCCACGGTGCGCGGCGTGATGTACAGCCGTTCGGCTATCTCGCGGTTGGTGCGGCCGGCGGTCAGCTCGGCGAGCACCTGGAGCTCCCGCGGGGAGAGCCCGCCCGGCCGCCGCGCGCCGCCCTCGGTGGGGGCGGCGAGCTCTTGAGACGGCGCGGCCGCGCGGGCATCGACGGCCGCGGCGAGGGCCTCGGTGAGCAGGGTGACCACGGCGCGCGCCGGATCGGGCGTGCGCCGTGGTCCGCGGGTGCTGACGTTGAGCATGCCGACGTACCGGCCGTCGGCGGCGAAGAGGCACTGGGCCACGCCGTCCTCGATCCCGAGGGGGCTCAGCACCTCCTGGAAGCCCGGCGACGCCGCGAGGAGCCGCCGGGGGACGTCCCTGAGCCAGAGCCCGCCCCGGTCCGGGCCGCGAAGCACGGGGAACACCGGGTCGCGGTGGAGGCGGGTCTCGATGTAGGCCGTGGCGTCGTCCGGGTAGCTCCCGGCCAGGGTGGTGTGGCACCGGCGCAGGGGATCCCAGCGGGCCAGGGAGGCGTGGTCGTACGCGATGACCTCGGACAGCGCGGCCAGGACCGTGTCGACGCCGGCCGCGCCGCTCGTGGCGCTCCTGGCGGCCTCACGGACATGGACGGCCGCGTCCAGGATGTCCGTCGTGCTCCGCGCTGCTGCCATCCCCCCAGGATGATCATCTGCCCGGAATACGTCAATCGCGCAGGGTGTCGTGCACGACACGTCCGTCCACGACGGTGAGGACGACGGGCATGTCCGGGATGTCGTGCGGGTCGGCGGTGAGCAGGTCCCCGTCGAGCACGCAGAGGTCGGCGGCCTTTCCGGGCTCCAGGGAGCCCTTCCAGTCGTCGGCGAAGTCCTGCCAGGCCGCGTCGATGGTGTACGTACGGAGCGCCTCGGCCAGGCCGATGCGCTGCTCGGGCCCGCTGACCCGGCCGGTGGCCTTCGACTCGCGCAGCAGCATGGTGGCGACGCCCTGACGCCAGTCCGGGTGGGTGACGGGCGCGTCGGATCCGCTTGCGACCCGCACGCCCGCGTCGAGGGCGTCGCGGTACGGCCAGGCGTAGGCGGCGCGTCCGGTGCCGACGAACTCCTCCTCCATGTCGGCGACGGTCCACTTGATGGTGGGGTTCATGTTGACGCCGAAGTCGTGCGCGGCGAGGACCTTCATGCTGTGCGCGGTGAGGAAGTCGCCGTGGATGACGTAGTGGC
Organism: Streptomyces sp. NBC_01255; assembly: GCF_036226445.1. Classification (NCBI taxonomy): domain Bacteria; kingdom Bacillati; phylum Actinomycetota; class Actinomycetes; order Kitasatosporales; family Streptomycetaceae; genus Streptomyces; species Streptomyces sp. NBC_01255. The sequence continues at coordinate 1,224,219 of NZ_CP108474.1, forward strand.
GGGCGTCGGGGCGCGGGTGTTCGGCCGCGGCGGCGGCGAAGGCGTCCGCGACGGTGTCGCCGGCCCGGTCGCCGGTGACGTGGACGCCCAGCTGGTACCCGGCGGCGTGGGCGTGCCGGATCATGGCGCCGATCTCGGCGATCCGGTCGGCGTCGGTCTCGCCGCCGACGCAGAGGGAGCCGCAGCCGCCGCCGACGTACGGCTCGTGCATCCAGGCCGTCTTGTTGGGGACGATGCCGTCGCCGAAGATCTTGACTCCGTGGATCGCGAGGCGGCGCGGATCGGCGGCGCCGGACTCGCCGGACTCGCCGGACTCGCCGAGTGCGGTGAGGGTGCGCGCGAACTCGTCCGCCGTGCTCGCCATTCCGGTGGGCAGGAGCAGGACACCGACGCGGGCGGTCAGTTCGCCGTCGGCGAGCAGCCGGCGGTAGGCGTCGAGGGTCTCCCCGCCGAGCGCGCCCCGCATGATGCCGTCGCCGCCGGGGCCGAGGCCGGGCTCGGTGTAGCTGGTCACACCGAGCCGGGCGAGCGTGGCGAGGGCCGATCTGATCGCGTCGGTCCGCTCCTGGCGGCTGAGCGGCGGCAGCGCGTTCTGGACGAGGGCCTGGGCGCCCTCGTGAAGCAGCCCGGTCGGCTCCCCGGCCTCGTCCACGACGATGGCGCCGCCGGGCGGGGCGACGGTGTGCCGGTCGATCCCGATGAGCTCCAGCGCCTTGGAGTTGACCCAGGTGGCGTGGCCGGAGAAGGAGTAGAGGACGACGGGGTGGTCCGGGCTGACGGCGTCGAGGTCGTGGAGCGAGGGCTGCCGTGTCGGGTGGGAGACGCACTCGTCGAGGTAGCCGGTGTCCCAGCCGTGCCCGGTGATCCACTGCCCGTCCGGAACCCGTCCGACGGCTTCCCGTACGACCTCGGCCACGTCCGCGAGGGAGGACACGGCGGGGTGGGCGACGTCGAGGGAGAGCGGCGGCGTCGCCATGCCGAAGGCGCATCCGTGCAGGTGGGAGTCGTTGATTCCGGGAAGCAGCGTCGCCCCCCGCAGGTCGACGACACGGGTGTCGGGTCCGACGAACGGCGCCACGTCGTCCCGCCCGCCGACGGCACTGATGGTCCCGCCGGTCACCGCCAGGGCCGAGGCGACGGAGAACTCCGCGTCGACGGTGAGCACCCGTCCGCCGAGAAACACCAGATCCGCATACGTGTCCACAGAAGGTCCTTTCCACAACCGGGCGCGCCACGGCCGCCCGCAAACGATCTCCCGAGGACTATCGCCGCGCCCCCGCGCCCCGCACATCGGTCATTCCACCGATACGCGCGGCGAGGGCCGGCCGCCCGCTCGACCACTCGGACCGTCCAACTCTCCACATTCCCAAGGGAGTTGTTCACCCGGAATTGACCCCGCCGCATGCCGTCGGCCACCAAGGCGGCACAAGATGCCACGGGAGGGGTGGAGCGGACGAGTGGGGGTACGGGTGGTCACCGGGGAGAGATCGGTCGTCGAAGAGCCCCGTCTGGCCGTGCGGAGCCGGTCGCCCGGCTCGTGGTCGCGGCGGAGTCTGCTGCTGTTCTTCCTCCCCGTACTGGCGACCGCGCTGACGGGACTCGCCACGCTGGCGATCTCGGGCAATCTGCTGCTGCCCTTCGAGCGCGTCGTCGTCCTGGAGGGCAAGATGGCCTCCAAACGGGACTTCTTCGAGGACGAGGAGGTCCAGCGGATCCTGCTGAAGCACCACATCAGGGTGCACATCACCAGCTCGGGTTCGCGCGAGGTCGCGATGCGGGACATCGCCGCCTTCGACTTCGTCTTCCCCTCCGGCCAGCCGGCCGGCGATCTGATCACCGGCCTGCGCGCGACGGAAGGCCGGTACGCCAAGGTGCACCGGCCGTTCGTGAGCCCCCTCGTGCTCGCGACCTACCGGGAGTACGCCGAGACCCTGCGCGACGCGGGCATCGCCACCCCACTGCCCTCCGAGGGCGCGGACCGGCCGCTCTACTACTCGCTGGACATGCGGAAGTTCCTCGACGGCATCGACCGGGGCAAGCGCTGGAACGACCTGGGCATCCGCCGGCACGGGATCGCCAACGCGAACCGGATCGTGGCGCAGAGCCCCGACGTCTGCGGCTCCAACTCGGCGGGCACCTACCTCGCGCTGGTCTCCTTCACCTGGCGCGGCAACGGACCCGACGTCCCCACCACCGACCAGGAGGCGAGCAGCCGGGCGCGGTCCGTCAAGCACCTCATGGAACAGGGCCTGCCCGCCGCCGACGTGTTCCGTACGTACATCTCACCGGACGGCAAGGGCATCGCACCCGTGGTCGTGGCGTACGAGCACCAGTACCTCACCTATCAGGTCCGGCACCGCGCCGAGACCGGGCGGCTCGACGCGGAGCGCGTCCTGCTCTACCCCTCCAGCCAGTTCGTCACCCAGCCCCAGTTCATCTCCCTCAACTCCGAGGGGGACCGGCTCGGCGAGCTCGTCACCACGGACCCCGATCTGCGGCGCCGCGCCATGGAGCTGGGCTTCCGGATCCTGGATCCGGCGGGCGAGGTCGCCGGTGACCAGCTGGCGCGGTTCCTGACCGAGCGGAACGTCCCGGTGCCGGCGCTGCGCGGTGACGACACCCGCTCCCCCATGCCCCGGATCCGCTACCTGGAGCAGATGATCTCCCTCGTCGGCGACTGCCCGCCCGCCCAACTCCCGGACCAGGCACGGTGACGGGGCCCGGCGGCCCCCTCCCGCCCCGTACACACCGCACACCCCGGGGCAGGGCGGTTGCCGCGCTCGCCCTGGCCTGGCTGTGCGTCGTCGTCACGGCCGGCCTGGCCTCCTGCACCACGGGCCGGCCCGAGCCGGTGACCCTGAAGGTCCTGGCGAGCTCCGAACTCTCCGACATGGAACCCCTGTTGGGCGACCTGCGGCGCGACACCGGCATCACCCTGGAGATGGAGTACCAGGGCACCGTCGAGGCCGCCGCCGGCTTGGCCGCCGGCAGATACCGGCACGATCTCGCCTGGCTCTCCTCCTCCCGCCCCTTCCAGCTCCTGCTGAAGAAGCACGGACGTCAGTCGGAGAGCCCGCTGTCGACGAGCACGATGCGCTCCCCCGTCGTCGTCGGCATGAAGCCCGAGGTGGCGCAGCGGCTGCGCCGGACGGCCCCCGACGGGCAGTTGTCGTGGGCGGACCTGGCCGACGCCGCGGCGGCCGGCACGCTCCGGTACGCCATGGCCGACCCCCGCAGCGCGAACAGCGGACTGTCCGCACTGGTGGGCGTGGCGACCGCCGCCGCGGCCACCGGCGGCGCGCTGCGCCCCGAGGACGTGTCCTGCGACCGGCTGCGCGGCTTCTTCGCCGGGCACGCGCTGACGGTGGACTCCTCCGGCGGCCTCGCCGGCGCGTACGCGCGGGGCGAGGAGGGCCTCGACGCGCTGATCACGTACGAGTCCGAGCTGCTCGCGCTGAACCGCGCGGGCACCCTCCGCGTACCCCTGGAGGTCGTCCACCCGAAGGACGGCATCGTGGTGTCCGACTACCCCCTGATGCTGCTCGACCCGGCCGCGCGGGACGCGTACGACCGGCTGACGGCCTGGCTCCGGAGCGAACCCGTACAGCGGAAGATCATGGAACGGACGCTGCGCCGGCCGATCACCCCCGACCTGCCCCGCATCGACGGTCTGCGGGCCCCCCTCGGCAACGCCCTGTACTTCCCCGACAGCCAGGCGGTCGTCGACCGGCTGCTCGCCGACTACGCCGGGGCGCGGAACGGCGGCCCCGCACGGGTCCTCTTCCTCCTCGACTTCTCGACGTCCATGCGGGGCGAGCGGATCGCGAACCTCCGCGCCACGATCGACGGGCTCAGCGGCGCGGACGACTCCAGGTCCGGCAAGTTCGCCCGGTTCCACCAGGGCGAGACCGTCACGGTGCTGCGCTTCGGCGGCCGCGTGCTGGACGAGCGGAGCGTGACGTACACGAAGGCGTCCGACCTGGACCGGCTCCGCGGCTTCGTCGCCGACGACGGCTTCGACGCGAGCACCGCCGTCTGGTCGGCCCTCGACCACGCCTACCGGTCGGCGGCCGCCGCCGTGGCGAAGGACCCCCGGCAGCGCGTCTCCATCGTGCTCATGACGGACGGGGAGAACAACGCCGGGCTGAGCCTCGACGCGTTCCTCGGCCGGTACGCGGCCCTGCCGCCGGCCGCCCGCGCGGTCCGTACGTACACCGTCCGGTACGGCGACGCCGACCCGCGGGAACTCGACCGCGCGGCCAAGGCCACCGGCGGGCACATGACCGATGCGACCGGACAGTCCCTTCTCAGCGCCTTCAAGGAGATCCGTGGGTGTCACGAGTGAAGCGTGGTGGGCCGTGTGGTGGCCCTGGATGCTGCTGTGGGCGTTCACGGGGGCCGGGCTCGCGACGCTCCTGGCGCTGACGCTGCTCCGGCTGGTCCGCGCCCGGCGGGCCGTCACCCCGGACATCACGGACGGCATCTGCTTCTACCTGCACGACAAGATGGTCATGGACCACTACCAGATGCGCAGTTACACGGCCGCCCTGCGCAAGGAGGTCGAGCAGCGCACCAGCGACAGCAAGGACGGCACCGTGCGCGCGAAGGTCTTCGGCGTGGGCGCGGACGGCGGCCGCAAGGAGAACACCGAGGTCGTCAGCCGCTATCTGGAGGTCGCGGAGCCGATCTCGGTGATCGGCCTGATCATGAAGGTCCTGGAGGAGAAACGGGTCATCGTCCACGTCGACCTCCCGAGCCGGTCCGTCACCCGCAGCACCGCGCTGCTGCGGACGGCCTCCGGCCCGCAGGACACCGTCCGCCTGCGCGACGTCGAGGGCTTCGTCCTGATCCGGGGCCGGTTCCGCGCGACGGATGACGGCCCGGCGCAAGACGCCCCGGCGGGCGGCGTCCCGGCGGGAGGCGACTCCACCGTCTTCCTCGCCCCGTACGGAGACCCGGCCGACCCCGCCCAGGGACCCCGCATCCGCGTCACCTGCGCCACGGAGGGGCTGCGCAACCAGGTCCCCCAGGGCACCTTCTCCGCCCGGTGCCTGGGCAAGGTCCAGGAATGGGACGCGGCCGAAGGGGTCCTGGAGGTCCAGGCGATGGCGATCTTCCGCTGAGCCGACCGGGTCTTCGTTGGTACCTTTCGTTTGTCGAGTGAAAGACAACGCCTTCACTCGCTTCGAGAGGGGTACGTGGTGCTGACGGAAGAACGGCGTGAGGCGATCCTGCGCATGGTGGAGCGCCGGGGGACGATCACGGTCAAGGAGGCGGCGGCCGAGATGGGCGTCTCCGCCGTCACCGTGCGGCAGGACGTGCGCGACCTGGCGGCCCGCGGGCTCGTCGTCCGCGTGCACGGCGGCGCGATGTCCCCGGCCGCGGCCCAGCAGGCCGACGTCCCGGGCCCCGCGGCGCCCCGGTCGTCCGACCGCCGGGAGTGCACCCTCGGACTGATGGTCCCGCCGGGCGACTACTACTACCCGGAGATCATCCGAGGGGTGCAGGACGCGGCGCGCACGCACGGGGTACGCATCGTGCTCGCGGTCTCCGGCGAGACGTGGGCCGACAACCAGGAGCAGGTGCGCCGGCTCGTCGCGGCGGGCGTCGACGGCCTGCTGCTGATGCCCCGCGCCGGTCTTGAGCCCGTGGAGCGCACCGAGGAGTGGCTGGCCGGCCTCGACGTTCCGGTCGTCCTCGTGGACCGCCGGGCCGCCACGCAGGCCGGCCGGCTGGAGCAGGTCGCTTCCGATCACGCGCACGGCGCGAACCTGGCCGTCCGGCACCTCGCGTCGCTGGGCCACGAGCGGATCGCCCTGGCCGCCAGGGCGGAGAGCCCGAACACCCCCTTGATCCGCGACGGTTACCTGGCGGCCTGCGCGAAGCTGGGGCTGACGCCGGGCCCGGAGTACCGCATCGGCCCGACCGACGGGACGGCGCCCACCGAGTGGTTCGAGGAGCTCGTACGGGCCGTCGAGGCGGGTGACGTCCGCGCCGCCCTCGTCCACAACGACCTCGACGCCGTCACCCTGGTCGGCCTCCTCCAGTCGCGCGCGCTGCGCGTTCCGGAGGACCTGGCCGTCGTGACGTACGACGACGAGGTCGCCGAGCTGAGCGACGTGCCGCTCACCGCCGTGGCGCCGCCCAAGAAGGCCGTCGGGGCGTGGGCGGTCGACCTGATGAGGCGCCGGCTCGCCGATCCCGCCGCACCGCTGGCGGAGTTGCTGCTCCGCCCGGAGCTGCGGGTACGGGAGTCCAGCGGGGCCCACGCGGTGGGGGAACGCAGCGCCCACGCGTAGGCCTCGGCGACCTCACGGAGGAGGCATCACCTTTCACTTTCTTTCGTTTCACATCAGATGAAGCCAAAAGCATTGACGAAGCGGGTGTGCTGTCGAATGATTCCGTTCGACGCCCCCGCGAACGATCGGTGCACATCATGCTTCGCAGATCCACTGCCGCCCTGGCCTGCTCCGTCTCGGCTCTCGCCCTCCTCGCCACCGCCTGCGGCGGGACGGACCAGGGCGCCTCCCCGGCCACGGCCGGCGCCAAGAAGGGCAAGGTCACCTTCTGGTCCTTCCTCAAGGGCTCCGACCAGGTGGCCGAGGCCTTCAACCGCAGCCACCCCGACATCGAAGTGACCTTCGAGACGGTCCCGTCGGGCCAGGAGTACTACTCCAAGCTCACGAACGCCGTGAAGGCCGGAACCGTGCCGGACGTCGCGGTCGTGGAGTACCCGCACCTGCCGGAGTTCGCGGCCCAGGGCAAGATCGAGGACCTGAGCGGAACGCTCGGCCCGACGGTGAAGGAGCGGTTCCCCGAGGCGGTGCGGCAACTCGTCGACCTCGGCGGCCGGACCTGGGCGGTTCCCCGCGACGCGGCCCCGCTGACGCTGATGTACCGGAAGGACTTCTTCACCCGGCACAAGATCGCCGTACCCACCACCTGGGACGCCTACCGGAACATGACCGAGCAGGTGAGGAAGGCCGACCCCGACGCCCGCGGCGGAGTCCTCTACACCGACAACCCCGGTCTCCTGACCGCGCTCGCCTGGCAGGCGGGCGGCCAGTGGTTCACCACCGGGAAGGACGCGTGGAAGGTCACCCTCGACGACGCCCCCTCCCGCAAGGTGGCCGACTACTGGGGCGGCCTCGCCCGTGAGGACCTCGTCCGCTCCCTGAGCTCGCTCGACCCGTTCTGGACGAGCGTCCAGAAGAGCGGCACCGTCGCCTACGTCTGCGCCAGCTGGTGCGCCGGAGCCCATCAGGCGACCGTCCCCGACCAGAAGGGCAAGTGGGCCGTGGCGCCCGTGCCCACCTGGGACGGCCGGCCTGCCTCGGCCATGTACGGAGGCTCGTCCTTCGTGATCCCGAAGGGCGCCGACAACACCGGTGCCGCCGCCGAGTTCATCAAGTGGATCACCACCGATCCCGAGGGCATGAAGGCCTGGGTGTCCTCCGGCACCAGCAGCATGTTCCCCGCCGATCCGAAGCTCGTTCCCGTCACCAAGGCGGCGTTCGGGACCGCGTACTACGGCGGGCAGGACGTCTACGGCGTCGGGGCGGCGTCCTACGGCGCGATCCGGCAGGGCTGGACGTGGGGACCCGTCATGGGCGCGACCAACACCGCCCTCGTCGACGAACTCCCCAAGGTCGCCGACGGCACGGCGTCCCTGCCGGAGGTCCTCGCACTCGCGGAGCGGACCACCGTCGCGCAGATGAGGCAGCGCGGCATGAAGGTCACCGCCCCGTAGGAGCCCGCGGGCACCGCGGAGCCGGAAGACCCCTCCCCGCCCGGGCCGCCACCCCCGCCCGCCCGGGCGGGCAGGCACCGGCTCCCTCCCCCGCAGCCGCTCGCCCCGCCCCACCCCGGAAAGGCCGCCATGGCATCCCCGTCCACTCGCGGACAGCGCCGTACCGCCGCGCTGCTCCTGTCACCGTTCCTCGGCCTGTTCGCGGCCGTCACCCTCGCCCCGCTGCTGTACGCGGCCTGGCTGAGCCTCTTCACCACCCGTACGTCCGGCCTCGGGTTCGGCGGCACCGAAAGCGTCTTCGCCGGCTGGGACAACTACGTCCGCGCACTGTCCGACCCGGCGTTCCGCGACGGCTTCCTCGTCGTCGCCGCGTACTGCGCCGTCTACATCCCCGTGATGATCGGCGGAGCTCTCCTTCTCGCCCTGCTGCTCGACACCGGCCTGGCCAAGGCCCGGTCCTTCTTCCAGCTGGCGCTGTTCCTGCCGCACGCGGTCCCGGGGCTGATCGCCGCGCTGATCTGGGTGTACCTCTACACCCCCGGCCTCAGCCCGGTCGTCGACCTCCTCGATTCCACCGGCATCGACGTCGACTTCCTCTCCGCCGACAACGCCGTCCTCTCCGCCGCCAACATCGCCGTGTGGGAGTGGACCGGCTACAACATGGTCATCTTCTACGCCGCCCTCCAGGCCGTGCCCCGCGAGACGCTGGACGCCGCGAAGGTCGACGGTGCAGGCGCCATACGGACGGCACTGTCCGTCAAGGTCCCCATGATCCGCCCCGCGATAGCGCTCGCGGTTCTCTTCACCGTCATCGGGTCCATCCAGCTCTTCACCGAGCCGAAGGTCATCTACAACGCCTCCAGCGCGATCGGCAGCACCTTCACCCCCAACATGTACGTCCAGACGGCCGCCTTCCAGAACAACGACTTCGGCCTGGCGGCAGCCGCCTCACTGCTGATCGCCCTGTTCGCCGCCGCGCTGTCCTTCGCCGTCACCCGTTTCTCACGCCGCGGGAGCGCTTCGTGAACACCTCCTCCCCACGCCGCTCGGCACTGCTGTCCAAAGCCGGGGTCGCCGCCATGCTGGGCCTCGCCACCCTCTACACCCTGCTGCCGCTGACCTGGCTCCTGCTGTCCTCCACCAAGAGCCGCGAGGATCTGTTCGGCACGAACGGCTTCGCCCCGGGTGACGAGATCCACCTGACGGAGAACCTGCACCACCTGTTCACCGCCGACGACGGCGTCTACCTGCGCTGGGTGGTCAACACCGTCGCGTACGCGGGAGTCGGGGCCCTCCTGGCGGCGGTGTTCAGCGTCGCGGCCGGGTACGCCTTCGACAAGCTCGCCTTTCCCGGCAAGGAGCGGCTGTTCTCGCTCGTCCTGCTCGGCGTGATGGTGCCCGGCACGGCACTCGCGATCCCGTTGTACCTGCTCGCGGCCGAGGCCGGTCTCGTCAACAGCTTCTGGGGCGTGTTCCTCCCCGGCCTCGTCTTCCCGTTCGGCGTCTATCTGGCCCGGGTCTTCAGCGCCTCCTACGTACCGGACGAGGTCCTGGAAGCGGCGCGGATGGACGGGGCCGGCGAGACCAGGGCCTTCTGCCGCATCGCGTTCCCGATGCTCGTACCGGGCTTCGTGACCATCTTCCTCTTCCAGTTCACCCAGATCTGGAACAGCTTCTTCCTTCCGCTGGTGATGCTGTCCGACCAGGACCTGTATCCCGTCAACCTCGGTCTGTACGTGTGGTATTCGTCCGCGCTGTCCCAAGGCCACCCCGAGGACTACCTGCTCGCCGTCGTCGGCTCGCTGGTGTCCGTGGTCCCGCTCATCGTCCTCTTCCTGATGCTGCAGCGGTTCTGGAAGTCCGGCATGACCGCCGGCGCCGTCAAGTAGGCCGCCACCGTGAGGAATTCCCCCATGCGCCCGACCCCGCCCCCGACCCCGACCGCTCGTCCCCGCGCCCTGTTCGCCATGGGCCGGCGCCACCGCGAGGCGCTGTTCCCGCCCTCCGAGACCCGACGACTGACCGCGTACGTCGACATCGACCCGCACCACGTGGCGGAGGACTTCGCCCACGAGCCGGCCCTGACGGACGTGGAGGTCCTGATCACCTCCTGGGGCTGTCCCGTCATCGACGCGGACGTGCTGGCGCGCGCACCGGCCCTGAAGGCGGTCGTCCACGCGGCCGGCAGCGTCAAGCACCATGTGACGCAGGCGTGCTGGGACCGCGGCCTCGCGGTGTCGTCGGCCGCCGCGGCCAACGCCGTCCCCGTCGCCGAGTACACGGTCGCCGCGATCCTCTTCGCCAACAAGCGGGTCCTGGACATCGGCGGTCTCTACCGCGCCCACCGGGCCGCTCTCGACTGGTCCGGGCTCTATCCGGGGTTCGGCAACTACCGGCGCACCGTGGGCGTGGTCGGCGCCTCGCTCGTCGGCCGCAAGGTCCTCGAACTGCTGCGTCCCTACGACCTCGACCTGCTGCTCGCCGACCCGCACGCGGACGCGGAGCAGGCCGCGGCCCTCGGCGCCCGGCACGTCGAGCTCGACGAACTGGTCCGCCGGTCGGACGTCGTCTCGCTGCACGCGCCGGCGCTGCCGGAGACCCACCACCTTATGGACGCGCGAAGGCTGTCCCTCATGCGTGACGGCGCCACGCTCGTCAACACGGCCCGGGGCTCCCTCGTCGACACCGAGGCCCTCACCGCCGAAGCCGCGGCCGGTCGCCTCCACGCGGTCATCGACGTCACCGAACCGGAGGTGCTGCCCGCGACGTCACCGCTCTACACCCTGCCGAACGTCCTGCTCACCCCGCACATCGCCGGCTCGCTGGGCGGAGAACTGCACCGGATCACCACGAGCGCCATCGACGAGGTCGAGCGCTACTGCGCCGGAAAGCCGTTCGCGCACGCGGTCCACCGCACGGCCCTGGCGACGTCGGCCTGACGGCCGCGCCCCCTCCCCTCCCCTCCCCTCCCCTCCCCTCCCCTCCCCTCCCCTCCCCATCTCCTCCCCCTCCGTGTCCCCGCACGACGACCCAAGGAGAGCCCCATGCAGCAACCTCCGTCGATGGACAGGCGCCGACTGCTCCGCGCGAGCGGCGCCCTCGGTCTGGCCGCCGCCGCGGCCCCCCTGTTCACCGCACCGGCCCAGGCCCAGGCCACTCAGGCGCAGGCCACCGGCCACCGGCCCGGCACCACCGTCACCGACCTGGGCCCGGCCATCGAGCAGTTCGCGCTCATGAGCGGCCTCCAGGTCGGCGACACGGTCTACATCGGTTCCCGCAACCTCACGCCGACCCGGCTGATCGCCTTCCACCTGCCGACGCGCAGGGTGGTGTCCACGACCGACCTCGGCACGGGGCACTCGGTCCAGGCCCTCGCGGCGGACCCCACCGGCACGTACCTGTACGCCGGCGTCCTGACGAAGGCCGACGAGGGCAAGCCGAACCTCTTCCGCTGGGACCTGACGACCCCGGCCGAACCGGCCGTCGGCATCGGCCGGACCGGGGACCGCGACATCCGCGAGCTCGCCGTCGCCCCCGACGGCACCGTGTACGCCGTGGGCGGCGTGCCGGGGAAGGCGCCCGCGCTGTGGATGTACGACCCGGGCACCGGCGCGGTGACCAGCCTCGGCATCCCCGACGCCCACGCCACCCTGGCCAGGGCCGTCGCCGCCACCGACACGACCGTCTTCTTCGGCGCCGGGAGCGTCCTGGCGGGCGGGGACGGGGCGAGCAAGGCGTCGCTGTACGCGTACGACCGCGCGGCGGGCACCTTCACCGACGTCACCCCGCCGGAACTGGCGAAGGATCCCAGCCTGCGCGAGCTCGCCGTCTTCGGCGACCGTCTCGTCGTCGGCACCTCGGGTTCGACCGAAGCCGCCAAGCTCGCCGTGCTGGACCTGGCCGACCTCTCCTCGTACACCGTGACGGCCACCGGCGGGAAGGTGGTCAAGAACCTGACGGCGGACGGCGACCTGATCCACTTCGCGGGTGAGGGCGGTCTGCACTCGTACGCGACCGCGACCGGCACCATCACCCCCCTCGACTTCGACGGACCGGACCTCGGCGAGATCTGGGGACTCGACCACGCCGACGGCACGCTGACCGTCGTCTCGGGTTACGGCTTCGTCGGCGAGATCGACACGGCCGCCGGGACGTCCGTCATCACCGACCTCGGTACGGCGGGCGCCCCCGTCACCCCGCAGACGACGATGGGCATCGCCGCCGACAGCCGGTACGTCTACGTCGGGGGGAACAACGTCATCGCCCGCCACGACCTGCGCACCGGCAAGGTGACCAACCTCCGCGCGCCCGGCGAGGCGAAGGACGCCGAGGTGCTGAACGGCGTGCTGTACACCGGCCAGTACAGCTCGCAGGGCATCTGGACGTACGCCCCCTCGCACGACGAACAGCCCCGGCAGCTGGCGGAGTTCCCCAGCGAGCAGAACCGACCGCTCGACGTCTGTTACGACGCGGTCAACCGGCTCCTGCTGGTCGGGGCGCAGTCGGACACCGAGGGCGGCGGCTCCCTGTGGACGTACGCGCCGGAGAGCGGCAGGAAGGCCGCGTACGTCAATCCCATCGACGGGATCCAGCTCGTGCGCGCGGTCGCCACGCGGGACGGCATGGCGTACCTCGGGGGTGACAACCCCACCACGCAGGGCCCGCGCGGCACCCTGGTCGCCTTCGACCCGGTCGCCGGGCGGGAGTCGTGGCGCATCGATCTCCCCCTGTCCACGGGTGTGGCCGCGCTGGCGGTCCGCGGCGGTCATCTCTACGGACTCACGAGGCGGGGCGGCTTCTTCGTCGTCGACCCGAGGATCCGCCGGGTGATCCACACGGCTGACCACCGCGCCCTCTGCCCCGGCTTCGCCGCCATGGTGACCAGCGGAGGAGTCGTCTACGGCGTCTCCGACACGACGCTGTTCCGCTTCGACCCGCGGACCTTCGCCGTCAGCACGGTCGTTCCCGAGATCAACGGCGCCTGGTACAGCGGCCCGCACGTGAACACGGACAGCAGGGGCGGGCTGTACACGATGCGCGGCCACCACCTCGTCCGCGTGGACGACAGGCCGGCGTGATGGCAGCCGGCCCGGCAGCCGGGCGGTCGTTCCGCCCGCGCTGCCGGGCCGGCTGTGGACCCCGAACCCGGCTCAGCCGCGCCAGAGGTTGGCGAAGGCCGAGTTCTCGATGGTCCGCCTCTGGCGTACGGCCTCCAGTTCCATCACCGCGTCGTGGACGGCGGCCACCACGGTCGTCACCGCCTCGTCGTCGAGGCCGGGCTCGCCGTCGGAGCGTGCGGCGCCGAGGCCCAGGGCCGAGGCGAGGGCGACCAGGACGGGTTCCTGCTCCTCCCAACGGTCGGCTGCCCGGCGGCGGCCGACCGAATCGACCGGTTCCACGACGTGCGGGCCGAAGGACAGGCGGCCGCTTCGCTTCCGCGTCAGCTCGCCGTCCTCCTCCAGTGCGGTCTGGTACGCGGCCGAAAGGTCGCGGCCCCGGCGCCACAGCCAGTCCTCGATCCGCTCGTAGGGCGGCTGCCGAACGAGTCGTGCCGCGGCCTCGCCGAGCAGCCGGTCGTCGAGCGTCGGCGACCCGTCCGGCAGAAGGTGATCGTCGTCCACGGCGACGGCTCCGGCGCCGAGGAGATCGACGAGCTCGGCTCCCGCGAGCGCGAGCGACAGGTCACCCTGTCCCACGGCCTGCTCCGGCTTCAGGTCTATGGCGATGATGAACAGGTCTTTCGCCGTGGTCATGAACGGCTCCCCTCGAAGACATCGACAGATCGACAGAGTGCATCCCCACCGGCCCACCGGCCCACCGGCCCACCGGCCCACCGGCCCACCGGCCCACCGGCAGGGCGAGTGCCACGAGCAGTATCGCCTCCGCCCGGTCGAGGAATGGGGCACACTTCGCCGGGTGATCGTGATGCAGCCCGTCCTGGAGATCTACACCCCTGACGGCTTCGACCTCTGGCCCGTCGCCGACTTCGAGCAGTTCGGCCTCCTGCCCCTCAGCGGCGGACTCTCGCCCGCCGAGGTCGGGACGGCGGTGATGCGCATCGCCGGCTGCAACGACATCGACCCCGACGGAGACCGCCCGCCCCGTCCGGCCGACGCGATCGACTCGTTCCTGCACGGCCTGCTGACCTTCGACGACGTCATCGCGGCCGGCGGCCTGCGCGTCACCGACACTTCCACAGGAGTCAGCTTCCAGCCCGGCTGCTGCGACGGACTGGAGGACTGGCGCGACTGGCACCGGTTCGTCCAGGGCGGCGACGTGCTCGGCTTCGGCCACGACCCCGCGTCACCGGTCGCGGAGCGCTTCGGCGACACCGTCCGACTCACCGTCAACGCCGACCGGAGCGACAGCCCGGTGATCGAACTGCCCGTCACCGAACTCCGCCACCTGCTCGCCGGCGCCGAGCGCGACCTGACCGACTTCCTCGCCCTGGCAGCCGACTGGTCGTCCCGGCATCTGCCTGCCCACTGCACATCCGTCACAGCCGCCCTCGCCCGCGTCCTCGACCTTTCCGGCCCGCGGGAGTCGTAGCCCGGCCCGTGGATGTCAGGAGCGGCGCGGGGCGACGAGGCCGGATTCGTAGGCGAGGACCACGAGCTGGGCGCGGTCGCGGGCGTGGAGTTTGGTCATGGCCCGGTTGATGTGGGTCTTCGCCGTCAGCGGGCTGATGACCATGCGGTCCGCGGTCTCGTCGTTGGACAGGCCCTGCGCGACCAGCACGACCGCCTCGCGTTCGCGGCTGGTCAGCACGTCCAGTCCGACGCGGGTGTCGGTGGGGAGGGACTGGGTGACGTACCGGTTGATCAGCTTGCGCGTGATCGACGGTGCCAGCAGCGCGTCACCGCGCGCGGCGACGCGTACGGCGTGCAGGAAGTCCTCCGGGACGATGTCCTTGACGAGGAAGCCGGCGGCGCCGGCGCGCAAGGCGTTGAAGACGTACTCGTCCATGCCGTAGTTGGTCAGGATGACGACGTGCACCCCGGCCAGGGCCGGGTCCGCGGCGATGCGCCGGGTCGCCTCGATGCCGTCGACGACCGGCATCTGGATGTCGACGAGCGCGACGTCGGGCAGGTGTTCCTTGGCGAGTTCAAGGCCCTCCTGCCCGTTGCCGGCCTCGGCGACCACCTCGATGTCGTCTTCGAGGTCGAGGAGCGCGCGGAATCCGCTGCGGATGAGCGGCTGGTCGTCGACCAGCAGGACGCGGATCACGAGGCGCGTTCCAGGGGAAGTTCGGCCTGGACGGTGAAGCCGCCCCCGCTGCGCGGTTCCGCGCGCAGCCGGCCGCCGAGGGCGGTGACGCGTTCACGCATCCCCAGCAGGCCGATGCCGGGCTCCGGCATGCTGTCCGGTGTGGCACGGCCGTCGTCGTCGATGCGTATCGCGAGGGCGTCCGGCTGATAGTCGATACGGACCGACGCCGTGCCGGCGTCCGCGTGCCGGGCGATGTTGGTCAGCGATTCCTGAACGACCCGGTAGGCGGTCCGGCCCACCGCGGCCGGCACGTCGTGCCGCTGTCCCTCGACGGTCAACGTCGCCTCCAGACCGGACTTACCGGCCCGCTCGACCAGTTCGGGAACGTGGTCGAGCCCACACGGCGGGGACTTGTCGTCGTCGCGCAGCGCCTCAAGAGTCGCCCTGAGCTCCCGGGACGCCTCACGACCGGCCTCCCGGATCGCCAGCAGGGCATCCGGCACCGGTTCGCCCCGCTTGCGGGCGACGTGAACGGCGGCCTCGGCCTGCACTTTGATGACCGAGATCTGGTGCGTGAGCGAATCGTGCAGCTCCCGCGCGATGTGCAGCCGCTCCTCGTCGGCACGGCGCCGCGCGGTCTCCTCCCGGGTCCGCTCGGCTTCGTCCGCGCGTCGCTCGGCTTGCCGCAGCGCCTCGCCCGCCGCACCGGCCGCGATCAGCCAGGCGATCTCCAGGGCACCTCTGGCCTGGGCGAACGCCTCGCCTGTGTCGTGCAGACCCGAGACCAGGGCCGCGACGGGAAGTACGGCCAGTACGGCCACGCTCGCCACGACCGTGACGACGCGATGTCCCGCCCGCATGGCCGCGTACACCGCGAACAGGTACGCGACGGCAGCCACGTCGAAACCGGCCGCCTGGTACCCCACCGCGCACACCCCGGTGACGGCCAACACGCGAACCGGAGCCCGTCGGCCGCCGGCCAGCGCCAGGCCACCGGCCACCAGCAGCACATAGCCGAGCAGGTCAAGACCGCCTGCGGCGGAGTGCTGCCCGGACGCCCCGGTGACCAGCAGCGCCGCCGCCACGCCGACGGCGATCAGCCAGTCTCGGACACCGGCGCGCACAGCGAACCGTCCTTTGCTCATGCGCGCACCCTAGCCGTGACGTTTCCGCGGGCGGATCCCGCCGACGGACGATCTGCCGGCTACCACGTACGCAGTAGCTTCGCGGCGCCTGCCGCGTCCGTGGGAGTCGGATGCCACATCGGCGGAAGGGCGAAGTGCGTGCGTCTGTGGGACGACCGACGGTGGGCCCGGCCGACATGCTCGGACGACGTCCCATCCCAGGAAGAGAAGGAGCACCTTCATGTCCGTTCGTCACCTGTCCGCGGTCCAGTCGCTTGCCGCCGGCGTCCACGACTTCAGCCTCGGACGACTCGGGGCCACCACGGGCGGGCTGCTGGGGCTGGTCGCCGTGGTCGTCGCCGTCCTGGCGCTGGCCCGGCCGGCCGGTCGCCTCGGCACGGCCAACGGGGCACTCGGGGCGGTCACGGCCATGGCGGCGGGCCTGACCGGCATGGCCCTCGGCGGGCTGGTCGCGGCGACCGCCGACGGCGGTCTCGGCACCGGGAACGGGCTGGGCGGAGCGTACGTGGCCCTGCTGCTGGGGCTGACAGGTACGGCTCTCGGCGGGTTGGCGCTGTCCCGCTCCCGCCGCACTGTCCGACCCGGCATCGGCTCCCGCCACGCGTGACCCGCGCGGCGGGAGCCGGCGGACGGACTACGGGGCGTCCAGCTGAGCCTTGCTGTGGGCGTAGAGCACGCGCTCGCACACAAGGCCCAGGCACCGTGCCGATGTGCCGTCTTCGAGGGCCTCGGCGTTCACCGCCGGACCGTAGTGCTCGGAGACCGACCACAGACGCTGGGCGCCGCGCTCGTAGTACAGGTCCTCGGCGCCCGTGGCGGTCTTGATCACGCTGCCGTTGGACACCAGCTCACCGTTGCTCCACCGGTAACGCCACAGGTTGCCCGGGTCGTTGTGGCCGGCGCTCTGGTTGACGTACAGCTTGTCGCCCATCGCCAGCGCACCCTGGGCGCCGCCGTTCGTCATCGGCAGGTAGTTGGCCCAGCCTTCGGCCGCCACCTCGCCGGAACGGTTCTCCAGCGCTTTGACGGGGAACGAGGCGATCCGGCCGGGCGACGGGTAGCCGCTCTCCGGACGGCAGTACTCGCCCATGATCAGCCGGTCGGGGGTCGTGCTCCGGTCGAGCGACAGGTAGGACGCCTTCGGGGCGCCCGTGCTGACGCACGTGAACGAACCCGTGGGATTGGACTGCGGGGCCTTGAACTTCCAGGCCGCCACCTGCGGCATCACATAGCGGTAGCCGAAGCTGTACCAGACGTTGTCGTGGCGGCCGACCTTCGTCTTCACCTCGACGTTGGACGTGGTCTTCACCCCGTCGGTGTCGGCACCCATCTCGTCACCGGCCTTGCCGTCCCCGTTGGGATCCAGGTCCATGATCTTCTCCATGTCGAAGATCCGGATGCCGTTGCGGGTGTCGGCGACATAGAGATAGTGGCCGTACCAGACCATGCCACCTGCGTGCAGGCCGTTCTGCATCTCCTTGTCCGGGTTCGGAACGGTCGAGCCCTCGGCGGCGTGCACTCCGTCGAAGGAGACGTGCTGGGAGTTGTTCGTGTACGCCCAACCCAGCAGCACATGCCGGTACTTCACCGTGCCGTCGGCACGGCGCTGCACGAAGGAGACCCGCACGCCCTTCTGGTTGCAGGCGTCGTTCGCTTCCAGCTCGTCGGGGTTGCAGTCGCCGACCTCGTTCCCATTGCTGTCACGGCCCGGGTCCCAGTTGTCGTAGGACGCGTAGAGCTGGATGTTCGTGTCGTTGCCGACGCCGTACTGCTCATTGTCCGCGGCGTCCGAGACGCCGGTCATGGCCTGGGGGATCCACTCACGTGAGGTCGAGTCGTCGTTCTCCAGGCACCACTTGAGCGCCGGAGCGGGCGCCGTGCCGAACGGGTCGCGGGTGCACGACGTGTCGACGGTGCGATTGGCGTCGGCAAGGAGCTTCGATACGCCCGACTTGGGCAGTACGCCGTCGAGGCGGGCGACGCGTTCGGCGGTCGTCCCGTTCATCGCGCCGGCCTGCAGGGTGAAGTCCGAGGGGTCGGCCTTCCCGCCGGGACTGGTCCACGCCATGGTGCCCACGGGTTCCTCGGCGTGGACGGGGGCCGCCAGGCCGGTCAGGGCCAGCGAGACCGCGGTGATGACGGTCAGCCACGCCCGTCGCATTCGGATGTGGGACATGCGTATCGCCTCCGTTGTTTGCTGCTGCGACAGCTGAATCGAACGAAGGCTTTCAGGACGCTTGCACGGATCGCAAGGGCGATCGACGGGTCAACCACCCACGTCTGAACGGGATGTGGGGTGTTGCCCCGGAACCTCCGATTCCGACGTGGCGGCTGCAAGCATCTCCATTTGCCCGTGCGACCTTGCCCTCAGGAAGTCGGCGAGGAACCCACGGCGGCCCCCGCGTCCTCGACTTCGGCATCGCCCACGCCACGGACGGCACTTCCGTGACCCGTACCGGAGTCATGACCGGCACCCCCGGCTGGGTCGGTCCCGAGCACTACCGCACCGGCGCCGCCGGGCCCGAAGGCGACGTCTTCACCTGGGGAGCGCTCGTCGCGTACGCCGCCACCGGCCGCCCGCCCTTCGGCACCGGCACACCGGACGTCATCGCCTACCGCGTGATGTCCGACGAACCCGACCTCCAGCGCCTCCCCGACGCACTCCACGAGATCGCCGGAAGGGCCCTCTCCAAGACCCCCGCCGAGCAGGCAGCCACCGTGGCCTGTCAGACCGTCCTCACTGAGTCCCGCGCCCGCAGGGAATGGATCTACTTCCTCTACGCGGTCGCGGTCCTCGACGATGACGGCGACGCACAGTTCCTCCGCTGGGGCTCAGCCGGGAGCTGCGACACCTGACCCACCCTGCACTGACCGCCGAGGTTCAGTGCTCGCAGAGGGAGAATTCGCGTTCGTAGAGCTGCTCGTTGTGTTCGTCGACGAAGAACTTGCGTTCCTGCATGAGCTGTTCGCGGAAGGCCTTGGCCTGCTCAAGCGTCATGGTCGAGGTGTCGGACCACGGTTGCTGCGGAGGCACATCGGACGTCGAGACGATCTTTTCCGACGGGTCGACCAGGAAGAACGCAAGAATCTTGCGGTGTCCCGGGCGGGTGGGATCCATGAGGCTGAAGTCGCCGACGCGGTGTTGCAGGACGTTCGGGAACGCCAGGCAGCGGCCCGCCGGCGTCGATGCCGATCCCAGCATCTGGTTCAGCGCGTCTTCGTTCTCCAGGCCGTAGACGTCACGAAGACCGTTGTCGTCGTTCTGCTCGTAGCGCGGGTCGTCGAGCGCCGCCCGGAAACTCAGCCGGCTCTCGGTGATGTTCTCGCTGTCCCAGTAGTAGATGCCGGTCGAGACGATCCGCTCGTTCAGCATGCCCTCGACATGCCAGGAACCGCCGGCGTACTCGGGCTCGTCCGGGGTGAGATGAATCGTGGCGAGCTTGACGATGACCTGGAGACCGCGGCCGCGCAGGTCGACTCGGGCGGATTCGTCGGGCGCCTCGGGCGGGGTGAATTCCGGGGCGTCGGGGATGACAGGGCGGCGGTTCTCCCACCAGTCTTCCTGCGCCACTTCCCACGCATCGAGGGCTTCTTCGTAGGCAGCGTCATCACTGTATGCGGATTTGTCCGGATGCTCCGGTTCCGAGTCGTACCAGCCGTAAGGATCGGCCTCGACCCGCAGCGCCCGCGGATGGCGCAGATCAGTGAGCACGTTCTCCAGCAGCGGGCGCATACGCGCGAACAAGTCCGGCAGGAGAGAGGCCAGTTCGTGATGGGCCTCGGGGTGGACGTTGTTCACGTACGAACGGAAGGCGACGTCGCCGTCGTCACTGACGTCGACGTCCGTGGGCAGCCACTGGAACTTCTCCGAGAACTCGTACTTCGAGTAGTGGTTCGTCGGGTTCTGCCACGCCCGCTCGGGCGCGCCGCTCGCCTCTCTCACCAGGCAGAACAGTGAGGGATGCACCAGATCCAGGACCTGCCCGTCGGATCCGGGATGCCAGTCCTGCTCGGCTTCGGGGACCTGCTCCAGGACCCGAACCGCCTCGATCAACCGGGACCTGAGCTTGTCGTCGATCAGCGTGTCCGACTGCCACACCCCGTCGACGGCGGACACCTCGATGCCGGTTCGCCCGTCCCGCTGTCCGGCGTAGTGCGCGAGCTCGGCGAGCACGTAACGAACCTGCGCCTCGGTGAGGCCCTGGGCGATCGCTTCCTGCGTCCACCGGGCGACGATGTCGGCATCGTTCATCTTCTCGAACCACCCCGGCTTCGTCCGGAGGTGCGCACTGCACTGCATCATCTCAAGTTCCCGCAGCGTTCGGGGTGTCGCGAACCCCATGGAACGGGAAGCGTGAAAGGGCAGCGGGAAGGCAGTCAGGCCGGTCAATTCTCGTGATCCCTACAGTCGGTGTGCGGTGGCCGGAAGGATAGCCCAGCCGTCTGACACCGCAGCCGTGGTCCCTGTCCGCATGCTTTTCGTCCTCTGCCGCTACCGCTTCACGCGGCTCCGGACCGCGAGGACGGTGAGGCCGATCAGGGCGGGTTCGAGGATGCGGGAGGTCATCTCGACGTAGGTTCCGGCGGTGGTCAGGTCCTGGCCGGAGGACCGGAAGACGACCGAGTTGATGACGACCCGCAGGGCCTTCTCGAACCGTTCGTCCGACAGGCGCCGGCTGTACGGGCCTTCCGGGTTGACGGGATCCGCCTTGTCCGTGGTCAGGGTGAAACCGGTGCCGGTGACCTGCCCGGTGCTCCGCGGTACGGGGTCGTCCTTCGGTACGCCCCACAGCATCATCGCCAGTACGGTCGCGGTCATGGCCAGCAGCAGCCAGCCGAGGGCGCGCGTCGCCCGCAGGCCGTACCCGGAGGCCGCCCAGTACAGGAGGAGGAGTGCCCGTTCGCCCCTGGGCGATTCGCGGTCGTGGCGCCGCATCTCCATCTCGCCGTAGTAGAAGTCGGCGGCTCCCGGCTCGTTCTTCCCGTCTTCGAGGGCCTTGCGCAACTGGCGGTAGACCGGCGCCACGGCTGCGGGTTCCCGTACGTCCGTACCCGCTGGTGCCGACGTCCAGCCGCCCGTGTGCTGCCTGGCGGCGCGCCAGTGGTGTTCCTCGATCAGCGTCCTCCGGCGCGTCCAGCGCACGGGCAGCCCTCCGCGCCGGTGCATCCCCGCGGGGACCTCGGGGAGCGGGCAGCGTCCCTCCAGTCTGAGCTGGTCGAGGTGCACCGTCTCCACGAACAGGCATTCCGTCAGGTCCACGTCCGCGAGCACCAGGTGAGCGGCGTCGGCGCCCCGGAGGGAGGTCACGCGTACCCGTGGGTCGGTGAGACCGGGCTCGTCCGGCTGTGTGCCGTCGTCCGAGACGAACGGACGGGAGCGGCCCGCGATGCTCACCGGGAACTCCAGGACGGCGTCGGCGAAATCCACCGCGGCATGACGGAGCCGGAGCGCTGCGGTCGATCCCCAGCGTGTCCGCCGGCAGCGCAGGTCCTTCGCCGCCGCCTCGATCGTCACCGCGGAGTGGAAGGCGGCCTCGGACAGGTCGAGCAGTCCTGCGAACACCAGCGGTCCCAGCCATGCCGTGCGCAGGAAGGTCGCCTTCCGGAAGACGACGTCACCTTCTATGGCGGTCCGGTGGAACTCCGCGTCGCCCCCGATGGTCGCGTCGCGGAAACCCGCGCCGCGCTCGAAGCGCGCGTCACTGAAGGAGACGTCCTGCCCCATCGTCGCCCCGGCGAAGTCGGCGGCCTCCCCGAACACCGCCCCGTCGAACCACGCCTTCCGGGCGATGCTCACCTTGTCGAACCGGGCGTCCTTGTCGAACACCGTCCCGTCGAACCAGGCTTCGCCCCCGACCGCCACCCCGGTGAACCCCGCGACCTCCCGGAATGCGACGCCGGTGAACTCGGCGTCCCCACCGATGACCAGCCCGTCGAAGACGGCGCGGCCGCCGACCTCTCCGACCTGGAACCGCAGGGCGGCGCCAAGGGTGGCCTGACGGAACCAGACTCCGTCGCGCATCTCCGATCCGTCGAACCAGGTGTCTTCCGCGACCACCATCTCGCCGAAGCGGGCGTCCGACCCGAAGACGGTCGCACGGAAGCTGACGCCTCCGTCGAAGCGCGCCCTCCCGAAGGACGCCACGTCGGTGAAATCGACCTGGTCGAACTGCACGTCCCCGCTGAACCGCGCCTCGTCGAACGCGGCACGCCCGACGAGACGCCGCCCGCTCACCGGGTCCCGGAGGGCGGCGAGGAGTTCGTCCAGAAGGCTCTGGGTGAAGGGCGTGCCCCGGTGGTCGAGGTCGGCGCCGGGTGACAGGGCGGCGTGGTACGCGACGCGCTGGGCGGCGTCGAGGTGCGCCAGGCACGCCGTGTGAGGCTCGGTCCTGCGGCCGCGACACCGGCCCTCGGCACCGTGGTGGTCGCACCGCGGCCAGTCGGGTCCGTCGAGCCCGTCAGGTCCGTCAGGTCCGTCAGGTCCGTCGAGTCCGTCGGGTCTGTCGGGTGCCGTGGCGTTCGTTGGCGTGGCGATGTCTGCGCTCCTTCGGCTGCGGACCCGGGTTCGGCGTGGACGTACCGGACCGGTGGTGGCGACTCAGCGGGCGAAGAGGGTCACGAGTCTGCGGTCCGTCCGGTTCGGTCTGTCGGCCATGGCCTGCACCACCCATTTCCCCGGGCCGGCTTCGAGTTCCCCCCGGAAGAGGTCCGACCGGGTCGCGGTGAAGACGACCGGCTGCTTGACGGCCCGCCCGACACGCCACATGACGGCGCGTACGTTCCGCTCCTGGAGGCCGGTCCCCACGACGGAGACCTTGAACGGTTCGCCGGCGAGTGCCGTGTCGGGGGCGTACAGGGAGATCTGTTCGTCTCCGGCGAGCATGCCGACCGGCGGATCGCCTTGCCGCACGGCGGCGAGGACCTCGCCGACAGCGGCGGCACTCGCCATGTCGGCGTGCCGGCATTCGATCCAGTGCATCGCCGTCTCGTCCTGGAAGGCCCACTCCGCGACGGCCGAATCGCCGGGTACGGTTCCGTCGCCGGGCGCGACGAGGCTGTCGCCGTGCCGCGTGACCAGCCGGGCTCCGTCGGAGGAGAGCCGCACGGTCCGTACGGTGGGGAACGCCCTGCTGCCCACGACATGGACCCGGTAGGGAAGGCGGCCGTCGGTGTCGGTGTGGCGATGGGCCTCGCGCGCTTCCTGGAACCACCGGTCGAAGGACAGGGCCTCGTCGACCAGCGCGGTGGGCAGGTCGGGAACGGGATAGCGGCGGTCGTCGACGGTGCGTGGCCGGCTCTTCCCGTCGACGCGCACCGCTTCGTAGACGGGCAGGAGCTGGGCGACCGACGGCAGGGTGAGGGCAAGGTCGCGCAAGGCCTCGTTCAGCGGTCGGGCCTCCACGCCCGGCGCCTCGTCGTCCCCGATCGCGTGGCCGGTCAGGAGCCGGACGGCCTGCGCCAGGCCCCGCTGGGGCGTGCCCAGCGTGACCAGTGCGCGGGCGGTCTCCCGCCCATCCGCGCACTCCAGGTAGGAGCGGCCGATCAGTCCTCCCGTGGAGTGACAGACCAGCAGGACCTTCGGGTCGTCCGGCCGGTCCGGGTAATGCCGCTCGACTTGTTCGCGCCACCGGGCGAGTTCCCGCTGCACCCGTGCCTTCAGCAGGCCGGCGACAAGACGGTGGGACAGGCGCCAGTCGTACGGGAAGGGGACGTACTGGCCGTCGACGGGATCGCCGAGCGCCGCGCGCAGGTCCGGATACCCCATGCAGGAGAGGAACCCGGGCATCGAGTCCGGCGCCGTGAGGAGCTCGTCCGCCGTCAGCCGGAACCGCTCGTCGGGTAACGCGTCGCCGAGGCCGGCGGGGAGGGCCAGCTCGGCCAGGGCCCGTGCGGCAGGCGGCCCGGAACCGAGCAGGGCCTCGCCGTACTCGCCCCAGACGTCCCTGCCGTCCTTCCGCAGCCGTGTGCCGAGAAGTCCCGGTACGAAAACCACGAGGTCGTGCTTCATCGCGTCCTTCTCCGTCCTGCCTAATCCGTGAAGTAGGTGCCGGGCAACCGGATCAGATCGCAGCGGTCGCTGCCCTGGAGCGCCACGACCAGGCCCTCGGGATCCAGGGCGGCGTCCACCGCGTGCACGGTGTATCCCCGCCAGGGGACGCCCGGTTCGTGCAGCCACCTCCGCGCTGCCACGTCCCAGACCCGCACCGTCCGTTCGTCGCACACCAGGAGTACGGGGTGCTCCGGAGGTCCGGCGAACGCCAGCGCCGTCACCTTGGACACCGGGCCCGGCAGCCGCTGGGGAGCCAGCCCGAAGCCGGCCGAGCAGTCCTTCACGTAGACGCCACCGTCCGTCCAGGCCAGTACGGGGAAGGACTCCTCGTCCTCCGGGTCGTACCGTTCCCCCAGCGTCAGATGGGCCGGGCGCACGGAGGTGAGCGGATGCTCCGTCGTACGGCGCTCCTCGCCGTGCTTCCACAGGCGCAGTCCGTCACTGAGGTCGGTGGCCAGCCAGTACGTCCCGTCCCGCATGACTCTGGTGTCGACGCCGCAGCACTGCAGCCCCACCCACGTCGGTTTCCCGTCGCTCCAGCCGCCGGAGCCGTCGGCCGGCGCGTCCGCGTGGACGACGCTCCCTCCGTCCGGCACGCAGAGCCGGAGCCTCGCCGAGGAGGGGTCGACGACGAGCCCGAGGGACGGCACCCGCTCCCCGGCGTCCCCTCCGAGCCGGAGGTCGTGCCGGCCCTCGGCGGACAAGTCGTCCTCGGACAGCCGCCACATCCGTACGGTGCGCTCCGCGGCGGCGACGACCGCCCACCCTCCTGCGGTGTGCACCGCTGCCACGGCCGTCACCAGCCCCTGATGGGTGAGCGTGGTGACGGGGGTGGCGGCCGCGGCGCCCGGGACCGGGCGGGACACCAGAACGCGGTCGCCCCAGGTGCGGCACAGGAGCGGTGGCCCGTGCGGTGCCTCGGCCAGCGCGACCTCCGGTCGCTGGTTGCTCGGACGCCGCCGGGTCCCGTGCCCGGTGTTCAGCGCCGAGGCCACATCGAGCATGCGGATGTCGGGGCCGTCGGCGACGGCGAGCAGTCCCCGGCCGTGGGGCTCGAAGGCCATGGCCCCGTCCCTGGGCGCGTCCAGTTGGAACGCCGCTTCCCGCCGCGCCCCGCCGACCGCCCAGACGCGGACGGTGACCTCCTCGTACCCGGCGATGAGGAGTTCGGCATCGTGACGCCCGAAGACGAGCCCCCGGGCCGGGGATTCGAGTTCCCGGACGAGCCGAACCGTGGGTGGCGCGAGGGGCGCCGCCGGGTCCGTCTCGCAGCACCAGACGCGTATGCGCCGTCCGTCGGCGACTGCGATCCAGCCTTGCCGCGCCTCGTCCCGTGCCCGTCCCGCCGACGGTCCGTGCGCTACCGGGGAGGGGACCGGCGCGGCGTACGCCGCGGCGGCCCGGGCGGGCGCGTCGAGGGCGCCGAGGTCCGACCGTTCCCGAAGGATCCTGTCGGCCCCCGTGGCAGCCGGATGGACTTCGTACAGCTCGGCTCGGTTTCCGGCGGCCAGGACGAACAGACGGGATCCGATGGACAGGGCGGCGAGCCGGTCGACGTTCATGCGGCGGATGTCCGTCAGGGGACCGCCGTGCCGGGGCAGGCCGCTCTTCCACGACCACATCCACATCCGCCGCCCGTCCGCCGCGAGCACGACGGTCTCCGACGCCCGCTCCGCCGCGGCGAGGGCGCCCACCGCGCCGCCCCAGCGATAGACCTGGTCGGGCAGACGGGATCCGGAGCTCCAGAAGTAGACGGCTTCGGCGTCACGGGCGACGGTCGTCCGGTGCGGTCCCGTCCCCACCTCCCGGGCCTCGGTCAGAGCGCTCGCGCGTTCGCCCGACGATCCCCGGGCACGACGGCTCATCAGCCGGGCGCCCGTCTCCGGGTGCAGGACGAGGAGTTCCCCGCGTCCGCCGGCGGTCAGCGTGTCACCGAGCAGGGGGTCCCCCGCCCCCGTACGGGCGCGCCAGCTCAGCGCCATGGCCCCGCCCGGGGGAGCGGCACGCCGCCATTCCACCGGCTCGGGACTCCTGTCCGTCCAGTACTCCTCCCACGGGAGGAAGCCGTCGGCCCCCGCCAACGCCCGGTAGGCCCCGTCCCGGTGGCTGACGAAGGCGGTGGCCCTCAACAGCGCCTTGCGGGCCAGCAGGGCGTCCGGGGAGGGCGGGAACGACGACGAGCCGAAGGAGCCGGCGACCCGCCCGTAGAGGGCGGCCTCGTCGCACTCCCGGGCGAGGGCGGCCACGAACGGGACCATCACGTCCGGGTCGGTCCGCAGCAGGAACTCCACGTCCTGGAACAGGCTGTACAGCTCCTCCGGCCCCGCCTGCGCGGCATGGGACCCCAGGTACGCGGCGGTGTACGCGTCCGCGTTGCCCCAATCGCGCGCGACGTGGACGCGCAGCGCCTCAAGGACCTTCCGATGGGCTTCCTGTGCGCTGAGCCCGGCGCCGGTGAGGAAGAACTCGCCGTAGCTGGGGTGGGCCAGCTGATGGACCGTGTACGCCGTCCCGTCGCCGTGCCGAGCCGTCTGTACGTCGACGATGCCGCCGCCGGCGCTCCCGCACACCGCCCGCAGGTCGCCGGGGGTGATCTCCGGTGTGCGCGGGTCCCGCAGGGCGTTGGCCATGGACAGCCAGGTCCGTCCCGGTGGCAGACCCGGTCCCTGGAGCACGGCCAGGGCGCGGAGGACTTCGTGTGCGCGTTCCGCGCCCCGCTGGCCCTGGAGGTGGCGCACCTCCTCGGCAAGACGCTCGTGCAGGTCCATTCCGCCGGACCTCATCCAGGACGCCAGGTGGTGCTCGGTGACGGCCCGGGGCCGGCGGGCGAGTTCCGCCGCGGCCAGTCGTGCCACCAGGAACGAGCCGTGACTGCCCTCGGCGACGAGCCGGGCGGTCGTGTCGCGGACGTCGGCCCTGTCCGGCCCCTCGTAGGGGGAGCCTTCCGTGTCGAGCACCGACAGCGCCATGTCGGTGATGCTCCGGCGTGCCTCCTCGTCGTCCCCGAGGACCACGGCGCCGACGCTCTGGTCCAGCGTGTCGAGGAGCGACTCCTCCTCGGTGGGCGCGATGGTACGTCTCCTGGGCTGCGCCCGGGTGGCCACGACGACGCGGACGCCCGAGAGACCGGCCAGCGGGTTGAGCAGCTGCCGGGCGATGTCGTGGGCCTGGTCCGGAAGCGCTTCGTCGAGAGCGTCGAAGAGCAGATTCAGGGAGCCGGCCCCGGCCACGAGACGGTCGACGGCGCGCCGGCACTGCTCCGGGGTGACCGGCCCTTCGGACGACGGTGGCGCCTCCATCTCCTCGAAGTGCGACAGCACCTGCCACAGCGCCGTGATCAGCGAATGGACCGAGCGGCCCCGGCAGCTCAGGGCGGCGTGCACCGTGCCCGTCCGCGGCAGTGTCGCGGGGTCCGCCTCCGTCCCCAGGACCTCCCGCCGTTCCGGCGTCGAGGTCAGGGCGATGCGCCCGAGCAGAGCGGTCTTCCCCGCCCCCGCCAGGCCCGTCACGACGAGCAGTCCCCGCGGGTGGGTGTCCATCCACCGGACGATCCGCGCCAGGGCCCGCTGCCTGCCCGCGAAGTGGCGGCGGAGATGCCCGTCCTCCCCGAGACCGAACTGTTCGGTCTCGTCCCAGGGCTTCCGTCCCACCAGTGTCGCGGGGGTGTAGATGCGGCGCTCGCCGTCCCGGAAGTGCGGGTTGAGGAGGAAGCTGTTGGGGAGCGAGCGGACCTCAGTGAACCCCGGGCGCTGCGTGGGCTCGTCGAGCCCCGAGGCCGCCGCCTCGGCGTCCACGGCGTCCCGCAGGTACGGCAGGGGCAGGTAGAGGGCCGAGGGCTCGAAGGGGCGGGCGTGGTCCGGTGCGACGAAGTCCGGCTTGACCAGGGCCTCCTTCAGCCACCTCACCCAGCGGCCTTCGGCGACCTGCGCGTCGAATCCCGAGGTGCCGATGACGGCGAACCCGGCCCGGCGGTGCTGCCGTGCCCAGTTCACGCTCCTCTGCTCCAGGCCGAGCGCGTGACGCAGCGCGGCGGTGAGGTGGTCGTGGGAGGAACAGGCGTCGATGATCAGAAGGGTGTCGGTCTCGCAGTCGGGGCGCAGCAGACGGTCCACGAGGTCGGTCACGGACAGGGCATGCTCGGGAGCGAAGCGGCCGGACCCCCAGGTGTCCTCGCAGGCGAGGAAGTACCCTCCGGACCCCCGGTGGACACCATGCCCCGTCCAGTAGAGGATCTTGCGCTCGGCGTCATGGGCGAGGAAGTCCTCAAGCCCGTCCCAGATCTGCCGACGACCGGTCCCGCCCCCGTCGATGGCCAGGTGGTCCCCGAAGCCCAGGTGCTCACGGGCGATGCCGACGAACTGGTCGCGGACGTCCGCCAGGTGCGGCCGCCTCAGCTCCTGCCGCCTGCCCTCGTCGGGATGCGCGTAGCCGGACACCACGACGGTGCCCACCAGAGACGAGGACTGCCGCGCGGACCTGACCATCGACAGGTGGGTGCCCACATCACTCCGTATCATGAAGGTGTTTGCGGCCATGGCTGTGTTCCGTGTCAACGGAGCTTACTTGAGGGGAAGTTGACGATGAACAGGGACAGGTTCACCGTGGTCTCCCGGGAGACCGGCTGCCACATCTACGAGGGTGACGGCACCCGTCCCATCCTGGAGGAGAACGTCCGCGTCAAGTACCGGCCGCAGCGCGTCGAGTTCCCGGCGGAGATCGGCGAATGGCGGCACACCATCGAGGCGGAGGAACTCCGCAAGGCGGCGCGCGGGCTGCCGCATCGCTGGAACAACGACCGCTTCGCCGTCGAGCGGGTGGTCCCGACGCGGACCCATCTGGACGAGGAGCCCGTCGTCACCCTCTCGCTGCAGGACGCGGACTACTACGACTTCCTGACCACGTCGCTCAACCTCGGGCGTCGGCAGGACAACGGCCGGACCTTGCGCGAGCAGTACCTTGAGGGCCAGGATCCGACCCAGACTCCGGCGTGGATGAACTGCAGCTTCGGCGTCAACGTGGCGGTGGAGACCGGCAAGGACGGCAAGATGCTGTTCTCCCGGCGCAGCAGTCACGTGGCCGGGCCGAACAGTTCGCGATGGAACTCGTCCGCCAACGAAGGCCTGGCGCGTAAGCACGACCTCCCCGAGGACGCCCGTCCGATCAGTCTGCACGCCGTGGCCCGGCGGGCCCTGCACGAAGAGCTCGCCGTCCACGCCACCGACCCGCTCGACCTCGAACTCCTCGGCTTCGGTCTCGATCTGGACAACCACCAGTGGGCGGCCTTCTTCCGAGCGGTGCTGCCCGACCTCGACGAGCAGACCCTGCGGCTCCGCTGGACGCGCGGCATCACCGACAAGTGGGAGCACGACCGCTTCGAGTTCGTACCCGCCGACCCGGCCTCCGTGCTCGGCTTCATCGCCGACGAGCCGGAGGAGCGCTGGTCGCCCTGCGCGCCGGCCCTCTTCTACCTCGCCCTGGTACGCGGCGCCGTACGGCGCGCGGGGGGCGACCCCGCCGCACGCTTCACGGTCGAGCGGGCCGAACAGGAGGTCATCGAGGCCAGGAACCTGTGAGCGGGCTGCGCCCCTGAGTGGGACGAGGCCCCCAGGAGTAGGCGACGCCGGCCTGCCAACTGCCCGACGGTGACGGTGACGGGGTGAGGGTCGGGGCCGGGGTGCCGGTGGTGCCGTACACCTTGAACTCGTGGAGCGAGTAGCCGTACGGCGTGCCCCGCCGGGTGCCGTACATCCGTACGTAGCGGGCGTCGCCGCTCACCGTGAGTTCGTCGGTGCCGCCGTCGCCTCCCGTGACGGTGGCGAGGTCGGTCCAGGTCGCCCCGTCGGCGGAGGACTGGATCCGGTAGGCGGAAGCGTGGGCGGCCTCCCAGTCGAGTCGCACACGGGAGAGCGCGGCGGTGGTCCCGAGGTCGACGCGGAGCCACTGGGGGTCGATGCCCTCGGCGGAGGCCCAGCGGGTGGCGCTCTGGCCGTCGACGGCCTTGTCGGGCTCGTAGCCGCTGGCCTCTACGGAGGAGGCGGTGGCCGGCCTGCCCTGGGAGAGCAGGGTCTCGGTGCCGGGTGCGGACGCGGTCGTGACGGAGAGCGGCGCGGAGGCGGCGGAGCGGTTGCCGGCGGCGTCCTTGGCCCGGACGGTGTAGCTGTACGGGGTGGCTGCGGCGAGACCGGTGTCGGTGTACGCGGTGCCGGTGGCGGTGCCGACGAGTGCGGTGCCGCGGTAGACCTCGTAGCCGGTCACCCCCGCGTCGTCGGTGGCCGCGTTCCAGGCCAGGGAGACACTGCCGGACGTGACGCCGGTCGCCCGCAGTCCGCCCGGGACGGTCGGGGCCTGGGTGTCACCACCCGGGGCGGTGCCGGTCTGCTGGTAGGCGCGCATGTCACGCAGGAGCAGATAGGTGTCGCGGAGGGAGCCCGAGGTGTCGCCGAGGGACCGGTAGATGCCCCACTTGGGGCGGACCCGGTCGGCGAGGAAGGTGTCGACGCCGGTCTTCGTCGCGTCGACGACCGTCGTGCCCGCGCTCTTGACCACCCAGCGGACGGCGCCGGCCGTGCCGTCGCCGATCTTGATCTCGTACTCGATGTCGATCCACTTGTTCTGGAGGGGCTCCAGGTTCGTCCGGCCCACCAGGACGTCCCCGGCGATGACCTTGTGCTCGATGGTCTGGACGCCCCCGACGCGCCGCAGCGACGTCACGGTGATCGGGGAGGTGCCCGTGCCCGGCTGCTTGGTCTGCATGATGTGGGTGAAGCTGGTCGTCGCCATCAGCGAGCCGGGGATGTACATGGAGTACGTGACCCGCCAGGTCTCGCCGAGCCTCCACTGCAGATGGCTCGACGACGAGGTGCGGTTGCCGGTGACCTCGTGGCGCTGCCGGTCGGTGGAGGTATCCCGATCCACCATGTGCATGTCAAATCGATACGCGCCGCTCGTGACCTTGATGTGCGGAGCGGCCCCCGTGTGCGAATCGGCCCGGTCGTCCTCGACGGTCTCGAAGGCACCGAGGCCCTGGACGGCCGGATCGGGGGACCAGCGAAGCGACCAGACGGGAGCCGCTTCGGCGGGGGCGGAGGGAAGGCCGAGGCCGAGCAGCCCCAGAGCAAGTGCGGCCAGCAGGGCCACTGTTGAGCGTCCGTACGTCATACGTCACCCCTCGATGAGGTTGTCAGGTACGGACCATGCTGCCCGAGGGGAAGGGGGTCAGTAAAGCTTCCTAACAAACAACCGCCGAGGAGCTCCAGCCCCTGTCCGCGCGCCGGGCCCCTCCCCCAAGGCCACTTCAGCCGGTAGGCATGCACAACAGCCTGTTCAGTTCGAACTGACCGGAGAGGGACGGACCACCGGCCTCACGGCCGAGAAATGGACCGAACGGTACGCCTACGACGAGGCCGGCAACCAGACACACGCCTCCTGGCCCGGCGCGGGCACGGCCGAAGGCCCCGTGAGTACACCGGCACCCGCATCGCCCGCGCCGGCGCGATCCGCTACGAGCACGACGCCCAGGGCCGGGTGGTACTGCGCCAGAAATCCCGCCTCTCCCGCAAGCCGGACACCTGGCACCACGACAGTGTCGTCCTCGGGCCGAACCGGCCGCCTACCTTCGCGTCGAACGACCTGGCCCGATATCTGGGCAACGACCCCGGCGATCCGAAGCACAACGAGAAGCGGGAGCAGGATCCGGGGGCACACACGGACCGTGGAGGCCTTCCGCGAAGCGGCGGTGTTCGGTTCCCAGTTCCACATGAGACATGAGCTATGAGACATGAGGACAACTACCCGCCCGCGGGTGCGGGCGGAACCGCGTGGGAGATGAGCCTGGTCGCCATGGCCGTGCCGCGCGCCAGTACGACGGGGACGCGGCCTGGGGAGAGCCGGACGAGGACCGCCTCGGCCGCCCCTGGAAGGAGATCCACTGGTACTCGAGCAATGAGAGGATCGAGGTTCCCGAGCCGGACATCCCGGAAATCAAACCCGACCTGCCGAAGCTTCCGAAGCACATGAGGTGAGAGCAGAGAGATGACGGACGACGCCGACGCGCGGAGCGCCGCGGACATCGTGGCCGAGGAATGGCGTTTTCTCCTCGGAGAGAGTCACGACCTGGTCGACGCGAAGACCGTCCGCGCGGCTTATGCGCAGCCGCGGCTGCGACAGCTCTTCCCCCTGGTCAGTCACGGAGTCATGTATTTCAGTGGCTGCACCGGAATGCCGGCCGCCCATGTCGGCGGACAGGTCTACCCGCGGGGCGCCGACGGACGGTTCTGGGTGCGCGGGCCCAAGGGCGTGGGAACTGTCGGCAGGACGGAGACCCTGGAGGAGGCGTTCGCGCTGGTAGTCGCCAACCTCCCGGAGGAGTGCGGGCCGGCCGCGTTCGGAGGCGCGGGCCGAGTCTGACCGCGGGAGCGAGATGACACGGCACCGCCGTCGGCGGTATTCACCATCCAGGACCAGTCGTGGACCTGCTCGCGGAGCCGTGCCGACTCGGCCCCGGCAGGTACTCGGGCACGCCGCCCACGATGAGCAAGCCCACCGGAGACCCAGTCAGGCCTGGGCCGACCGACACCGTAGCGGTCGCTGCACTCCGCGCATCACGCCGTACTCAGCACGTGACGCGATTGCATGAGGAGACCGGCACGGAGTCAGCCGGGTTGACCGTACCTGCGGGAGTAGGCCGAGCAGGGCACCCCGATTCACCGGCTCCTGAGCCTTCCCGCGCTCACCCGGCAGCGGCTTCCCCTGCCCCGCAGCTGCTCATGGAGGCGGTTCGGACGGCCCGCGTCAGGCGCCGGCCCGGCGCCTGCCCCGCACGCGGCGCGGGTACGGGAAGAGCCGCGGAGAGCGCTTCGCGGCCACGTCCTCGACCCAGCCGAAGGTCAGCACCAGCAGTCCGGTCAGTGGGACCGCCACCATCAGCGGAAACCACTGGCTGGTCAGCAGCCACTGGAAGTGCTCGTAGAAGAAGCCGACGGACCAGAGGGGGTCGATCAGCGGGATGGCGGCCACCAACGCGGCCTGGTGCCAGAGGTAGACGCTGACAGCGCGTGTGTTGAGCAGGCTGATCAGGCCGTTCCAGCGTTCCAGCGGTCGGGGCCACTGGTCCCAGGAGGGACTGACGTGGAGCAGGATGGCGACGAAGCCGAAGGACCACAGGGCCTGGGCTATCGGCCAGCTCTCGATGTCGGTGGGCACGGTCGGATCGACCGGTCGGGTCTGCAGGTACCACCAGCCGGCCACCATGATCAGCGGCGCGACGGACGGCACGACGTACTGCGGGATCCTCTTGAGCAGGCCCTCCTGGTGAGCCATGCCGAGGATCCAGCAGGAGCCGAACATGGCGAAGTCGCTGAGGTTCTCCCAGACCCGGCCGTAGAGGAACTCCTGGTCGATGAAGAACGTGTTCAGCACGACCGTCAGCGCGATCGGCACGGACAGCGTCACCACCGGCATCCGCCGCAGCGCCCACAGCAGCAGCGGTGAGAGCAGGACGTACCACAGGTACGCGCGGAGGTACCAGAGCGGGACGACGACCTGCACCGCCCAGCCCTGCCCCACAAGATGGTCGAAACCGTTCAGTGATTCGGCGTACGGCGGAGTGCTCAGCGGCACGAGCCAGAACAGCAGCTTGCCCCACCACCAGTTGGGATGCCCCTCGGCGTCGGGCCCCCAGCCGTCGACGATCTCGAGGGTGAGGATGACCGCGCCGAACAGCCACATCGGCGGCAGCAGTCGGCGCAGACGGCCCCGGATGACGCCGAGGGCGGGCCGGCTGAGGGAACGGGCCATCAGCGACCCGGCCAGCGCGAACATCACGCCCATCGACGGGAAGACGACGGGCAGCCAGAACCAGCCGAAGTTGTGGTAAATCACCACACGGACCAGCGCCAGCGCGCGCAGCAGGTCGAGATAGCGGTCTCGGCCGCCCTTGCGCGGGGACGGTGTCGACGGCTCCGGCTCCGGCTGGGACTCCCGTCGCAGAGCGGCGGGGATCCTCAGCCGGACGGTGTCCTGGGTTCCCCCGAACTCGAAGGATGCGGTCATGGTCAGGCCTCCACCGGTGCGGCGACCTCGCCGGTGCGCCGGAGCTTCTGCCAGCGCAGTCGGCCACCGGTCAGCGCCGTGATCGTGGACTGCAACAGGACGATGTACATCAGCTGCCGGTAGACCAGTTGCTGGATCGGCAGGCTGATCAGATGCAGGGGCTTCTCGCCGTCGAGCCGGAAGGCGTACCAGGACAGCACGGCCTGGAGCAGGATGAAGCCGCCCCAGCTGGCGAGGGTGATCGGGGCGTCCGCGAACAGCACGCCGTACAGCAGGAACATGTCGACCAGCGGCGCGAGCAGCGGGGCGACCACGCCGAACAGCACGACGAGGGGCAGCCCGATCCGGCCGAAGCGCCCGGCCGGACCCCGGGAGGTCACGGCGCGCCGGTGCTTCCACATCGCCTGCATGCTGCCGTAGCTCCAGCGGTACCGCTGGGACCAGAGCTGCTGGATGCTGGCGGGGGCCTCGGTCCAGGCGCGGGCGCGCTCGGCGTAGACGATCCGCCAGCCGTCGCAGAGCACCGCCATGGTGATGTCGGTGTCCTCGGCGAGGGTGTCGTCGCTCATCCCGCCGACCCGCCGCAGGGCCTCCTTGCGGAAGGCGCCGACCGCGCCGGGGATGGTCGGGATGACGTTGAGCATGTCGTACATCCGGCGGTCCAGGTTGTGGCCGAGGACGTACTCGATGTGCTGCCAGGCGCCGATCAGGCTGTCACGGTTGCCGACCTTGGCGTTGCCCGCGACCGCGCCGATCGCCCGGTCGCCGAAGGGCTGGACCAGCTCGCGCACGGTGGACGGCTCGAAGACGGTGTCGCCGTCCATCATCACGATGATGTCGTGCGACGCGGCCGCGATGCCGGTGTTGAGCGCGCTGGACTTGCCGCCGTTGACCTTGCGGATCAGCCGGACGAACGGCAGATTCATCTCCTCGACGATGTCCGCGGTGCCGTCCGTGGAGCCGTCGTCGATGACGATCACTTCGATCGGATGGTCACTGGCGATCAGGGAGTTGAGGGTGTTCGCGATGCACTCGCGCTCGTTGTAGGCCGGGACGAGGACGGTGACCGGCTCGGTGACGGGTGGTCCCCACGCGTCCCGCCGCCGGGAGCGCCGGGCGTGGAGCGGCGCGAGGACGAGCATCAGCGCGAACCGGCCGAAGTTGAGGAAGCCGACGACGGCCAGCAACGCGACCAGCACCGGCAGGGTGAGCACGGCGGCCTCGCTGGCCCAGATGAAGCACTTGCCCGCCCACAGCTGGTAGCCGTGCACCGGCACGGTGGCGTTGGTGGCGCCGAGCGCCTCGGAGACGGTGGCGAAGCGGTACCCCTCGCCCTGCAGCTTCACGATGATCTGCTCGAGCGCGGCGATGGTCTCGGTACGGTCGCCACCCGCGTCGTGCAGCAGGATCAGCTCGCCCGCGCCGGGCTTGCGCGGCATCGCCGCCTTGACGATCTCGTCGACTCCGGGCCGCTTCCAGTCGTGGGTGTCGCGGTCGATGAACGCGGTGAGGTAGCCGTGGGAACCCACGTACTTGATCACCGGGTAGTTCCAGTCGTCGAGCGCCGAGGCGTCGGAGGAGTACGGCGGGCGGAACAGCGCGCTGTGGACGCCCGCGACGCCGGCCAGCGCCAGCTGCGTCTGCGCCAGCTCCCAGCTGATCCGGGCGTGGGACTGGTACGCCAGATCGGGATGGGTGAAGGAGTGCACGCCGATCTCGTGGCCGCCCGCGACGATCTGCCGGATCAGCTCCGGGTGGCGCGTGGTCATCGCGCCGGTCACGAAGAAGTCTGCGCGGACGTTGTGGGCCGCGAGCACGTCCAGGATCTTCGGGGTCCACTCCGGCGAGGGGCCGTCGTCGAAACTCAGGACCACGGTGTGGTCGGGGATCCGATAACTCACCGGGTGCTCGTTCTTGGTGCCGCGCGCGTCGATGATCGGGCCGCCCTTGAGCAGGTTCTCCGGCACGGTCGTCTTGTCGACCGAGGTCGCGATCCGGGTGTCGTGGAACGCCTCGTTGGTGGCGAGGCCGCGCAGGACGAGGAGCGCGAGCAAGCAGGCCAGCAGGGACAGCGGCATGAAGAAGCGCAGCGGCGGCGCAGCCAGCCGGCGCGGCCTCAGCAGGGACTGCCGACGACGCTGGTGGCGGGACAAGGGCGCTCCTGGAGATGGGTGGTGCGGACGATCAGGCACGCTCGGCCGGCCCGCAGGCGTTGCTCCGGGTCGGCACGATGGTCGCGGTATGTCATGGAATGTCGCGATGTTCGGCGTGATGGCCGAACTTTTCGGGTGGGGTGTCGCAGACCGCGCCCTCTAGCGCCAGGAGGGCGACAAGGGGCCCCCGGCGGGCAAGTACGAGGGCTTCGGCGGTATCCCCATCGCCGGGGCGTCCGACTGCATACCGATCAGGCTGCCGCCCATGGCGGCCGCCAGGATCGCGCCGACCACGGAGACCGGCCAGCCGAAGCGCCGCAGCAGACGGCTGCGCAGACCCGACTGGTCGACGAACACCGGTGCCGGAGCAGGCTCCCCGTGACGCGATTCGGCCACCCCGGGCTGTGCCGAGTGGACCGATCCGCGCCCGGAGGATGTGGCGACTTGGCGCATTGTTCGTGGCCTTTTTGTGCAGGGTGTGGAGACCGCTGGAGCGTAGAGCGGACCGTAGCGCATGGCCTGAATCGATTGGTGTGCGATGTGCGTATTTGACGTAGTTCGATCGGGCGTCGTAACCGGATCGGTACGTCAACGGGCGCTTCTCGACCCTTGGGTGACCGGGTCGCGAACACGAGGCGGGATGGCTTGAATCTTTCGCTAGGATGACCGCTCGATTCATGCGATCAGCGATTGATCCGCGTGCAACGGGCGTGTCCAGTCACCGCCTCTACGCCCCAAGGAGCCTGTGTGAGCCAGTCCCGCCGCACCTCTCGTCGCCGAACGTGGACCGCGCTCACGCTGCCCGCCCTCCTGTGCGTACTCGCCGCGTGTTCCGCCGACCCCGCGACCGGCGGGGGCGCCGACGCCGCCGGGCCCGCGCGGGACGCCTCGCCGACGCCCACCGGACCGCCGGGAACCCTGTTCGACAACTTCAACTACACCGGCGCCGACGACCCTTCCCTCGCCGCGCACGGCTGGGAGATCCGTACCGGCGGGGGCGGCCCGGGGATCAAGGACACCTGGAGCGCCGACGGCGCCGCCTTCCCCTCCGACCCGACGGCCAAGGGGGGCAAGGTCCTACGACTGCGCTCCTCCACCGACGGCACCGAGCAGGGCACCACGCAGGTCGAGGTGCAGACCACGAGCAGGAACTTCTTCGAGGGAACCTTCGCTGCCCGGGTCCACCTCAGCGACAAGCCCACGAACGGACGCGACGGCGACCACGTCGTCCAGACCTTCTTCCCGATCTCCCCCTCGGACTCCTCGGAGAACTACAGCGAACTCGACTTCGAGTACCTGCCGAACGGCGGCTGGGGTTCTGTGGGTCCGCAGCTCGACAACGTCAGCTGGTACAGGGCCGACCCGCCGGACCGGGTCCACAACACCCTCAAGCGGCGCCTCGAGGGCTGGCACACCATGATGATCACCGCCATGGACGGAAAGGTCACCTACTCCCTGGACGGCAAGGAGCTCTTCACCAGCTCCGGCAAGTACGTCCCGCGCGAGCAGATGGACATCCACTTCAGCAACTGGCTCATCGACCTCCCCTTCACGGGTGGCCCGCGCATCTGGGACATGAAGGTCGACTGGGTCTACTACAAGGACGACGAGGCCGTCTCCCAGGCGGACGTCCAGAAGACGGTGGACGGCTTCCACAGCACCGGCACCGACTACATCAACACCGTCCCGAGGCCCTGACCCCCCGCTGCACGGTCGTCCCCCTCGACGTGCAGCCACGACCCCCGGAGCGCGACTTGACCCAGTCAAAGTGCGCTCCGGTCAGTCAAGTGCGCTGGTCCCCGAATGGTCCCCAAAAACGATCGAGGGGCCGTTTCAGATTGCTCTGAAACGGCCCCTCGATATACGACTCTTTCGAGTCGGGACGACAGGATTTGAACCTGCGACCCCTTGACCCCCAGGAGTGAGCGTCAACGGTATTTTCTGGATATAGCGGACTTAGTCCGGGCGCAGGCTGTGCGTGCGAAGGTCCGCCGTGCACCGTCGCGCACACCGTGTGGTCCCCAAGTGGTCCCCAAATTGCAGTCACCAGTTGGAGGTGGGCCCGCCCCTAGCGCGGTGCAGGCCCTCACCGTCAAGACCATTTCAGTCGAGGTCCGATCGCGGTCGGAGAGCCAGAACCTAGCGCTGCCCGTCGCCGGAGCGCGGCCCAGCTGCTTTGCCGGTGACCGGTCCGAGAAAGGTGCTGCCCCGGAAGTCAATGTGGTCGCCGCCGTAGCTGGCTTCAGTCATGTGGCTTCGAGAAGGTCCCCTCTCAGGGTTGGAACTGCCTCCGCGGGGCTGCTGTTTACGCAGGATGGCCGCCGCCACCCCGGCTGCCTGCTCGGCGGCCCGCTGCTGGGATCCCGAGGCATCCGCCTCATGCTTGTCAGGGTTGGCACGGTCGCTGATGCCCCGGATCACGAGGGCGTCCTGGCCGTTGAGATGGGCGGCGTGGGCTGCGCCGGCGCCTTCCATCTCGATGGCGCAGGCATCGTTGTAATTCGCTCGGATGTACTCGGCGAACGCGGACTTGTCGTCAGCCAGGACAACGTCACCGCATGCGATCGGCTTGAAGTGGCCGCGGACGTCCTCCATGTCCCGCAGCGCCGCACGGGCCGTCTGCACCAGCCGGTGCGAACCATTCCACGCTTCGGGCCGGGCGAGGAATCCTTGCGGGGTCTGCTTGCCACCGTGGACGGCATACACCTTCGTCCCGATCACAACGTCACCGATCGCAACGTCATCCTTGAGGCCGCCCGCGACCCCGACGAACAGGAGCACCTGCGGGCGAAGCCAGCCGACAATCTGCGTGGTGAGTGCGGCGGCGTTGATGGCTCCCACACCCAGCTCGGCGATCACCACGCTCCAGAGCGCGCCCTCGAGCCGGCCTTGTTCTACCCGGGTCCCGTCATCGTGTACGACCTCCTTGGCATCCCTCAGGTGTTCTCGTACGGCGTCGTACTCCACCGGAAGCGCGGTAAGGATCACTGCGGTGGGCTGGGTGTCATGCACCGAACTATGATATTGCCGCAGCATCGCCATACGCGCGACGTTGGACAGGGAGGGTGGGGGTCTGTGTCGGATCCGGGAGTGGGCGTCAGTGTTGCGCAGCTGCTGCTCGTTGAGTACCAGAGCGTCAAGGACGAGCAGAAGGCGCGTATCGGGTTTCGCGACAACCTGCTCTACGTGACGCTCGCCGTCGCCGCCGCGATCATTGCGGCGGCTGCACAGGCCAAGCAGACAGCAATGCTGCTTGCCTTGGCGCCTGTGTGCATCGTTCTGGGATGGACGTATCTGGTCAACGACCAGAAGATCTCGGCGATCGGACGCTACGTCCACAAAGAGCTAGGCCCCCGGCTGACGCAACTATCAGGTTCTCACGGCGATTTTTCCGCCTTCGGGTGGGAGGAAGCCCATCGCGGCGATGCGCGCCGCCGTTCCCGCAAGACGTTCCAGTGCTTGGTGGACCTGACGGCGTTCTGCGTGCTGCCGCTGGCAGGGCTGCTCGTGTTCTGGACTGGCCGGCCGGGCGGCTTGCTGGTCATCGCCCTATCGGCGCTAGAGGCAATAGCGGTGGTCGGTCTCGGCGTGCAGATCGTGTTGTACGCCAGGGCAGCGCGCCGCTCGGCGTGAACCCCTACCGTTGACCTACGGCTCCAAGCGGACGGTTGTGCGGGAGAGAGAAGCGGTAGATGAATGAGGCGTTGCCGCCGGCGTTGCTGGCGGCTCTGGCCGACGGCGCCGCCGGGGAGGCCGGACGCCTGCTGGTGGACGAACTAGCGCGGGCGCTGGCACAGGACCCGTGTGCCAGCGCAGGTGTGCTGGCTGAGGCAGCAGCCCAGCCCGACCGGCAGGAGGCAGTGCGTGCCTGGGGCGGCCGTGTGGCAGACCTACTTGTCGCCGATCCGCATCTCCCGCACGCCGTCGGGGAGGCCATGCAGCGGCATTCGCCGGGCAGCGTGGGGACCTGGTATCGAGGGGATCACATCGATTTCCGGGGCTCTGTCTTTCTAGGCGATGTGGTCGGCACGCAGGTCGTGATCCAGCAGAACGGGAACGCTGGGCCGGGCCCCTGGATGAAGCCCGCCGACTACCTCCGCCAGGTGAACAAGGGCTCGGTCTACACCCACCGCTGGCGACTCGTCGGACGTACGCAGACGATAGAGAGCCTTGTACCGTTCGCCAGGAACGGGCAAGGAGACATCGCGCTCCTCGTCGGCCGGGGCGGGGTCGGGAAGACGAAAATCGTGACGGCCCTGTGCGAATCGCTGCGCGACGCAGAGCCCGCCCTCGAAGTACGAGTGCTCGGCACCGACTCCGACATCAGCTCCGGCGTGTTCAGGGAACTGCCGAGCGAGGGCAGTCTGCTGGTGATCGTCGACGACGCACACAACGACGCCCTTCCTTTGGAAAGGATCGTCTCCGGAGTCCGGAACGCCAACCGCTCGGCCAACGTGCTGCTCTGCCTACGGCCTTACGGTATGGCTCATGTCCGCCGCGCACTGGGCCGTGCTGGCACGCACGTGAGCGACGCCACCCTGGTTGAGATCGGGGACCTGGAGTTCGACGACGCCGTCTCCCTAGCTGGCGAGATTCTGAACGAAGAGGTAAGACTCCACGCTCCCAGACTTGCTGCATCGGCACGGGATTGCCCGCTGTTGATCGTCACGGGCGCGGCGCTGATCAACAGCGGAGAGCTGGATCCCCGAAGATTCGAAGGTGACGAGCAACTCCACCTGGAACTTACCGACCGGCTCGCCGAAGCGCTGACGACCAATCCGGCAGCCGGTCAGGTGCCCCGTGAACTGCTTCCCGCCCTCGCCGCGTTCCAGCCTGTCCGGCTCGCGGAACCAGAGGTCCAAAGCTCACTGGCGGCCCTGACCGGGTTGCCGTTCGACATCTCAGCCCAGCACTTGGAGACCCTGGAGCAGGCCGGGGTGATCCTGAGGCACGGCACCACCGTGCGTCTGGTCCCCGACCTGCTGGGTGACGCCCTGCTGGTCAAGGCAGCGCGTCACAGCAGCACAGGGCTTCCCACGGGCTACCTCGCCAAAGCCATGGAAGCCGGCCAAGGCAGCGCACTGGCCAACCTGGTGGTGAACACCGGCCGTGTGGAGTGGCAGCATCGACAGGACATCGACTCTGGCGGACTGATCGAGCCCCTGTGGGAGGGGATCACTGCAGCGTTCCGCTCTGCGGACGCACGAGGTCGGGTGAGCCTGCTGGAGATCGTAGCGAAGGTTGCCTTCTTCCAACCGCGGCGGGCTATCGACCTGACTACTTGGGCGGTGGACAACCCCTGTGGCCCCGCAACCGCGGACGTCGGATTCGGATTGACCCACACCTGGACCAACACAGATGTGCGCTACGCCCTCGTTGCTGTCCTCCAAGCCGCTGCCCGTTCGCTAGAGGCCCTGCCACAGGCGGCCTCGCTTCTTTGGCGCCTGGGACGCGACGACCAACGCCCCCTGCATCAAAACCCCTCGCACCCGTTGCGGGTTCTGGAGGAACTGGCCAGCTATACCCGCTGGGGCCCCACCAAGTACCAGCAGGTCCTCGTCAGCCAGGTCGAGCGCTGGCTGACCCGATCACCCGATACTCCGTACGTTCATCAGCCGCTGAGCGTCCTGACCCCCTTGCTGGCCGCTGAAGGCCACGACGAGTTGTGGGCACCGGCCACCTGGGCCCTGACCTTTCGCCCCTACGTGATGGCCCCCACCAGCGAGGTCCTGGACATGCGCGGCTTGGTGCTGGACCTGGCGTTCGAGGAGCTGCGACATCCGCAGCTCGAACGCGCCTCGGCAGCCCACTCCCTTATCGGCAACGCCTTCAGGCTGCCACATGGCAGTTTCGGATTGTCGGTGACGGACGCCATGCGTCAGCCATGGATCCTGCACCTCGCCAGCACCGTCGAACGTCTGCACCGGTTCATCCTTGAGCGCACCCTGCCACCAGCCATCCTGGTCGCTGTGCGCACCGAGTTGCGCTGGCTCGCGCGGCACGGCCCAGACGGCCTTCGGCGCCCCGCCATGGACCTCCTGAGCTCCATCCCCA
Source organism: Streptomyces sp. NBC_01255 (assembly GCF_036226445.1). Classification (NCBI taxonomy): domain Bacteria; kingdom Bacillati; phylum Actinomycetota; class Actinomycetes; order Kitasatosporales; family Streptomycetaceae; genus Streptomyces; species Streptomyces sp. NBC_01255. The sequence goes on from NZ_CP108474.1 coordinate 1,266,630, forward strand.
CCTCACCGGACAACGAACTCGCCCGAGCTCTGCATGGCGGACCGGCTGACCCGTCCGTCATTTCCGAGGTCTCGGACTGGCGCGCGGCGCAAGAGTCTCTGTTCCGAGATGTAATGGTCGCTCTGGCTGACTGGACAGACTATGAGATCGCCACGCGCATCGATGCTTTGCTGAGCGAGAACGAGAAGGTGTTCGGCCCGGATACCGGCCGGTCCCGGCCATTCATCTGGACTCTAGTCACCGATCGCCCGTCCGTCGGTGAAGCCATCTGTGAGCAGGCAATGGCTGCGCCCGAACGTCTGCCCGCATCGCTGGTGGCGGTTGCTCTCGCTGCTATGGGGCGCGCCGCTGGCGACCGCGCGGTCCACTGGGGTCGGACACTCATGAACTCAATGAACACCGAACTCACCCGGGAAGTGGCGCAGGCTTTTGGTAACCAGCGCGGTCGTGGCGATCTGCTAGGTGGCGAGGGTGAGCTGCTGCGGGCACTCGCCGCTCACGAGGACACCATCGTGCGCAGGGCCGCTCTCGGCGCCGTACACGCCATCGCCGCACAGCACAAGGACCTGGCCATCGAACTACTCACCACATCGCCTGCCGTCGAGACAGCGGACCTCGACACGTTCGCCATGGCCATTGCGGGCCCCCCGTTCAGCGCGCTGTCCTGGTCGGATCTCTCCCAGGACCAGCAGAAGGCATTCCTCACAGCCCTGGCCACGGCATCGGCCGTCGACAGCTACGAAATCGGACGCTTCCTTGCAGAACTCGTCAGCACCGAGCCCCTCACCGTCATCGAACTGCTCGAAGCCAGAGTCGAGTCCTCACCACGCCAAGCGACAGGCATGTACTCCCCTCTGCCCTTCCACTGGGATGTGACACCGCCGTTCCGCGAGCACGACGACTTCCCTGCCCTACTGCGGCAAATCCGCGACTGGATCGCCGCCGAACCGGAATCCACGCACCGGCGCTTCTGGGGAGCCAACCTCTTCGAGCTTGTCGCAGGGCCCTATGACGCCCGAGTCACCGAGGTAATCGACGAGTACTTCCACGACAGTGACCCCGTGAAGATCAGCATTGCCGCGGACATACTGTCCAAGGCCCACAGGACGATTGTCTGGGACGTTGACTTCGTACGTAGCTCCCTGCGTGCTGCGGACCGTCACGGAGACGCCAGCCTGGAGAGAGTGAGGGACGCTTTGCACGCCGCCACCATCAGCGGAATGCGCTCCGGGACACCTGGCCAGCCCTACCCCGAGGACGTCGAGCAGCACGCGAAGGCCACGGAGCTGGCCGACAAATGCGCCAGAGGCAGCGTCGAGGAACAGTTCTACCGCGGCCTCGCGGCCTCCGCCCAGCACCGTGTACAGCAGAAGACAGACGAGCTTCCTCCGGACGGCCGCGCCTGGTGAAGGCTAGGGAGTGCCTTTCCGATCATTGGACGCAACGGCTTCACCAAACCCGCCCGCGGCTTCGCCCAAAGAGAGGACGGCCTTCGTGATGCCGGTGACCAGGTAGGTAGCGGTAGACGGTCGCGATGCCGATTTGGCAGCCGGCAGCATGCTCGACGCAGGTGTAGCCAATCGGCCGTCGGCCACCAACTGACGCGGCAAGATGGCGGCGTGGGCAGGGCCGCCCCCGATGGCAGAATGAAGATCAGGACGCCACGAAGGTACGGGGGGTGGAGGGTGTCGGCACGGGCTGACCTGTACACGGAATTGCGGGGACTCCGGGAGCGAGCGGAGCATGCTCGGCGCGGTCACGGCGAACTGGTCGGCCTCGACTCTGTGGCCATCGAGGCCCTGGCCCGCGGACTCCCCGGGGCTCGGGACCTCAAGGCACACCGCATACAGGACTGGGCGCCTCCCCGGTATTCCGAGTGCCGCGTTCCCCCACGAACCCGCACGCGCGAAGCGCTCGCCGTGGTCACCATATGGAAGGAATGGGCGGGCGAGGAGCTGAACGAGGCGGAGTGGCTGAAGCTCCTGGACCAAGCTCAGAGCGAGAGCGCCGAAGAGGACGCCGCGATCAGGGCGACATCTCCGGTCGCCCCGCCGCCGGTATCCGAACGCAGCGTAGTCGCTCCCCCGCCCCCGTGGGCACCCAGGTACGCGGCAGCCCCGCCGCCGCGGGTGTCCGGGCGCCGCGTCGGGGGTCCTCCGCCCAGCCCGTCACCGGAACCAGGCGACCAGTTCGGGCCTTGGTTGGCACGGCAGTTGCGACGGTCCGGCATGACCCAATCGGATCTGGCCGAGCGGCTGGGCGTGACCAGGGCCGCAGTCAGCGCATGGATCACGGGCCGTGCGGTCCCACGGCAGGAGACCCTCCAGCACATCGTCCAGGTACTTGAAGGGGCGGCCCCTCGGGACCCGGCACTGGCAGTCGAGGAGGGTCGTACGGCTCCGGCGGGCCTGCGGCAATTCGACCCTCTGGAACGGTGGAGCACCGGTGCCGCGGTGCTGATCGGCGTTTCCGACTACACGCACCTGCCCTCCGTGCCCTCCATCAAGAACAATCTGTCGGCGCTCACCGAGGTGGCACTGACGGGGCTCGGGATCCCGCCCGACAACGTGCACACTCTGGAGAATCCCACGTCGGCGGCACAGGTACACGAGAGGATCGACCTCGCCATGGACGCCGCCGATCCTCTCTCCGGCGGTCTGTTCATCTACTACGCCGGGCATGGATGGACCGACCCCCGGAACGGACGCCTCTTGCTCGGTCTGGTCGACTCGAACCAGCACAAAGCATGGACCGCTATGGAGTTCGACCGGATCCGCGAGCAAGTGGCGGACTCCCCGGTCGGCTCGCGACTGCTGGTTCTCGACAGCTGCTACAGCGGGGCGGCGCTCGACACCCTTTCCGCGGGCCTGAGCAGCGCCTCACAGATCGAGGGCACGTACGTGATGACGTCCTCCGACGCCACCAACGCGTCACGCGCTCCACGCGGCGACCACTTCACGAGCTTCTCCGGAGAGATCATCCGCTCACTGACCGACGGAATCCAGGGCGGTCCGCCGGTGATCAACGCGGACGCCCTTTTCCGCCATGTGCGGGCCAGTTGCCAGGAGCGGGGCTGGCCCGTGCCGTCGCGACAAATCGGGCGGGACGGAGACCACATGGAACTCATGGTCAACAGATGGGGGCAGTCATGACCGACGTCCAACTCCGCATCGCCACGGAGGCCGGCGCGAAGGTTCCGGACGGGCTCCGGACCTTCCTCGCCCGGGACGCCGAACTGCGCGGCGTCGGTCGGGCCCGATGGACTTCGGAGGCACCCAAGGAAGACACGCTCGGGGACGCCCTCGACGTTCTGACGCTGGTGGTGACCAGCACGCTTGCCCTGCCGTCGGCGATCGAGGCGGTCAGACGATGGTGCGGAACCCGTGGCACTACGGAAGGTGTCGACATTCGCCTGGGATCCCAGAGGATCACCGTCACCGGGACGGAGGACCCCGCGGAAATCCGGCGCCTGGCTGATCTGCTAAAAGCGGCGTACCCCGAGAGCACACCCGGGGACGGTAGTAGGTAGCCCGCCTTGTGAACAGCGTGGCTGGATCCGGCTGAACAACCGAATCGGGCCGAGGGCCAGGTCGATTGACCTGACCCTCGGGCCGTTGGTGGCACTATCGGACTGAGCGCGACCGGGTGGGAACACCCCACCACCCGCTTCTCCCCTGGTCCTGCACTGGCCGCCGTCGCCGGAACGTCAAATCTGGACCGCGGACGAGGCCGCTCGTTCCCTGGCACAATGCCACCAGGCCGACGGCCTGCACCGGGACGACGTCCACCTCGACGAGGGCGTCCTCTACCTGGGTTCCACACCTCTACCGTCGACAACACCACACGCAAAGCCCGGTCGCGCATAAGCCCGGTCGCCATCTCGCCCCACGCCGCCGCGCTCCTCCGGCATCGGGGGCGATCCGCGCCATCTCCCCGTCGCGACCGCCACGATCCGTTTACCGGGCTCGCTTTCTGCCGACTTGAGGGCCGCCGCTCGGACCACACCTGGCACGCGCGCTCACATTCGCCGAACAGGCGTGGAAGCTGACCCACGCGCTAAAGAGGAGTCAGCTCCCACCCGTAGACCTGCCAGGTTTCGCCGGCGGAGAGTTTCACCCCGGCATCGATCCGCCTCCGATCCGGCAAGGGCCGCGCGCGAGCTGCGAACGCGGTGAAATCTCGGAGACGGGCCGGTCACCCATTAGGAAACCTGTCGCCGCCTGGGCTCTCTCAACACTTCCAGTCCTGAATCTACAGCTAACCGAATCGACGCTTCAGAGACGACAACCGTGCCATCAATCGCCACGTTCATCGCGGACTGAAATCGACCTAGCTCTAGATATCTAGTCGATCACAAACAATCCGAACGGCATCGCGCGCCGATTGAGGAAATCCAGGAACGCCCATGATGGAGAATTGAGCGCACCACAGGACTCCCTGAAGCCGAAGGAACCCACTTTTTGCGACCATTTGGAACGATTTTGCTGGATGGCTCCCGTGCGCCTTTTCCATCCGCTCGACAGCTACAACAACATCCTCGACACCACCGACAAACCCATCACCGTGATTTGCAATTCGCATCCTTCCCACATCAGCCGAAAAGACAGCTGCGCCCGCTTCAGGGTACCCAGCAAATCCAGGATGGAACCAACCCATATGGCAGTCAGATTTCAGTTCCGCCTTCCAAACATTCTCCACCCCTACCCAAATATCCCCTTCGGGCCACTTATTCACACTCGCGAGGCCAGCGATGCAGAGTTCCGGAATGGTATCGATCAGCGAGAACTCCGCTGCTGCCACAAGCAGCTGACTGGCCGACTGGTCGACTGACCTCTCCCCAGTCTTTACTGGCCTCGAAAATTCCTCCTCGCAGAACTGGTCAATTTCTTCACACGCCGCCGAATCAAATCGGAATCTGGTGAAGCTATCGAGCGCATATCGAACTTCCGATTCTGCGACGCCATCCATTTCTCCCAGCCCTACTTCCTGGCCAGCATGTCGGAAACGACACAGGCAAGCCCATATGTGAGAGACAAGAGGGAGGTGTTCAAAATGAACCCCGCGACCAGTTCAGCCCGACTTCCCACAACACCAGACGAGGTGACGATGAAGAGGATGATACCTACCACCATGCTCACACCAAGGGAGACCAGGCCGACTTTCATCGAAAGCGAAGGCTCTTCGGTTCTGAGCGACGTGAAGATTAGGCCGATCAATACGCCAACGACAGTAACGATGAAGCGAGCGCCGCCTGCCACGGTCTCGGGCGTGCCCTCGCTGCGCGGTGCCCCATCTGTTCGACCGGCAAGATAGATCCTGTGCCAACCGATGTATGCACCGTAATAAGCAAGGACGATCACGGCGAAGCATCCCGTAGCCCAGCGCAAGGAAGAAGCGAAATGGTTAGACATGATCATGCCGAACGCGATCCACGAAGCGCCGATCCAGATCGCCCAGAAGAGGTGCTGCAGAAACCCGAGCTTTTGATCCAGAAGGAGTTGGTCAACCGAGGTGCCCATAGCTCCGCTCGCATCAGGCGTCGGCTCGCTGGTCACGGTGGCCCCTCTCGACACTCGGCTCCCTCTCAGAAGCGTGTACCGGCAAAGGCCCGGCCGCGACCGATCCAAAGCGTCTGGGTGAAACACCACCCTTACCCGCTCCCACGCCCGCAGTCCCTCCCACAGGGACCGCAGCCCTGGCGCACAGACAAGGCAAATTCGCTGGTCACGACCTCTCTGACGGGCGTGGTGGTCACGTGTGGTCGCACGCTGAGGATGTCAGGACCTTCTCCGCCTCGTGGAGGCGATCACCATGCGTGCCAGCGTCGGCCGCGGCCGTGTCTACCGTCGCTGTGGTTGTAGGGACACCCACCGTCACCAGATAGGTGCCCGCTGTCCACACCTGGCCACCGACATCACTCACGGGACCTGGGGTTTCGCCGTCGACATCCCTGCCTCGGACCGTCACCGGACGACGGTGCGCCGGGGCGGCTTCACCAGCCAGGACTCGGCCGAAGAGGCATTGCGCCGGTTCCTCGAGGGTGAGGCCGGCGGATTCAACGCAGACCCGAACCAGACCGTCGCCGCCTACCTGAACGCATGGCTGGCGGCGAAGGCGCTCGTACTGAAGCCGACGACGATGGCCCGGTACCGCGACTACGTCCGCAACGACCTCGTCCCCGCGTTCGGCACCCTCAAGCTCGACCAGCTCGCCCACCGGCACATCTCGGCCTTCGTCACCGAACAGCTCACCGCCGGCCGCGGCCGCACCACCCTCTACCGGTGCCTGGCCACCCTTTCCAGCGCGCTCGGCGACGCCGTCCGCCAGCACCGCCTCCCCCACAACCCCGCCTCTCCCTCGGTCCTGCGCCGGCCGCCGTCGCCGGAACGGCGGATCTGGACGGCGCAGGAGGCGGCCCGCTTCCTCGGCCACTGCCACCAGGCCGACCCGGAGATGGCCGACCTGTTCGAGGTCCTCATCGGCACCGGCATGCGCAAGGGCGAGGCCCTCGGACTGCACTGGGACGACGTACACCTCGATGAGGGTGTGCTCTACGTGCGCTGCACGCTCTCCGCCATCGACAACAACCCCCTGGTCATCACGACACCGAAGACCCGGTCGAGCAGGGGCTGGGTCGCCATCTCACCCCGCGTCGCCACCGCACTCCGGCGCCGGGCGCGATCAGCGCCCCGAACCCGCGGCGACCCCAACGATCCCTTCGCGGGACTGGTCTTCTGCCGACCCGACGGCAGCCCGCTCGGACCGCACCTGGTACTCGACCGACTCCACCGACTGTCCGAGGAGGCCGGCGTCCCCCGGGTCACGGTCCACGACCTACGGCATCTCGCCGCCACCATCACCATCTCCGCCGGCGTCCCGCTCACCGTGGTCTCCAAGACACTGCGGCACTCCACCCTGTCGACCACCGCGAACCTCTACAGCCACCTCACCCAACAAGCCGCGCACCAAGCCGTCGACACCATCGACCACGTCCTCAGCGGCGCCCAGCAGACGGCGGTCCGTACGGACCGGCCCGTGTGGCTGCGACCACCGCGCGACCACCTCCATCGCCTCCGCGAAGCCCTCGGCCGGCTCCGCGCCCCCGCAGCACCCGCCACCAGCACCCTGGCGAACCAGCCCCGGCTCGGGCATGCGACCACACTGCGACCACCACGGCCCGGGACGCACGAAAGGCCGCCCTCTCATGGATGAGAGAACGGCCTCCGACCTGCGTTTCCGCGTGGTCGGGACGACAGGATTTGAACCTGCGACCCCTTGACCCCCAATCCCCAACTGGTCCCCACGAGACCTCTTCCCATCGTTCAGCCGACATCCCGTACGGGCGCCTCCAGCCGCCCCAAGACCGCAAGCCCTCCCGACGGCCTACGGAGGCATCAGACTTGCCCCGAGCCTCGGTCGTCTTGGAGGAGACCGCCGCCCGCTGCGCCAAGTCCTCGGCTGCCGTTCCCACACCAAGGGGCCTAGAGGACGCTCGGCCAGGCGGCAGTCCACGCCAAGCCGCGAGCTCGGCTCCTGCTTCGGCACGCACCCCGGCGCGCACGTGAGCCGGTGGCTCGACCCAGGCATTGCCCTGGACGAGCCCGCGGGACGTCCGCCAAGGACCGGAGCACCGTGCACTCCCACCTGGAGCGGGCGCCGAGGCTGGCGCGCAGTGGATTGGCGGCTGGACCTGACCGCCATCAACGCGTGGATACGCGTCACGATGTCGTCTCTCAGGACTCAGTGATACCGATAGGCGGTCGTGTCCACATCTCGCCGCTCGCGGCCGTCACGGAAGGGTGCACTGTCAGTGGCGGCTGGTACCGATAGTTCCATGGGATTGAAGGCTGAGGTTCCTGCCGCCGTCTACGCAATGCACCATGCCGAACTCGGCGCCGTTCAGATCGGTGCATGCATGCAGCCACAGGAGCGGCGAATCCGATCACACGAGCGCAAGGACTGGGTGCTGTTGCTGGCGCTGCCAGTACCAACGGGCAGGGACGCGGAAGCGATCGAGCGGATGGTTCTGGACAAACTGAAGACCAGGGCATGGGTGCCCGCAGGGATGGGGGCACGCAACCTGGCCGGGCTCCCGGGGCACGGCACCATCGCGGGGTGCCAGGCATGCGGAACGCCTCCCGCTACAGCCGTCCTGCGTGAGAGCTGGGTCCCGTTCCTGTCCAAAGCCCAGATGCCGCAGGGCGGATGGACGGAGACGTTCGACGCCCGGCTGGTCTCCCCCGAACGCGCCGGCCTGGCGCTGCACTTCGCCGAGAAAGGGTACCGGGCGCGGTACTACCCAGAAGCTGGGGAGGGTGTTGACGCATTCGCCCAGCGGCGAGCGGCAATCGAGCAGCGGGTCCGAGACGAGCGGTGGAGCCGCCCCGTCTACTAGCACGTATACACATCTCGTCTTGCGAGGAGAAGGACACATGCTCGTTGCCTTAGCCCCGGATGGCCACCGCACCGAAGCCCACCGCGATCTTATCCCCGACCCCAGCGGATACTGCTGCCCCTACTGCCGTCACCCTGTGCACCTCAAGCGCGGACGCGTCAAGGTCGCACACTTCGCTCACGCTGCCGGCGCCGACTGCCCGGCCGCGTCCGAGCCGGAATCGCCGGAGCACCTGGCCGCCAAGGCACTCCTGGCCGCAGAGTTCCGTGCTCTCGGCTACGACGTCATCCTCGAACGCCCCCACCCACAGCACCGTCGCCGAGTCGACGTCGCCGTCCGCGTCCCTGGCCGTGCGGGGTCCGTCCAAGTAGCTGTCGAAGTCCAGGCGTCAGCGATCAGCACCAAGGAGATCATCCGGCGCGAGCGTGCCGACCGTGCCGCCGGATACCTGTCGACCCTGTGGTGCTTCACCCACTCTCGAGCCCCTGAACTGCTGACCCTCCGCCCCGACGTCGAGGTCCGCGTCCCCGAGGAGATCAGGTTCATACATCGCACGCACACCACCGACGTCGCACTGCTAGATGTCAGCGCCCATGTACTTTGGCTCGCGCATTTCGCCGGGACATGGCGCGACGGCAACAGTTGGTTCGACGGCTCCGGCAATGAGCAGTCCAGCCGCGGGAGAAGGCCACGCACAATCCGCACCGTGGAACGGACACCAGCGACGTTCGGCCTTCGCCCCGTGTGGGTTTCCCCGCCAAAGCAGAGCCCGCGATGGGTCGCAACGTTTACGCCAGACACCGCTACCGATCGGACACCTGATGTTGCGTAGCTGGTGCTGCATCCCGACCAGGGACATCCGTGACGACTGCTCGGGGCGCGGGCCTCGCGAGGAAGGCATGGCGGCCGGCGCGATGCCGGGAAGGCCGTCGATTCCGTCGTAGGTGCAAGAGCCAAGAGCCGCGGGGCGTTCCACCGTGAGGTCAGCCCGTTCAAACACGGCTGCCGCACGGTCAAGGGCCCGCGGCCCGCAAACCTTGGTCGAGAAAGCAGCGCCGCTCGATCACCCTGGTGAACATGCAGGAAGCGATGTAACCCCCAGCTCCGTCAGGAGCCGGGGGTTACACCCTTGCCGCAGGGTGCCGTACGCGTCTGCTACCGACGCCGCAGGTCCACGATAGCTCCGGAGCCGTAAACGAGGAGTAGCACGCCCACTGCTGTGGCGGAGATGACGTAACCCTCGATCGCCTGAGGCAAGTCGAGCGATGCCGTGAAGAACACACCGCCGACGGTCAGCACTACCGCGAGCACATCTCTGAGCCGATCGCGAATCAGTGACCGTACCGGCTCGACCTCGGACAGGTCGTCGTCGAGCAGCGCGCCGACGCGCCCCTCCGCGTAGCGCTCGGCGATGGTCAGCCATTTGTCGGCCAACTCCACGAGCGTGGGGTCGGGGTCGCTGTAGAGCCCATGCTCCAGTTCGTGGATTCGCGCGACGACCTTGCGGGCGTGCTTCTGCAGATAGCCCCAGCGCATGGTGTGGAGTGGCACGATGCCACGCATGTAGTAGGCCCGGCGGATGCTCCTGAGCGCCGGGCTCGCCTTCGCGGGGATGTCGCCCGTCTTGTAGATCTTCTGCTCTCCGGTGGCTGTGGCCGCTTCGGCACAGCGCTTGATCACCTCGACGATCTGATAGATCGGGGTGTACACCTGGACGGGTGCACGGTCCCCCTTGGGCTCCATCTGGCGGTGAGCCAGAGGGCTGCCAGTGAACAGCTTTGGAGCACCGATCATCGCCGGGATCATGACGAATACGCTGCTCACGACGGAGAGCACCATCACCCCACCGGTGACGTATAGCCAGAAGACGACCGGCTCCGTGTGCCCGTAGAGGCCAGTGAGCTTCGCGATCACCATGTCTGCCTTGTCCGGCCCCTTGGTGATCAGCTTTTGCACGGCAACCGTCGCCATCCCAAGAATCCAGGAAGCCCAGAACCACACCCAGAGAATCCCCACGGAACCGCGCACCAAGAACCAGAAGCCGGTGTGCCGGTTGTAGCGACGCAGTGCGGTGTCGACGCCGGCGGAGATGGGGCGGTCGATGCCGAGGTCGTCCAAGGCTGAGCGCAGTTCGGCTATCACCTTGTCGTCCGATGCTTGCAGGCGTTGGCGCCACCACCTCCAGGGGCGGGCGAGGCGTGACTGCAGCAAGGTCGGCAAGGCCGTGTCCGTTGTGGGCCCGGGTGCAGGACTGTTGCCCGTTCCCGGCTCGGTAATGGTGGGTGCGGTCACGTGGTTCTCCTCATGCTGCGGGGCCGCGTGCGCATACCGTACGCAGCACCGCTGACATCCCTGGCGGTGTTACGAAAGGTCGGGGCGGGCCAGCGCTCCCGATGGTCCAGGCCGTAGCGCGACAGCCATCACAGGACGGCTTGCAGATCGACTTGGGCCCATGTGCGGCGGGCACGGATGAGGACGTCTGTGCGGCGGCCCTCCCAACAGTCGGCGTGGGATCGGTCCAGTGCGAGTGCAAGCCCAGGGCCCCGGGGAGAGTCCCGTTCGCCCGGCTTGATCACGCGTCGTCGGTGTGGCCGGGTCAGGCTCGGTTCAGGATCAGAGTTCAGCTGGTGGCAGGCCGAGATGGTCGTGCAGTGCCCGGCTGCCGGCGGGTGTCACGAGGAGGGCGCGGCTGGTGCCGATGCGCGTCATCCACCCGGTGGCGAGTGCGTGGGCGGACAGGGCGGCGCCCACAGCGCCGGCCAGGTGGGGACGGCGCTCGGTCCAGTCGAGGCATGCGCGCACCGGTGGCCGGCGTGAGCCGGCGGGCACCGTGATGCCGACCTCGGCAAGCCAGAGGGCGCCCTTGCCGGTCAGGCCCGGCTCGGATCCCCACTCCAGGAGTCCGCGTTCGACCATCGCGTCGGTGATGGCCAGAGCGGTGGTTCCGGCCAAATGGTCGTAGCACAGCCGGGCGCGGGCCAGTGCCTGCTGCCGGCCGGAGGCCGACAGCGAGCGTGGTGGGGCGCTGTGCTTCGGGGCCAGCGCGGCAAGGCTCTCGATTAGTTCGACCACTCTGCGGTCGGCCACCCGTACGTAGCGGTGGCGTCCGTGGCGCTCCTCGACGAGGAGTCCGCCGTTTACGAGCAGGTTCAGGTGCGAGGTCGCGGTGGACGGTGCGACTCCGGCGTAGCGTGCGAGCTCGTTCGCCGTCCATGCCCGGCCGTCGAGCAGCGCGAGGCAGAAGGCGGCCCGGGTGCCGTCGGCCAGCAGTTTGGCCACGCCCGCCAGGTCCACACCCACATCCTGGCCTGCACGCTGAATGTCCACAGTGCCCAGTGTCGCCGACGTCCCTTCGACGTCCGTCGAAGCGTCCCCGTCCTAGCGTCGGCCCGTGCGCCGGGCTCACCGGCCCCGCACCCGCATCCGCTCATGTACTGGAGCAATCATGACTGCGCCCGACACTGCCGTCACCGTTTCCCGCCAGCCCGACCCCCAGACGGACTTCGTGCTCACCGACGCCCCCAACCCGGAGGACGTTGCGGCAATCTCCGACGCGCTGGACCGCTTCAACATCGAACACACGGGAATCGCCGACCGCAGACCTCTGGCCGTCCTGGTCGGTGATCCCGAGACGCGCCAGGTGGTCGGCGGACTGACCGGGCGTACCTCGCTCGGGCTGTTCTTCCTCGACCTCTTCTACCTGCCGCCCCGGCTGCGTGGCAGCGGGCTGGGAACGGAGATCCTCCGGCAGGCCGAGGATGAGGCCCGTGCCCGTGGCTGCCGCACGGCCGTGCTCTACACGATCACCTTCCAGGCCCCCGGCTTCTACCAGAAACACGGGTGGAAGCGGCTGGGAGAGGTGCCCTGCGATCCGCCGGGCACCAGCCGCGTCTTCATGACCAAGGAACTCACCGCACCGGCCGGTGAACCAGTTCGGTCCCGGTAAGGGCGCCGTGCTCGTTTCACCATCATCTGTTCCGTCCGCTCTGCACCTGCCACAGGTCGGGGCCGGGGCGTCACGGTCCGAGGCGGTGGTGCCGTCCGGGCTGCTCGACGCACTGTCCCTGGTGCCCGATCCGAGGAATCCGCGCGGGGTGCGGTTCCAGCTGGCAACGCTGCTCGCGGTCGGCGTGTGTGCCCTCACCAGCGCCGGGCACAACTCCCTGACCGCCATTGCCGAGTGGGTACGCCGCTGCGACCAGGATGTCCTGGCCCGGCTGGGCTGCCCCTTCGATCCCTTTACCGGCCGGTTCAAGGCTCCGGGCGAGCGCACCCTGCGCGATGTATTCGCCCGCGTCGACCCCGCGCTACTCACCGCCGCCGGTTTCACCAGGCTCACCACACTCCAGGCCCGCCCGGTAACCGCGATTGGCCCGGACGGGACCGTCGAGCGCGAACAGCGCCGCGCCCACCGCACCGCCCAGCACGAGACGGACCAGCCGCAACCGCGTCGTGCGGCCTTCGCCGTGGACGGCAAATGCCTGCGCGGAGCGGTCCGGGCGGACGGCAGCCGCGTCTTCGTCCTGTCCGCAGTGCGCCACCACGATGCGTTGACTGCCGCTCTGCGCGAGATCGGTGCGAAGACGAACGAGATACCCGAGTTCGCTCCGCTGCTGGACACCCTCGATGATCAAGACCTGACCGGCTCCGTCGTCACCGTCGACGCCCTGCACGCCCAGGCGAGCCACGCTCGCTACCTTGTCGAGGACCGCCAGGCCCACTACCTGCTGTCGGTGAAGAACAACCAGCCCACCCTGGCCCGCCAGTTGACCAAACTGCCCTGGAAGCAGGTACCGGTCCTCGATCAGTCCCGCGACCGCGGACACGGCCGTGAGGAGGTCCGCGAGGTGAAGGTGGTGAGCGTGAACGGTCTGATGTTCCCCCATGCCCGCCAGGTTGTTCGCATCCATCGCAAACGCTGCCGAATCGGTACATCGAAGTGGCAGACCGAGACTGTCTACGCCGTCACCGATCTCGCGGCCCACCAGGCGTCTCCCGCTGAGATCGCCGCCTGGGCGCGCGGCCACTGGATCATCGAGAACACCGTCCACTGGACGAAAGACGTGACATTCGCCGAAGACGCCAGTCAAATCTGCCGGCATCGCACCCCCGCCGTCATGAGCGCCCTGCGCGACCTTGCCTGCGCCACCCTCCACCGCTCCGGATGGGCCAACATCGCCAGCGGCCGACGAGCCCACACGCACCCCGCAGCCACGCTCACCCTCCACGGGATTCCATGATCAAACCGGGCGAACGCGACTCTCCCCGGGGCCCTGAGTGCAAGCCAGCCAGTTCATTCTTCGGTACCGGAACGGACCGTTGCGGTTCGAAGTCAGAGGGTGATCTACTGCCTTCTCCGGATCGTCATGGGGGGAACCATGCGAATAGAACGTCTCACCCTTCCGGTGACGGGCATCGCCTGGCAGCGCGAATGGAGCGCCGGTGACTCTGGTCCCTGCTGACGGCGGTCGACGCAGTCGACGTGGCTTCCTCTACCAGGACGCTGTCACGTTGCTGGACTGCCTGGACATGTTGGACGGCCACTGGACGGCGGTCTCCTGGGAGGACCTGGAAGACATCCTTTGTCACCGCGAGGCCGTGCCGGTCTACCGGCAGGTCAAGACGGTCGAAGGGGCTGGGAAGCGACACAGCATCGCAGATGTCTGCAGACCGGATATGGCCAAGAAGCTCGAGAACAGAACCCCTGAGACGAGCTATCTCGGCAAGCTCTTCCTCGGAAAGCCGCTCCCCGAGGGAACGCGCTTCACTCTGATCGTGAACGAGACGCCGGCTCAGGATCTTTACGAGTTCGCCTGCGAGCGCAGTGGCACGCGGGAACCCGTAAGCGACAAGGCGCGAGTTGCGATCATCGAAAAGCTGAATGGCCTGCTCCTGCCCGAAGGCCGTGATGTGGGTTGGTGCGTTGACCGCCTGGATGTACTCATCACGGCACGCACCAGCGATCAGGTCGAAGACGAAGCCCGAAGGCGTCTGGCTCCTATGGTCAGGGCCTACCTGGGGGAGGATCCCCTGGTAACCGAGGTCGACGAGGTGCTCAAGTGGCTCGTCTCGGTACACATCGGGCGCTCTGCCACCGAGCTCAGTCCGCGGCGCCATACCGCGGAGGACTTCCGGGGCGCCTTCGAGGAGTCCATCCTGAGGGCCACTGGTCAGCGTCGCGACGGCGGTATGGAGCGGCTCTTGACCCTGCAAGAGAAGCTGCGACCGGCCGGCGTGCTTGAGGCCGAGGCGGAACGTCAACACGAGACCATGCTCGCCTTCCGCCGAACTCGCCGTGCGAGTCTGGGCACCGCACGGCAAAGGTACGACGCGTTGGCCGACAAGATCTACGCCATCTGTCAGCTCACAGCTGCGAGGAGACGCGCCGGCCGAATCGCCGCGGGCGCGCCTGCCTACTTGGCCACGCTCGACGCCGTTTGCGAGCTGCCCGAGGTCGTCGCCGGTGACGTACCGATCAACGAGGCGTTGGCTGTACTCAGCGACATCACCGCTCGCTGCCAGAACAGGTATGAAGATGCCTCATAAAATCGGCAGCCGGGTCGTACCGCCCGTCCACAGGGCATGGGACCCCGACGACTCGGTTGACTTCCATGCCGCTCGCCTCCTGCTGCTCATCGACCTGTGCGGCGCCAGCCCCGGCCCCTACATCGAGGGACGCACGAAGTTCGCAAAGCTCGACTTCTTCCTGCGCTATCCGGGCTTCCTTGAGCGAGCCCATGCGGCGCTCTCTCAGACAAGCGGACTGGCGGACACCTTCGTCGCACGCCACGCAGGCGAGATCGAAGCTCCGATGATCCGTTATCGGTACGGTCCCTGGGATCACCGATACCGCCAGTTCCTGTCCTTCCTCACCGCTCGAAAACTCGTAACCGTCACCGTCAGCCACACCCCCGAGCGCGTCAAGTTGACATCAGCCGGCAAGGCCACAGCATCCCGACTCGCTGGCATGGAGCAGTTCGAGCCCCTGGTTCGCCGCTGCGAAGCCATGCAAGGGAACCTGGCGACGATGTCGGGCACAGACCTTAAGAACCTCATCTACGACCTCTTTCCTGATGAGGTCACCAACACACCTTTCCACCAGGAGATCCGCCCATGACCCAGCCCACTTTGGCCTCAGATCGTGGTATCCGCATCTCCAAGGTCAGGCTGGTGCACCAGAGCGGCGAGTTCGACGAGTACAGCTTCGCGTCCGGAATGCTCAACATCCTCTACGGAGTGCGCAACAGCTCGAAGTCGACGACATTGCGTGTCATCGACTATTGCCTAGGCGACAGGGACAACCCCGTCGGCGCCCTGGGGGCGGCGATCGCCGACGAGTACGTCGAGGTCGCCACGGAGCTTCGAATCGACGGTCGCCCTTACACCCTGTCCCGCGCCCTGACCCATGGCCGGATGAGCAAAGTGAACTTGAACGGCGTGGAGATCCCCGCCAGCAGCTTCTCTGACTGGGTCCTGGGGGAGTTGGGATGGCCCAACCTGCACATTCCGCTCGGACTCAACCCAGCGACGGCCGCTCAGTTGACGCCGCTGTCCTTCCGCAGCGCCCTCCGACACGTCCATCGCAACGAAGATTCGTGGATCAGCTTCGCCAACAAGGAGCAGGAGTTCACTCGGCGCGCGGTCGTCAGCCAACTCCTGGGGTTCGCCCGCACGCGAACCTCCGATGCGAAGAGAGAGTTCGATCTGGCCCAGGCGAAGCGCCGCTTGGACGAGGCGCAGGCTGTGGACCGCGAGGTGCAGGAGAGCACGGTACAGGCCGTCGCCGCCATCTCCGAGAGCCTGCAGTTGCCCCTAGCCCGCACTTCCGCGCAGGTAGCAGCCGCACGCCAAGAAGTCCGGGCAGAGCTCGACGCGGTCCGCCGGCAGCGTCAGCAGTTGACCACAGAGATCCAGGGCATCTCCGACGGTGGAGTCGCTGGAGCCGAGAGCCCCGCAGGGTACGACTCCACTCTGACGGCCTACTACAGCGAGGTCACCGGTCGTGTGAACCATGCCACTGATGAGGTGGCGGCTCTGGCGCAGGTTCTCGAAGAACATCGCCGCTCCGCTCGCACGGTGGCCGCCGAGATAGGTCGCATGGAACGCCTCATCAGCTCCATCGGGGTCTTCGACGCCCTGCCCGTCCGGCAATGCCCGGCCTGCGAGCAAGAAGTCGACCCTCACCGCCACCACGCCGAGACCTCCTGCTACCTCTGCGACCAGCCTGTCGACGACGACAAGCGCCAGCGGCGAGCACAGATTGAGATCAGGTCGCTGAAGTCGGAGCTCGAGGACCTCGACGAGGTCGTCTCCCGCACGGCTGCTGACCTCGACAGTGCCCGCGCCCGCCAGATGGAGCTACAGAGCCAGCACGCCGAGCTTGCTCAGCGCCTCAACGAGGAGCGTGCTGCGCAGCTCGCACCGTTCGTCGCCGCTCTGGAGCAGCTTTCGGCCCAGATCGCCAGGCTCGAACACAAGTTGACAGCATTCCCTGCCATCGAGTCGATCCTCCAGCGCCGCGACGAAGCGAGCCATGCCCTCGTGTCCGCGCAGAGGGTCGTGAACGAACTGACCAATCGGCCTGTGTCCACTCACACGGCCGGCCGGTCCGCCGTGGACAGGTGCTCTGTGTTCGCCGACCGGATGAACAGCTTCCTGACCGAGTTCCAAGGCGACGTCTGGATGCGGAGCGACGTGTCGATCAGAGACTCCGACCTCACCTTCTACGTCGGAACTCGACCCTGGGACCAAGCCCTAGGAGCCGAAGCGAAGGTCCTGTTCTTCCTGGCCTACAGCTACGCGACCCTCTTCCTCGACCAAGATCTAGATCGGGAGTGCACCTTCCCGGGACTTCTCCTCCTCGACAACCCGTATCAGCAAGGCATCGACCAGAACGTCGTACGGCGCGTCCTGTTGAAACTCGCCGATGCGGCCCAGGAGACTGGTACCCAGGTGATCAGCACACAGGCTGTGGAGCCGCCCAAGAACCCGCGAACGATCAGGCAGATCCCTATGCCGACGGTGTACGCAGCACCGTAAGACGCCCTGCTGAGCAACCCGTCGGGTTGGCGAGAATGAGGGGCCGCGATCACGAGCCGCTCGTGTAGTGACCTCCGGTGGACGCCGAAGCCCAACGATCACGGGGTTTCCATACTCCAGAACCCCAGGCCGGACGTCTGGAGATCACGGAGACGTGCCACCAGTGCGACCGAGGCAGCGGGCTGGGCTGTCGTCCCCTCCAATGCGGCGTTGTCCGCACCAGCGCCTCGATGCTCGCTCTTCCGACCGAAAGGCCGAACACGGCTGGCGGATGATCCGGTCGCTGAACCACTGGGCCTGGCTTACCTGTAGCGAGGAGGCACCACACCCACCTCGTCTCCGGTTGGGCCCATCACACATGGACACGGCAGCCCGTCGCCGATCACCACGCGCACGGACACGTGTACCGGTCACTGGTCCCCAAGTTTGGTCCCCAGACCTTCGGCTAGGAACGGCAAGTCATCTCTTCCACCTGAGCCAGGTACACGCGTGTTCTGAGCAAGGCCCACTGTGTGACGAGATGCGACCGCTTGAAGCTGTTCGGCCGCTGTCGGGATGCCGTTGATCATGAGGGCGTGCACCGCGCTCACTTCGCGTGCGTCTTCCCAGATGTCGACCGTCGGTGTAACGAAGGGCACGACTGCCATTCCCGGGACTGCAAACGGCGTGACGTCCAGATATCGCATGCCGCCACTCCCGCACAGGTATCCACGTGCGCCGGTGGCAGCAGCCAGGTCGGCCAGGCGCTGCGACCGCTCAGTCCGAGCGGGGAGCCGACTGCTGTGCAGGATTCGACCCTTCCACCCCATGAGGCGGAGCAGGATCCGTGTGGACTCTTCGGCTACATCGGCCGTCCGGCCGGTCCGCCTGAACTGGAGCAGTACGGACTCCAGCTCGTGGCGGAAGAGCGGCCAGTCAGTGCAGTCCCCATAGTGCTGGGCGAGCATGAGCATGACCCGTCGGCGAGACCGTTCCGGGTCGACCAGCACCGCCTCCCCCACCAAGGTCGATCGGCCGCGAGGAAGGTGAGTAGGGATCGAGAGCCACTGGCGCTGTGCGGGGTTGGTCGTGCTGCCCAGGCGGGCTCGGTGCTGGTAGTCGCGGCGGGCGAACTGGACGTCGTCCAGGACGATCCAGTAGTCCGCCGCGAAGATTTTGGCGAGGGTGCTCAGCCGGGGGAAGAAGTTGGGCTGGTGAATGGCACACAGGCCGCCCGGCGGGGGCTCGTCAGGCGCCGATGAGTCGGCTGGTGAAGCCGGCGTGGACGAGGGACTCGTACGCGGCATGTACGTCCTCCGGGACATGCTGCTCGATCGCGAAACCGAGCGTCGGGTACTCGATGATGCGCTGGAGGTCGCCGACGAGCATGTCGATGACGAGCTTCTCGTCGCCGATGCTCTTGAGGTAGTCGTCGAATTCCATGGGCTCCGAGGCGCAGGTCACCTCGACCTCGGGCCAGAGCTTGCGGGCCGTGGCGTAGGAGCGGCGCTCCATGTACGGCTTGGAGACGAGGAGCACGGACTTCGGGTGGATGCCAGCGGAGGCGAGCATCGTCCGGGAGAAGTCGATGTTCTGGCCGGTGTTGCCGGCGTTCGGCTCCACCAGAATCGCGTTGTCCGGGACACCGAGCGTCAGGGCGTGCTCGCGGAAGTGGACGGCTTCTCCGCGGGGGAAGACCTTGGCGGTGGTGGGGCTGTTGCCGCCGGTGAACACCACGGTGGGGAAGAGGCCGGCGCGGTAGAGCTCAGCTGTGAAGGCGGCGACGCCGAGGTCGTGGCTCCCGAGGCCGATCGCGACGTCGACGGGGCGAACGTCGTGTCGCATCTGGTGGAAGTCCCAGACCAGTTTGGCGTTGTGGATCTGCTCTTCGTTGATGGCCGGCTGGTTGTCGGTCACGCGCTCGTCTCCCTGATCACCGTCGTGTGGGGCTGGGTGCCCCGTCGGCCGTCCTCCGGATGTCCGTGATGCTGCGTAGCTGGTGGGTGAGCCCGTACTGGGCCGCCCGCTTGGCGGCGTCATCGAGGACGTGTAACCCATCATCCAGGGTGGCCGGGTCGGAGAGCAGGATGTGGCCGTACGCGGTGTCCAGACGTACCCGCTGCATGGGGGATTCCGTCACGCCCGTGCTGCGGGCGACGTCGATGAGGCGGAGCGCGGCGTCGAGGTTGCCTGCCCCACGGTGGGCGAGTGCGAGCTTCTGCTGGGCGACCGACCAGTCCTCCTGCTCGGAGAGGTCTTCGAACTCGCGGATCGCCGCATCCATGACGCGGGCCGCGTAGTCGTGGTGCCCGTCCTTGCTCAGCGCCGTGCCCACCCACAGACGGGCACGGGCCCGGTCACGAGGAGCGAGGCGTTCGTCGCCGGCGAGGTCCTCGTACTGACGGGCCGCAGGCTCCAGGCCGCCGGCCATCTCAGTGACCACGGCGAGCGAGAGGTCGAGCTGTGCTACCCGGCGCGGAATCTGCAGCTGTGTGTAGAGCGAGCGGGCGCCGGCATACGAGCGCTGGGCCGAGAGCGGTCCGACGACGGCGCCTTGGTCCCGTTTCAGGTCGCCCTGGAGAGCTGCGGCCCGGGCCAGGAGGTACAAGCCGCGTTCATCCAGGTCTGACGTGCTGTAGCGAGACGTCCACCGGTTAAGCAGGTCCGTGGCGAAGGCGAAGTTCTGGTGTGACAGAGCGACGACGGTGCGCTCGATGTCCTCGGACCACGACTCGTACTCCCATGCCCGCGGGCGGGGAATGGTGACTCGCGCGACGCTCGCGGCGGGGACGCCTCCCTCGCCGAGATTCGCGAGCTCCGTCTCGAATCGGACATGAGTCGCGGCATCCGCCTGGGCGAGCGCGGTATCGAGGATGGCCTGGCTCTCCGTGTTGGGGCGGCGCGTCGCCCGGTGCTTCTCCCAGTTGCTGATCGTGTTGACCGCAACGCCCAGATGCTCGGCGTAGCCGCGCACGCTCAGCCGGAGGGCCTTGCGGAGGGCAAGTGCCTCCAGTCCGGTCCACTCGTGAACGGTCGCCACACGTCTCTCCCTTCCGTTGTCATCGAAGCACGCGGTCCGCAGCTGGAGGGGCAGTTGTGGGACAGAAGTGGGACGGGCGTGGATTCCCCGATCGCCGCGTCACGGCCAGGCTCGGAGTGTCACTTCACCCGAGCCCGATGGGCGGTCATGATCATGGAACTCCTCACGGAGCAGCGGAACGTCACGGGGCCGCTCGTGTTCGGATTCCTCCGGCTCGTGGGAGTATCCGCCCGCCGGCAGAAGGCACTGGCCGCGACGATCAGCGACTACTGCCGTCGGCACGAACTGACCCTGGCCGCCGTGTACATGGAACGTTGTTCTTCGACGTCCTCGGCCTTCGTCGGATTGCTCGACGCCCTCTTGGTCACGCGACCGTACGGCATCGTGATCCCCGCACCGTCCCACCTGGGGCCCCGGGACATAGCGGCTGACCGTCGGAGTCGACTCGCCGCCGCGGGAGCACAGATCCTCCTCGTCCGGGGCGGTCAGTCCACGGCGACGAGCGGTTCCGCTTCGGCACCAGCCGCCGGGGGTGCCGTGTCGTGAACGCCTCCCAGAACCAGCTCGTGCCGGCACCGACCGCGATGAAGACCTGGCTGGTCGGAGCAAGCGTCCGACCAGGCTCCGGTGCTTCGTCAGCGTTCGCCGGCGTCCCGCCAGTAGTCCGTCAACATCTCGCCGGGCCACGAAGGCTGCGTGACGGGGCCGCGCGGGAGGAACTCCTTGAAGACCGCCACCAGGTCGATCACGAGCGTGCCCTCGTCCGCGTCCAGATCGGTGACGTGCAGGTCTCGTCCGTCCACGCGGAGCAGCCGCGGGAACGAGACGCCGAGCCTTGCCGGGCGCCGGTGATTGTGATGCACGAAGGTGCCGGTCGCCGGCCACGCCGGATTGTCGCGTGGGCTGCGCGCGTGCAGTGCGACGTCCTCGGGCGAGCCCAGGTTGAAGAACCAGGTGACCTGGAGATGCGAGAACTCCTCGATCCCCTGCAGCGTCTCCACCGGGAAATCCGGGCGGAGTCGGATGATCGACTCCACTCCGCCCTTGAAGTCGTCGAGTTTCCCGGTGTGACCTCCGACCACATCGGCGATCACCGGAACCTCGATGGACCCTGTGGACACGGACTCCCTCTTCTCGGCTCGCAGCAGGGCGATTCGGGCACTCGTACGATGCCTCGGTTCGCCGCGATGACGCCGTCAGGCTACTCGTTCGAGTACGGCCTTGGCGCGCTCGTCGATCTCTGTCACGGCGCTGATTCCGCGGTGACGGAAGGGGGAGAGCACCCGGCGCATGTTCACGACGGCGTCGCGGGCCCGACCCGACTGAACCCCTTCCATGACGTCCAGGGCCTGAGCCCACGTGGTGCAGGCGGCTTCGACATTGCCCTTTCGGGCCTGCACCGTTCCCATGTAGCCCAGCGTCACAGCGTGGGTGCGGCTGAAGGTGTCCGCCTTCCTGGTCAGGACGCTGTTGTCGAACTCTCTGAGCGCCCCTTCGAGGTCGCCCAGCGTCCACAGAGTGCGGGCGGTCTCGTGGGACAAGGAAGCTCGCTCGAAGAACCAGACCCGATGTGGGTCTCCGTCACCGGGTGCCGCAGCAGCGAGGTCGTCCTCAGCCCGGAGGAGCGCGGCGATCGCTTCCTGCCTCTGCCCGTTCGCAGCCAGGCTTCGCGCCTGCACTACGCAGAGCAGAGCCCGCTCGCGGGGCGTCGCCAGGGTGTACCGCTTGCGCTCCACGGAAGCGGTGGCGAGGTCCACGGCCTCTCGCGGGTGTCCGAGGTCGGTCGCCTGGTGCGCCATCGCTCTCAGGATGTGTCCCGCCAGTGGGGCGTCGTCAGCTTCGGCCGCCAGTTTGAGCGCCAGGCTGAAGTAGCGGCGGGCGGCCTCGTGGTGGGAGGCGTCGAAGCTCATCCAGCCGGCGACGTACACCGCCTCGGAGGCGGCGGCGAGGAGGTCGCGACGCGTCTCCTCGCTGGTGAAGGCCCCGCCGACGTACCTCGCGACGTCGTCCACGAGGTACTGGTGAAGCGCCGTACGGCCGTCCATCCCTCCGTGTCGCTGGTCTCGCCGGGAGAAGAACTCCGTCATCTCACGGACGTTGCCGACCTCGGCGAGCCCGACTCTGCGACCCGTAGCGCTGTGGCGAGACCTGGCCTGCTGAGGGGCCTCGTCCCACCATTGCTGCCCGGGCAGGGCCAGCCCGCCTACGGAGTAGGCAGCGCCTGCGAGCAGTTGGCGGCGTTCCAGGTCCACGTCGCTCCTCCCAAGGTCCACCAGCGAGCTCAGCGTATCCACGTGCCATTCGGATGCCTGTGCCGTGCTCTCGCCGGGCGTCGAAAGTCCGATCTCGGCTGGCGTGACGGGGCGTTGAAGTCGCCGGGACAGCGTCTCGCACAAGATAGCGGGCGCTCTGCCCGAAGGGTGCGTCCCTGCCACCCACATGGCGATGTGCGAACGGCTCGTTCCGAGGAGTTCCTGCGCTCCGACCTCGGCCGCCACCCTCACGAACGCGGCCGCGACCTTGGGCTGCGACCAGCCCGTTTCCGCGATCGCGTCGGCCAGCTTCACGTTCCGCTCGCGCGCCATCGTCTACCTCGGTTCACCAAAACGATCTTTGACGGGTTTGACGGCCTCCGACACCGCCCGGAGATACCGCCTCCACGGGATTCACGGTTCGCTCGTGGTCAACGAAACCACCAACTGCCGCTGCCCGAGAGGAAACCGGTGATTCCCAGCCACTCGACGCGTGTCGATGCCCGGACGGCTCCGGGCAGCCTCGGCTACCGCTGCTCCGCATCCGAGGAAACGAGCGCCTGCCACCTTCCTGCGGCTGCCGTGCTCGTCGAGACCTTCCGCCATTTCGACACCTCCGACACCACCGCCGGTCGAGTCCTTCGCGGACTTCAGCACGAGCTGTGAGAAGGCGAGCATGGAGCCCATCGAGAGCCTCGGAAGCGTCATCAACGCCCCCGAGCATCAGCAGAGTTTGACCCTGGTCGCCAACGACCGGGCACCGGGCAGGGCCCGATCGTTCACCCGCCAGACGCTGACGGCGTGGGGTGTCGAGGACCTCATGGACGACGCCGTGCTGATCGTCAGCGAACTCACCACCAACGCCGAGCGCCACGGTCGAGCTCCGGCAGAGAACGCCGAAGTTCGACCGGGCGTGGAGGGTGAGCGGGCCGATGAGATCACGCTGACTCTTGCCGTCCAGGCCGGCGTCGTGGGGATCGAGGTGGAGGACAACTCCCCGGAGTCCCCGGTCCCGAGGCTTGCCTCCCTCTACGCGACCAGTGGCCGCGGCCTGTGCCTGGTTGCCGCGACGGCCGCCGCCTGGACCGCCTGTCCCAAGGAAGACGGCAGCGGTAAGCGGGTGATCGCCTTCGTGCGGCGCCACGAGGCCACCGTCTCTCACTGACCCACTCCCCTGGAGATCTTCGTCATGCCATCACGGCCTACGCCCCCGACCTCACGCCACGCCAGCAGGAGGTGGTCGAACCCCGGCTCCGAAGCACCGCGCGTGCTGCTGCTCGACCTGGACGGTGTGCTTGTCGACACGCGCCCCGTCATGGAGAGCGCCTGGCGCAGTGTCCAGGAAGCTCACGGCCTCGACGTGCCCTTCGAGGCGTACGAGCGCCACCTGGGCCGGCCCTTCGGCGACATCATGGAGCAGCTCGGACTCGCGGACGCCGAGCTGATTCACCGGACGTACGCAGAGGCGTCCACGGCCGCCTCTCACCTCGCCCGGCAGTTCGAGGGCGTCGCGGAGGTCCTCCACGCCTTCGCCGCCGCGGGCTGGCTGCTCGGGATCGTCACTTCCAAGCCCTTGAACCGAGCGGCCCCGCTCCTGGCACAGCTCGGCGTCCCGTTCGCCACCGTGCGGACGCCGAACGGGGTCGGGCGCGGCAAGCCGGCGCCGGACCCGATCCTGCTCGCTCTGATCGACCTCGGTGCCGACCCGGCCGCCGCGATGTACGTGGGCGACATGGCGGTCGACCAAGAAGCGGCCCACCGCGCCGGCGTCGCTTTCGTGCACGCGGGCTGGGGCTACGGCCGCCCGAGCGACGCCCCCACCCCCGAGGTCGCCGCATCCCCGGAGGGCCTGCTTCGGTTCCTCGAATCCGCCGACCTCAGGGCTCCGTTCCTCGAAGGGAGCCTGCTGTGAAAACTCCTGGCGGCAGCGCTCTCGGCATCGTCCGCACCGAGTTCCGTGGCCGGCCGCTGTGGGCGCTGGTCGGCGAAGGTGCCCTCAAAAGCATGCGTGCCGATGGAATCACCACGGGTGATCTGGAGTCCCTGCCGCTCGACGGGCACCGCGTGGAGACGCTGGTCGACCACGTGATGAGGGAGCTCGAGGCGTACGGCGCCGACCTCGCAAGTACACCGGGCGGTGCCGGGTGGCTGTACACGCAGCACGTGCCGACGCGGCGCCTGGTGACACAGCTCGTACGCAAGCTGCTGGCTCTCAGCACCTGGAAGCCCTTCGCGAAGGCTCCGGGACCGCTGGGGCTGGCACCGTACGAGGGTTTCGTCGGATTGCGGTCGAGCAGCTCCCGGGAGTACCGGGCCTACACCGTCACGTGGTCCGGCGTCGCGTACGTACTGGGAGCCGCGGCGCCGTACAACCCGCTGCGTTCAGCTCAGTTACGCGGCCTTCCCCCTGTTCCCTTGGCCACCGCGGCGCCGAGTCCACCTCCTTCGGAACTTCCGCAGAGCGACGTCGTCGCGTTGTCGTGGTCCTCCCGTCATGCGGGCACCCTGCTCCCCGTCCTCGACGAGCTGGCACGCACCGGCCAGACGAGTCTCGTGATCGACCTGGCCACCGATCCGGCGGAACGATGCCCGGCGCCCGAAGCCGAGGGCGTGAGCATCTGCTCGCCCCCGGCCGCACTCCTCAACGTCTCCGGCAACGTAGACCGCCTTCGCCTGCCGGACGACGATCACGTCGTCCAGGTGGAGGAGCACAGCCTTCACCTGGCGCGACTGGTGCGGCTCGTGTCGGTGGTCCTGGAGACGAGCGGGGGATGTGCCCAGCCGTCATGGCGGTCGGTCATCCGAACGGAGACGTGGCTGGACGGAGTCCTCTCCGCGGTCCGGCCACACACGGTGCTGGTCAGCAACGACACCAGCCCCCTGGGCGCAGTCGCGGTGCACACCGCAGACCGCCACGGCATCAACACCGTCCACGTCCAGCACGGCGCGTGGACGGCGCGGTCGGTCGCGTGGCCGGCACTGCACAGCCGCGACATCGTCGTCATGGGCGAGCGTGACGTCCCCCTCGCAAAAGCCTGGGCGCGTCATCCGCATGCCGAGGTCCACGTCCTGGGCCAGCCCCGCTTCGATGCGCTCGCCGGGCTCGACCGCGAGGCTCAACGGCGCTATCTGGAGGACCTGCTGGCTCCTGGCACGCGCAAGGGCCCCACCCGCATCGCGGTGTGGGCCTGCCAACCCTTCGGACCCGATCGGCTCGCGGCCCAGGCCGACCTTCTCCTGGACGGACTGTGGAGGGCGGAAGGCGATTGGGGGCTCGTCATCGCCCCACATCCCGCGCAGAGCATCGACGTCTTCGGCGCTCTGCTCCAGCGGGACGGGAAGCCTCTCGTGGCCGTGGCCGATCCAAGGGTCGGCGCACGGGGCTGTCTCGCCGGCGCCGATGCGGTGGTGAGCGCCTATTCGACGTGTGGCATCGAGGCGGCCCTGCTCGATGTGCCAGTCCTCGAAATCGGCTCGCCCGGAGAACACACGCTCAGACTCGCGAAGCACGCTCTCGCGCGGCGCTGCAGCAGTGCCGACGACGTCGCCGACTCAGTCTCCGAGCTCCTGGAACCGCACCATCCGGCCGCTCAGACGGCGAAGGACGGTGTGTGCCGGTGGCGCGGCGACAGCGCCGCGCAGGTCGCGCAGCTCGTCCTGCGCCGCGCCGGCCACGCCATGAGCCACGCCCCCGTACACGACGAGGCCCACGGCACCGATTCCGGTGTGCCGCAGGGCGAAGGAGTTCCTGCCTGATGACACACCTGACCGCCGACAGCGTCGCCGAGCTCTTCGTCGGTGCCGTCGCCCTAGCCAAGTCCGGCGAGCGAATCAGCCCGCGGGGCATGGCGACCCGCGAGGTGCTCGACGTCCACATGCTCCTGACGCAGCCGCGAGCCCGCCTGCTGTACGCGCCGCCGGCGCGCGTCATCAACCCCGCGTTCGCGGTGGCGGAGACCGTGTGGCACCTCTCCGGCTCGGACGCCCCGTGGATCTTCGACTACAACACGCGCCTGCGGCAGTACGCCGACGACGGTGTCCTGCGCGGCGCGTACGGCCCGCGGATGCGGAAGTGGGCGGGCACGGTGGACCAGCTGCGCCGCGTCGTCGAGATCCTCAAGGAGGACCCCGACTCCCGCCGGGCCCTGATCCAGCTCTACGACCCGGCCCAGGACGCCGCCGGCCACAAGGACGTGCCCTGCACGCTCGGCTTCCGCTTCTACCTGCGCGCCGGCCGCCTGCACATGTCGACCACGATGCGCGGCCAGGACGTGTGGATCGGCATGCCGTACGACCTGTTCTTCTACACCACGCTGCACGAGCTGGTGGCGGGCTGGCTCGGCGCCGAGCTGGGCGAGTTCCACCACCACGTCGGCTCCCTGCACATCTACGAGAACCACCTCGACCAGGCCGACGCGCTGGCCTCGGTCACCGCGAGCGCGACGATGCCGGACCTCACCACGCCGTGGAACGGCTTCGACGACCTCCTCGACCAGGTCCAGGCCCGGGACGTGACCGGCCACCCGGGCTGGGACACGATGGCCGAGACGCTGCGCAGTTACCGGCTGTGGAAGGACGGCCGACGTGACGACGCGGAACGGTTGGCCGACAAGATCGACGGACCCCTCGGTCAGGCGCTGGCCGCTTGGTACGGCGAGCTGAATACCCGGACCAGGACCTCCCCCAAGCCCGAGCAGGCGGGGACGAGGTGATGGCCGCCGTCAACCGCGCACCCTCCGTCATCCTCGGGCTGTGCGCCTACACGCACGACTCCTCCGCCTCCCTGCTGGTGGACGGGAAGCTGATCGGCTTCGTCGAGGAGGAGCGGCTCTCCCAGCAGAAGCACACCAAGGAGTACCCGCGCCACGCCGTCGAATGGCTGCTCAGCGAGGCCGGGCTCTCCGCCGCCGACGTGGACGCCATCGCGTACAACTTCCAGCCCGCCCGCTACCTCGTCGAGTCCCCGGCCGCCCTGCGCCTGGCGCTGTCACCGACGACGCGCGACCGTGCGCTTCCGCGGGCTCGCGGCTTCGCCAAGGTGGCGCTGCGCACCCACCTGCGGACGCGCGCCCTCGGACGGCGGTTCCCCACCGCCCGCGTCTCGCCCGTCCTGCATCACCGGGCCCACCAGCTGGCGGCCTTTGCTGCGTCCGGGTGGGATGAGTCCGCCGTGCTCGTCGTGGACAGCCTCGGCGAGCGGCAGACCACGACCATCGCGCGCGGGCTCGACGCGCTCTGCCCTTCCACTCGCACCCTGGAAGCGATCAACGATCCCGCCTCACTGGGGTACGTGTACGGCGCGGTCACCGAGCATCTGGGGTGGCGCCGCGGCGACGAGGAAGGCACCGTCATGGCGCTCGCTGCCCTCGGCGATCCCGAGCGATTCCGGCACCTCTTCGCGTCGGCCGTCCGCACCACGCCGACCGGCTTCCTCTTGGACCCGGCCTACTTCCCCCCACGAGTGCTGACGTCCGGCTACCCGAGGACGTCTCGCCGTTTCGTGGACGAGACCTGCCCCGAACGCCACCCGAACGAGCCGCTCCTGGACGTCCACCGGGACCTGTCCGCGGCCCTCCAGGAGCGCACCGAGCAGGTGATGCTGCACCTGGCCCGCCGGGCACGGATGATCACCGGATCGCGCCGTCTGTGCGTCGGCGGCGGAGTCGCCACGAATTGCGTGAGCATCGGCCGGATCATCGAAGCCGGCATCTTCGACGAGGTCTTCGTCCCGCCGGCCCCCGGCGACGCCGGGACCGCGATCGGGGCCGCCATCGCCGTACATACCGACAGCCGGAGCCGGCGGCCGGTGTCCGGTGTCGCCCGGGCCGGCTACCTCGGCCCGTCGTACCAGTACCAGGCCCTCGACCTCACGCCGTGGCCTGGGCTCCAGCAGAAGACGCTGGGCGTCGAGACCGCCGAGTTCCTCGCCGACCAGCTCGCCCACGGCATGATCGTCGGGCTCTTCCAGGGCCGAATCGAGGCCGGACCCCGCGCTCTGGGGAACCGGTCGATCCTCGCTTCTCCGCTGGAGCCCGGGGTCGTCGAGCGGCTGAACGCCACCGTGAAGTTCCGGGAGCCGTTCCGCCCCTTCGCCCCCATGGTCCTGGCCGAACGTGCCGCCGAGTTCTTCACCCTGGGCCAGGAGGGGCCGTACATGTCGATGGCGTCCGGCGTGACCGACAAGGCGCGTGAGCGCGTGCCAGCCATCGTCCACGCCAACGGCACCTCGCGCCTCCAGACCGTCACCCGGTCTCAGAACCCTTTCATGCACGAGGTGCTGAGCGCCTTCGCCCGCCGCACCGGGGTGCCCGTGCTGATCAACACCTCGCTCAACGTCAAGGGCAAGCCGATCTGCGGGACGCCGGCCATGGCCCTGGACTGCCTGGCCAACTCCGGGCTGGACGCCCTCCTGCTCGAAGGGCGGTGGATCACCAAGTGAAGATCGGATACAGCTTCTGGGGCTTCCTCGGCAACGGGATCACCGACACACCGGACGGGGGCCGCAGCCACCGCCGCCCTCTGATCGACGCCCTCCTCGACCGCGGGCACGAGATCGTCTTCCTGCAGGCCAACCGCGACCTGCTCGAAGCCGGCGACGACCTCGGCGGCGCCTACGCCTTCGACAGCGCCCGGCCGGACATCGACGTCCTGTTCCTGGAGTGGCGCTGGGCCGTCGACGGCCGCAACACCACCGCGTGCGACGCCGAGGACCACACCTGCGACCTGCATCGCCAGGCCGAGCTCATCATGCGGTACACCGTGCGTCGCGGGACTCCGACCGTGATCTGGGACAAGGACCGCAAGCTCCGACCCGAAAGCATGTGGCGCCGTTCCCCGCGTACCGCGGTGTGCGAGGCGGCCCTCGAACCGACGCCGGGCGCACACCGTCTGCTCTTCCCGGTCGAGGACCGCCTCCTTGAGCAGGCGGATCCGGCCGCACTGGCCGCGAAGCGCCGGGACATCGTGCTCGGGTACGTGGGCAACCAGTACGACCGGGACCAGCACTTTGACCGCTTCTTCTCCCCCGCCGCCGCGTGCTTCGATCACCTGGTCGCCGGCAAATGGCCGAGGACGAGCCGCTGGCCGCACGTCCGCTTCCTCGGCAGGATCCCCTTCGAGGCAGCTCACGGCGTCTACGGCAGATCCTTGGCCACGGTGCTCATGCTGCCCGAGCGATACGCCGCGGTCGGGCAGATGACGCAGCGCATCTTCGAGGCGGTGCTCGCCGGCTGCCTCCCGCTCGCCCCCGCCGACATCCTGCACGTCGACCGGTTCGTGCCCGCGGAGCTGATCGTCAGGTCGGGCCGTGAGGCGATCGAGCGTCTGTCCTACCTCCAGCGCATCGCTGGCACCCAGGAGCACGCGGACCTGATCGCCGCATGCCTGAACCGCTTGGACCTGTTCCGGCTGAGCAGGCAGGTCGATGCTCTGGAGGCCGTCCTGGAGACAGCCGTCGGCCCCGTCGCGGTGGAGCGGGGAGCGGCCTGATGCAGCTGACCACCCAGGCCGTCGTGCCTGGATCATCCGGACGTGTCCCGCCGGGCGGTCCGGCCGGGCATCCGATCGACTCTACGCTGGAGCACCATGAAGAAGGTCGCCATCGTCGGCTGCGGAGGCAGCGGCAAGTCGTTCCTGGCGCGCGAGCTGGGCGGGATTCTCGACGCCCCGGTGACGCACCTGGACGCCGCGTTCTACGACGACGAGTGGAACGCGCTGCCCTTGGACAAGTTCGCCGACCTGCAGCGGGAGCTGGTCGCGCAGCCGCGGTGGGTGATCGACGGGAACTACAACTCGACTCTGCAGATCCGGCTCGACGCGTGCGACACCGTGGTCCTGATGGACGTGTCGACCGTGGCGGCGCTGTACGGGATCTTCTCCCGGCAGATCCGGCACGGGGCCGGGCACAAGGGCAACGGGGTGCACAACCGCATCAACTGGGGCGTGATCAAGTACGTGGCGACGTACCGCAGCAAGATGCGCCCTCGCGTCCTGTCCAAGATCGAGGAGTTCGCTACCGGCCGGGCCGAAGTAGTGCTGCTGTCCAGTCGACGTCAGACGCGGCGCTGGCTGCGGAAGGTTGCCGCCGAGCACCTCTGAGCACTCCGCGCCCCCGAGGGGAGGGTGCGGCGTGAGCATCACCAACCCCTTCCTGGACCCCAGCCGTCAGGCGGAGCTGTACGGTCACGCCTCCCGGCTGGCCGGGCGATCCAACGCCCTACTGCGTGCCAAGACCGCCGGTCGGCCTGTACCAGACGCGATCGTCCAGTTGGTGCGAGCGCACCACCATCGGCCGGATCGTCTGGGTCTGGTGCTGGACGTCGGCTGTGGTCGCGGCACGAGCAGCATGGCCCTCGCCGAGCAGCTCCGGCCGCGGCACGTCATCGGGCTCGACGCCGCCCCCGCCCTGATCGAACAGGCTCGCCGGCGCGCCCGTCACGTGGCCGGCCTCCACCTGAGCTTCCTCAGGGGTGACTTTCACCAGGTCCCCCTGCCGACCAGCTCGTGCGATCTCGTCGTCGCCGCGTTCTGTCTGTACCACTCGACGCACCCGCAGACGGTGATCGCGGAGCTCGACCGAGTTCTCCTCCCCGAGGGCCTGGCCGTGCTCGTCACGAAGGACCTCGACAGCTACCAGGAGATGGACGAGCTGGTTGCCGCCGCCGGTCTCGATCTGCGGGCCACCGGGCACGAGAGCCTGTACGTCTCGGCGCACGGCGGCAACCTCGCCGCCCTGGCCTCTCCGTCGCTCGACGTGCTGCACACAGAAGACGAGGAGCACAGCTTCACCTTCGACGGCCACGACCACGTGGCCGAGTACCTGGCCACCAACCCGAAGTACCACCTGCCTCCCGGTCTGTACGGGGACCCGGGTGCAGTGGCAGCAGCTCTGCGCGGCGTCCTGCCCGATCGGCCGCTGACCACACAGTCCGTTGTCACGTTCGTCGTGGCTCGGTCCAGGGGAGGCCGATCATGACGGCCGAGCGCTTCACCAAGTACTACGAGACTCCCGCACGGGTCACCGCCGCCGTCCGCCACCACATCTGGATCGCCGAGCACGCAACTCCTCTCCAGCAGCCTTCCGTGACAGGTGTCGGGCCGACCAGCGTGACATTCGAACGCGTCGAGGGCCGTGCGGCCCGGCCGGAAGACCTGACGATGCTGGCGGAGCTGCTGGGCAATGCACATGGTGCTGCCTGGACCAGCGACCTCAGGTCGGCCCCACTGACGACGCCACACCGCTTCCAGGACGGCGCCGCGTTCGGCGACTACCTGGGTCCCCGGCAAGCGGCCCTGCGGCGGCGGCTGGCACAGGGGTTTCTGCCGGACAAGTTCGCCCTGGACACGATGCTCACCCTGCTGGAGAAGACCGGCGAGGGGCCCACCGCCTTCTACAAGGACTGCAACCCCCGGAACTTCCTCATCACGGAGACCGGTGCCGTCTACACGGTCGACACCGACGACCTCACGCTCGCCCCACTGGCGTACGACCTGGCCAAGCTGATCGTGACGTTGATCGCGACGTACGGTCCGCAGCCGGAGGGTGCCGTCTCCGCGGCCCTGGCGGCTTACAACCGAGCCGCCGCATCTCATGACGTCCGACTCGGCGCGACGGGCCGTGAACGGCTCGACGACTTCGTCGCACTGCACGCCGTCCTCACGGCCCCGTACGCCGGGCGCAACGGCTACTGCCACGGCTGGCTGCCCGGCCATCACCGACCCCGAGGTTCCGCATGATCACGACCGAACTCGTCTTCGTTCGCCACGGCGAGGCGCAGTGCAACATCGACGGCGTGGTCGGAGGGCCGCGCACGTGCACCGGACTGACCAACCTCGGCTATGCACAGGCCGAGCGTGTCGCGTTACGGCTCGTCACCGAGCACCGTGAGAAGCCCTTCGACGCGCTCTACGCCGGCCCGCGCATCCGCCTGCGCCAGACCGCCGAGATCATCAGTCAGGCCCTCCAGATCCCGATGCTCGTGGACGAGCGCCTCGACGGTCCGGTGCACGGCGCCGCCGACGGCCTGCCTTGGACGGACGTGAAGAACGCTGCCGACGGCGGGCCTCATGCCCACCCCGATACACCGTGGGCCAAGGGATCCGACACCTGGAACGGCTATCTGGAACGCGCCGGCGGCTTCCTCCAGCAACTCCTCGAACGACATGAGGGCGACCGTGTCCTGTTCGCGGCCCACGGTGAGACGGTGATCGCCGCGAACACCCTGCTCCTGGGAGTTCCGATCGGTTCGCCGGCGGGGTTCGCCGTGTCCCACGGCTCCATCACGCGGTGGCAGCACCATCTCAACCGGCTGGGACAGACGCGGTGGATGCTCGACCGGCACAACGACACCGAGCACCTGACGACTCTGACCGCAGCGGAGACCGGCTCGTGATCGCGGCCTTCGACGACCCGCGCATCGAACTGGCCCGCGACACGGTCGGCGCCGTCCGGGTACTCGCCGACCCGAAGCTCCCGCCCCGCCTCCTACGCCTGGCGGACAGCCGCGGACGAGAGTTCTTCGCCAAGCACCACAGCGAGCGGGAGCGCTACGTGCGGGAGGTCCACTCCTACGGCGAGTGGGTGACCTACCTGAACGGCCATGCTCCCAGGATGGTTGCTCGCCGGGACGCGACGTGCACGCTCTTGCTCACGAGCTTCCCCGGTGCGAGCGCGGACACGCTGGCCCCGGGATCGCCCGAGGAAGAGCAGGCCCACTACGAAGCCGGCCGAGTGCTGGGGACTCTCCATCACATCACCGTGCAGCCGCGTACCGGTGCCATCGGTGCGGAGCTGGCACAGCGTCTGGGTTCGTGGATCACCCGGGCAGACCGGGCCGACCTCATCTCCACGGCCGAACAAAACCTCCTGCGTCACAGTGCGGACGTCCTGGCAAACACCCTCATGGACAGTGCGGTGTGCCACCTCGATTACCAGCCCCGGAACTGGCTCGTCGGTCCCTCCTTCGGGCTGTGCGACTTCGAGCACATGCGTCGTGACGCCCGGATCCGCGACTTCGCGCGGCTCGAGTTCCGCCGATGGCAAGCAGCGCCCCAGCTCCGGAAGGCGTTCTTCGCCGGCTACGGCACGACGCTGACCGATACCGAGCAGCGCCTGCTGGAGTCCTTCGGCGCCATCGAGGCGGTCACCTCCCTGGTACGCGGACACGAGCAGGACGACCTCGCCCTCAGCACCCACGGCCGCACCGTCCTGGCCCGGCTGACCTGACATCCCCTCCCTTCACTCTGGAGACCTCTGTGTCACAGCACCTGCCCCACGTCACCACCGCCTTCCCACGGCGAGCGGTGGTGACCGGCGCCGCCGGCTTCATCGGCTCCCACCTCGCCCACACCCTGGCCCAGGCCGGGACCGTCGTCATCGGCGTCGACCGCCGGAACCCGGCCGTCGACCACACGGCCGCGGCCAACCTCGCCCCGCTGCACGGGCTCCCCGGATACGTCCACATCACCGCCGACCTGCTGAACTGCGCCATCGACCCGCTCCTGATCGACGCGGACGTCGTCTTCCATCTGGCCGGAGTACCCGGCGTACGTCCGTCATGGGGACCGCAGTTCGGCGAGTACGTCGCCTCCAACATCCTGGCCACCCAGCGCGTGATGGAGGCCGCCACCCGGATCGGCGTGCCACGACTGGTGGTCGCCTCATCCTCCAGCGTCTACGGCCCCACCAGCGGCGGTGCGAGCGTGGAGACGGATCAGCCGCGACCCGCGTCTCCCTATGCGGTCACCAAGCTCGCCGAAGAGCAGCTCTGCCTGGCGCACGCCACGCAGGCCCACTGCTCCACCAGCGTCGTCGCCCTGCGGTACTTCACCGTCTATGGTCCCCGGCAGCGCCCCGACATGTTCACACACCGCGTCCTGCGGGCCGCTCTCACCGGCCAACCGCTGCGCCTGTACGGAGACGGACACCAGCGGCGGGACTTCACGTACATCGACGACGCGGTCTCCGCCACGATCGCGGCGGCCACGACGCCGAACGCGAGGGACGTCATCAACGTGGGCGGCGGCTCCAGCGCCTCACTGCTCGAAGTGATCGGCATCGCGCGGAGCCTCGTCGGCCGCGAGATCGAGGTGCACCAGGAGAACCCTCGGAGCGGCGACGTCCTCACGACCCGCGCCAACCCCGGACGCGCCCACGAGGTCCTGGGATGGCAGCCACAAGTCGACCTCCACAGTGGCATGCGCTCCCACATGCAGGCCCTCACCGCCGAGCCGGCCGTATACGGCCGGGCGGCATAACCAGGGAGAACGCCGTGGCCGCCACCACAGCGCAGCAGACCGCAGCACGCCACCGCATCGCCATCATCCCTTGCCGCTGGGGCTCTTCCCGTTTTCCGGGTAAGCCCCTGGCACAACTCGAAGGCAAGCCCCTCTTCTGGCACGTCCACCAGCGCTGCCTGGAGGCGGAACGCCTCGACGGTGTGGTGGTCGCCACGGACGACGAGCGCATCGAGGAGGTCTGCGACCAACTGGGCATCGAGTGCGTACGCACGGGAGAGCACCTCACCGGCACCGACCGTGTCGCGGAGTGCGCCGAACACCTCGCGGCCGACGCGTACATCAACGTCCAGGGCGACGAGCCGTTCATCGCCCCGGCCGCGATCGACGCAGTCTCCCGGGCGCTGGACGACCTGCCCCCTGGCGCACTCGCGGTGAACGCGTACACGGAGCTGGACAGCGCCGGCGCCGTGCTCGACCACAACGTCGTCAAGGTCGTCGTCGGGACCGGCGGGAAGGCCCTGATGTTCTCCCGGAACGCGATCCCGTACCCGCGAGCGGGCCGCCCGACGTACCTCCGTCAGCTGGGGCTCTACGGCTTCACGCGCGAGGCTCTCAGCCTCTTCCGCCAGCTCCCGCAAGGGCCGCTGGAACGAACTGAAGGCGTGGAAATGCTGCGCTTCGTCGAGCACGGCCACGGCGTCCAGATGCTCGCCGTCGTGGACGACGGCGTGGCGGTCGACACGCCGGAGGACCTCGTGAGGGCCGGCGCCATCCTCCAGTCCCGAACGGGCCGATCTGCCCACGCGGAGCCGTCCATGCTGCGATGACGCCCCTTGGCCGCGGGCAAGCCCGCCCCTACGCATATGAGGAACCTTGATGAGCAACGACCCGTGGAACACGATCCGCACGCTTGCCGCGCTCTTCACCCAGCTCGACGCCGGGCGCGGCATGACTCCGGAGGAGCAGTGGACCCTGCAGGTCCTGAAGATCTCCGAGGAGGTCGGCGAAGCCGCCCAGGCCGTCATCGGCGCCCGGGCGACGAACCCCAGGAAGGGACAGAGCCACACCTGGGACGACGTGCAGGAGGAGGTCACCGACTGCGTGATCACCGGCATGGTCGCCCTGGCACGGATGCGTCCTGACGACGCCCCGGACTACTTCGCCGCCGTACTCGCGAAGAAGGCGGCGAAGTTTCTGCCCGCCTCGGCCGGGGCTACTGAAGGCGCATAGCCGCGTCGGCTTTCGTCCGCCGGCTTCCGGCTCGGTGCGCTGCACTCAACGCGCCGAGCCGGAAGGCTCCGTCATAGCTCGTCGGTCGGATCCCACACGTACGGCAGGGTGTTGTCGGCTTCCCACAGGTCCCGGCGAATGGCCTCAAGCAGCTGGATACGCTGCTTCAACTGCGGTACCAGTTGCTGAATCCGGTCGACCGCTTCCTTCGGCTCGGCAGGGAGGACGGTGCGGGTCAGCAGCATCATCTCCTTCCTGGCGTCCTTGTTGATGGCTGCTTGCGGCACACGCACGATGACGGTGTACGCGTCGACCTCGGAGATCCCCCACTGCCCGTCGGCGTCCCGGACGGCCCAGATCACGGAGTGGGTCGACGGAGAGAGGGTGAGCCGGGTGTCGGGGCCGATCATGCCGCTCAGCACGGGAAGATCGACTCCGTCGTCACCTGCGAGAGCGGCTGCCTCTTCCGTCGTGACCACCGACGGCCTCTTGGTCAGCGAGTTGGCGATCCGACGCCTGGAGGCGTCGTCAAGGGACTCCGCCGACGTCGAGGTGGGCATCTCAGGATTCGCGTTCTCGACCCAAGCGTTGCGCGCCCCGCCAAGCGGGTCCGTCTCGGTGTCTCCTTCGTCGCTCCACCACGTGATCACAACGAGTCGGCAGTCGGGCAGACTCGCCGGGTAGAGGACGTGGGAGACAACGTCGACGGTCTCCCAGCCGAGCGCGGGCAGGGACATCTTGAACACGTGCCCGTCCCGGTTGACGGAGTGGCCGGCGTCCCCCTCCCATATGCGCGCCACGTCAGCGTCCTTACAGACGTCGCCGATCAGCCCGAGCAGCTCCGGGTCGTCGCCGTGCCCGGCGAGCGCGTACTTGAGCATGCGTACATAGGCAGCGACGTGCTGGTGCCAGTCGTGGTACTGAACACGGGCCTCCTGGCTGGTCAGAGCCCAGCGCATGAGGTTCGCACCCGGCTCCATGACCCAGGGCCACCACTCAGCCATGGCTTGGTTGTAGGCGAGGATGTTCCACTTCGCGTCGCACAGGTAGGTGGGGTCAGGCATCTGCTTGTCCACCAACAGGCGCAGAGCGCTGCGTACCCGGGAGTCGCCGCCGGCGTCCGGGTCAGCGGTGTTGAGCTGGTTGTACAGGAGCAAGGCGTGATGCTCATCGCGGTCGAGCTGCAGCAGGTCAGCCAGGTTGTCGCACTGCTCGCGGTCCAAGCGGCGGGCGGTGGCCCCTCGCTCCAGGTCGCGGTACCAGCGCTCCGACTTGAGGATCGCCCGGGCGACCTCTTCCTGAGTGACGACTCGCCCTCGCCGTCGGCCGGCGGCCTTGCGCCAGGCGCGGAGCTGGCCACCGAATCCCATCACCTGGCCGGCGGTCGGTGTTCCCTGCGCGGCGCCGAGGGGGGTCTCCTGGCTCTCGCCTCCGTCACCGACGGACCGGCTCCCCTTCGTGCTCATCTGAGCTGTCCCCTCTCCATTTACACGTGTACTTGTCCGAGAAGGCGACATTGCCTAGATCGAGGCGCACCAAAAAGGGGCCGCCGCAATATGCGCCGACCCCGCCCTCAATCTCCCTACTCCAGAGTACGTGATCATTTCCGGACCGCTTGACCAAGATCGAACCTCTGTGGCGGACGCCACTTCCACAATCGAGGTTGTTTACAGATAAACCACAACGAGTGCGCCTTCGCGGCGAATCGGGCATTCGACCGGCAACTAATTTCCGGTTTCAAAACCGGAAAAAGATTGCCGCTTTTTCGCATGGGACGCACCTGCCCCCTCCCTACCGATTCCTGCCGCCCATCGCCACATCAAACGGGCCATCACATCACCAGCAGAGTCAGCAGAGTTGGGCACGCGAAGGAAAGCGACGGCTCCTCACTTCGCCCGTTCTACGCGCGTCACACCCTTGGGTCCGGCTCGTTGACGGAGGCGCTACGGGAGGGCTTAAATCCTTCTGAACAGCTAGTTCAACAGCTTGTTCGTGACACGTGACACAGAGGTCGGATGAAAATGTGGCACCGGCCACGTGGCTGCCGTTCCATCACTGGCGCAAGCCCACGTCGCGTTGCAGGCCATATATCCCGGCAGGCGCGTTGCGAATAGTAGAGAGTTCTTGAGCCAAGTCTGGATCTTGACGAGGCCCCTGCGTATGTTCGTCGTCCCCGCGGCCACGACACCGGGAGTAATGAGCACGAGGAGCAGCGTGAGAAGCAACCGGACCGTATAGGTCCTCAAACAGCGGCGGCGTCCAGGAGCTGGAACTCCCGGACGCCGGACGCCTCACTGCGCAAACCCGCCCCGGCAAGGGCGGAGATTGCCCGCCATCACCGCGCTGGTCCCTTC
Organism: Streptomyces sp. NBC_01255; assembly: GCF_036226445.1. Lineage (NCBI taxonomy): Bacteria > Bacillati > Actinomycetota > Actinomycetes > Kitasatosporales > Streptomycetaceae > Streptomyces > Streptomyces sp. NBC_01255. Next base: position 1,305,156 of record NZ_CP108474.1, read on the forward strand.
CGACGGGGCGCGCCAGCGCGGCAACACTGCAAAGGAGATTCTGGCATGCCCTCTTCCCTGCGCGAAAGGCCCGAGAGACCGGCCCGCGCGGCCGCCTCCTTCCCGCCGGGCTTCATACGGCCTGGATCTCACCGACGCCCGGCCGGCCTGCCGGCATGTTCCCGCCCGTCGCACGGGAGCAGCCGATGAGCGGGGAAGCACGTGAGTGGGTGTGGGAGAGCAGCGAGAGCAAGGGCACCGCGCGTCTGGTCCTCCTCTCGATCAGCGACCGGGTCGCCGACGAGCAATGCGTCGCCTTCGCCTCCGTGGCCAGCCTCGTGAAGCGTACGAACGCCTCGCGGACTGCGGTGCGGGAGGCTCTGGACCGGCTCCTGGCCGGGGACGAGCTGGAGGAGCTCGTCGGCCTCGAAGGCCCGCAGCGGAGCACCGTCTACCGTCTGCCTCTCGCGGCCAAGGCCCTGTCTCAGGGCGAACCCATGGCCGCCTTGCCTGCGGACGAGGCGCACCCGGAGCGGCCCCTCCACCTCTCGACCCTCCGACGGTACGGAATCCGACCCAGGAACGGGACCGATTCCGACCCCTCACCCCGGATCCCGGCACGTACGGATTCCGACCCCTCCCGCCGGAATCCGACCCCCCGACGGGCCGGATTCCGGCCCTCGGAAGGAACGGATTCCGACCCCCAGAACCGTAGTGAACCGAAGGTAAACCGTAGGAACAGCAGTTCCGCTGCCCCCACCACAGCCGGCGAGTGGCAAATCGACCCCGCATCGCACACCTGGGCTCTCCAGGAGGGCCACCTCGCCCGACTCGGCGAGCACGGCCTGCAGGCGGCCGACGAGAAGTGGCGCGCGCACCGAGCCACCTGGTCACGCCGTTCGGCGGATGCCTGGGCCGCCGACTGGCGGGCCTGGATCGCCCGGGAGCGTTCGGGTCGCCCGAACCTCTATGCGCTGCCAGGCAGCGGTGCCGGGCCCGCTCCAGCAGGCCGGATGACGCGAGCGGAGGCCCACACCGCCGCCCTCCTCGCAGCCCTCGAAGAGCCGACCGGAACGGAGTAGCACCCCGTGGACCGACGAGAAGTCGCCGCAGTCCTGGCCTACATCGGCCGACTCGACCCCCGCACCATCCGCACCGAGACCGGCGAGGCCCGCGATCAGATCGCACAGTGGCACGAACTGCTCGCGGACGTGCCCCTGGCCACAGAGCACGGGTGGGACGCCCGCGCCGCGATCAGGGCGCACATCCTCGACTCTCCGTATCCGATCCTCCCAGTCGACGTCGCCCGCAAGTGGCGCTCTCACCGGCGCGACCGCCTCGGCCGGCACACCGACCCGACGCCGGCCACGGATCCGGACAACGTCTCCGCCTGGCGGGCTGAACTCGCAAGCCGCCGACATGCCGTTGCCATCGGCACCGCCGCGCCCTCAACCCACCAGCAGATCACCAGCGGCCGAGTCCAGCCCGACCTGGAGACCCGGCTTCGCGCAATCGGCTCGTGTATCCCACCGGCCGTCCGTACGGAACTGGCCCCTTACCGGCCCGCCCGCGCAGCACGCGAGGCAGCCATCGCCCAAGGCCACCCGGACTACCTCAGTGTCCGGTGCAGCTGGTGCCAGGCCCAGGCGGGCGAGCTCTGCCGGAGTCGGCGAGTCGGCCCCGACGGTGGCGCACGCGGCAACGCCCCGCGCGCCACGCCGCACCCCAGCCGAATCGACCTCGCAACCACGAAGGCCCAGCAGCCGGCCATGGCGGCCTAGCCGCCCGTCGGCAGCACCCTAGGCGCCGAACCAGGTGCCGTACGACGCCCCCGGCGAGGCGATGCCCGCTGCCCCAACCTCCACCCGACCCGGTCGGATCCGGCCTCTCCCTGCGCCGTAGCCGCCCTCTTTACCGCGTCCGGCCACCCTCGGCCCCGCCTCCCGCCGGCCGACGCGAGTGACCTCGGAGACTCACCTTGCGCACCATCACCTCTCACGAAGCACCCACGACCTCCTTGCGCGGTATCGCCGACACCAGCTGGCACCCGCGCGGCGTGTGCCACGGCATGGACCCCTACGACGCCGACGCCACCTTCTTCCCGCTGCCCCGGGACCGCGAGGCCATCGACGAGGCCAAGGCCCTGTGCGCCCAGTGCCCAGTGGTGCGCGACTGCTTCAACTACGCCCTCGAAAACAGCCTCAAGGAAGGCATCTGGGGCGGCCTGACCGAGTCGGAGCGCCGCCCCTGGCACGACGGCCTGCATCAGCGGATCGACTACAGCCGTGTGATCGCCGTCTTCCACGGCCGCGACGTTCACCTCACTGCGGCCGAGCGCCACGTCGTCGTCAATCACGCCTACGCCCGAGGCTGGCGCGCAGACCGCCTTGCCGTGGCCCTGCAGGTCAGCCACCAGCATGCCCGCGACCTACTGACTCAGGCCGCCAACGCCGTTGCCGACCGCGACCGGTACGACGGAGTGCCGAAGTCACGGAAGAAGCGAACGACGCGCAAGCCCGAGAGCAGCTCACCCGCGACGGTCCAGCCAGTGCCCCGGCCGGTCCGCACAGCCTCCCTCACCACCTCGCTCGGAAAGGCCGCATGAGCCCCGACCTGTCCTTCGGCGCCATCCCCGACCTGCCCCTCTTCCTCGCGATCGGCATTCCCGGTGCCGCTGCCCTCGCTCTGGCAGGCTGGGGGATGCGGCGCCGGGGCTCCATGCGCCGGGTCCGACGGTCCGGCAGTCCAGCGGTGAAGGTCGCGGCTGTCGCGGCCCTCGGCTGCACCGCCTACAGCGCGGACACGAGCTGGCGGTTCGCCGCCGACTACCTCGACATGGCCGGGACCGCCGAACGCGCGGGCATGTTCGCCGCCGCCGAACTCGCCCTGTTCGCAACCGCCCTGATGGCCAGGCAGAATCTGGCCACACAGGGAGCGCCCGGCCTGCCGGGCACCCTGGTCTGGGTCATCACCGGAGTCCAGGTGATTCCGGCGTACGCCGAGAGCGGGCCGGTGGGTGGAACCGTCCGGGCCTTCGTCGGCCCGATTATGGCCGCAATGCTCTGGCACCTCGCCATGGGTATCGAGCTGCGCCTACGCACTCCCGGCGCCGCTTCCCACAGTCTCGTCGCCAGCCTGGGACGAGAGGTGCGCGAGCGTCTGCTGTCCCGCCTCGGCATCGCGGCGCGAGACCGCGACGCCGCGAAGATCACCCGTGACCGAGCCACGGCCCGCGCAGTCACCCTCGCCACCCGCCTCGCCGAGCTCACCCCCCAGCGGCAGCAGGGCTGGCAGGGTCGGCGCATCGCACGGCGTCTGTCGAAGGCGATCGGTCGCTCCGCAGTCGGCACCGATCCAGCACAGCGGGCCGAACTCCTCGATCAGCTCGCCGCGCGCCGGCACGCACTCACCCTCGCTACGGTCCCCCTCCCCTCCCCCTGGTCCCCGCCACACCACGGCCAGGGCGCCGGCGTCGAACGGATCGGGGACCGGGAACTGTCCGACACGGAAGCGGGGACCGACCCCCATGGGGACCGGGGACTGACGGACACCGAGCCGGGGACCAACAACCACCGGGACCGGGGACCGACCGACTCCGAGCCGGGGACCGACACGAACGAAGACCGGGGACCGGCCCATACCGGGCCGAGGATGGGCGCCCCCGCGGACCAGGAAGCGACCGACCCCGAGTCGGGGACCGGCCCCGGGGACCGGGGACACGAGATCCCCCGTCGGCGAAAGCCGACCACCAGGGCCAAGTCCTCCGGCAGCGGCGCTGGCCGGACCCGCAGCCGCCCGACCCAGCGCCCGTCACGCGAGCTGGAGGCGGTTGTCGAACAGCTCGTGAAGCAGGTTCAGCCTCACGTCCCCGCCCTGCTGGCACGGGACGGCAACGAGACCCTCACCCGAGTCCAGCTGCGCGAGATCCTCCGCCGCGAGGGCCTCCAGGGCGGCCGGAACGAACGACTCAGCCTCGTCCTCCAGCAACTGCGGAGTGCGGAGAGCAGCGCTACGACAAGGAGCACCAACCGATGAAGACCTGCCACCGCTTCGACGTCATCCGCAGGGGGTACGAGCGGGAGATCGGCTTCCTGAGCGCCCACTCCCAGCGGTACGCCGGCAGGCCATCTGCCAAGTCCAGTGCGCATCACGCACTCTCCGCGAAAACCCGCATGGCCAGAGCCCTGAGCGGCCACGTCGAGCGTTGCCTCGAATGCGGTTGACCCAGCGAAACCGCAGCTCGCAGCCCCATCCCGATCCGGTGGCCCGGCGCCGCGCCGGGCCACCGGCCCACTCCAGAATCACCCATCGACGCACCCCACAGCCGCTCTTCCGCTGCGACGACCGCTGAGGCAAGCGCCTGGGCGGACGTGCTCGTCCGCCGGCAACCTCTGCGCGCCGCAATCCAGGCCCCGACCGGCCAGTGGCTCGTCCAGCACGAGCCCGACGGTCCCGTCCTTGTCCTCGCGGGACCCGCCGACGTAGTCGAGCTGGCCGGCGCGATTAAGCACCGTATCCGCTCCACGAGGCACCGAATCCGATGACGCACCCGTACGAGAACGACCACACCCCGGATCCCGGCCCGCACCACAACTCGGTCTCGAGGCGAGCAAGTTATCCCCTTGGATACTCCGCCTTGAGCGGAGTATCCAAGGGTTCCCCCACCCCTCCGGGGCAGGGGAACGTCCGGCGCCGGGGGTCGCCTGACGAAGAGGCAGCGACCGAGGGCGGATCGCGGCCAGGAGGACAGGAACGGGGCGCAGAGCGTGCCGAGCCCGATCTCGTCCCGCCGACGAAACCCCGTACCCGTCGCCGCAAATACCAGCGCCGCCAGCGTCCCCACGTACGCAACACGCGATTCAGTGACGACGAGCTCGCTCGTGTGACCGCCGGCGCTGCCGCCGCCGGTCTGACCGTCGCCGGCTTCCTCGCCCGTGCCGCCCTCAGCGCCGCTCGCGACCTCGACCGAACTGCCAGCGTGGTCGCCGGAGAGCGAGAGGTCATCGCCGAGGTCTTCGCCGCACGCCGCCACCTCGGCCACGTCGGCAACAACCTGAACCAGCTCACCCGCGCGATCAACGCCGGAGCGCACCCGCCCTCGCTCGACGCGGTCCTCATGGCCACCGAACGGGCCGTCCAGCGGGTCCAGCACGCCACCGACCGGCTCCTCGCCCAGAACTAGGAACACACGACAGGCATGATCCCCAGGATCCAGAAGCGCGGGCAGCGCACCCTCGGCCTCCTGTACTACCTGTACGGGCCGGGCAAGTACGAGGAGCACACCGACCCGCACCTGGTCGCGTCCTGGGACGACAACGCCCCCGACCCTGGGCGCCGCGAGACCGCCACCCTCAAGCAACTCCAGCAGCTACTGGACCAGCCCTTGGAGAACATCGATGCCTCCGAGCGACCGACGAAGCATGTGTGGCATCTGTCCGTCCGCAACGCGGCCGAGGACCGGCTCCTCTCGGACGAGGAGTGGGGTGCCATCGCCCGCCGCATGGTCGCCGTCGCAGGAATCGACGACCCCGAACAGGGCGAGGCGGGATGCCGTTGGGCAGCGGTACGACACGCCGACGACCACATCCACATCGTCGCCACCCTCGTCCGAGAGGACGGCTACAAGCCCGACCTCAACAACGACGCGTCCCGCGTCCAGGCCGCTGCCCGGGCCCTAGAGGTAGAGCTGGGGCTTCGCCGCCTCAACAAGGGCGACGGCACCGCCGCGCAGCTGCCCACCAGCGCCGAACGCCACAAGGCGGAGCGCCAGGGGCGCGATCGCACCGCGCGGGAGGAACTGCGCGAGACCGTGCGCCGAGCGATCGCCGGCGCGACGAGCGAGGCCGAGTTCTTCGACCGGCTGGCTTCCGCCGGCCTGCTGATCCGCAAGCGGGTCGCCCCGTCCGGGGACCTGCTCGGGTATAAAGTCGCGCTCCCCGACGACCGCAACGCCCAAGACGAGCCGGTGTTCTACCCCGGTGCTCGGCTCGCTCCGGACCTGTCCCTTCCCCGCGTCCGCGAGCGCTGGGCCGCCGGTCCTCTCGACCCCGAGCCCGCGAACGCGGAGCCGTCGACGCGTCCGGTGGCAAGCAGTCCGGCGTCGGCGCGCCGGCAAACAGCCTCGGCCGCCTGGCAGGCAGTGCTCATCGTTGAGAGCGGAGACGACAGGGTCGTCGCCGCCCACATCGCGGCGGCCGGCGAGGTACTCGATGCGCTCGCCAAGACCTCCGCCGCACACACCCGCAGCGAACTGCGTGAAGCGGCCTTCGTGTTCGAGCGCGCCTCCCGCTCGCACGTCCGGGCCGAACGCGGGCGCGACCGCGCCCTGCGGCAGGCCGCCCGCGAGCTCGTCCACAGCGGCCCTGCCCTCGGTCGCGGGGAAGACGGTGCGACCACGGCGATGGCCATCGACATGCTGTTCTTCCTGATCACCGCCGCCGCTCACTGGCACGCGAGGAAGAACCACGCCCAACAGGCCGCCGCCGCACATCAGGCCGCCGTGCACCTGCGAGCCGCGTACGAGGCGGCCGCCACCCAGCCCCTCGGCGCGCTCTACAAACGCGGTCGGCATCTCGCCCGTACCGTGCAACAGCGGCAGACGGCGTTGCTGCGCGAGGCGCTGCCACAACTGGCCGAGCAGATCCTCGCCGAGCCCGGCTGGTACGCGCTCGCGGCCACGCTCAGCGACGCCGAGGCCGCGGGCCACGACCCCGCCTCCTTGCTCGCCGAGGCCGCCGGGCGGCGGGAGCTGACGAGCGCGGATTCGGTCAGCGACGTGCTCGTGTGGCGGCTTCGCCGCTCCGCGGACCTGCCCGCCGACACCACCGACCAGGTGCCCGCCGGTCGTGCTGAGGGGACGTTGACGCACCGTACGAAGGGATCGGAGCGCGGCCTGTCGGGAGCTCCGCGCCGCAAGAAATGACTATCGGCTCTGTGAATAGAACCTGGTCAGGGGCTTGTGGCACGGTCATGATGCATGCACGACGAGACGAGGGAGAACCACGGGTGTTTCACCGGATACGCCGGCGCCGCACGGACCAGGTGATCATTGCGATACAGCAGCAGGCGGGAATCACGGCGTGGCTGGCCGTCCAGGTGCCGCCCGTCGACTCCTGCCAGCCGACTGCAGCCGACATGGGGCCGGCCACCGGCCCGACGGCCACGGCGGACGACTTTCTGCCACCAGATCTCCGAGTGCCCAGCCACGACCAGCTCGAGGGCCGCATGATGCCCCGGCCTCAACCCCTCGTCATCGAGGATGAGGTCGTCGTCTGCGCAGAGTGCGGGGAGTACCGGGACTGGCTCATCCTCTCCACTCGCGCCGAGATCTGGCTGCGCTGCCGTGCCGGACACCAGCAAGTCGAGCCTCGCCTCGACACCGCCTGGTACAACCGCGCCGCCGGCCCTGCGGACGCGACGCACGCTTCGTTCGAGGACTGCCTGCGGCACCTCGGCCACTGACCCCTCCCCCTGCGACCCCATCGGGCCCACTGGCCCGCACTGTCCGACCTGTCACCGACAACACCGGGGTCCCCATGCGCGTTCGCGCCGTCTCCATCCTCGGCCTCACGGCCGTCACGGCCCTCTCCGTACCCGCCTGCTCCACCCCCTCCCACAGCTCCACGGGGCCCACCCCACCCTCTGCTCCACGGCGTCTCCCTCCGCACCCGTCGCTCCCACCAGTGCGCGGGCCGACAACGAGACACTTCTGTCCTCGGCGGCGCTGGAGCCGCTCCTGCTCGACGAAGACGACCTCGGCAGCGACTACACCCGCAAGAACGAACGGCCCAGCCGCTACGACGACGTCACCGTCCTGGGCTGCCCGGCCCTCGACGAACTCGGCGGCATGGCTGCCACCGGCGGCTCGCTCGCCCTCCCCCACAAGGCGAAGGCGTCCTTCACCTACGCCGGCGGCGGTTCGGAAGTGTTCGAGGAGCTGTACAGCGACTCTGCCGACAAGCTGTCGGACCGCATCGGCCGGATCTTCGACGCCATGACCGGCTGCCCCGAGTACCAGCTCCTCACCGGCAGCACCGCCATCGACATCACGACGCAAAAAACAGCAGCCCCCCAGCTCGGCGACGAGCAGTGGAGCCAGCTCCTGACCTTCTCCGTCGGCGGACGGACCACGGTCGTCAAGCAGACCGCGGTCCGCACCGGGGCCGTGCTGCTGATCATCTCCGGCTCGCCAGCCCTCGTCGACCGGCACCTCGGGAAGGCGCACGCCAAGATGAGCGCGCCGCGCTGACTTCTGTTTTTCGTTCATCAGTGCCCCGGCAAGACGTGCTGCGGGTACCGATGAGCCCGCTATTGGACGGCGTCCTGACTCAAGGGGCGGGCGCGTGAATGGGATTGAGTATGGTCGCAGCCCCGACTCGTCTGCTGTGAGGTCTGCTCTGCATGGATGCCACTGACGGCTACCCCAGTTACCCAGTCACCGTCCGGATGAACGGAACAGTCCTCTCAGGCCACACTAACGTTCCAATTCCCGAGGACCGCTGCTGCTTCGCCTCGTATCTTGGCTTCTCATCGGAGGAGTCCGTGGAGAGTACGGCGATACACGAGGCGGGGCATGCGGTCGCCGGGTTCCTCGTGGGAGTGCCGGCTGTGCCCGTCGAGGTCGTCGTCGACCCCCCGTGTCCCGAGTGTGGTGCCTTCCGTGCACACGGCCGCAACGCGAGCGTTCCCCTGAACATAGCGTCAGCCTCGGACACGCTGATGGTTCTGGCTGCCGGGGTACAAGCAGAACTCCTCTGGAACACGTCGAAGGGAGAACTAACTCCAGAGAGACGTTGGGCAATCGAAGTAGGCGGGTTCGGCGACCAGGAGCTTGCCCAGCAGGTGGCCGAGGCCACCGCGACCGTGCCAGGCAGCGGATGGAGTGCACTCGACTACGGACCGCCCGGCCCAGGGTTGCCGCCGTGGAACTGGGCGTACCAACAGCAGCGGGCACTGGTCGCGCTGACCGTTGCCTGGCCCCGCGTCTCGGCGATAGCCGAGCACCTGACACGCGAGAACCTGATGACGGCGGAGGCCGTCACCGACCTGTTGACCTCGCAATGACTCCCAACGGGCTTGGACGGCGCGAGGCCCGGCGCACCACGAAGCCCGGCATCTGAATCAGGGGCCGTGCTTCGTGGAACGCGTACGGGTAGCTCGCCTCCCCATCGAGAGCTGAGGGGCAGGCATCGGTGTTCAGCTGGCAGGGGCGCGAAGGAGCCTGTCCTGGGTGCTTGCGGGCAGCACTCCACGTAGGACCGGGGCACTGGAGCTGAGCGAGGCGGCGAAGCGCGCGACGAGGTCGTGCGGCACGCTGGCGCTGAAGGAGGCGGCCCACAGGTAGGACTCCCCTGGAGCGGGTTCCGCCCACGCCTGCCATCCGACCGGACCCACGACGTCGGCCCCAGCAGTGAGAGCGCGCGGGTCGGCATCCTGAATGAGGGGCGGAACCTCGCCGAGGCTGAGGTGCGAGGTGAAGGTGGGGTCCGTCGCCCCTGCGTCGGGCTGGTCGATGTCGCGGAGCCAGCCATGCGCCGTGGCGGCGTCGAGGACCGAGTCGGGCCCGGCGAAGGCGGTGGCGGTCTCCTCACGGGCGTCGAGCGCGACGAGGAAGTCTGTCAGGACTTCACCCGGGACGTCGGTCGTGAAGTAGGCCGACCACTGCGCGAGCGGACTGTCGGTGTCCACGCGGGCGGACACCTGCCAGGCGACCGGAAGCTCGCCCAGGTGGAACGGCTCGTCCGTCAGGGCCCATTGCGCCCATCGGAGAGTGTCGGGGCTGATGTGAAGGACGGTGCTGCGCAGGACCTGCCGGTCTTCCGGTGTCTCGTCCGGCTCCTGGCGTCCGCGGACGATCGCGAGACTCGTCCAGGCGAGGCCGGCGAGCGTGTCCGCGACGGCGTCGTAGAGACGTCCGTCGTCACCGGCCAGGTGGCGGGGGCCGACCCAGTAATGGGACTGGTCGCTGCTCGGGGTGGATGGTTCGAGCGGGGAGTTGTGGTTCAGGTGCGCCTCCAAGAGCTGTGCACGGGGCTACTGCCCGCCGATCGGGCAAGCAGATCGGCGGGGGCGGCGCGGGGGCGCCAGCACGGGCGCCTGCCACGTGAGGGCGACGGCCGCCTTGGGCGGAAGAGGACCAAGCTGGCTGTCCTCGTCCCACCCCTCAGCCAGGTAGACGACGGGCTTCTGCTTCTCGTCCAGGGCTTCGACGATCTGCGCTGCCCGGTGGGCCATGGGGAAGAACGGGTTCATCGCCAACCGCAAAGGCGTGCTGCGATCACACGCGGAGAGGCGATCGATGAGGTCGCCGACGGTCATCTCCGGTCGCTCCAATTGGGGGAAGCCTCCTTGAGTTCACGGGTGTCTTTGGGCAGGTGGACTCTCGAACCGCCTGATGTACAGGGGACTCGAGGCTCGCCCTCACAGGGGCCGGGAGGTCTCCAGCACACGGGCCACGGCGGCGGCCACAACGGCGGCCGGCGTCTGAGTGTCGAAGGCAATGTTGTAGCCGGGCACCGTCGCGGTACCGGTGACGGCGATCTTCCAACCCTCACCGTCGGTACCGGGGCGACCGAGCGGATACCAGCCGAGGTAGAAGCGTCCGTCCTTGGAGCTGACGTGCACATCGGCCCGGTCGTCCACAACCACGTGAAAGTCATTGGCGGAGAATTGGTCCATCACGAGCGTGGGCTGGCCCGGACCAAGCTGCCATTCGCGCAGTCGCAGGGCCTGGATAGTGGTGGAGAATCCGGGGCTCACAGGAGCCGCGGTCATGGGCCTTCACCTCACTGACCTGTGGGTTTCGGGGAAGGTCGTCTACGTTGACATGCCCCAAACCCGTTGGCCAGTCTTCCGTGGATCTTTCCTGTCTGCCTCAGGCGAACTGTGTCCTTTGTCATCCTGTAGGGTCTCAAATTTTGCGGAACAATCTCAGCCCCGATGGCACATCGGTGGCACTTATGCCGTCATTGTGAGACTCCTTGGTGTCTTGTCGCATTGAAGCTGTCGGATTCTCACTCGTTCTCATTCGCGGTGTCGTATTCTCGCTGCGGCACTGCTGAACGGCGGCATCCGGACGCATCGTGTCTACGCTTGGGTTGTGGACAACCGCGTACCGATCTGGGTCTGGCACTACTTCTCCTTGGACCACGCCCGCGCCGCGAGCTCTTTCTCCCGCAAGTGCGGCGAACTGGAAGCCCTGGCACCGAGCTCCGGTGACGAAGACACCGCGCCCATCGGTACCAGGTCGGACCACCGCTCCTACGCGACATCTTCCGTGCTCGCGTCCGGAGCCTTCATCGAGGCATGCATCAACGAGTTCATCCTCACGGCCTCAAGAGACGACCTCGCGCACGTCGAAGGCGCCGAAGCCCGGACAGGACTGGAGCTGAACGAACGGCAGCAGATCACGGCCGCTGGCAGGGACCTCTCGAAGGAGTCCAAAACGCTTGAGCGATACCAGAAGGTGCTGCAGTTGCTCGGGCGGGAGCAATTCGACCGTGGCGCCCGTCCCTTCAGCGAAGCAGCTCTGCTCATGAGGCTGCGCAACGAGCTGGTTCACTACAAACCTCAGTGGCGCCCCGAGCACAGCGATGAGCGGCGAAGTACTGACCAGCACAACTTGGTGGTTGGGCTCATGGAGCGGAAGTTCACGCCGAACCCCTTCTACGCCGACTCCATGAACCCCTACTTCCCGGAAAAGTGCCTCGGCCACGGCTGCACCAGCTGGGCATGGAACAGCGCTCTGAAGTTCGCCGACTGCTTCTTCAGCCGCGCAGGAACCACCTGGATGTACGAGAACGCCCGATACACTCTGCAGCCCTGAGTGCCCGATTCTGCGAAAGCCAGGTCGACTGAGAACACCGCCCCCCCCCAGCAATTGCAAACGACCTGACACCCCAGCAGGTCAAGGGCTCGCCATCTGACAGACGCGACGTGACAGGACACCTGGTCGGAGCTGCGCCCCTTCGGGTGATGACGGACCGGGGCCCGGTGGGGGGTCAGCGTTTAATGCGTCCTCGTACGGCAAGGACGGCAAGGGCCAGGAGAGTGGGTTCCAAGAGGCGGGAGGTCATCTCGATGTAGGTGCCGGCAGTGGTGAGGTTCTGCCCCGTGGATCGGAACACCACCGAATTGACGGCGACGCGGGCCGCCTTCTCTGCGCGCTTCCAGGTCATGCGTTGATGCCAGTCGCCGGTCAGGGCAGGGTCGGGGGCTTTGGTTTTGAGGGCGATCTTGCCGTGAGTGAGAGTTCCGGTGGTGGCGGGATCGGGATCGTGAGTGGGCAGACCGAAGCCCATGAGGAGCAGCACGGTCAGGGACATGGCGGCAAGCAGCCAGGCGAAGGCGCGGGACGAGCGCAAACCGTAGCCGGAGAGCAGCCAGTAGCCCCACAGCAGGCTGCGTTCGCCGCGCGGGGTGCCGGTGCGGTCGTGGCGGCGCATCTCCATTTCGCCGTAGTAGAAGTCCGCGGCGCCCGGCTCGTTTTTGCCGTCCTCGAACGCCTTGCGCAATTGCCGGTAGACCGCAGCCACGTCTTCCGGGTCGGGGGTGAGGTCGGGGTCGGGGTGGTGTGGCCCGGTACGCCATAGACGGGGTGAAGGCGTGTGGTCCGGGGCCAGGGCGGGCTGGCCAGCGGTCTGGGCTCGCCAGTGGTGTTCCTCGGCCAGGGTGCGCCGGCGGGTCCACCTGTATGGCCACATGCGGCGGCGGTGGGGGCCGGTTGGGGTGGGGGCGAAGGCGCAGCGGCCTTCCAGCCGGAGCTGGTCGAGGTGGAAGGCACCGGAGAACAGACAGTCGGTCAGGTCCGTATCGGTGAGAACGAGGTGCGCGGCGTCCACGCCTTGCAGCGAGGCTATTCGTACCCGGGACAAGAGGCCATCCAGCAGGCACTCACCCGGCGCGCCTCCGTCGGCGAAGGGAGCAGGGTGTGCGGTGACGGCCACGGGAGAGGACAGGACCGCGTGGCTGAGGTCCACTGTGGCGTAGCGCAGGCGCAGGATCGCCGTCGATTCCCACCGGGTCCGCTGACACTCCAGGCGGCGCGCGGCGATCTCCAGGGTCACCGGGCTGCTGAACACTGCCCCGGACAGCACTACCGTCCCGTCGCATACCAGCGGCCCAAGGTTGGCCGCTCGCTCGAAAGCCGCCTGCTCGAACGAGACGTCGCTCTTGAAGGTCGCCGAGCCGAACCACGTGTTGGCCGCGAAGGTCGCGTCCATGAATAGGGCGTCGCCCTCGAAGGTGGTCGAGCCGAAATTGACGTTGTCCTTGAAGGTCGCCATGAGGAACCCGGCGTCGCCCTCGAAGGTCGCCGACTGGAACCCGGCGTGGCCCTCGAAGGTCGTCAGGCCGAACTCGGCGCGGCCTTTGAAGGTCGCCGACTCGAAGTCCGCTGAGCCGAACCCGGCGCTGCCCACCTCGAAGGTCGCCTGGCCGAACGTGGCGATGTCCTCGAAGGTCGTCAGACCGAACTCGGCGCGGCCCTTGAAGGTCGCCGACTCGAAGTTGGCGTCGCCCTTGAAAGTCGCGCGGTCGAACAGGCAATGGTCACCCTTGAAAGTCGCCGAACCGAACGCAGCGCTGCCCTCGAAAAACGTCGAGCCGAACAAGGCACAGTCCTCGAAGGTCGCCGACTCGAACTGGGCATGGCCGAGGCGGGGGTGTCCGGTGCCAGGGTCGCGGAGGGCGTTGAGGAGGGCATTGAGAAGGGGTTCGGTGAAGGGGGTGCCGCGGTGGTCGATGGCGGCGCCGGGGTTCAGGCTGACCAGGTAGGCTGCACGGTCGGTGTCGGCGATGTGGGCGAAGCACGCGGTGAAGCCGGGGACGAGTCTGCCGCGGCAACCGACGGGGTTGGAGGGTTGCTCACCGCAGTGCGGCCAGGACGGCGCCCCGGGCATGGAGGGTGGGGGTGTGCTCATGCGTGTCGGCTCCGTGGTGTTTCTGGCGGCAGGGGGCAACGGCGGGGGTGTGCGGCTGTTCTCGAGTCAGGGCCTGCCGCTGCGGAAAGGGGGTGCACGCCATGTAGGGATCCTCGTCCGATTCCCCGCAGCAGCAGTTCGTCCTAGTAGGCGGTCCAGGCATCTGCGCACTGCCGGCTGGACGGGGACGGCCTCTTGGCGCGGGCGCAGAACTCGGCGAAGATCGTATCCGGTTCGGCCAAGCGTCGGCGCTGTTCCGCCCGCGGATCGTTGCGGGCACGTACCCGCTCGAAGTCTTCGATGCTGCGAGCGCGGGCGAGTTCACTGATGTCGTAGGCGATGTGACGCAGCATGGCCGCCACCCGCGCAGACCAACCACCACTGGGCGCCGAGCACTCTGAGGGAGTGCCACCTTCGTGAGATTGAACCGGGTGCCATCGCTGTGAGACAGCTTGAAGGCAGCTGGTCAGAAGCCTGGCCTGTGCCACGAAGCACGAGACCCTACACATCCAATCGAGTCGTTTGACATCGAACCCAGCCGTTTCGACTTCTCTGACAGTGAATCTAGTCGTGAGGGCTGAGCAGGCTGGGGGTGCCGTATGTCGGTATCGGCTGAGGCCATCCTGTGACTGCGGATAGCGCCGACGGGCAGCCACGATCCGCGGGCGCTTCCGGAAGGTCGCGTAAGCCCGCGATCTGCCGACTCTGGTGTGGCCGGCGGGATTGCTGATGAGGGAGCAGCGTTCCGAGTCTGCGCTATCGGGGGATGGTGACCAGGATGCGGCCGTGGCCACCGCCGGCGTCGACGTGGTCGTGGGCCTTGGCGATGTCGTCCAGCGCGTAGCGCTCGCGGACGTCGACGGTGAGTGCGCCGACGGCGGCTGCGGAGGTGAGGTCGCGGGCGGCCTGGCGCTTGGCCTCGGCAGGGAAGTCGTCGCTGCCGAGCAGCCGCAGGGTGACGTTGTTGAACAGCAGGGGCCAGAAACGGATCTCGGTGCGGTCCGCGCGGGTGGCGTAGGCGGCGATGACGGCCTCGTTGGCGGCGACGGCGTTGTCGAGGTCGGCGTTGTCGGACAGCGCGACCTCGATGATCCGGTCGACGCCGCGCGACGCGTACGAGCGGATGGCAGCGGCGGGGTCGCCGGTGTCCAGGGCGACGGCGTGGGAGACGACGGCCGGGTCGACGCGCTCGAGGTCCGCGGTTCGGCGGACGGTGGCGATCACGGTGGCGCCGGCCCAGTGGGCGAGTTGGGCGGCCAGGGAGCCGACGCCGCCGAGAACTCCGTGGACCAGGACCAGTTGGCCGTCGACCGGGCCGTCGGCGAAGACGGTGCGGTGGGCGGTGATACCGGGGATGCCGAGGCTCGCGCCCAGATCGTCGCCGAGGTGGTCGGGTAGCGGGACGGCCAGATCCGCAGGGACGACGGTGTACTGGGCGGCGGTGCCGAAGGGGCGGTAGGACTGGGCCCCGTACACCCAGACCCGTTGCCCGACGCGGCGGGCGTCGACTCCGGTGCCCACGGCGTCGATGACTCCGGCGGCGTCGCTGTGCGGGATCACCCGCGGGTAGGGCATGGACGAGCCGAGCCAGCCGCGCCGCTTTTTGGTGTCGCCGGGGTTGACGCCCGAGACGGTGACACGGACGCGGACCTCGCCAGGACCGGGGATGGGATCAGGAAGTTCGCCGACGTGCAGGACATCGGCGGCGGGCCCCTGGTCGTCGTACCAGGAAGCAAGCATGGAGATACCTCCGTGTGCGGTCAGCCCGCGGGAGCGGCGGGCGCATGCGGATCGCTGTCGTTGCATCCGGTGTCGAATGCGGGCGGTGTCTCGCCGAGGGTCTCGCGCAGCCAGGTCCGTTCGGCGCGGCTGGTGGCGCGGGCGGTGAGCAGCATGCCGCGCCGGTAGGGGTCGGCGATCTCTTCGGCACGCAGGGGCCGGTCGTCGTCGTAGAAGAAGCTCGCCGGTTCTTCCAGGAACTCCAGCCGTCTGCGCAGCACCGCGTGCTGTTCGGCCACGTCGGGCAGGTGGGAGAGGAATGCCAGGACGATGTAGAACCGGGTGAAGTCGGTGATCTCGTGGTCGGCGGGCTTGCGCAGGCGCTGAAGCATGTCGGCCCGCCCGGCCGGGGTCAGGCTGAGCACGTACCGGGCCGCCCCCGCGGCCGGGTCGGCGCGCCGCTCGATCAAGCCCGCCTTGGTCAGACGGTTGATCGCCGGATACAGGCTGCCGTCGCTGACCGGCCGAGTGTAGCCGGTCAGCTGTGAGACGCGGCGGCGCAGCTCGTGTCCGGGCATGGGTCCCTCGGCCAGGAAACCGAGTATCGCGAGTTCGAGCATGAGTCCATCTTCGCATGACTGCATCGAATCGATGTAAACATCGATTCGATGTTACGCTCCTGGACATCACCCATCGTCTTTGGAGAGGCACAGCACGATGCCGGCGCAGTCCAGCGAGTCAGTGATGAACCGCTTCGTCGAGTTCATCAACACGGGCGACGAGGGTCTCGCTCGCGAGGTCATTTCTCCGGACGCGGTGTTCCACGCACCCAGTCACCCGGAACCGCTGCGGGGGCCCGAGGGGTACATGGAAGTCCTCGGGATGATGCGCAGCGGCTTCCCGGACGTCCAGTGGACGCTGGAGGAGACGGTCACCGAAGGCGACACGGTCGCCGCGCGGTTCACCATGCGGGGAACCCACGACGGTGAATTCTTCGGGGTCCCCGCGAGCGGCAACAAGATCTCGGTGCAGGCCATGAACTTCTACTATCTGGCCGACGGCCGGATCGTCGGCGAACGCGGTCAGCCCGACCTCCTCGGCGTGATGCTGCAGATCGGTGCCGTACCGGCGCCATGAACCCAGGCGGGCTGCGTACCTTCTTTCGCGCGGAAATACCGCCGTCGGGAAGGGCCCGTACGTCGCCATGGCGGAGGGCGAAGGCACACACGGGGATGCGGGCGCCCGGCGCGGGTTCACCGCAAGAGGTCGGTCTTCTTCGAGTAGCCGGCGGCGGCGCCCACAGAGACAGCGTTGGCGGTGACAATCACGGCGATGGCCAGCCACGATGCCGCACCAAGGCGCTGGTCCAGGACGAGTACGCCGATCAGAGCGGCGAACACCGGGTTGACGCTCATGAAGATCCCGAAGAAGCGGGCGGGGACCCGGCGCAGCGCGAGCAGGTCGGCGAGAAACGGCCATCTCATCCGCCACAACACCCCCACCGGCGGCCTCGCCGAGGGCCTGTGCGACCTGGCCGTCCTCCGAACCCCCTGCGACACCCGCCGCTACGCCCACGCCCTCGTCGGCCACGAACGCCGCTACGTCGCCCTCGCCTCCGACGACCCATGGGCCAAGCGACGGTCAGGGCACCCCGCTCGCCGTGTCCCTGACCGGCGCAAACCGCAACGACGTCACTCGACTGTTGCCCTTGCTCGCGAAGGTTCCGGCTGTTGCCAGCCTGGTCGGCCGCGCTGCCGCCCCGACATGCTGCTGGCCGACCACGGCTACGACCACGGCAACTTCCGCCACCTCGTCTGGGCCCAGGGTGTAAACCGGTGATCGCCCGCCGCAGTGTCCCCCCATGGCTCCGGCCTCAGAGTGTTCCGATGGGTCGTTGAGCGGACCATCGCCTGGCTCTGCACGGATTCCGACGCCTACGCGTTCGATGGGAACGACGAGACGACATCCACGAAGCCTTCCTTGGCCTCGCCACCTGCCTCATCACCCACCGACACGTCCAACGCCCTTGTTAGACCTCTAAAGGTTGGCGCATGTAGTGCCCGGCGAATTACAGGTGAGGTTGCAGGTCGTCGCTGTGTTGCCTTTCGACGAGCCGTAAGGAAGTGGCAGCTGAGCTGCAGGTACTCGGCGGGTCCCCGGTTTCGGTAACCGCGGCCCCGTCCCTAAACTGCCGCCGCCTTACACGCCTTCTTCACGGCTTCGTGCCCCTGAGGAAACAGATCTGCACCGCCCGACGATGCCGATCCTCTAGACGAAGAGGGGAGGCGTCTGGCTTGAAGCTGTTCCACACGAGCGGCGTGAGTGCTGATGGTCAGCGGGCGTTGAGGAAATAGCGGTCCGCATCAGTAAGGGCCTGTCCCAACAGATCGACGATGTGGTCGAGTTCGTCACGGGTGGAGATCAGGGGTGGTGCGATCTGCACGACCGGGTCGCCGCGGTCGTCCGCGCGGGCCAGGAGTCCGAGGCCGCGCATGCGTGCGGGAAGGAACTGCTTGACGAGTTCGTCCTGGCGCTCAGGGGTGAAGCGTCGGCCGTCCGCTCCGGCGACGAGTTCGAGGGCCCAGAAGAAGCCGTCACCGCGTACGTCGCCCACGATGCTCAGATCGGTCAGTTCGGCGAGCCGCTTGTGGAGGTGGCCGGTCAGGCCACGGACGTTGTCCAGGACACCGTCTCGTTCGAAGATGTCGAGATTGGTCAGGGCCGTGGCGGCGGCGACCGGATGCCCGGCGAAGGTCAGCCCGTGCAGAAGGGTCACGCCGTCGTTGAAGAATGGCGCGGAGACCTTGTCGGACACCAGGACGGCGCCGAGCGCGGCGTAGGACGAGGCGAGGCCCTTGGCTGTGGTGATCATGTCGGGGATCGCGCCGTACTTGCTCACGGCGAAGTATTCGCCGATGCGGCCGAAACCGGTGATGACCTCGTCGGCGACCAGGAGGAAACCGTGTCGGTCTGCCATCGCCCGGAGTCCGGCCCAGTAGCCTGCCGGAGGCGTGAAGCAGCCTCCGGAGTTCTGCACGGGCTCGGCGATGAGCATGGCCACGTTCTCCGGGCCGGCCTCCAGTACCGCCGCTTCGGTTTCGGCCAGCAGCCGCCGGGTGAAGGCGTCCTCGTCGGTGTCGGTGGTGCGGTAGCGGTTGGTGTTGGGTGCGTGGATGACTTCGAAGGCCGGCGCGCCGAACGGCTCCTTGAGTGCCGGGATCCCCGTGAGCGCGAGGGCGCCCATGGTCACGCCGTGGTAGGCGGTGCGGCGGGCGATGGCTTTGGTGCGCTGAGGCTGGCCTTGGGCGACGTGGTACATGCGGGCGAGCTTCCACGCGGACTCCACGGACTCCGAGCCGCCGGAGGTGAAGAACACGCGATTGATTCCGTCGGGTGCCAGAGCGGCGAGCCGCTCGGCCAGCTCGATGGCGGCGGGGTGCGCGGTGTTCCACAGAGTGCTGAACGGCAGGCGGTTGAGCTGCTGTTCGGCCGTCTTGGCGAACTCGGGGCCGTAGGAGTAGCCGAGCTGTGCGCAGAACAGGGCGGACAGGCCGTCGATATAGCGGGTTCCGGTCGCGTCGTAGACGTAGACGCCGTCGGCCCGGTCGGGCAGGAACATTCCCTGACCGCCGCGCAGGCTCGCGTGTTGGCCGAAGTGCAGGAGCAGGTGCTTGCCGGCTGCTTCGCGCAGCCGGTCGGCCTGGTGTGTAGTGGCGAGGTGGTCGGGCATGGTGTTCTCCGGGGAGGTCAGCGGGCACATGAGGGGCAGACGGCAGGCCCGGCGGAGCGACTGGGCGGACCCGGGCGCAATGGGCGGCCACATCTCGTGAAGCAGCTGCCGACCGCTGGAGCGGTATCTGAACGGCGGCTCGGGGAGGGCTCGGCAACGGAGACTCGGCGCCCGCTGCCGAGCCGGTCGTCAGGCGCCGGGCTGTCGGTCGCGACCGCGGGACCTCTGGGTGTCTCAGGCTCCTGTCGATCCGGCCCGGGCGGGATGCAGCGGGCCGAGACCGGTCATGATCTGACCCTTGTCGTAGCCCTCGGTGGCGGGCGGGAAGGGGGGCGGGGCGTCGCGCAGTTGCTTCCACAGCGGGTTCAGGCCGAGGGTGCCGCGTTCACGGGTGGTGGCCACGAGGTCGAGGTCGAGGTGGAAGGTGAGGAACTCCTCGCCTGCTCCGCCCTGGGCCAGTACGCGGCCTTCGGGGTCGGTGGCGATGCTGCGGCCGGTGCCGAAGAGGCCGCCGATGTTCGGGTTGAGGACGTACACCTGGTTGGTGATGGCGTTGGCGCGGGCGAGGACCAGTTCCTGTTCGCGGTCGGAGGTGCGTGTGTAGGTGGGCTGGATGATGACCTCGGCGCCCATCCAGGCGAGGGTGCGGGAGATCTCCGGTACCCAGCCGTCGTAGCAGATCGCCAGGCCGAAGCGGCCTACCTGGGGAATGTCGAAGGTGACGTAGGTGTCGCCGGGCACGGAGGTCTCGTACGGCATCCAGGGGAAGATCTTGCGGTACGAGGCCACCACTTCGCCCTGCGGGGAGATGGCGACGGCCGTGTTGTGGACGCCCTTGGCCGATCGCTCCGGGATGCTGCCGGGGACGATCCACAGCCCGGTGTCGGCCGCGAGCCGGCACACCGCGTCGGTGGTGGGGCCCGGGATCGGTTCGGCGAGGCGGTCGAGGTAGCCGGCCGGGTGGCGGGCGTCGAAGCTGCCGAAGGCACTCAGGTACAGCTCGGGGAAGACCACCAGGTCGATGGACGGGGAGAGGGCTTTGAGGGAGCGCACCTCGCGGCTGAACTTCGCGAATGTGGCCTGGGGGTCGCCGGTCACGGGTGCGACCTGGGCGAGGGCGACGCCGAGGATTCGGCTCACTGGAGAGCTCCTTGTGCGGTGGCGGCTGCGGGTGTGCTCGGCGGGGTGTCGTCCGGTGGGCGGAGCCCGGGGACGGCGTCGAGCAGCCTGCGGGTGTAGGGGTGCTGGGGGGAGTCCAGGACCTGGGCGGTGGGCCCGGTCTCGACGAGTTCGCCGTGCAGCATGACGCTGACCCGGTCCGCGATGTGCCGGACCACGCCCAGGTCGTGGGTGATGAGGAGGAAGGCGAGGTCGCTGTGCTCGCGCAGGTCGAGCAGCAGGTTGAGGATCTGGGCCTGGACGGAGACGTCGAGGGCGGAGGTGGGTTCGTCCAGCACCAGCAGCGAGGGCCCGACGGCGAGGGCGCGGGCGATGGCGACGCGCTGGCACTGGCCGCCGGAGAGCTGGTGGGGATAGCGGGTGAGGACAGTGGCGGGCAGGCCGACGCGCGCGAGTTCCGCAGTGACGTCGGTGACAGGCCGGCCGGCTTCGCGCAGTGGCTCGGCGATGAGTTGCCGGACGGTCATCCGGGGGTTGAGGGCGGCGTAGGGGTTCTGGAAGACGATCTGTACCTGGTGGCGCAGCCGCCGCAACTCCTTGCGGCGCAGCCCGGCGAGCGGGCGGCCCGCGATGTGCACGGTGCCGGAGGTGGGCGGGATCAGGCCCAGCACGCAGCGCGCGAGGGTGGTCTTGCCCGACCCCGACTCACCTACCAGCGCGTGTACTTCTCCTGCGGTGATGTTGAGGTCGACGCCGGCGACAGCGGTGTGCGAGCCGAAGGTCTTGACGAGCTGCTGTACGTCGAGGATCACGCGGGGACTCCCTTCGGCTGGGTGAGGTGGCAGGCGCTTGCCCGCGCTCCGGCGGCGTTGAGAGGCGGCGGGGTGGCGCATGCCTCGGTGGTGTGGGCACAGCGGTCGGCGAAGGGGCAGCCGGTGAGGAGGTCGGGGCGGTCAGGCACGCTGCCGGGGATGGAGGGCAGCGCTTTGCCGGGGGCGGCCCGGTCGGGGAGGGCGGCGAGCAGGGCGCGGGTGTAGGGGTGATCCGGGGTGTCCAGTACGTCAGCCACCGGGCCTGATTCGACGACCTGACCGGCGTAGAGCACGTACATCCGGCTGCACAGTTCGCGGACCTCGCCCAGGTTGTGGGTGATGTACAGGACTCCGAAGCCGTGCTCGGCCTGCAGGCGGCGCAGCAGGGAGCGGAACTCCTTGGCCACGGTGACGTCCAGGGCGGTGGTCGGTTCGTCGGCGATGAGCAGATCGGGCCGGCACAGCAGAGCGGCGGCGATCATGACGCGCTGCAGCATGCCGCCGGAGAGCTGGTGGGGGTAGGAGCGTGTGACGCGCTCGGCGTCCAGGCCCACTTCCGTCAGTGCGGTGCTCACCTGCTGGGCCGCTTCGGTCCGGGTGCCGCCCTGGTGGAGGCGTACCAGTCGGTCGAGTTGGCGGCCGAGCGGTGTGACGGGGTCGAAGGAGGCGGCGGGGTTCTGGAAGACCATGGCCACCTTCCGGCCGCGGATCGTGTGGAAGCCGGCGGCCCGCAGGTCCTGGCCCTGGAGCCGGATGGCGCCGGAGGTTTCGGCTCCGGCGGGGAGCATGCCGAGGACACTGAGGGCGGTCAGGGACTTGCCGCAGCCGCTCTCGCCGACCACCCCCACGACCTCGCCCGCGCGCACGCGGAGGGAGACGTCGCGTACGACGGCGGCGTCGCCGATGGTGACGCGCAGCCGGGAGATCTCCAGCAAGGGTGCCGCCTGACCGTCTGCGCGCTGCTTGCCCGGGCCGGGCGCGGTCTCGTCCTCAGTGGCGGGCAGGGGGCTCGCCGCGTCGGTGTCCTTCCCCTCCGGCTGGCGCCGCAACAGAGCGGCGGCCTGCCCGGCCAGTGTGCGCAGGCCACGGCGCGCGGCGGCGGAGCGGGCTTCCGTGCGTGGGTCGAACACGTCACGCAGAGCGTCGCCGAAGAGGTTGAAGGCCAGCACGGTGAGGAGGATCGCCAGGCCCGGGAAGAGCGCCGCCCACCAGTGGGTCTGGAGGTCGCCGCGGGCCTCGGCGACCATCAGGCCCCAGTCCGCCTGCGGCGGGCGGGTGCCCAGGCCGAGGAAGGCCAGTGATCCGGCGGCCAGGATCACGGTGCCGATGTCGACGGTGGCCTGCACCAGAATCGGTGAGACGGCGTTGCGCAGAATGTGCCGGACCATGACGACTCGGTCCTTGAGCCCCAGGGCGCGCGCTCCCTCGACGAAGGGCCGCTCACGCATGGATGCGGTGATGCCCTGGACCAGCCGGGTGTACCAGGGCCACCAGGCGATGGCCAGCGCGAGGGCGGCGTGCTCCAGGCCGGGGCCGAGGGTGGCCACGATGGCCATGGCGAGCAGCAGGGGCGGGAAGGCCAGGAACATGTCGCACAGCCGCATGATCGCCTCGCCCACGCGCCCGCCGCGGAAGCCTGCGATCAGCCCCAGCGGTACGCCCACCAGCACGGCGAGCCCGACCACGAGGAGCGGTACGGTCAGCGCCGGCCGGGCACCGTAGATGATGCGGCTGAGCACGTCGCGGCCGAGGTTGTCGGTGCCGAGCAGGTGGCCGGCGCCGGGTGGCAGGTGGCGGGCGGCGACCTCGGCGGCTCCGGCGCCCTGATCAGGGTGCGGGGCGAGCCAGGGGCTGAGCAGGGCGGCGGCGACCAGGGCCGCGAGCAGCACCAGGCCGAGGACGGCGAGCGGGTCGCGGAGCAGGGCGGTGAAGCGGGCGCTGCGCGGCGGGATGGTCTGCGGGCTGTGGCTCATGCCGGCCTCACTCGCGGGTCGAGGCGCGCGTGGACGAGGTCCACCGCGAGGTTGACGAGGACGTAGGCGACGGCGCCGATGAGGGTGACGCCCATGACCGCCGGGTAGTCCAGGCTCAGCAGGCCGGAGGAGGCGTACTGGCCGAGGCCCGGCCAGTCGAAGACCACTTCGACGAAGAAGGCGCCGGTCAGGGCGTAGGCGGCGGTCAGGCCGAGCACCGTGACGGTGGGTGGGAGGGCGTTGCGCAGGGCGACGCGCCAGACGAGGGTGCGTTCGGGGACGCCGTAGGCGCGGCCGACGCGGATGTGGTCTTGCTGGAGCGCCTCCAGCATGCTGGTGCGGGTCATGCGGGCCACGACGCCGAGCGGGTAGGCGGCCAGTGTGAGGGCCGGCAGGATCAGGTGCGCCGAGGCGCTGGCCAGCGCCGCCCCGTTGCCGGTGAGCAGCGCGTCCACCGTGTTCAGTCCGGTGATCGAGTGGATCGGCGCGGTGAACTCCAGATCGCTGTCGATGCGTCCGGTGGGCGGCAGCAGTCCCAGGCGGCCGAAGACCAGCAGCTGGAGCAGCAGCCCGAGCCAGAAGGCGGGCACCGATACGCCCGCGATGGACAGCAGCCGCACCGCCTGGTCGATCAGCCTGCCGGGCCGCACCGCGGCTATGCAGCCGAGCGTGACGCCCAGCACCAGCGCGACCGCCATGGCGGCGCCGACTAGTTCGAGGGTGGCGGGCAGCCGGTCGCCGAGCTCGCCGAGGACCGGCTGCTTGGTGGCGATGGAGGTGCCCCAGTCCCCTGTCAGCACATTGCGCAGATACGACAGGTACTGCACCGGCAGAGGCTGGTCGAGGCCGAGGGCGTGTGTCACCCGTTCTACTTCCTCGGGCGTCGCCTTGGCGCCGACGTAGGTGAGGGCGGGGTTGGAGGGGATCACCCGGGCTATGACGAAGGTGATCGCGCTGACCCCGAGCAGGACGAGCAGGGAGCCTCGCAGTCGGCGCAGTAGGAAGCGCGGCATCAGCTGGCTCCGCGGTGCAGCTGGTGGAAGGGGATGGAGAAGGAGTAGTTCGGGTTGCAGGCGAAGCCCTTGACCTCGCTGTTCATCACGACGGGGGTGCGCATGTCGTAGAGGAACGCGCCGGGGGCCTGCTCCAGCAGCCGCCGCTGCGCCTGGCCGTACAGAGCGGCGGCCTTGTCCTGGTCGGTGGCGGTGTGGGCGCCGGCCTCGTCGACGAGCTTGTCGTACGTGGCGTCCTTCCAGTAGCTGAGGTTGAAGAAGGGCTTGTCGCTGCTGCGGAAGAGCGAGACCAGGTTGTCCGAGCCGGCGTCGGAATAGGTCGGCCAGTACATCAGCAGGAAGATGTCCTGCGCCTTGGCCGGGTCCGCCTTGGCCTTCTCCCACTGCTGGTTGAACAGGATCGGCTGCAGCTCGACCGACACGCCCACCTTGGCGAAGGAGTCCTTGATCAGCGGGGCGTACTTGGCCTGCTGTGCGTTCTCCGCCGCGTAGCTGAGGGTCAGCTTCAGGCCCTTGCCGCCCTCGTATCCGGCCTCTGTGAGCAGCCGACGGGCGGCCTCCAGGTCGTACGGCGTCTGCGGCAGCTGCTCGTCGTAGGGGAAGGCGCCGGCCGGTACGGCACCGCGAGCCCGGGCGCCGAAGCCTTCGGCGCCCACCTTGACGATGTCGTCGTACGGGATCGCCTGCGCCAGCGCCTGGCGTACCTTCACGTTCTTCAGCGGGCCCTTGGTGGTGTTGAAGAAGGCCGTGTGGCTCTGGAAGGTGGGACACTCGGTGACGGTGTAGCGCTTGTCCTTCTTCAACCGGGCGACGTTCTCCAGTGGCAGCGCGGCGGCGTAGTCGACCTGGCCGGACTGGAGCATCTGCTCCTGCGCGGTCGGCTCGGCGGTGATCCTGGCGACGACCGTGCGGTAGCGCTCGCCCTTCCAGCCGCCCCAGTACTTGTCGTACGCCTTCAGTACGACCCTCTTCTTGGCCTGGTACTCCGAGACCCGGTACGGGCCGGTGCCTGCGTCAACGCCCTTGGCGAAGTAGTCCTCGCCCCTGGCCAGGGCCTTGGGGCTGACGATCCATGCCCCGTACATGGACGAGGCGATCATGTCGACCGGGGCGGCGCTCTTCAGCTTGAGCACGACCGTGTGCTCGTCCGGTGTCTCGATGGTGTCCAGTGTCGACCAGATGAAGGCTGCGCCGCCGTCCTTGGCGGAGGCTTCCAGGGACGCCTTGACCGCCGCGGCGTTCATCGGCTCGCCGTCGTGGAAGGTGACCCCCTTGCGCAGATGGAAGGTCCACGTCCTGGCGTCGGCGGAGGACGCCCAGCGCTCGGCGAGGGCGGGGCGGAAGCGCTCCTTCGAGCCGGGCGGGTTCATCCACAGCAGCGGCTCGTAGACGTTGCTGAGGTAGTAGACCTCGGTGGAGAAGGACTTCACCGGATTCCAGGTCGTCACCTCGGCGGTGGTCGCCACATTGAGGATCTGCCCGGTGCCGCTGTCGGTGCCGCTGCCGCTACCGCTGCATGCGGACGCGAGCAGACCGCAGGCCACCAGAGCGGCGGCGGCGGGTGTTCTTCGGGACGTGGCCATGAGTTCGCTCCTCGGGAAGGCGCATTCGCCGGCTGTTCACAGTGAGGCAACAATGGGCCGGGTGAGCTATAACCTCAAATACTTGATGGGATTGACTTTCATGCCTGTGAGGCATGGGTTGGAGGTTCGCTGTGGAGCTGAGGGTGCTGCGCTACTTCCTGGCGGTCGTCGAGAGCGGCTCGGTGACCAGGGCGGCAGCCGAAGTCCATATCGCCCAGCCCTCGCTCTCCCGCCAACTGCGTGGACTTGAGGCGTCCCTGGGAGTGACACTGTTCGACCGCACGGGCAATCGGATGGAACTCACGGCGGCCGGCCGCCGATTCCTGCCCCTCGCCCGGGACCTGGTGACCCGCGCCGACACCGCCCTCGCCGCGGCCAGCTCGCTGGCGTCCGGGCGGGCGATGCGGCTCACCGTGGCGGCCCCCGCCACCACCATCACCGATGTGATCGCCCCGTTCCTGGCCACCTGGGGTCCAGAGGATCCCCTGGTCACGGTGCAGGCGGAGAACCCGGTACGCGCCTACCAGGCCCTCACCCGGGGCGCCGACGTGGCGATCTCCTCAGCCCCGCCGCGCCACCGCTACGCCGGGCTGCCCGTAGCCCGTCTGCCGCTGTGGGCCTACGTGCCGCCCACACACCCCTGGGCAGGCCGGGACCGGATCACCATCCAGGAGCTGACCGGTGAGCCGCTGATCGTCCTCACCCTCGCGCACGGCACCCGCCGCATCCTGGACCAGGCGGTACAGGACGCGGGCAGCTCCCTCGACATCGTCCTGGAGTGCGACACCCCGCAGGTCGCCCAGGCGATGACCGCCTCCGGTCACGGCATCGCCGTCGTCTCCGACGACCCCCGCTTCGGCCTGCACCCCCTGCTGATCCTCGACCGGCACGGGGAGCCCCTGCAGATCCGGCTGCACGCGGCCTGGGACGCCGGCCACTACGCGCTCCGCACCATCGAGTCCTTCGCCACCGGCCTGGCACGCTTCTGCGTCGAGCAGTACGGGCCGCAGGCAGCGGGGAGCTGAACCTGCCGGCATTGGGCCGTTCTGGTGCGAAAGCCGTTCAGGAGTCGTGGCCGGCTCGGGATGGTGTCTGGTCCAGCCGGCCCCGCGACAGAGGGAGACGGCCGGACCGGAACACAGCGCGCTGCTCGCAGACCCATCGCTCGACCTGATCCACGATTCCGGCACGCGCTGGTCCGTGGTGTCGAGCAGGTGGCTGCACCATCGCCGGTCGTCGGCGCTCCACCCCGTCCAGCGGTGCCGGGCACATACGGACCCGGCTGCCGTCGTCGATGACGGCGTCGGTTCGGGATCGGGAATCCTCCGCCTGCTTGCTGTGCCAGGCGGCCCAGCCGAGGCCGGCACCAACCACCGGAACATCCCCGCGACCCTCGCACGGTGAGCCTGCTCAGGAGGTCGACGTCCCGGTCCTGGTACTCCAGCGCACGACGCACCCGCCTCTCGGTCATGCGGTTGCGCCACCGGCGATCGGCGCCTTCCGGTACACCGAGCTCGTCGAAGACATGCACAGCGAGCCGCCCAGCCGCTTGCCGACCCCGCAGGCCGGCGTGGTCTCGCCCGGACAGCTGGACCCGGCGATTCGAGCAGCATCCGATCTGGGTGGCAGGTCAGCTGTGGCGTTCTCGGCGAGTTCACGCGGACCTGGCTTCTCGTCCACCGACCCGCGATGCGGCGTACTCCGCCAAAGAACCTGGCCCGATGCTTTTAAGACACCATGGCCAGTCCTGACAGGCATTGGACAGCTCTCGCTGCGCGCACCCACCATGCCGCAACAACAGACCCCGCCCGGAAGAGGGACATCCATGACCTCCAGTCCGCCCACCCGCCGCCCACGCGGTATGCGATGTCTTGCAACAGCCACGGCACTGCTCACCGTGCTGCTCGCCGGCGTGTTCACCATTCCATCCCCCGCGCTCGCCGAAAGCGCGGCCCCCGTGCCGGGCGACCCCCTCACCGGCAATGGCGCCGTGCCCCGCGCGGTCCTCACCGCGGCTCAGCTCTCCAGCGCCACCCCCACCGACACCGTCGTAGACAGCGCCTTCGCTCTGCCCGCCGAGGCGGCCCCGCCCGCACACACCTTCGAGGGCACTCTGACCCTCAACGGCACCGCCACGGCCGGCGGCTACCGCAAGCTGAAGGACCCCAACGGCTACTCCCGCACCGAGGCCACCAAGCACCTCCCCCCGTTCAGCGCCACCCTCGTGCAGAACGGCAGCCACCTCATCCCCACCGTGCGCGGGCTGCGCTACACCGGGAACGCCTCCTGGAACCTCGCCGTGGGGGCCGGCCGGGCCTGGCAGGAAGACGGCGACGGCGGCCGCACGCGCGCCGCGCTGCCCTTCGCACTGGTCGAACGGAACGCCAACTGCGTGCACAACGGGGTGCTCTCCTTCCTCTTCGACGCATCCTCCATCTCCCAGGTCCGCTACCAGATCACCGCGGAAACCTGCGCCTACCACCAGTTCGACATGTGGGGCCAGGTGGCCGCCACCTACCAGCCGGGCACCGTTCCCGACGGCGAAGCCGCACGCGCCGCCTACGCGGCCGAGGTCGCAGGCCGGCTGCCCACCAAACCCATCGCGCAGCTCGCCACCGACCACCCCGGCGCCGGCGTGGACACCTCGAAGTTCGGCGCGGGTATCACCCCCACCGCGCTCAGCACCTACGGCTTCTACTACGACGGCGTGAACTACGTCGGCGGCTGCCAGACCAGGCGGGGCCAGTACCCGTTCTGCGGGCAGATGCTGCTGCCCTCCTACTCCACCGCCAAGTCCGCCTTCGCCGGCACCGCCCTGCTCCGGCTCGCCCAGCGCTACGGCACCGGTGTCGCGGACCAGCGCCTGACCGACCTGATACCGGAAACCGCCGGGAAGAGCGCCTGGTCGAATGTCACCGTCGACCACGCCCTGGACATGACCACCGGCAACTACACCTCGGCGCGCTACGAGACCGACGAGGCGGGCAGCACCATGACCGCCTTCTTCCTCGCCGAGCCCTACGCCACCAAGATGGACAAGGCGCTGTCCTTCTCACGCAAGGCCACCCCGGGCAGCAAGTGGGTCTACCACTCCTCCGACACCTTCCTGGCGGCCCGCGCCATGAACAACTACCTCCAGAACAAGGCAGGTTCCGGCGCGGACCTGTTCCACATGCTCCGCGACGAGGTCCTCACCCCGATCGGCATCAGCCCGGACGCCCGCGTCTCCTCCCGTACGGACAACAGCGCGGTCGGCGTCCCCTTCGGCGGGTACGGGATGTTCTGGACCAAGGATGATGTCGCCAAGTTCGCCAAGTTCCTGAACAACGATGCCGGCGCGGTGGCCGGCACCCAGGTGCTGCACCCGGGCCTGCTGGCCGACTCCATGCAGCAGAACCCGTCAGAACGCGGCGCCACCACGACCGGCAGCACACCGATGCGCTACCAGAACGGTTTCTGGGGCCGGGAGTTCACGGCCGCAGACAACCCCGCCTACACCCAGCCGTTCCACGTACCGTTCATGTCCGGATACGGAGGCATCACCATCGCGATGATGCCCAACGGCTCCACGTACTACTACTTCAGCGACAACAACGAATTCTCCTGGATCGCGGCAGTATCCGAGTCCAACAAGCTCGCCCCCATGGCCTCACTGCAGAGTCCTTCCTGATCGACGAAGCCACCTTCCGCGTGAACTGACTGAACACCTCCGGTCAAGGGGCGGACGCCGAGCTCAGACAGCTTGATCGATTCTCGGTCGCCGCACAGTTTCGACCAGTCGTCGCGGCCGAAGGCCGCGTTCCAGTGGAGCTGCGGAGCGGAGCGCCATCGCGGCCACGAGAGCGCCAATGGCGTACTTGTGGCCGTGCAGGCCGCCGGCATCACTCATCAGCTGCACCGCAGTAAAGCTGTCCACTTGGGTGACGTCGTGGACCTGAACCGGAATAGCACCCAGCGCAGCCGGGCGGTACCTGTCTTCCCGAAGACGGCTCCACCACCGTCAGGGCCGACACGAGGACGGGCACGCCTACGCGCCGGGCGGCCTCGATCCGGATGACCATCTGTCGGTCGTTGCGCAGGAGCAGCGACCGACAGCGCCTGGGAGTCCAAAACCAGGGACCTGGCCGCGGCTCCCTTCCTGCGGCGCTGTCGCCGGATGCGTACGGCGCCGGTGCGTCACCGAACAGGTCGCGTTGCCCGGCCTGAACTTCGGTCTCGCTCAGCGGTTCGTGCTCGGCTTCGCAGGAAGCCACAATCTCGGCGAGGCCGTCCATCGCCGGCTGGGGCCGGACTGCTGCGGTCACGTAGGCGGACACGCCGCGCTTGCCGGTGCGCGTGCGCAGAGCACCGAGGAGTTCCGAGGGCATCGAGACGGAGATGCTCGGCAACACCTTCTCGTCAGACCAGCCTTCGTGGTGCCTGGCCGGGAAGACCCGCATACGGTCCGCGAGCCGGGCGGACTGCGACTCACGCCCGCCGAGGCCGGAGTCCTCGTCATCTTCCGGGCGCCGTACCCATGGCAGGTTCCCGCTCCAGCCAGTCTCAGCAGTCCGGTGATGTTGTCGCCTGGCCGTCGTCGTGTACGTCCTGGGCGTACTCCACGGCATGGACCAGGAACGGCGGGTCCAGGACTACCTCATCGCCCTGTACCACTACGACGACCTGTCGACCGAGGAACTCTGGCTCGGCGAGCACGACCTAGCAGTCTGAGCAGCGCCCCCAGTCTCTCCCGAGGCTGGGGCGCCTCTTCGTGCCCGCCGGCATCACTGGTCGGTGCAGGACGCGCATATGGTCATGATCAGAAGCTACTTCGAGGGGAAATCCGGACTGTTCGCTGCGCTGGTGGCAGTGCTAGTGCTGTGACCGGGATGGTTCACCGTGGTCGGAGGACGGCTCACGGGACGAGCGCGTTCCGCGAGACGACTGGTATTACTGGTGCATGCAGGAAGAGACCGCGCGGTCCGCGATCGACACGTTCATCTCCGCGTTCAACGCCTCGGACGACAGCTATGTGACTGCGTTGCTCTCCCAGGCCCTCACCTCGGACGTGGTCTTCTGGGGACCGTTGGGCCGCAGTGAGGGGATCGAGGCGGTCGAGCGGTTCGTGCTGGACATCCGGCGCCACCCCGCGGGGACCGGCACGATGGTGCGCTGTTCGGCGGTGGACATGCCGGACGAGTGGGCCCGGTACCAGTGGGTCTTCACGACGCCGGATGGAGGCCCCCGCCTGGCGGGAACGGACGTCGTCCATCTGCGGCGGAGCCTCATCGACCAGGTCATCGTCTTCGCGGGGGAGATCGAGCCGTCCGCCTCCTGAGCCATTCTCCTCTGGCGCCGTCCTTCTCCTGAACCGGCCCCGTTCGGGGCTCCGGATCTGCCCAGCCGAGATCATCTTCACAACGCTTCGGTCGTCCGCGCTTGGCCACGAGCGGACCGATGATGCGCTGTGGCTGTGTAAGTTCGCGGTTGGTCAGGCTGCGGTGTTGAGGGGGCGTCCGCCCCAACGGATGCCCTTCTCGCTTCGGATGCGGGCGCGTTCACCCGGTCGGGGTGTTTCCGCTCGGCCCAGCCCGAGCTTGCGGTGGGCCGGATCCCGAGTGGGCCGAACTCGTCGAACGCGAAGACCCGGTCGGGGAAACGGTCCAGGACGTGCTCGATCCGGTCCAGCTTCGCCTCGCGGTCGGAGTCGGTGGATTCCTTCCATGTCTTGGTGCGCTGGAAGGTGACTCCGCGGCGGGCGAGCAGGCCGCGTAACGCCTCGCGGCCGATACGGATCACTCGGCCGTGGACTGTGCGCAGGTAGGCGACGAGTTTGCGTAGCGACCAGCGAGTGAAAGGCTGGCCGAGCTTGGTGGGGCGGGTGGTGGCCGTCTGGACAACGAAGTCCTCGTCGTCATCGCTGAGCAGGCGGGGACGGCCTCCCGCCCACCGAGGGCCCAGGCAGGCCAGGCCGATCTCGTTGAACCGGTGGATCACATCGCGCACGGTGTCCTCGTCGGCCGCCACCAGCTGGGCGATCACCGGCACCCGATTCCCGCCGGCCGAGGCCAGCAGCATCATCGCGCGCCGATAGCGCACCGAGTTGGTGCTGCCCCGGCGCACGATCTGCTTCAGCCGCTGCCCCTCCCGGTCGGTCAGTCTGCGCACACGGACAGGCTCGGCCACCGCGCCTCCAGCGGTTGGATCGGACGTCACCGCACATCCAACCGCCACGACAACCAACCCGGCGAACCTATGCGGTCACAGCACTAGCGATCGTCGGTGGTCTCGTTGGCAGCGTGCTGGGGCGAAGATTCAGGCGAATGGTGGTCGGGATCAGGCGAGGGCCGCGATGCAGCATAGATATCCGCCGAGGCTCAATACGTGGCTGCCCTCTGGTCTGTCAGGCAGGCCCAGGCGGCCGACTTCATTCAGTCCGTCCACGCGTCGCATAGCGAGCAGGTACTGCACTCCCGGCGCGCGACGGTTCTGTCCTGGCTCGGCTGGTGCCGAGAGCGCGGCTACGACGGTCCCGCAGTCCCGGCCTGGACCAAGCGGCTGGCGGTGCCGAACTCCGAGACCCCGGCCCGCTCGCGCATGACGATCGACGACGTGCTGGAGCTGGGAGCCGGGCACGGCCGCGACCCGCTGTTCTTCGCCCACAAAGGCTTCACCGTCCAGGCAACCGACTTCAGCCCCGCCGGGCTGGAGCAGCTGCGTAACGTCGCCCGCTCCCAGGGCGTCGAGGAGCGGATGACCACCGCGGTGCACGACGTGCGCGAGCCGCTGGCGCTGCCTGGCGACTCGATGGACGCGGTCTTCGCGCACATGCTGCTGTGCATGGCGCTGTCGACGGCGGAGATCCGCGCCCTGGTCGGCGAGGTCCACCGTGTCCCGCGGCCCGACGGGGCGTTCGTCTACACCGTGCGGCAGGCCGGCGACGACTTCTACGAGCACGGCGGCTTCGCCGTCCATTTCTTCGGCCGCGACCTGGTCGACGCCGTCGCCGACGGCTGGACCCTCGAAGAGATCCACGACTTCGAGGAAGGCGACCTGCCCCGCCGCCTGTGTCGCGTCACCCGGACCTTGCCCCTTTGACCGAGACCCCCGCGCCGCCGGCGGACATCACCGTCGACGGCACCGGTCTGCTGTGCGTCACCCTCTTGCTGAGGCTGCGCGCCCGCATTGCCGACACAGCGGCGGGCACGGTCGTCCACGTCATCGCCACCGACCCCGCCGCCCCGCTCGATCTGCCCGCCTGGTGCCACATGACCGCGTCTCTGACTCAGCGCCCCGTGACAGTCCGATGGCTCCGCAGTTGACGCCGAGCGGATGGGCGAAGAATCGTCGGCCGAGATGGTGTCGCGTGAGGTCGAGAGGGGTCATCGACGAGGGCCTGCTGGAAGGGTGAGGATAGCGATGACGATCTTTCCGTACTCGGTCTCCTCGACCGACCAGGCGCTGGCGAGGCTGTCCACGATGAACAGGCCGCGCCCGCTGGCAGCCACCGTCCCTTCGTCAACAGATGAGTTCGAAGGTCGCGCAGGGACGGCAGTGATGTCGGCCCCGCGGTCGACGACGCCCAACGCCGCACCGAACTCGTAGACCTCAACCCTTATGAGGACCGCACCGCTGCTGTGCTGGATGGCGTTGGCGATGAGCTCGCTGGCCACCAGCATGGCATCGAAGAGCTGATCCTCCGCCTTGCCGTCCAGGACGTCGACCAGGACGGTACGGGCGGCGCGCTGCGGGGTATCGAGTCCGTCGAGCACCACATCACGGTGGATCAACAGGTCTCCGAGGCTCTGGTCATGGACCAGTTCAGCAGTTGTCGTGGACATCCTCGTCTCCTCACATCGGGAGGGAGCTACGCGGTGGCTCTGTCCGTGACCGCGGTGTCGTCGTCGAAGGTCATCTCCGGTGCGGGTCGGCGGAAGCCCTTGGTCAGGACGGCCAGGTAGACGACGCCGATCGCCAGCCAGACGCCGCCGATCTGGAGTGCGACGTCATCGAGCCTCGTGAGCAGGTAGAGAGAGACGCCAACGCCGATGGCCGGCATCACCAGGAAGGAGAAGAGGTTGGGGGTGCGGCCGTCTCTGCGCTCTCGGACCAGGTGGGCGATCACGCAGACGTTCACCAGGGCGAAGCCGAGGAAGGCGCCGAAGTTGATGAACGAGGTGGCTGTGGTCAGGTCGAGTTTCATGGCGATGACACCGGCGGCCGCGGTCAGCAGCAGGTTCAGGACGGGCGTGCCGGTCTTCCCCGACAGCTTGCCGAAGACGGCCTTGGGCAGTGCGCCGTCGCGTCCCATGACGTACATGAGGCGGGCGGCGGAGGCTTGCAGGGCGATACAGGAGGCGATGGATCCGGCGATGGTAACGAAGTTGATCATCTCGGCGTACGTCTCGCCACCGACCAGGACCTTCAGGTGGTAGGCGGCCGCGTCGACGTCGACGAACGTCGCGCCGGGGTGAACCAGTTGCATCACGAAGGACAGCACGATGAAGATCGCTCCGGCGGCGATGACGCAGCCGATGATGCCGCGGCCGATCGTCCTCGCCCCGCCCCTGGCCTCCTCGCCCAGTGTGGAGACGGCGTCGAAGCCGAGGAAGGAGTACGCGGCGATGGCAGCGGCCGCAGTGACCGCGCCGATCGAAGTGCCGGAGTTCCACAGAGCGTCCGTGACGGGGGCGGACGAGCCGTGCTTGCCGAGGAAAACGACACACAGGGTGGCGAAGAGGACCAGCGACCCCAGAGCAATGAACATCAGGACCTTGTTGACGCGGTCCGCGAGCTTCATGCCGAAGACGTTGATGGCGGTGGTGATGCCCACCGAGACGATCAGCCAGACCCACTTGGGTATGGCAGGGAACTGGGCGTTGAAGTAGATCGCGGTGATCAGCCAGCCGACCATCGGGATGAAGAAGTAGTCGAGCAGCATCGCCCAGCCGGACAGGAAACCGATGCGGCTGTCGAGCATCTTGCGGGCGTAGGTGTAGACCGATCCCGCGCCGGGCACAGCGCGTGCCATCTTCGCGTAACTCAGCCCGGTGAGCAGCATCGCGAGGGTGGCGACGGCGAAGGCGGTGGGGGCCACGCCGCCGCTGGTGGCGGCGACCACGCCGAACATGGTGACGACGATGCCAGGGGAGATGTAGGCCAGGCCGAACAGGACGACGGAGAAGAGGCTCAGGTCGCCCTTCAGTCTCATGTTGTTCCCCGTGGTCTCGCTGTTCATCGTGGCTCCTCGGTGGTGGGGGCGGGGTTCCAGGTGGCGGGGTCGATGCGGCCCCCGTACAGCGGGAGGTCGAGGGCTGGGTCGCCGGGGCGGAATTGGTCCCAGATCCGGTTGAGACCGGCGGTGCCGTAGCGGCGGACGTTGCTGACCTCGTCGAGATCGATCACGTCGGTGAGGGTGGAGTCGCTGGCATCGACGGTTTCGGCGCGCACCGTGCCCTGGGGGTCGATGACGAGGCTGCGGCCGATCCCGGAGGGGGCAGCGGAATTGACGCTGGCGACGAAGACCTGATTGGCGATGGCATTGGCGCGGTTGAGGACGACTTCCTGTGCGCGATCGCTCGTCGGCGTGCGGACCACGTTGACGATCAGCTCGGCGCCCATCCAGGCCAGATGGCGGGAGATCTCCGGGAACCAGGTGTCGTAGCAGATGGACAGTCCGATGCGGCCGACCCCGGCGAGGTCGACGACCTCGAACCGGTTGCCGGGTGTGGTCGTCTCGTACGGGCGCCACGGACAGATCTTGCGGTACGCGGCAAGGCGCTCACCCCGTGGCGAATAGACCGGTGTCGTGTTGTGGACGCGGTCGCCGTCTCCTCGCTCGTAGACGCTGCCGGGTACCAGCCAGATGCCCAGATCCCCCGCGAGCTCGGCGAAGACCGCGTCGCGTTTGCCGTCGAGCGGCTCGGCCGCCTGCCCCGGGTCGGCCGGGACGCCGGGGGCGCTCTCGCCGAGGTGCAGTTCGGGGTAGACGACGAGGGCACCGGTTGCGCGTAGTTTCACGCGCCGCTCCACGTCGGCGGTAAAGCCCGCGAGGTCGTCGGCCGGGCGGCCGGGCGCCTGGGCGAGGATCAGGGGCAGGGGGCGGGCCATGCGAGAACACCAGCCAATCGAAGGGTGCATTTTACCCGGAGAAGTCGACGGAGATTCGGGCTCCGATAACCAAAAGTTCCGGTGAAATAAGAATGCGCCCCATCAGCCATAGCCTCAAATACTTGGAAGGGCTGATTACCATGCCCTTGAGGCATGAAGGTGCCATGCTTCCCGCGCCTCCCGAGGGACTACCCCCACGGAGATCCGAGTGCTGCGCTCATTCCTGAGCATTGTGGAGACCGTTCCGCCACCAAGGCTGCCGAGGCGGTCCGCGTCGCCCTGCCCTCGCTGTC
Source organism: Streptomyces sp. NBC_01255 (assembly GCF_036226445.1). NCBI lineage: Bacteria > Bacillati > Actinomycetota > Actinomycetes > Kitasatosporales > Streptomycetaceae > Streptomyces > Streptomyces sp. NBC_01255. The sequence continues at coordinate 1,341,385 of NZ_CP108474.1, forward strand.
GCGCCAACTGCACAGTTGGTGAAGGGCCTCAAAGGTGACGATCTTCGACCACGGTGGCTGGCCAGCACTTCCTTCCCCTGGCCCGCGCCCCGGCCGCCCGTGCGGACACCACCGAGGCCGCAGTCGATGCACTGACCGCCGGCCGCGCCACGCGGATCACCGCGGTGGCGCCGCCCGTCACCATCACCGGCATGATCACGCCGTTCCTGGCCACCTGGGGTCCGGGCGCACCCGCCTCACCATACCGAAGAGTAACGGCTAGATCGCATAGTGTAATCGGTAGCGATCTCAGCGCACACCTTGCGTCACGGCTCGTAACCTCTAGCCTCCGTGCATGGCATTTCTCTCAAGTCGCCGCAGACGGGCACGCCTTTCCCTGGAACTCGACGACGCCGCCCTCGGCCGGCTGCTGAAGTCCCTTCAGTCGACGCCGAATACGGGCGCGATCGGGACGACAGACCTGTACATGGCCCAGATATCCCGTCTCTTGAACCAGAGCCGGGCCGACTGGGACCGCCGCACCCATCAGCTCTCCGTGCTGGCGTACCGCCTGTCGGAATCGCACGGGCCCCGCGCCTGGGCCTCTCGCGAGCCGCGCAACGCGAGCGCGCTCGTCCTCTCCGCATGGGCGCAGCTCGAACGCGGACGTTCCCGGGGGTACTTGGAGGACGCGGCCGGCATCGCCGACAGCTGTCGGCGCGCCGCCGAATTGGCGCCGGAGGACCCCACTCCCTGGGTGGTCATGCTGGGGCTCTCACGGCTGGAGCGCCGCAGTCAGCCGGAGGTGTTCGGCCTGTGGAACGAGGTACTGGCCCGCGACCGCTGGAACCGCGAGGTGTATCTGAGCATGCTGTGCTATCTGGGGCCGGAGGAGATGGGATCGCGCAGCCAGGTACTGGACTTCGTCGACGCGATCCGCGCCCGCGTACCCACAAACGCGCCCTGCGCGGCCACCGAGCTCACCGCCCAGGTTATGCAGTACCACTCCGTCCTCGCCCTGGGCGGAGTCGAGGCGCTGATGGCACGCAACCACTGGTCCCACGCATCGGCCGCCCAGGCCCTCGACCGTGCGGCACACGCTTGGGCCCAGCCCGGGTTCTTCCACCACGCGGCGGCCCTCGCCGACCTGAACGTGCTGGCCTACGCGCTGATGGCCGCCGAGCGGCGCGGCGAGGCCCGTCCGGTCTTCGAGGCGATCAACGGTACGGTCGCGGCCTGGCCCTGGAGCGTCGGAGGTGACCCGGTGTCCGAGTTCGAGAAGGCGCGGATCAGGAGCGGGACCGGCGTGTGAGTTGCAGGGACCCCTCGGCAAGGCGAGCCGGACAGCTCTTGACGGCAGAGCAACGTGGGAGGGAGCCCGGCATCTGCCGGGCCCCCTCCCACGAGTCGCCAGTGGTAGACGTCAACCGCAGATGATGTTCACGGCCTCGAGGGTCCTCCTGGCCGCTGGACGGCACCCGGCCTCGGGCCGGGGCTGGAGCACGCGTCCGCCGAGCTGGTCCGCTCGCTGCGTGACGGCCGGTTCCTGTCCGCCGCGGTGGTGGTGGTGAACTTCGTCGTGGTCCCGCTGGTGGTCGCCGCGAAGTTCACCTTCCTGTCGCCGACCAGGCCGTCCGCCTCGGATTCCTGCTGGTGCTGCTGTGCCCGTGCGTGGACTACGTCATCGTCTTCTCCGGGCTCGCCAGCGGCTCCAGCCGCCGTCTGCCCGCCGCGACCCCAGCGCTGCTGGTCGCGCAGATGTTGCTTCTCCCGGGGTTCCTCTACCTGTTGGGCTTGGAGCTGGCCGACATCGTCGAGGTCGGCCCGTTCGTCGAGGCGTTCATCGTCCTGATCGTCATCCCGCTCGTCTTCGCGTGGGCCCCGCAGGCGTGGGCGGCCCGCCGGGTCGGACAGAAGGTCTCAGACGCCGCGACCACCACGATGGTGCCGCTGATGGCCGGTACCCTGCTGGTCGTGGTCGCCTCCCAGGTGCCCATGCTCGGCGACAGCCTCGCCGATGTCGCCCCGTCGTCCCGCCCTACGCGGCGTTCCTCGTGGTCATGGCGTTCGCCGGCAAGGCAGTGGTCCACCTGCTCCTCCTGGAGGCTCAAAAAGGTTGGGCGATCGTCTTCACCGGCGCGACCCGCAACTCCCTCGTCGTCCTGCCTCTGGCTCTGACCCTGGCCGTCGCCGCTGTCGTTGTGGTCACCCAGGCCCTGGTCGAGGTCCTCGGCATGGTCGCCGATGTCCGGCTGGTGCCCCGCCTGGTCCCCGCCACCTCCCGCGCTGGGGACATTCCCGTCGGGCCGTGACGGTTGGCCGGGCGGGAGACGGCAGACGGCCGCAGGGTTGTAGTGGGCGAACCCACGTCAGGTTCTTCCCCGTAGAGGAAGAACCGCGACCGGTTCCCGGGAGGAGCCCCACGAGATTCAGCGAACTCGTCGGTTTCCGGTTAGCGGTTAGCGGTTAGCGGTTAGCGGTTAGCGGTTAGCGGTTAGCGCATGGTGTGCCCGCAGATCTGAGATGGCCACCTCATCGCCGTCCGACCTCAGCTCGATCTGGCGCGGCTTGGCGGCAGTCTTCTCTGCAAGTACGAAGCTTCAGTGCGCGCTGACCGTGGCCTTCGCCCGCCAACCCGCAAGTGCGCCGTAACTGGTCGATCCGCTTGCCCAGGGCATGCGCCATCCGCGTCAGCTCCAGCCCGTCCCCGAAACGCCCACATCAGCCTCGCGCGTCAGCGCCGGCTCACGGATGCCCTGGGCCCACTCGGCGTCGTGGCGCCAGGGCGTGCCGAGCCCGGTCCGTCGATCGACAACACGAGGAAGTGCCACGTGCGTGAGACTGAGCAGCGGCGCCCTCGGTGTGAGGCAGCGGAAGGAACGGCTGGTCGGCGAGCACGTCCTGTGCCACGAGGGGCGAAACCGTACAACATCCAATCAAGGCGTTTGACATCGACCCCAGTCGACCAAGGCGAGCGGAGCGGGCCCGCATCCGTGGCCTGGTCAGGCCGCGGATGCGGGCCCCGGCGGCAGATGGACGGTCATGATCAGATGGCAGGGCTCGTCGCCCACCCCGCGATAGGTATGGGGGGCGTCACCGTCGAACGTGGCGGTCTGCCCGGCTTCGACGGGGTGCTCCGCGCCGTCGACGACCAGGACCATGCGCCCCGCGGTGACACTGACGGTCTCCACGACGCCGGCCTGATGGGGGTGGCTGGGGTACTCCTCGCCCGGCTCGAGACGCCAGCGCCACACCTCGACCGGAGCGGGGCCCGAGGTCGTCAGCATGAGCCGGGCCTCGCTGCCCCGCTCGCCCGCCCACAGCGGCATCACGGCGCTGGCCGAGACCACGCGGACGCGCCCTTCGGTCGGACCTTCCATTAGCGCGGAGACCGAGACACCCAGCGTGTCGGCCAGCCGGACCAGGGTCGCGAAGTTCGGATTGCCCTGCGCCTTCTCCAGCCCGACCAGGGCCCCCTTGCTGACCTTGGCCCGGCGGCCAAGCTCGTCCAGGGACAGGCCAGCGCGAGTGCGAGCTGAGCGGACGTTGTGCGCGAGCGTGCGCAGGGCCGCGTCTGTTTCGGTCACCTGGTCACCATCCCCATCGGTCGGTCAATGGAATGCATCCCCCGGTCGTTCGGTTGACAGAGGGCGGTCGTTCCGTTGTACGGTCTAGTCGTTCCACTGTAATCGTAAGGGATCGCCTCGTGATAGCTCTACTGCTGGCCCTGGGCAGCTCACTGGCTTACGGATGCGCCGACTTCCTCGGCGGCCTGGGCGCCCGTAAGGCCCACGTACTCCGCACTGTGATGGTCGCCGCGCCGGCCAGCCTGGCGGTCGAGCTGCTGTTGTGGCCCGTGCTCGGTGCCTCGTTCAGCCCCGCCGCTCTCGGCTGGGGCGCCGCCTCCGGCTTGGCCTCGGCCGCCGCGTTCGCCCTGCTCTACAAGACCCTCGCCATCGGCCCGATGAACGTGCTCTCCCCGGTCACCGCGCTGGTGTCCGCCGTGCTCCCGGTCACGGTGGGCCTCATGCAGGGCGAGCACCTGGGGATGGCCGGCCTTTTGGGTCTGCCGCTCGCGCTGGTCGCGGTCGTGCTGGTCAGCGCCGGACACGGGACGGGCTCGTCCCGGCCGTCGCGTACGGCGCTGCTGCTGGCCCTCGGCGCGGGCGCGGCCATCGCGCTGCAGCTGATCTTCCTGCACCAGGCTCCGTCCGACAGCGGCGTGGCGCCGTTGATCATCGGCAGAGCGGTCGCCTCGGTTGTCACACTGACCGCGGCCGGACTCCTGTACCGCAGGCTCGGCCCCGAGAAGCCCGCCTACGCTCTGTCGGCCACCGCCGGTGTGCTGGACTCGCTGGCGAACCTGCTGTTCCTGCTCGCCGCACGCAGCGGCGACCTCACCGTCGTCGCCGTGATCACCGCCCTCTATCCGGCCGGCACGGTCCTGCTCGCCCGCAGCGTGCTCGCCGAACGCATCCACAAGGGGCAGGTCGTCGGCCTGGGCGCAGCCGCGGTCGCCGTCAGCCTCCTCGCCCTCACCTGATCGCCCTGCGCACCTCAAGGAGCCCCGCATGTTCATCCAGCCCTGGGACGCGGCCCTGGACGAGGCCGAATGGCAGACCTGGATCGCCGACGGCCACGACTTCGGACTGCTCAGCGTCAACGGCCTGCTCGGCCACGCGCCAACCACCGTACCCACCCACTTCGTCCCCGACGGCAATCAGCTGCTGATCCATCTGGCCCGCCCGAACCCGGTCTGGGAGTCGATCGAGGACGACCCGAACGTCACCTTCACCGTGATCGGCGATTACGCCTTCGTCCCCGGCCCCTGGCGCGCCAAGCCCGACACGCCTCCCACCGACGGCGTGCCCACCAGTTACTACGCGGCCGTCCAGTTCATCTGCCAGGCCCACATCGTCGACGAGCCGGAAGCCAAGGCCGAGCTACTGCGCCGACAGATGGCCCAATTTCAGCCCGACGGCGACCACGCCCCCATCGAGGTCGACCAGGCGCCGTACGGGCGGATGCTGCCCGGCATCCGCGGTCTGACGCTGGAGGTGACGGAGGTCCGGGCCAAGTTCAAGTACGACGACCACAAGCCCGTAGAGCACCGCGCCACCGTCGCCGAGCGCCTCACCGACCGCAAGCAGGCCCTCGACGAGCCCACGGCCCGCCAGCAGCGGCGCCGCCTGGACCGCATCGGCCCCTGGAAACCCTGACCCCGCCCACCCCGCACCACCTCGGAACGGAGCTCTACCCATGACCGCCTTCCGCATCACCCCCGCCGTCGCCAACGCCTTCCCCGACACTCTCATCGCCGTGGTCACCGCCAGCGGACTGCGCGGCCACGAGCCCTGGCCCGACACCGCCGCTGCACTCGACGGCCTTGAGCAGCAGCTGGCCGCCGGCGCCTGGGCCCCGGCCGACGAGAGCGACCCTCGGATCGAGGCGTGGCACACCGCCTACCGCTCTTTCGGCACCAACCCCCGCCGTATCCGCCCCAGTGTTGACGCCCTGGGGCGCCGCATGGCCAAGAAGGGCACCCTGCCGCGCATCAATCCGGCCGTCGACTCGTACAACGCCGTCTCCGTCCACCACGGCCTGCCCGCAGGAGCCTTCGACCTCGACCACGTCTCCGGCGCCGTCGAGATCCGATACGCGGACGGCACCGAGGAGTTCACCGCGCTCGGTGAACCCGACATCACTGAGAACCCCAAGCCCGGCGAGATCATCTACACCGACGCCGCCGGCGTGCTGACCCGGCACTGGAACCACCGCGACGCCCACCGCACTCGCGTCACCGAGGACTCCACCCGCGTCGCCTTCGTCCTCGAAACCCTCCACGCCACCCGCGACGGCCACCTGCTCAAGATCGCCGCCGAGGAGCTGCACGGCCTGCTGATGCTCCACGCCGAGCAGACGCGCGTGCACTACCTCAGCCCGGAACATCCGGAAGTCACAGCGTGAGCCCGCTAGGACATAGAAGCCGAAACGGCTGGGTTCGCTGTCAACCGCCTCGATTGAATGACAAGGGACAAACTGAATCCGTACGTCGCCTGTAAGGTCTCAGATTTCGATGCACAGCCTCATCCGCGATACTCCCTGGTCGTAATCGCCCCATCGAATCGAACCGTCTGCGACGGTCGGTAGCATTCATCCTGCCGGGATCGAATAAGTCCGGACTAATCTGCCGATTTCCCGTAGTGCCAGTCTGCGCACTTCGTAAATCGGCGGGTACATGCTGTCCATGGTGATCGGCTTATCCAGAGCCTTCAGGCGGTCACGCAGCCCGCGTTTCCATTGCTTCTTGATTCGCACGGTCCAAGCTTTGGCCGGCCACTTGGCGCCGAGGGCTGCATTCTTCGGGAAGAAGATACTGAGGTTGGAAGTCTCATCCAATTGTTGTGCGGTGAGCCGCTTTCCCTTGAACGTCATGGTTCGATCGGGATAGATGGCGGTCAGGCCGCCGACGAGGAAGCGGCCCCGCTGAGCGCGCATGCGGGGGTCAAGGTCGTTGGGGTGGATCACGGCAACCCGGTTCGTCCAGGTGGACTTGGCGTAGTGGGGGCCGAGCGCGGCGCCCTCCCACTCCAGTGCGTCCTGGGCCGTGAGGTCGATGGTGTCGGGCCGACCGTTCTTCACGGCGGGGAGTTCGATGATGAAGAGGCGGCCTTCGGTGTCCTCCGCACGGTCGACGGCGAAGAAGAGGGCTTCGAACAGTCCGGCGGAAACGTCGATGAGCCGGGTGGGGATTCCGTGGTGCTGGAGGACGGCGAGGAGTTCACCGTCTGTCATCAGCCGTCCGAGCCCTTCGCCGTACTTCAGCGCCCTCAGAAGGTGCTGCTCAGCGTTCTGCATTTTACTCTCGGTCACGGCGCGGTCATTCACCCATATTTCCCGGAAGAGCCTGGAGACGAGTGCATAGCCATCATCGGGCTGGCCACGGTAAAATGTCCGCTCGGACTCCGGAAGAAGAGGCACACTTCCCTCTGGGCGGGGAGGCTGTGCGCCTGCTTCCATCCACTCCCACAGGGTCTTTTCGGAGTTGATTCCGACCTTCTCGTTAATTTCACGGTCCCGGAAGAAACGTCCGGGCGAATATCGCTGGGGAGCGTCCATGGCGCACTCCTTACACAGGGTGCCCGTTCCGCTGCGGGCCTGCGTGGATCGAGCGTGGCACATGGTCCGCGGGCGCGCACGGCAGCGGGGCGCAGCCGCGCTCGCGGTACGGCAGGAGTACGACCAGTGGACCCGCGCAGAGCACGCCGTGATCTCGGGAGCCTGACGCCCAGACCCGAACCCCGCCTCCCGGAACTGGTGACGCTCGCCAGCGGCGGCTGGAGGCTGGGCGGCATGAGCGACGAGCAGCAGGCGCTCTCCCACCTACACGGCGGCGACCCCGACGAACCCGCTCGGGCTGCAACTGGGCTGCACCTACGCCGAGCTGACCAGTGGACCGCTAGGCAGAACGCCACGTTCGTGAGACTGAGCGGCTGCGCCATCTACCTGAGACAGCGGAAGAAGTGCTGGCGACGAGCACAACCTGCACCACGAGCTGCGAGAACCTACATCGCCTTGTGGGGCCTCAATTCCGTGACCAGATCTCAGACTGTTTGGCCACGAGTCCGAGACAACCACGTCAGCGGCATCACTCGCTCGAGCGTCACCTGGCCTCGGCTCTTCCCAGCCCCTGTCCGGGGTTCGTCTCGTACATGCGGACCGCCACCACCAGCCCGGAGGCGGCGGTGAGGGCGGCGATGGCCCAGATCGCGGTCGTCAGGCCGTAAGCGTCGGCAAGGACGCCGGCGAGGAGGGCCCCGACGGCGAAGCCGCCGTCGCGCCACAGGCGGTAGACGCCGACGGCGCGGGCGCGCCAGGCGGGGTGGGCGACGTCGCCGATGACGGCGAGGAGGGTGGGGTAGACAAGGGCGGTGCCGATGCCGAGGAGGACTTGGGCAGTGGTCCTATCCGGCCGGGGGGGGAAGGCGTCTGGTGGCCGTCGAGCCGGAACGCGACTGCCCCCATGGACCGGAGGCACCCCATGACCAACGCACAAGACGGGCCCGAGTCCGCCGTCCTCGAAGACCTGACGTCGGCCCACGCATCCGTCACCCTGCTGGAACGCCTGGCAGACAAGCTCGGTGGCCGTGCTTCCGTGGCCGCCGTCCACGGCGAGCCCGCCGTGGGTCAGGGCGTCACCATCATCCCGGTCGCCCGCATCGGCTTCGCCTTCGGCGGCGGCACGGGCCGTGAAGTCAACACCTCAAGAATCGGCGAGGGCGGTGGAGGTGGTGGAGGAGCCGGAGCCCAGCCCCTCGGCTTCATTGAGATCAGGAACGGCATCGCCACATACAAGCCCATCCGCGACCCGTGGGTGGGCGTCGTCGTCCCGCTCGCCGCGCTCCTCTCGGCTATCGCCGCCCCTCGGCTGGCACGTCGCCTCGTCAAGCGCCGCACCCCCTGACTGCCCAGTCCGCATGAAGCCGTTCAGCTGCCGAACCTACGCCGCTCACCAGAGACGGCCGTCGTATGGCATGACGTGAGATGGAGACGAATACCCAGGTCACAGCATCGGGAATCGAGGCCGAGGATCCTACGGTGAGCTGCCACCTCGGCACGCCCAACTCGACTAAACATGTGGAACGTTAGCCACCGCTGGGTGATGCTGTTCTGTTGCCCAGAAGCAAGGAGCGTTCCGTGGAGATCCGGCCGTTGCAGGAACTGCAGGCCGCCGACGAACTGTCGTTGGCCTTCAACCCGTTCGGACTCGGGGGCCGGATGCGTCCGGAGGATGCCGCCGAGTTCCAACAGAGCCAGATCGCCGGGCTCGTGCTGTCGGACCGAGTCGCCGAGGGGACCCGTCGGTCCTTCGAGCGCCTCCGAAACGTCTTCGCCTACGGCGTGCTCTGCTACGACATGTACACGCTGGTAAGTGACGCGGCCCTCCTGGCATTCGAACAGGCCCTGCGCGACCGCTTCATGGAGTGGTGTGCCGGCACTGTCACCTTCTCCCTCGCCGAGCCGGAGGAGACCGGCTCCTTCACCGTCACGTCGTTCGAGGACGTGACTGGCTTGACTAAACGGCTGAGACGACGCAAGCCCCGTCTCCTGGTGAACGGAACGCCCATCGCGTTCAACGGAATGCTCGGCGGCCTGCGGCGGTGGGCGCGTACCGCAGGGCTGCTCCGTGGCAGGCGAAGCATCGGCATCGAGGATTCCTTGGCCGACCTGCGCAACCACGTCGCCCACCCGACGCACCACCAGGTCGACACCCCCGTCGACGCAGCCCGCACGCTTTCCGATCTCGCCGAGTTCGTCAACCAGCTGTGGGGGGAGCCCACCGTCGGGGGGCGGCATTTCCCTGCGCCTCTCCGGCGCGAGATCCTGGCGCTGAGCTGGGGCCCCGATGGGCGGATAGGACTGGAATCAGCAGACGCGCTGCGCGAACAGCCACACTCTGCTGACGGCGCCGAGTACGTGCTGATCAGGGCCTTCCACCGGGACCGAACTGGCCGCCGCCAAGAGCTTCACTGGATGAACTTCGACAGCCGCTATGAGCTCACCCAGTACCCGGTGGACTACCTCTGGGGCCCCGGCAGCCGGGATGAAGCACTCGCATGGCACGCGGAGCATCGCCCTCAGGAGGACACGACCGACTTCGTCGACCGCGTATTCCTGCTCCGCGAAGTCGACGGACGGAGCCAGCACCCGATGCGACCGGAGGTGGCCGCCGGGTTGCTCGGGGACGAGCGCATCGGCACATGGCACGCGCTACGGGCCGACTACCCGAGCGACGCCTTCGTTCACGCCCGCGATCGAGGCGAGTCCGGCGCCGGACACACAGTCCGGCCCGGCGACTGCACCGCGTGCTCCGTCGAGGTCATCGGCTCAGGTGACCTCGACCAACTGCTCCTCGTTGCTGGTGTCGCCCCCGGAGACTTGCGGCCCATTCACCCGCCTGCCCTCCGAAGCCCACTCGCATTGGATGCAGCCCAACGCCTCTGATCCCCCTTGACCGCACCCTCGCCAAGCGTGCTGGCCTCACCCAGGAAGGGCCTCCCGTTGGGTAGGCGCGCGCCTCTGACGGCGCAGGTCCTCCTCGTTTCATGGCCGGTGCGCTTCGCCATGGCCAGCTCGATGTGCGGTCATACGACCAAGAGGCCCCGTGGAACGGTCCACGGGGCCTGCCCTGAGAGCAGGGGGTGAGTCAGTTGGTCTCGCCGGTGGCCTCCTTGCCAGACACAGAGAGCGCGCGACGGCGAGCGGCGACGACTACACCGATGCCGCCAGCAAGCAGGAGTCCGGCTCCGCCGAGAACCCAGGGAGTCACGCCGGCACCCGTCTGGGCGAGAGCACCCGTCGGTGCATCCGCCGAGACGAAGCCGGATCCGGCAGCGGTCGGCGACAGCGCAGAGCGGGTGCCAGCGGTGAGAGCGTCGGGCTTCGGATGCCCCGAGGTGATCTCGGTTGGCATACCGGTAGGTGTGAGCGGTCTGTTGGTGGGCTGGTGCGTCGGCCTCCGGCTCGGGGTGGGCTTGGGGGCCACGGCGGTCTTGGCGTTAGTGACGGTCACGGTGACCGGTGCGCCGAGGCCGGCGGTGAAGATCTTCGCTGGCTTGTAGAGGTCGTAGCCTTCGGGGGCCTTGACCTGCTTGACCCAGAACTCGCTCTTCCTGCTGGCTACTGGCAACTTCGCGGCGGCAGTGCCCTTGGGGCCGGTGGTCAGCGTCAGCAAGACCTCGTTGCCGATGCCGATGTTGACGGTTGAGCCGGGAAGGAGCCTGCCCGTCCTATCGTCCTTGGCACGGAGGACAACCTGGGCGGGCTTGAAGGGGTCGGTGATCGTCAGCGGCGTCGGCTCTGGGGGTGACGATGACGTCCTGGTCAGCGACCACGTCGTGAATCGGGCTGCCGCTGGAGATCTCCCGCAGGCGGTAGATGCCGGCGGCAAGGTCGACGAAGGCCAGCTGGCCCTCTGCGTTGGTCGTGCCGTGGGCCGTCTCTTTGCCAGTGGCGTCGGCGAGGGTGAACGCGGCGCCCGCGAGCAGGGCACCTTCCGGATCCTGCTTGAGAATCCGTACGCCTCCGGTGCCGACCTCGGATGCAGCGCGCGCGGTCGGTGCGGACGGGGCGGGGTCGGTCTGTCCGGTGCTGTGGGCGGTGGCGGACGGGGCCCCGGCAAGGGCGCCGGTGATGGCTGCGGCGAGTGCGATGACCATCGCCGAGATCGAGCGGCGGGGAGAGCGGAACGTCAGGGACATGATGAACTCCTAGGGAATCGACGCAAGTAGACGAGGGATCGTCAGTCGACAGTGCCCTCCATGGCCCGCCGCCGGCGACGGGCGGTCAGGTAAAGGGCACCGCCGATGCCGAGCAGGCTGCCCGCTCCTGCCAGGAGCCAAGTCGTGGTCTCGGCGCCGGTGTGGGCGAGGCTGCCGGACGGCGGGATCGACGGGGGCTGCTCGGTGGCCGGTGCCGGGGGTGTGATGGGCGGCGTACTCGGCGGGATGGCGATGTCCGTGAGGCTGACGGTGACGCGCTCGCCGGGCTTGGCGGTGAAGGCGACGGGCTGCGAATCACGCTGGTAGCCCTTGGGGGCGGTGGTCTCGGTGGCCCAGTAGCGGGTACCGGCCTTGAGGGTGACATCGAGCTTCGCTGTGGCGGTGCCGTCCTTGCCGGTGGTCAGGGCGAGGAGCTGCTTGCCGGGCTGGTGCTCGCCGTTCGGGCCGACCTCGTCCATACGGATGTTGATGACCGCGCCCGGCAGTGTCTCGCCGGTGGCCTTGTCCGTCTTGCGGAGGAGGAGCTCGGCCTTCTTGAAGGGGTCGATGACTACGAGCGGGTTGGCGTGGGCCGTGCGGCTCTCGGTGATGGTTACGTCCTGGTCCGGGACGAGGTCGTGGATCGTGTCGCCCGTGGATGTTTCCCGCAGCCGGTAGGTGCCAGGCGCGATGCCGTCGAGGAGGAGCATGCCCTTCGCGTCGGTCTTGCCCTCGGCGACGACCTTGTCGGCGGAGTCGAGGAGCTGGAAGGCCGCCCCGGTGAGGACGGAGCCTTCGGGGTCCTTCTTGTGGATCTCCACGCCGCCGGGCGCTGCGGTGACGTCCACGGTGGCGGTGTCCTCGGCCGTCGTGGTGTCGCCGGCCAGCAGCATGCGCTGCGCGGCGGGGTTCTGCGGGGTGAGGACCTTCAGCTGGGAGCCGGGCAGGCCGGTGGCAGTGGCCCGCAGGGTGGCGTTCCCGGTCTCCCCTGCAGTGAACTCCCAGGCCCCGGAACCCTGCTGGTCCGTTGTGACCCTGCCAGTGGCGGTGCCGGAGCCGGACTCGGCGAGCTGCACTGTGACGCCCGGGACGGCGGCGCCGGTGAGCGTGGAGGTGACCTTCACCGCCACGGTGACCTTCTGGCCGGTGTGCGTCTTCGTGACCGACGGGCTGATGTGCAGGGCGTACGGGCCGGCGTACCGCTTGGCCTCGTCGATGTACCGCAGCACGAGCGTGCGTGCGGTCGGCGAGACCACCGGGTAGGCGAGGCGCTGCTTGCCCCGGGTGCCGTCGATCCCGTACGTGCCTCCCGCGAGCCACTCGTAGACGGCCGCGTCGACCGCTGCGGCCTGGGCGTGGTCGCGGGTCTGCCCGTACCGGCCGATCACGTACGAGGCGTACGCCAGGTTCTCGCGGGGCATCGGCTTGCCCGTCACCGAGGACGTCCAAGACGTGACCACAGTCGGGTCGCTGTACCCGCCGGAGTCAGCTGGCCCTTGCGCTCGGGGTCCGCGCAGTAGGTCTCGGCGTTGCCGAAGACCTTTGGCCCGGGCGGGCCGTACGCGCCGATGTGCGAGGCGCCGACGTTGCCGTCCGAGTCCGGGATCGTGTATCCGGGGCCCAGCGGACTCGGCGCGGGGGCGGCCTGGGCAGGTGACCAGGCCAGAGTGCCGGCCGCACCTGCGGCGATGGCGACGGCCAGGGATCGGACGGCGACGCGGACGAAACGGGCGTGCACGAAGGTGGTGCTCCTTCATGAGGGAGGCGGGTCGGGGAAGTGGCGGGTCAGCGGACTCGGCTCGTCTGCGGACGTGTGGCTGTGGTCCACCGGGGGACGCTGCGTGTGGTGAGTGCCGGTGTGCGGCGAGCGGCAGCGGCTCGCTGCAGGTCGCGCGGGGTCGGTGCCGGGGACCTGGGCGGCAACACTGGGGTGAGCTGGGCGTGCTCGGGCAGCGAGGACAGGATGCTGTCCTTCCAGCGCGGTACGGGCGACGGGTCGGAGACGCTGTCGGTGATGGCCCTGACGAGCGCGATCGGCGTATGTGTGGACGCTGTGGCGTACCAGCGGGCGTAGCTCGTCTTGGGGCCACCCCACAGGTACCACCGCGCCTCCAGGGTGGTGAGTTCCTTCTCGGCGTCGAGGTCGCCGGTGGTGTACTCGATGCCGGCCAGACCGTCGGGGGTCTGGAGTTCGAGGACGCCCCAGCGTGGGTGCTGGATCTTCCAGCCGCGCTGGATCAGCGGCACCATGGGCTGGAACGCGTCGAGTTCCTCGTTCTCGGGGCGGGGCGGGGCCAGGTACGTGTGCGGGCCGGCTGTGTACGCCTTGGCCAGGGCGGTGGTGAAGGCGGCGACGAACCGTTGACTGAACTAACTCGATCATTTTCGCAGGTCAGACGGCCTATCTGCTAGCTTCCGTGGATGCTTGGACGTGATCCCGAGAGGGAGTTAGCCAACTTCGTGCTGCCCGAGGTCGGACAGCTGGCGGAGACGGGAGATGTCTGGAGGCCGTTTGTCCTCCTGGACACGGACGGTGCCGAGATCGAACCCGTGGCCGCTTTCTTCGTGGAGCTGCTGGCTTGCGGCAAGTCAGCAGCCACGATCCGGTCGTACGGAATGGATCTCCTGCGTTGGTGGCGCTTCCTGTGGGGCTGGGGGGTCGCCTGGGATCGTGCAGCTCGGTCGGACGCTCGCGACTTCGCCCGGTGGATGCAGGTCGCAGACAAGTCCGCACCGCTGCACTGGCGCCACCGGCGGGCCATGCAGACGGGATCCGTGCCGAAACCAGCACCACAACAGCTGCCGGCTGGAATCCCCAATCCGATCACGGGAAAGTCATCTCCCGGTTCGAGGTACGCGCCAACAACGCGAGCACACAGTGAGACCGTCCTGCGGGCCTTCTACGACTTCCACCTCTCCGAAGGAACCGGGCCGATCCTGAACCCGTTTCCTCTGGATCGCTCCCGGCGCCACGGCAGGGCGCATGCTCACCACAATCCTGACGAGCAATTTCGTCACGAACGGCAGGGCCGCTACCGGCCGACCGTCCCGAAGCGAGCCCCTCGCCGGATCCCTGACGCAGGGTTCAACGCGCTCTTCGCAGCACTGAAGCACGATCGCGATAGAGCTCTGCTGGCGTTCTGGGTCTCCAACGGGGCTCGTGCCGAGGAACTACTCACCAGTCGGCAACGCGACGCGCTGCCCGGCCAGCAGCTCCTGGGTGTGGTCCGCAAGGGGAACCGCGCCTATCAACAACTCCCTTGCTCGTCCGACGCTTTCGTCTGGCTACGGCTCTACCAGGAGAGCGCCTGGCGGTCGGGGGTGCCCCGTGGACAGAACGAGGGGCTGTGGTGGACCTTGCGCCGTCCGTGGCGTCCCCTGAACTATGCGACCGCCCGGGCGATGTTCGACCGGGCCAACAGTCTGCTCGGCACGAACTGGACTCTTCACGATCTTCGGCACACCGCCGCCTATCGGTTGGCGAGGGATCCGAAGATGCCGCTGACCGACGTGCAGTGGGTCCTCGGCCATGCGCACCTGTCCACGACACAGCTCTATCTTCCGGCCGATCGGGACGAGGTGATCGAACACGTTCGAGCACACCATGCCCGCCGGGCCAAGACCGCCGAGCGGGTTCCCCCGCCTCCAGCGGCCGGTTACAACCCTGAATCCCTCAACAACCTTTTCGGGACTGCCTAGTGACACCTACAGAGACGATGTCCGTCGCGACGCATGTCGCACCTCCCACGTCCCTGAGCCTGGGCGGGGAGGCATTAAAAGCCGTCGCCCTGCGTTTCCCGCCCAGACCTGCCGAGGACGACTGGGTGGCCACGGCAGGCACGCAGGTCGACATCCTGGCTCGTCTGCAGCAGCCTCCCCTGCGGCCGGCGGACGTGAGGCTCCATCGAGCCCGGATCCGCGGAGCTCGGCAGATCTTGCAGTGGTTGGACACCTTCCCGGGGGCCACCTGGCAGCAGCGGTGGAACGCCAGCCCCGCCAGCACACGTCCTGGCAACGACTGGGCGCGATTGGCACCCGGCTGGATCGGAACCGCCGGCGGCCCCTCGCAACGGCAGACCTTGTCCGGCGGGCTACTGAGTCTGATCTGCGCAGACGTCATCAGGCCGACCCTCCCCTGGCTGCTTTCGCGAACCTCGGCCAACATGACCAGCCTGCGGATCGGGCTCATCCCTACCCGTGACCCGGAAGGGTTCGCACAGCTTGAAGCGATGGTCGAACCTGCCACGTGGTCTTCCAACGTTGGGCGCCATGCCCTGCACGCCCTGGTCAAGATCGTTGCCGCCAAGGGCGGCATCTTGGCCGACATCACCGTCGGCGACGCCGTGGAGTATCTCGCCGCGCTCAAGGCAGCGAATGACAGGTCCACCGGCTACACCCTCTTCTATGCCTGGCTGAAAGAGTTGGGCACCCTCCCCGCAGAAGCTCCCAGCTCGCTGCGCTACCTGGCCAACACCAGCGGGCAGGTGTCGATGGAACAGCTCATCGACCGTTTCGGCGTCCGCTACCGCCCCATCAGAGATCTTTTGGTGGACTACCTCAAAGAGCGGCAGCCCGGTCTCGACTACACGTCCCTGAACAATTTGTCCCGGCACTTGGCCAGTAACTTCTGGGGGGACCTGGAACAACATCATCCGGGAATCGACTCTCTCCACCTGGCACCCGAGGTGAGCGCGGCCTGGAAGCAGAGATGCCGGACCCGCATCGAACGTCGCCGCCAGCCCGACGGCACAGTGCGTGAAGTGGTAACCGCGCGCGTCAACATCGCCAGCATCATGATCTCTGTCCGGGCGTTCTATCTCGACATCGCCCAGTGGGCCATCGACGAGCCGACGCGCTGGGGACCCTGGGCGGTGCCGAGCCCGATCAAGGACGCAGATGTCGCCGTCGTGAAGGACAACAAGCGGCGCAAGGCCCGGATGGACCACCGGACACGGGAACGGCTACCGGCTCTGCCTGCCGTCGCCCGAGCGGCTTCATCATGCCTGAACGAGGCCAAAGCCCGGCTCCAGGCACTGAGGGACACCCCACCAGGCAACCAATTCACCTTCGCGGGCGAAACCTTCGCGCGAGCAGCGAAGGACGGAACGACCTGGGCGGTGAACATGGCCACCGGCCGACGCATCGACCTGCGCCTCGCGGAGAGCCGCGCCTTCTGGGCATGGGCAATGATCGAGTTTCTTCAGCACACCGGTGTCCGCATCGAGGAAATGCTGGAGGCCAGCCATCACAGCCTGATCCAATACAGGCTGCCCACGACCGGTGAGATTGTCCCCCTCCTGCAGATCGCGCCCTCCAAAACCGACGAGGAACGCGTCATCCTGGTCAGCCCAGAACTCGCCGACGTACTGAGCGCGATCATCGCCCGCATTCGCGACCCGCGCACCGGTGCCGTCCCCTACGTCTCCAGCTACGACATGGCTGAGAAGACCTGGAACCCGCAGATGCCACTGCTCTTCCAGTGGCGCCGCAGCGGCGAGAGTTCCCGCCTCTCCCCGAAGTTCTTGCGCGAAGCACTCCAAGAAGTACTGGCGTCTACGAACCTCACCGACTCGGCCGGACAGCCCTTAGATTTCTCGCCCCATGACTTCCGGCGAATCTTCATCACCGACGCCATCCGCAGCGGCCTCCCCCCGCACATCGCGCAGGTCATCGCCGGGCACACCAACATCAACACGACCATGGGATACAACGCCATCTACCCCAGCGAGGCCATCGAGGCCCATCGCGCGTTCATCGCCCGGCGCAGAGCACTCCGACCCAGCGAGGAGTACCGAACCCCAACCAACGAAGAATGGGACGCCTTCCTCGGGCACTTCGAGCGACGCAAACTGTCCATCGGAATCTGCGCTCGCGCTTTCGGAACTCCCTGCATCCACGAACACGCGTGCATTCGATGTTCCATGCTCCGACCGGATCCAGCTCAGAGACACCGCCTCGTCGAGATCCGCGACAACCTGAGCGCCCGAATCACCGAAGCAGAACAGGAAGGATGGCTCGGTGAGATCGAAGGACTTCAAGTCAGCCTCGCGAGCGCAGAGGAGAAACTCACCCAGCTCGATGCAGAGCAAGTCCGTCAATCCCAAGTGATCGATCTCGGCATGCCCCGCTTCAGCCAGATCGCGACACGAATCAGTACGGCAGGAGGACCCTCAAGTTAGCCGAGCCTCATCCACGCGGATAACCCCCTACGGGCGGCGAGCCAGCAAATGAGTGTCGAGGAAGCCCCGCTCGGACCCTGGGTCGTGGAGCAGCCGGGCGAACGTGACGAGGCCAGCCCCGGCCAGCAGCTCGGCGAACCGGTCCGCCGGCCAGCTATAGGCGGGCGCCACCTTGTGGTCGAAGCGGACCGGCTCCGCTTCCTCAGTCCCGAAGAAGGACACCAGGAGCAGGCCCCCTGATGCCAGAACACGCACCTGCTCGGTGAGCAACGCGGGCAATTCCCCAGGTGGGGTATGGATCATCGAGTAGTGGGCCAGCACTCCGCCGAGCGCGCCGTCCTCGACCGGCAGGGCTTCCATCCGCGCTTCGTCGAACCGCAGCGCCGGATGCGCCCGCCGGGCATGGGCGATCATGGCCGGGGAGAGGTCGAGCCCGAAGGCGTCCAGCCCCAAGTCGTTCAGCATGGCCGTCAGATGACCGGGTCCGCACCCGACATCGGCTGCCCGCAGGTTCCCCGTGCCACGCACAAGCTCGGCGAAGGTCCCGATCATGTTCCGCGCGAACGGCCGCGTCTCCAACTGACTAGAGAACATCGACGCATACAGGTCGACGACCCCGTCATAGGCCGCCCTGGTCTCCTCCTGGTGTTTTAACACGGGAAGGAAACTAACACCCGCACCGTTCGCAGTCGTTCTCCGGCTCCATGCCGGCCGACTGATCGTCCCGTCACCTGATCACGGGACCCTCTCGTTAGTTCAGAGAAGAACTCCGTGGGCGCCATGTCGTTGAAACACACGCCCCAGACGGGCGGACCGAATGTGTCGCGGTACGCGCTGATGCGCCACAGTCCGTCGTCCTCCCCCTCGGGGAGGAAGCCGAGCCGGACCTTGCGGTCAGGGGCGTTGACATAGGCGTTGCCGAGGTCGTCATGGCTGAGCTCCCAGCCCAGTACGAACAGGGGCTGAAGAGCGGGGTCCCCCGTCGCGGTGCTTCCGGCCAGGTAGCGGGGCGAGACGAAGACGTCTCCGTCGACCTCCCCTGCATCCTCGGTGCGGAGGTTCATCGGGCCGCCCAGGTCTCGACGGCGACCTCCTCGGCGACCTGGTCAAGATACTCGTTGACCTCGGCCGTGTCTCGGCCGGTGACGATGTAGAAGCCGGCGCGGCCGGTGAAGAGGTCGCCCTCGGGCGGCAGGACGAGCTGGTCGCCGACCTCGCGGATCCACGTCACCTCTCGCAGCCACGGGGTGTGGGCTGCGAACGACTGGGTGATCCGGCGCTCCGTGAGCACACCGGAGGCAGCCGGGTAGAGCATGCGGATGCCTGCGGCCCGGCGGTGGGCCGGCGTGAGGTCGGGGGCGCGTCCGGTGGCGAGGTCGGCGGCGATTCTCGGCAGGTCGATGCCCGTGGCGAGGTGCACGAGGTGGCCGATCATGTCGCCGCCGATGCGGGCGTTGACCTCGATCAGGCGGGGCCGGCCGTCGACGAGGCGTATCTCGACGTGCTGGATGCCGTCGGTGATTCCCAGAGCCTTGATCGCAGCGGCGGCGACAGGACCTACCTGGGGCAGGAGAGGGTCGTGGGCGTCGACGGTATGCCCGGTCTCCTCGAAATAGGGGGCCGGACCGAGGGACTTGCTGGTGACGGCAACGGCGGTGGTCACGCCGCGATGGGTGACGCACTCGACGGAGATCTCCGGGCCGTCGAGGTACTCCTCGACCAGGACCGCCGTGTCCTCCAGGCTCTGGTCGGCCCCGGCTGCAGCGAACTGGAAGGCATCGGGGAGGGCTTCGGCCCGGTCGACGCGGATCACACCGATACTTCCGGCGAAGGCGGCGGGCTTGATGACCACGGGGTACCCGATGGTCATCGTGGCGAGGCCGGCCTCGACCAGGGAGCGGGCCTTCATGGAAGCGGCCGACGGGACGCCGTGGCGGGCGAACAAGGTGCGGGCTGTGGCCTTGTTCCTACACGCCTGCATCACCTCCACCGAGTTCGTGGCGAGGCCGAGAGCGCGCGCGAGCCGGGCCGTGGGGACGAGGTGCCACTCCGACCAGGTGACGATGCCCGCGACCTCGTGGCGCTCGGCCAGGGCGCGGCCGGCGGCCATCAGAGCAGTGGTGTCGTCGAGATCGGCGACGACGTGGTCGACGATGAAGGGCTTCTCCCACGACGGCTCGGTGCCTGTGATCAGGACGATGTCGTACGCGGCCGCGACCTGCTCCAGGCAGTAGCCGCGGTAGGTGCGGTCACCAGGGGCGACGACGAGCACGACGGGACGAGCGGACAAGACGACTCCAGGTGTGCGACGGGAACGGCGTGAACGAGGGGGAAGTCAGGGGGTGCGGCGGCGGCGCAGCTCGAACGCGGAGGCCCACTCGGGGTGCTCGGCGATCAGCTGCCTGACGTAGAGGGCCGTGAAGTTGTTGTTCAGACCGTGCACTCCGAGCGGCAGCCGCCACCGGAGGGCTTCGAAGAGGGCCTTGAGGCTGATGCGTGTGACTCCCGCCGCCAGCCGCTCGCGGGTGAGTCGTTCCAGGGCCCGGTAGACGTGCGGGTTCTGTGCGTCGAAGGCGTGGAACTGCTCGGCAATCGTGAGGTGAGCCTCTCGGCGGCTCGAGGCCAGGCGGGTTACGGGCATCGGGGGAACTCCACGAGGACGGGGTGGGTCAGGCAGCCAGGGCCGGGTCGGTGCGCAGGCGAGCGAAGGCGATGGCCAGGCCGAGGGCCTGCAGGGCGGCGCAGGCGGTGATGACGTGGCCGAGCGCCCAGGACGGGGTCAGGGCGGTCAGGACGCCGGCCAGAGGGAAGGGCACCAGGAGGACGAGGATGGTGGCCGACAGGGTGCTGCCGAACACCACCGGGGGGATGAGGCGGGAGCGCAGGGTGCGCAGGACGACGGTCATGCCGCCTTCACCGGCCATCAGGACGGCGACGAGGACCAGGTAGGAGAGGTAGTCGGGAGCCTGGGAGACGGCGAGGCAGGCGAGCGAAGCGATGGCGGCGCAGGTCGCTCCCACCGGCCACAAGCCGAGGCGGTCAATGGCGAACCGGCAGACGGTGACGGCCAGCAGGGTGGCCCCGGCGGCGGCCGACCAGACGATGCCGACGGCCGTGGTGGACTGGCCGTATTGGTCGACGACGATCACGGGACCGGCGGCTTGGAGGAAGCCGGTCGCCAAGTTGGAGATCGTCAGGCCGGTCACGAGCCAACCGAGGGCGGGCAACGACCGGATGGTCCGCAAGCCGGTGATCAGCCCGGCGCTTGCGCGCTGCTTCGGCGCACGGGCGGGAGCGACCACCGACGGTGGAGTACTCAGGGCGAGCAGGGCGGCGAGCAGCGAAAGGGCTGCGATGACGGCCAGCATCCGGGGTGGTCCGGCAAGCAGCAGCAGCGCGCCGAGCGCCGGTCCGGCCAGCGTCGCGGTCTGGTCGATGCCCAGCAGGACGGCCTGGACACGGTGTGCACGCTCCCCAGCCACTCGGCCGGCGGCGGCACCCGCGGTCTCGGCGGCGATGTAGCTGAACTCGGTGAGCACTCCGGTCGAGGCGGCCAGGGCCATCACCGTCACAGTCGCCACGATGCCGACGGGGTGGAGGACGAGGATGATCGCGCCGGCGGCGATGACCAGGGCGCGGCCGAGGGAGGCGAGGAAGAAGACGACCGAGGCGCCACGGCGGTCCACGACCGCGCCCGCCCATCCGAACGCGGCCAGGCGGGGCACCCACTCCAGGGCGAACGCGATACCGGTCAGCGCGGCCGAGCGGGTGGTAGCGAGAACCAGGAGCGGGATGCCATACGTGGACATGGCGAAGGCAAGAGCGTCCACCGTGCGCGGCAGGTAGATACCGCGTAGCAGTCCTGCCGTGTGGAGGGCGTGCCGGGGTCCGGCGATCAGGTCGGTCATCGTCGCTTTCGTCAAGGAGCGCAGCCCGCCTCAGCGGGATGGAGGAAGAGAAGAGCCAGCCGGTCAGGCGAGGGACTGACGCATGCCCTGGGCGTATGCCACGCAGCTGCGGAGGCCGTCTTGAATCCGAGGTCGGAGCCCGTGTCGCTGGCCGGGCTACGCGGCCTGCCGTGCGCCGTCGAACGCCCCCCCCTGGCCGAGAGGTCGGCTCCGCCATGTCCGGCGATCCATGACTCCACGGCGGTCTTCGGACCGGTAAGGCTTTCGACGGCCGCCGGCGAGACCCCGAAACCGACCTCTCCGTTCCGTTCCTGGCACCGCCCGGATACGTCGCCGATGACCAGGAGCTGGAGGGTGGCCCGTACCCGTGTCACGAAGGTGCTGGTGACGCCCGGGTAGTTGTGGGCACGGGCCCAGCTGGCGGCTTCGTCGTAGACCTCGGCCAGCTGCGTACCGGACTCGGTGAGACTGAGGCCCTGTCGTGCACGGACGAGGCCGAGAGTGTGCGCCTGTTCGGTGGCGTGCCGGAGCTGATGCGGCGAGAGATCCGGGAGGGTACGTGCCAGGCCGCGGGGCGGGATGGAGCCGTTGTCGTCCATCTCGGTGATCAGTCGGATCAGTTCGGGTGAGGACAGGGCCGAGCAGGAACGCTCGAACTCGTCCCGGCGCGGTGTGGAAGTCATCGGCGCGCACCTCCCGCCCTGAGTGCCGTCTGCATGCGAGCCGGGTTGGCGTGGGAGAACAGGTCGCCATAGGCAGGGCGTGCCGGTCGGGTCGGCACGGCCGGCTGGGGAATGCGGGGCCGATGGCTGGTCCAGTGCTTCGGGGCCGTACGCGAAGCACGCTCCGCGTTCCCCCAGACCGGGTGCTGAGCGCCGGAGTCGAGGGTTCGACCGGCGGACCAGGCCGACAGCGCCCCGAAGACGCGCCCCAGGCCCTCGCCGGAGGTCGACAGCCGATAGGGCTGACCGGGACCGGCGCTCACCACGAGCCCGTCGTCAGCGAGCTGCCGCAGGGGCGGGTAGATGTTCGTCCAATACCCGTCGGGCATCACGATCCTGGCGACGGTCCGCGCACTGCTCTCCCCGCGGGACTTCAAAACCCACAGGATCGCGGCGGCATGCCGACGGGTGAACAAAGTGAGGCTGTCCTCGACGTGCTCGATCGCGGACAGGGGCTCGTCCGGCTTCTCCAGGAACTCCTCGGCCCAGGCGGCGATTACGGGCAGCACCGGCAGCAGCGCTGCGCCCCGATCGGTGAGACCGTACGTGACGTGCCGCGACGTGTGCTCCGTGCGCTCGGCGAGCCCTGCATCGCTGAGCGCCCGGAGCTTGGGGTGGAGCTGGCCGCTCAGGAGCCAGGGCATCTTGTCCGAGATCTCGGTGTAGCGGAGGGGACCGGAGCCCAGCGTCAGCAGGATCCGGACGTTCCATCGCGGGGTGATCATGCCGAGGGTTTCGGTGACGCGGGCGATGTCAGCGTCGCTACCCGCGGGCAGACCGGTGGTGGCCAAGGGAGTACTCCAGGGGTGAAGGGGCCGTGCCCGTTCGGCTCAGCGGCTCGGGGCTGTGGTCGCGGTCGCCGTCGGCGGCGCGGGAGCCACTGAGACGGCCGGGGGCTCGCAGGCGCGGACTCGTCCCAGGCTGTTCAGGACCGCTGCGGCGGTCTTGGCCTGGGCGTCCCGGGCGGCAACGGCTTCAGTGATGCGGCGAGCGCAGTCGAGAAGGTGGGACGCCTCATGGGCGCCGATGCCACGCTCGGGTTGGACCAGCTGCAGGAGCCGGTCACGGTGAAAGGTGATGGTCCGCTCGGCGAAGGCCAGGTCGTGGCGGCTACCGAGGAGGGCGGCGAGCATGCCCGGGAGCTGGGTCTGAGCGTGGGCTTCGAGTGTGGTGAGCGGGGCGCCGTACAAGTCCTCGATCCGTACGGCAAGCTCGGCGGACGTGAGCTTGGTCCGCACGCTCAGCGGACCGCCATCCGGGACGGCAGAGACGCACGTGCGGAACGCGTCGGCGGGTTGGTCGGTACGGCCGGTCCACGCCGCGTCGGGCGTACCGCCTCCACATCCTGCTTGCCGTCAGTGTTCGGCTCCAGCAGGAGTCGGAGGGCCACGGCCCGTCCGTCGCGGATCGTGACGGCGGCGTCGACGCGGTGAGCGAGATTCAGCGTCGGGTCGTCGACCTCGCTGGGCTGGGTACCCAGGGCGGCAAGGAGGTCGTCCTCCGCCCGCTCCAAGGCGGCCTGCGACTCGGTGAGCAGCCCATGCCAGCGCACGACAACGGTGGCCTCCCGACGGGCATTCGGAGCTGCTCCGACTGCGGCCGTGAGCGCGTCGATACTCAGGCCGAAGCGCTGCTCTATCTGCTCGGTGATCGAGCCCACGACATCCCCTATGTCGTCGGACACGGGCAATCCCTTCTGAAGAGAGCGGAATTCGACAGAGAAGGTCAGTCGAGGCACATGTAGACGTCGCGGTAGACGTAGGTGCCCGACACCCATCCCTTCACGCCGGTGGTCCGGTCGGTGATGTAGTGCCAGCCGCCGCTGCTCTTGTGGACGGTGAAGGATTGGCCCCGGTAGAGGATTCCGACGGCGGTGGACTTGGTGGTGGCCTTGGAGCGGATGGTGACGGCGCGAGCGCCGATGACCCATGGTCCGGGCCGGTCGCAGTCACGGATCGACGGCAGAGCGGCGTGCGCGTGGCTGCCGAGTGCCGCCGGTGCGGCGGTGACCGAGGCCGCGGCTACGAGTGGCAGAGCGACTGCTCCGAGCATCGCGGTGGTGATCGCAATTCGGGTGGAGCGCATGCGGAATGAACCTCCATGGAGGAATGGGAAAAGAGAGGGGCAGCGCGGGAGTTCCTCCCTCAGCGCCGGTACAAGAGTCCGCAGAATCGCCGGTTTGGCTAACCGGCGATCGTCGGCTATCTTTCGCCCGCCCCGGCCCGTGCGACGTCAACGGCGGCGGCTCGACGGGCGGCCGGCTGGGGCCGGCGGTACGGCTCCCCGCGTCTGGAGGGTGCGGGCCGTTGGTGTCACTGACGGCAGTGGGCCGGCGTTGCCGGCGAGGCGGTCCTCGTACCACTGCAGCGCGCTCTCGGCGGTGGCGAAGCCTCCTTCGCGCAGGGTGTGTGTCCAGGCGTCGGTGTCCACGTCCTCGTGCAGCAGGCGGAAGGGGGACGGGACTCGTTCGTCGAGCGCACGCAGGACGACGAGGGTGAGCATGGAGTCGGGGTCGTCGTTCGTGTAGCTGGCCAGGAGGGCAAAGCGGTCGCCGTCGCCCATGACCCGCTCTTCCAGCACGCGGGTCGTCTCGTCGGCCGGTGCCGTGCCTGTGCCGGGTGGCAGGCGGATGACGTCCGGCGGGCAGCCGCGGGAGATCAGCCAGGACTGGGCCATGACCGGCAGAGGAACATGGGTGTGCTCGAAGCGGAACGTCCTCGCCGCGAGATCGCGCTGGAGGTGGAGGGCGACTACCTGCGGCTCGCCGGGGATTCCGTAGGTGACGGCTCCGTTGTGCAGGACGTAGTAGCTGGCTGAGTCCTCGTCCGTGTGGTGCTCGGCGAGCACGGTGAGCATGTCCTGCTCGATCTCGATCGCGTGCCAGAACGCCTCGTCGGTCTGTTCGTCAGCGGCCTCGAAACCGTCGAGGCGGAGATCCAGTTCGAGTGGGGGCATCGGGCCTCTCGGTGAATCGGGTGAGGGTCATCGACGGCTGCGCGCCGCGCTCGGCCACGTCCCGGGCCGGGGTGCGGGCGACACTGCCGCCGCGCTGCTGCGGTGGCTGCTCGCCAGAGCCGCGCGGCCCGGCGCGGTGAGCGCGACCGGTTGTCCGGTGTGCACCGGGTGGCTCGTGTCTCGGGAGACAAGGCCCAGGGATTCGAGCTGCTGGAGCTGCGTGTACGGGATCCGGGTACCTGAGGCTGTGGCCACCGACATCCGGCCCGTCAGGAGGTGCTCGTGCAACTTGGCGCCGCCGGCGATGGCCAGCAGCGCGGCGTAGTCGGCGGCCGGCATCGGTTCACCGGCGGCCGGCTGTGCAGTGCGAGCGGAGCTCTCGATGGGCTCCAGGTCGGCGAGTACGAGCCGCGCGGCGGCCGCGTGCTCGTCGGCCGCCTCTTCCAGCTGGTCGACCGTACGGTCGATGCGCTGCAGCAGAGCGGCATCGACGGGGAATTCGCCGCTGGAGAGCCGATGCAACAGCGTGCGGTGGAAACTTACCGCGGTCTCGGCCTTGACCAGCGTGCGATGCCGGTCGACGAGAGCGGTGTGCCGCTCGTCGAGGATGCCTCGGTCGCGGTGGGCCCAGAGCGTGGCGACGCCGTGGCCGGTGGCTGCTTCGATGCGCAAGTCGAGCGACGAGACCGCACGTCGTGTCGCTCCCGGTGGAAGGTCAGGGGACATGAGGTTCCTGTCGTCATCGGACGTAGTGCTGCGTGACACCGAGGGCGGGGCGGGGCAGGCCCGGCATCGCGGAGGGCAGCGGCGCCGGCACACGTACGGGACCGCGGGTCGCGAGCTGGGGCGAACGCGAGCGGGAGGCGTGGGTCCGGGCACTCAGCGGCCGGCGAACCATCCCAAGGCGGTGCCCGACGGTGTCGTAGATGTCGTTGCGGACTCGTGGCCGTACGGCGACGACATGGACCTCGCTGGGGTGCTGGGCAGTCGATGGGGCCGGCCGCACGGCGTAGACAACCCTCCACTCCTTGCGGGAGTCGACGAGGAGCTTCCGGTAGCCCGACAGGTCGCCGGTCAGCTTCGTACCGAACAGCTGGGCGTTAACCACGTCTTGCAGCTGCGCCAGGGCGAGGTCGCGGATGTCTCCGGGGGCCTGGAGAAGGTCGGTAAGGGCGCGCGGGTCGAAGGACAGGCCGAAGGCTGGATGGTGCTCGGGCCCGGCCATCACGCCGCCAGGTCCAGGTCACCGCCGGGCTCGTCCGACTTGTCCGCGGTACGGGCCGAGGGCTTCGGGCCGGGCAGGAGACGGTGCGAGGGTCGGTCCGGGGAGGTCATGCAGGCCGACAGCGGACCGCCAGGGCCTCGGATCGCGGCGATGGCGTGAGTCAGGCAGTCCCGGTGCCACACGAGCATGCCGGACAGCCCGGTCTCCGGGTCCTTGTGCTGCTGGTAGGCGAGCCAGAGCGCATGGAGCCAGGCGACGACGTCGTGGTGCTCCTGCCACTGGAGGCACCACGGCGCCGCCGTGGTGACCTCGGCGCCGTAGACAGGAAGGAAGAAGTCGTCCACCCAGTCCGACAGCGCGTCGAGCTCATCCTCGTACGACTCGCCCTCCAGCTCCAGGATCGGCCGTGGCTGCGGCAGGAGAGCCGGTGCCGACCCGCTTGGTCCGGGCATCCCGAAGGCAGCGAACGGCGACGGCGTGGGCTCGGAGGCGAGGTCGTCGAGTTGCCGGGCCTGCTGCGCCGACTGCTCCATCAGCTTCCGGACGCTGGCCTCGATTCCTTCGAGATGGGAATCCGGAACGCGTATCGGTTCCCTTTCTCCGGCCTCTTCGGGGTACGCAAGTTCGGGCATGGAAGGGCGGCTCCTTGAAGGCCTCGACGAATAGCTGGAGTTGAAGGCGTCAGGCGGTCAGGCCGACGTCGTCCTTGGTGAGGGTCTGGCGGACGGTCTCGGCCAGACGGTCAGCGGCGATCCCCGCGTAGTGCGGGGTCTTCTCGACGCCGATGAATGCGCGGTCTTCCAGCACAGCGGCCACGCCCGTGGAACCGGATCCGGCGCAGAAGTCGAGGACCGTGCCACCCGGCGGGGCAATCTTGACCAGCTCCCGCATGACCTCGACGGGCTTCTGCGTGATGTGCTGCCGGGCCTTTCCCGACGGCTGCGACGCGCTGTACAGGCCCGGCAGGTAGACCGGGTTGCGAGAGCCGTCGATCGCTCCCTTCGATGCCCACACGATGAACTCGCAGTTCTGCGTGAACCGACCCTTCTGCGGCCTGGCCTGCGGCTTGTGCCAGGCCAGCACTCCGCGCCACAGCCAGCCGGCCGCCTGGATCGCATCCGTTGTGACAGGGAGCTGACGCCAGTCGGTGAACAGCAGCGCGGTCCCGCCGTCCTTCGTCAGCCGGTGGGACTCGGTCATGATCTGCGTGAGCCAGAAGCCGTAGCTGCGCTGGTCCATGTTCTCGCCGGTGAAGTCGGCGAGGGCGTGCGTGGCGTCGGCGGAGGTGTACTTCTGCTTCGCACTGCGGCTGGTGCGTTCCTTCGCGGTCCGGCCTCCGCTGTTGTACGGCGGGTCGGTGATGACGGAGTCGACGCAGCCATCCGGCAGACCGGCGAGGACGCTGAGAGCGTCGCCCTGATGGAAGGAAAAGGACAAAGGGGTACCCCGATTCGAGTGCGGTGAATGGCGAGATCACTCGCTCAGAGAAGGTCCCGCGGGGCCGGAGTTGGGCATGCAGAAGCCCAGGGCCACGGAAGCAGGAGGAGCGAGGAGAGTTCCAAAACTGTAGGTGCAGAACGCCGGTCGACCAAGAAGAGGATGGACGAGGGGTCGCGTTCCGACCCCTTGTTGCCGACTTTTTGGCCGACCGGTGTTTCGGCCCTACTGTTTTGGAACCGCCCGGCGCACACCGCCGATGGCCGCCCCTCCCTCATGCCTCCTGGGCTCTCCCTGCTCCGGCGTGCCTGAACCGATTCCGGCGCGTGCGAGCGGCAACTCGCCCGCACGCCCGGTCTCTCCTGATCATCCGCCTCCGGCCGCCGCGCCCCTTCCGACCGTCATCAGGCGTGCGCAGCAGGCCGGACCCTGCACCCTCAAGGACCGCTCTGTGACGCCTCGTTACCCGCCCACGCCCCCAACCCGACTCGGACGAGAGAACCGCTCCGGGTGAAGGTCGTCGCCGCCGGCATCGGCGTCGTCTTCCTCTCCCCTCTCCTCCTCGGTGGCACGGCCATGGCGATGGCCGCCTCCAGCGATGCCGTCCAGAGCACCGGCTCGATCGGCCAGTGCCTTCCTGACCTCGATACGGACAAGATCGCCGATCAGGTGACTCGCGTCCTCGACGGCGCGGACGCCTCCCACGTCCGCATCAAGGGCCTCGACCTGCCTGGCGAACAGATCCCCCACGCACAGACCATCGTCGCCACCGGCATCAGCCTCGACGTGCCCAAACGCGGGCAGATCATCGCCCTCGCCACCGCCATGCAGGAGTCCCGGCTGCGGAACCTCGCCTACGGCGACCGGGACTCGCTGGGGCTATTCCAGCAGCGGCCCAGCCAGGGCTGGGGCACCGCCGAGCAGATCCGCGACCCCGTCTACGCCTCGGAGCAGTTCTACAAGGCACTGCTGAAGGTGAACGGCTGGCAGCAGATGACGGTGACGCAGGCCGCACAGGCCGTACAGCGCTCTGGCTATCCGGACGCGTACGCCCAGTGGGAGCCGCTCGCCACCGCGCTGCAGAAGGCCGTCGCCGCCACATTCCCCGGCGCCGACCGCGACCGCCCCGGCAAGGGCACCGACGACAAGGGCATCCTCCCGGGCTGCGCTACGGCGGACGGCTCGTCGTTCGGGCCGATCCCCGAGGGTTCCGTCCCGAAGGGCTACACGATCCCGAAAGGCACCGCCCCGCGGGCCCGCACGGCAATCGTCTGGGCGATGCACCAGCTCGGCACGATGTACCAGTGGGGCGGCTCGTGCACGGCCCCGCACGGCCCCGACCCGATGGGCCGATGCGACTGCAGCTCACTGATGCAGCAGGCGTACGCCAAGGCTGGCCTCAAGCTGACCCGCACCACGTACACACAGGTCAACGAGGGCAAGCCTGTCTCGGCGAAGAGCCTGAAGCCCGGTGACCTGATCTTCTCCCGGGGCCCCGCCGCCCGGCCCGAGCACGTCGGCATGGCGATCGGCCAGGGCCTCGTGATCGAAGCGCCGAAGACCGGCAAGCCGGTACGGATCACACCCCTCGCCGACTGGGACGTCCTCGCCGTGCGTCGCGTCCTCTGACGTCGCGCCCGCGGTGTAGGTTCCGAATAGAGATGTCGTTGTCCAAGTGATTTGTCATCAACTTGTCGTCCCGACTCGTCCCGCTGAGTCTCTACTACGGCCTGGCCCGTGATCCGGTGACCGGGTCTTGGAGCCAGATGCGGATCGAGGCGACGCGAACGGTGCCCTGGCAGATGAGCTGGTGTTTGTCACCCCGCTCTAGGGGAGGCGGGCCAGCAAGTGGGCGTCGAGGAATCCCCGCTCGGAGGCCGGGTCGTGGATCAGCCGGGCGAACGTGGCGAGCCCAGCCCCGGCCAGCAATTCGGCGAACCGGTCCACCGGCCAGCTATAGGCAGGCGCCACCTTGTGGTCGAAGCGGACCGGCTCCGGTCCGTCGGTCGCGAAGAATGAGACCAGGAGCAGGCCCCCAGGCGCCAGGACACGCGCCTGCTCGGCAAGCAGCGCGGGCAGTTCCCCAGGCGGGGTATGGATCATTGAGTAGTGGGCAAGGACGCCGCCGAGCACGCCGTCCTCGACCGGCAGAGCCTCCATCCGCGCCTCGTCGAACCGCAGCGCCGGAAGGGCCCGCCGGGCGTGGTCGACCATGGCCGGGGAAAGGTCGAGTCCGAAGGCGTCCAGCCCCAAGTCATGCAGCATGCCCGTCAGATGTCCAGGTCCGCACCCGACGTCGGCCACACGCAGGGTCCCCGTCCCGCGCACCAGCTCGGCGAAGGTGCCGATCATGTTCCGCGCGAACGGCTGCGTCTCCAGCCGATTAGCAAACATCGACGCATACAGCTCGACGACTCCGTCGTAGGCCGCCCTGGTTTGTTCCTGGTGCTCCACCATGGGAAGGAAGCTAACATCCGCGCACCTTCATAGCTTCTCCGGCCCCGTGCCCCCGACCCACTGACTGCCCGGCACACGATCACAAGTCAGGCCCTAGGCACGGCGCCAGCGTCACGCTGGCAGTCCGCGGTCCAGCCTTTCGTTTGGTTTGTCCGCCTTCCCGCACGTTAGCGCTGGTGGTGGCCAGTGTCCTGGTGTCGGCAACATCGGGGCACAAAGGGGCGACCATGGGGACTGGTGCAGGCGACGCGGACGCGACAGATTGCCGGACAGTCCGGGTCACGTATCGGCGGGCCAACGGACGACTAGCCGAGGCTGAGCTCGACCGGATTCCGGTGGACGAAGTCGCTGGCGGACTTCCGGTACGCGAGTTCCGTTGGTACCGGGGCCGGAAGCACTATTCGGGCTGGTACCACGCCTCGACAACGGGCCGAATGGTGGCCTACGAGAGCCGGTTGGAGCTCGCCCGCATTCTGATCGCCGACTTCGCTGGTGACATCGCGGAGATCGCGGCCCAGCCCTTCCAACTGGTCGGCTCGGACGGTACGCGCATCCGCCGCCATGTTCCCGATCTGTTCCTCGTCCACGTCGACGGTCTGGTGACCGTCGTGGACGTCAAAGCCCCCTCTCGCATGAAGGATCCCAAGGTGATCGCACAGTTCGACTGGACACGCCAGGTGTGTTCGCGTCGCGGCTGGGTCTATGAGACCTGGTCGGGGGCCGAGCCTGCCGTCGTGGAGAACGTGCGCTTCCTAGCGGGCTACCGGCGCCGCGACCTGGTGGAGACCTCTCTCATCGCGCGTGTGATGGAGGCCGCCGCGGACCAGCCGACGATCGGCGGTGTCGAGGCCGCGCTGGCCGGACACCCGCATGAGATCGTCCGTCCGGTCGTCCTGCACCTGGTCTGGTCCGGCCAGCTCGTCACCGACCTGCGTTCTCCGCTGACCCGTGCGAGCCGCATCCGGGTGGCGGCATGAGTGCGTACGCGATGACCCTGTTTCCGGGGGCCCGGCTCTTCTTCGGCGGTGACGTCGTTGAGGTCGTGGACGTCGAGGGTCTGCACACGACGGTCCGCAACGAGCGGACGGGCGAGTACAGCTCCGTTCCGCTCGGCCGGCTGGCAGCCGGAGCCCGATCGATCGGTGCTCCCGCGCCGACCTCCTCAAACGGGGTTGGCCTGCTGCTGGCGAGCTTGTCGGCAGACCAGCGTCAGCGGCTGGAGGAACGGGCGGGGCACGTCCGGGAGGTGCTCAGCGGCTACCGGTCCGGGCACCCCGGCTGTGTTCTGCCGAGCGAACCCAGGCCCGCTTACGACCCCGATCTTCCGCTGAAGGACCGGACTGCGGCCAAGGCCGCTGACCTAGGTGTTTCGGCTCGCACGATTGAGCGGTGGCTGACCGCCTACCGGGAAAGTGGCGAGGCCGGTCTCGTCGATGCCCGCGCAGGGAGGGTCTCCAGCGTCGATCCCCG
The DNA here is from genome assembly GCF_036226445.1 of Streptomyces sp. NBC_01255. Taxonomy (NCBI): domain Bacteria; kingdom Bacillati; phylum Actinomycetota; class Actinomycetes; order Kitasatosporales; family Streptomycetaceae; genus Streptomyces; species Streptomyces sp. NBC_01255. The sequence continues at coordinate 1,372,978 of NZ_CP108474.1, forward strand.
GTGGGAGGAGGCGGTGCGCCGGGTGATGGCGGACTCGGTGACCGGCTCGACCCCCACGCGGTCGGCTCTGCTACTGCGGGCCGAGGAACGGCTGACCAGCGAGTACGGCAAGGGGACTGTTCCGATTCCGTCCCGGAGCACGGCCTACGCCCGGCTCGCCTGGCTGGCCAAGGGCACGAACGCGGTCTCCGGCAGCGCCAAGGCACGCCGCTCGATCGCGGAGAGGCCGCAGGGCACCTACGGGCGGCTGCGGGCCACCCGGCCCGGTGAGTACGTCGTGCTCGACACCCAGGACCTGGACATCTACGCCATGGAGCCGGTGACCTGCCGCTGGGTTCCGCTCCAGCTCACCATCGCCCAGGACTTGTTCTCGCGCTGCGTCGTCGGCCTGCGGGTGACGGCCTGCTCCACGAAGGCGGTGGACGTCGCTGGCGTGTTGTTCGAGGCGGTCTGCCCTCCGCTGGAGGACACGGTCCGGCCCGCGCTCGCTCCTTACCACGGGCTGTGGGACGAGGTGGTGTTCACCGAGGACCAGCTCGTGCCGGGCGCCGGGCTGTGTCCGCCGGAGACGCTGGTCATCGACCATGGACGGGCGTTCATGTCCGCGCACGTGATCGGGGTCTGCACCCGGCTGGGGATGTCCATTCAGCCGGCCCAGCCGAAGAAGCCCACGGACAAGCCGACCGTCGAACGCTTCTTCCGCACCCTGCGGGAGGGGCTGATCCAGCACCTTCCTGCCTACAAGGGACCCGACGTCCACAGCCGCGGCCAGGCGGTCGAGAACACCGCGTTCTTCTTCATCCACGAGGTGGAGGAAGTCATCCGTGAGTGGATCACGGAGGTCTACCACCGTCGCGAGCACGACGGACTGGTCATCCCGCAGTGGCCGAAGCTGTCGGTGTCCCCGTTGGAGATGCTGCGCATCGGCCTGGCCCGCGCCGGGCGACTGCGCATGCCGGCCTCGGCGGACCTGGCCTTCCAGTTCCTCGCGGTCAAGCCGCGCACGATCCAGCACTACGGGGTCGAGGTCGATGGCCTGCGTTACAACGGGCCCGCGCTGGACGGCTACCGCAACGCGCCCAGCCCCTACGCCGGCCTCGGACGGCAGTGGCCGATTCACGTCAACCCTGACGACGTGCGGTTCGTCTACTTCCAGGACCCGGCCGACGACTCCTGGCATCCGCTGCACTGGGAGCACGCTCCTGCCCTGCAGATGGCCTTCAGCGGGGAGGCCGCCGCCTATGCCCGTCGTCTGGCCGCACGCGAAGGCCGGCACATCGACGCCTCGCAGGCCCTGTCGGATCTTCTGGCCCGCTGGGACCAGGGCATGGTCACCGACCGGCGCGAACGCCGCATCGCGGTGCGGCTGTCGGCAGAACGTGACGCCCTGTCCTTGCCGGTGCTGCCCGAGCAGTCCGGCCCCCTGACGCCTCCGGAGCTGAGGCTGGTGCCTGAGCTGCCGGTCGGGGACAGCGATGAGGAGGACGAGCTGTTCGACGCCCCCGAGGGCGACGACTTCTACGCCGACGCCTTCGAGGTGATCGAGTGAGGCAGCCCAACCTGTTCAGCCTCTCCCGCAAGGAGGGCTGGCGCCGCTTCGCCGACGCCGCACCGCGACTGCGGCCCGAGACACTGACCCGGACCCAACTGGCCGCGCTGGGCGAGGCGGCAGCCGAGGACTACAACGATTCCCGGCACGACTGGCACGCGAACTTCGGGATCGTGCAGACGCCGCAGCTCGCGGGCATCCACGACGAACTCGAACAGATCGTGGCCAGCAACCGACAGGACGGCGACCGCATTCGTTCCGCCGCCGTCATCGACGCGCTGCCGGGCCTGGGCAAGACCACGATCGCCAACCTGTTCGGCCGCGACTTCGACCGCCAGCAGATGCGCCGCCTGTCCACGGTCACCGAGGCCGGACACGAACGCATCCCCGTCTTCCGTGTCGGCCTGACCTCCAACACCACCCTGCGAACCCTGAACCGGATGATCTGCGAGTACTACGGCCACCCGGCCACCGACCGCGCGAACGCCGCCGCCCTGGCCAGTCACGCCCTGGACTGCGTCCTGTCCTGCGAGACCCAGCTCGGCATCATCGACGACATCCACTTCATCGACCTGGATCGACGCGACGGCCTGGCGGTGTCCAACCACCTCAAGTGGCTCGCCAACGAACTGCCGGTCACCTTCATCTATGTCGGTGTCGGCCTGGCCGAGCGTCGGTTCTTCGCGGACGGCCTGACCGGCAAGAACGTGGCTCTGGCCCAGACCGCCCGCCGCTGGACCCGACTGGGTGTCGATCCGTTCCGTCTCGACACCGACCAGGGCCGACGCCACTGGCGGAGCCTGATCAAGTCCACCGAACGCCAGCTCGTCCTGGCCGAGCACCGACCCGGAATGCTGCTGCGCAACGCCGACTACCTCTTCGAACGCACCAGCGGCCACATCGGGTCGTACTTCACGCTGCTCATGCGCGGCTGCTACCGCGCGATCCGCACCGGCACAGAATCCATCACTCGCGAGGTCCTCGACGGCATCCGCCTCGATGAGGCATCCGAGCAGGCACGCAAGCAGCTGGCCGCCACCATGGCCCACGCGAAGAACACCCCCGCGCTCGGCGATGCCTCGTGACCGAGACACGAGTGCTGCCCCTGCGGATCCCGATCCTGGACGGCGAGAGCCTGGACAGCTGGCTGGAGACGCTGGGCCGCCGCAACGGCCTGACCTTCTCCGCGTTCCTGCGCATCCTGGGCCTGCCGGGGAACTACTTCACCCGCTCGATGGTCAGCGACCTACCCGTCACCGTGCTGCGCGAGCTGGAGATCCGCACCGGCCTTCCAGCCGGCCGTCTCGATCAGGCGGTGATCGGCAGCGGATTCCCCTTCGGCCCCAGGCGGCAGCGACGATGCCGGTTTTGTCCCCAGTGCCTGGCCGAGCAGGAGGGACGCTGGCTGCTCAAGTGGTGGCTTCCCTGGACATTCGCCTGCACCACCCACGAAGCCCTGCTGCACGACACCTGCCCCGGCTGCGGCGAAGGAGTACGCGTCAGACTCCCCGGACACACTCTCCGGTTCCCGGCGGGAACCTGCACCATCGCGTCCCGGCTGGCGTCCGTCTGCGGCACCGACCTGACCAACGCCAAGCGTCTGCCGTTGGCCGCCGATCACCCGTTGCTCGCCGCCCAGCACCACGTCGACGTCCTGCTCGCCGACCCGTCCACCGCCTACACGGTCCTGGCCGACCTGAGCCAGTGCACGTCATGGCTGATGCACACGATCGACGACGACGACCTCCAGTCGATGGGCCGGGCGGTCCGAGAATGCTGGCGCCGCAGGCCGCTGGCCACGCGGACTCCTGCCGACCGGGTCAAGCCGCTCGGCGCCGCCGTGAGCGGTGTCGTCGCCCACGCGGCTCTGCCCTTCCTCGTCACACCCGACGACGCTTTGGCCGCCCATGCTGTCCACGGCCTGCGGGCCCGGCGCGACACCCCGAACAAGGTGATCCCCCGGGGCATGACCGCCGAGCAGTGGTCCCAGCTCTCACCAGGCACGCAGCGCCGGTTCCTGCAAGCCGGCGATCGGATCACGGGCGCCCTGGACCGCGTCCGCTTCTCCTCGTCCACCCCACGCGCCCGCGTTCCCGAACCCGGGGAGCACAGCGCGAGCGCACGCATCCGGCATCTTCCGCAGCTCCTCTGGCCTGGTTGGACAGTGCGACTCATGCCCCGGGAGGGAATGCAGGAGAACCTCTTCCGCGGCATCGCCGCCGCACTACTGCTCCTGCCCGGGGAGCCCGAACTACGGGCACGCGGCATCACCGATCGACTGGGACCGCACCTGCCGAGCGCCATGACCGTCACCTTGCAGCGAGCCCTCAAGTCCGGGCACCCGGACGTGCTCACCGCACTCTGCAACCTCGCCCACCATCTCGACGACCACGGCAGCCCCATCGACTACGAGCGCCGACGGCACCTCATCCCCGCGGCCCCGATCAGCCCCGACCAGTGGCGCGAGCTCTGTTTCCGCACGGGCACCCAGCCCGGTGAACAGCTCAGCACCAAGACCACGCAGGCCCCCCGCTACCTCAACGCCCAGCGCTACCTCCACCAGCTCCTCACCGGCGCCGACCTCACCGACCCCCGCCACCCCCTCGCCCTGCGATCGGCGCCCGACCGCTCCCGGTACTTCGCCTTCCCACCCTCCCTGACCCTCGACCAGCGAGATGCCCTCCACCAGCACGCGATCGGCATCCTGCACGACCTGAACATCAACGAGCCCCTGACCTGGGAACCGCCGCAAGAATGCGCCGACGGACTCGACCTCCCCGGCCGGCACCTCGGCGACATCGACCTGGAAGAAGTACGCCGCATCGTCATCACCGAACAACGCGCACCACGAGAAGCGGCCAAGGACCTGGACACCACCCTGACCCACATCCGGTTCACACTCGAACAGGTTCTCCGCGAGCCCCGCGAGTGGGCCAGGTCATCGAGCCTCGGCTCCTGGCGCCTCCACCAGCAGGCCAAAGAGGTCCTCACCACCACCTTCCTGCAACGCGAGTACATCGACGGCGACAAGACCCTGGCTCACATCGCCCAGGAAACCGGCATCCCCCGCCACATCGCCATCGCCCACGCCCGCACCCTCGGCTTCAGCATCCGCCGGACCCGCAAGCCCTTCCCCATCGACGAGCCCTGGCTGCGCGAGCAGTACCTCACCCGCAAGCGCTCGACCTACGACATCGCCGAAGAACTCGGCACCGAAGACGAGACGGTCCGCCGACGCCTCAAGCACCTGAAGATTCCCCTGCGGCCCCCAGGAGTGCACAGCCGCACCGTCATGACCAAGATCGACACCAGCCTCCCCCGCGACGTCCGATCCGCCGTCGAAGGCACCCTCCACGGCTGGCTCCGCCTCCACCGCTTCCAGATCGCCATGCGCTTCCCGTCCCTCGACAGCGCCGCCCGCCACCTGAAGACCGAACCCAACGCCCTGGTCACACAGTTCCGGCGACTGGAACGCGACATCGGTAAAAGCCTCTTCACCAGGGCGGCCTTCGGCCGCCCTCAACAGCCCACCCGGCAGGGCCGACGACTACTTCGAGACCTCGAAGCCGACCGCGTCGAGGCCCTGATGACCGCATCACTCCCGCACCACCACACCCCTGCCCCGCCCGATGACCACGTCCTGGAAGCCGCCCATGCCAAGTTCCAGACCCGCCGCAACCCCGGCCCGCCCACCCCCTTCGACGACATCGCTGTCGAGCGCATCCGCATCACAAGGCCAATGCTCGCCCTCCTGCACGATCTGCTCGCCCGACCGCAACAGGAGTTCTACGGCGCCGAGGTCATCGCACGCACCGGACTCGAACCAGGAAGCGTTTATCCCCAGCTCAAGAGGCTCGAACGAGCGGGCTGGCTCACCAGCCGACTCGAAGACGACATCACCTGGATGAACAGAGCCACCCCAGGCCGCGGACCCGGCAAACGCCGCACCTTCTACACCCTCACAGCCGAGGGCCACCGCGCCGCCCGACACGAAACCCAACACCGCACCGCAGCCTGAAGAATCCGACAGATCGGCCGGACAAAGCCCCGACAAGAAGCCTGGACAGCACCCCGAAACACCAGGTCACGTTGCCACCGGCCGACAGCTGAAATCGGAACCTACACGCGGCCGCCCTTCCGCTCCACGGGCGGCCCGGCCTCCGCGTGCGTCGCGCCTCTCCCCTTCTCCTTCCGCCCCCTTCCGGGCCCTCGGCCTGCGCCCTCAAGGAGCTTCCCCATACCCATGCCGTTCGCTGACCGCTTCCTCCACCTCGCTTACGACCCCGGCATCACCCCCAAGGGCGGCGGACTGCCCGGCCTGTCCGTCCTGAAGAACGTCGTCTCCAGCATCAACATGTTCGGCCTCATCGCCGTGGTCGGTGCGCTCGCCGTCTCGCTCGGCGTGTGGGCCTGGGGCCACCACACCGGCGGCCACCAGGCCGAGGCCAACGGCAAGAAGGGCGCGCTCGTCGCGGCGGGCGCCGCCCTCGGCCTGGGTGCTGCCAACGGCATCGTCACCTTCTTCAGCGCCCTGGGGTCGCAGGTCCACTGATGCTGAAACGATCCCTCTCCCGGTCGGCCTACGGCACGGGCTGGTCGTCCACCCGCAGGGCCCTGCTGATCGCCGCCATACTCCTCACCTTGATCGCCGTCTCCGGCCTGGCCGCCACGCTGACCGGTCAAGGCGACCGTCACTCCGATTCCGCCGACAGCCCCGCCCCGGCATCACCGAGCAGCCCGACGGCCCCGGCCAGCAGCGCGAATCCGCAGGCCGGTACGGGTTCGGTCCCTGCACCGCCACGGATCGCCGATCCCGTCGCCTTCGCCAAGCGCGCCGCAGCCATGCTCTGGTCCTACGACACCCGCGACACCAGCCGCGATGAGCAGATCGCCGGCATGGAGCGCTGGATGACAAAGGAGTCGCAGTACAGCGACTGGTTCTCGGTCTCCGCGCAGGTGCCGGACCCGACCCTTTGGTCGCGTATGGCCGACCAGCAGCAGCGCGCCAGCGCGGCCCTGGCCGAGGGCCACTATCCGGCGGCGTTCAAGCAGGCCCTCGCGGAGGATCCGGCCGCGATCACCAAGGCTTACATCTACGCCGTGACCGTCACCGGCAAGCAGCGGATCACATGGGCCAAGGGCGGCGGTGGGGCCGAGGACCGCTCCGTAACCCTCGCCGTGCAGTGTCGGCCGTCCCACGACTGCTCCTTGGTCGCCATCGCCCCGCGCGTCGCGCCCTGACCAGCCCTGACAGAAAGGAGGGACCACTTCCATGGGCTTTTGCGATCTTCCCCTCGCAGGCACCGTCTGCGCGGTCGGCGATGCGGTCGACTTCGCTTCCGACCCAGGCAAGGCGATCGGCGACTGGATGGCGAAGTCCGCCGGCGAACTCGCCGCCACCGCAGCCGACCTGGCCGCCAAGGCCGTCAATGCCACGACCAACGTGGACATTCGTGCCGGGTGGTTCGTCGACAACTACGAGCTGCTGCTCCCCATCGGCCTCGTCCTGTTGGTCGCCACGTTCTGCGCCCAGCTCATCCGGGCCGCGATCCGCCGCGACGGCCAGGCCCTCACCCAAGCGTTCACCGGAACCGCGAGCGGCGTGCTGTTCTCGTTCTGCGCCATCGCGTTCACCAGCGTGGCCATCGAGGTTGTCGACGCCCTCTCCGACGGCTTGTTCAAGGCAGCCCATCTGGACATCGAGTCCGCGGTTCGGCGGATCGTCAAGGTGGGTCAGATCGCTGCCCTTTCCGGGCTCGGCTGGCTCGTCACCGCTCTCGTCAGCCTCGGCGCCGCTATGGGTGCGCTCCTCTACTGGTGCGTGATGATGACCCGCAAGGTGGGCATTCTGCTGATGGTCACGCTGGCGGTGTTCGCGGGTGCCGGAGGCGGTTGGGAGGTGGCCCGCCGCTGGCGGCGCGGGTGGATCGAAGCCACCGCCACCCTCGTCGTCTCCAAGCTCTTGATGACGATCGTGTTCGTCCTCGGCATCGCAGCGATGGGCAAGACCGAAGCGGACGACGGCCTGGCCGCGCTCGCCGACGTCATGGCCGGCATCGTCATCATGGTGTTGATCCTGTTGTGCCCCTACGCGACCTTCAAGTTCGTCCACTGGGCCGCAGAGGGATCGGACGGAGAATCGCTCCATCGCGCCGGCGGAGCTGGCGCCCAACTCGCCAAGCAGCACGCGGAGAAGGCCACGCGCAAGGCCGCCCAGGTGGCGGCCACCGCCGGAACCGGTGGTGCCGCGGCCGGGGCAGGCGCTGCTCCTCAGGGGCCTGATTCAGTCCCTGGTGGGGGCGGATTCCCCGGCGACATCGCCTCCGACCCAACCGGCGGTCAGGAAGGCTCGCAGAGCAGCGGATCGGGCGTCTCGCTCGGTGGGGATGCCGCGCTGTCCAGCCTGGAGAAGGCAGTACAGCCCCCGCCGACCAGCGTCTCCGACGACACCGGCGGCCAGTTCGGCGGCAGCACGGGACCGCATGGCTCCGCGGCCGGCGCCGCAACCGGCCAGGGCGGCGGGTGGCAGTCCACACCGCCGTCGACCAGCCCGCCGCCACAGGGCGCCCCGTCCACGTCCGGCTCGGCGGCCGGGGCCGGATGGTCGGCTTCCCCACCCCCTCCGGCCGGCCTCTGAGCCTCTGATCCGCTTGCCTCGGGGCGGGAGGCATCCCACGCCTCCCGCCCCGGGGCGACCACCCCGCGCACGTCTGGACCGCCCACTTGTCTGATCTCTCCGTCGCCCCGGTCACGGTCAAATTCCCCCACCGGTCCCGCCGAGGCATTCTGCTCGGCCTGTCCCTTCCCCAGCTCGTCCTCGTCTCGGGAGCGCTAGCGCTCCTGCTGGTGACCGTGCTCTCCACCGGGCTGGTCGGCGCCATCGCCCTGGCTCCGCTGTGGGCCGCAGTCGCTGCCTTGGTCGCGGTCCGCCGCGACGGCCGGTCGCTCATCGACTGGGCCCCGGTCGTCGCCCGCTACGCTCACCGACGTCGTGCGGGACAGACGCTCTGGCTCGCCCGGCCCGTCTCCCGCCCCCGGCCGGACGGCGTCCTGCACCTGCCGGGCACAGACGCTTCCCTTAAGGTCGTGACCCCTGGTGACTCCGCCAACGGCGCCGCCGCCGTCCACGACCCCCACGGCCAGACCCTGACAGCCATCGCGCGGGTCTCCAGCCGCGCCTTCGCCCTGCTCGACCCCGCCACGCAGAACCACAACGTCTCCGCATGGGGCCGCGCGCTCGCCGGTATCGCCCGAACCGGTCATGTCGCCACCGTGCAGATCCTGGAGCGCACCGTGCCGGACTCGGGCGACACCCTCGCCCGTCACTGGGCGCAGTACGGGCAGGCCGACACCCCGGTCGCCGGGCAGGTGTACGCCGAGCTCGTCGCTTCCGCTGGCCCGGCCGCCGCCCCGCACGAGGCGTACCTCGCCATCTCCCTGGACCTCAAGGCCGCCAAGCGCCTCGTCTCTCAGGCCGGTGGCGGTCTGAACGGCGCTTTCACCGTCATGGAGCAGACCACCTCCTCGATCGCCCAGGCCGCCCGCAGCGCGGGCCTGACGGTTACCGGCTGGCTCAGCGCCCGGGAGATCGCCGCTGTCATCCGTACCGCCTACGACCCCAAGGCCCTCGGCGCCCTCCAGCAGTGGTCCGAGACAGGTCGCGCCGAGGCGGACGCCGCGGCCTCCGGCCCTGTCGTTCAGGTCGAGGAGTACGACCGGATCGCCACCGACTCCGCCCGTCACGCCACCTATTGGGTCGAGGACTGGCCGAGGACCGAAACCGGCGCCGGGTTCCTGCACGGGCTCATGTTCACGGCCGGAGTGCGGCGGACCCTGTCCCTTATCTACGTGCCGCAGGGGCTCGAGTCCGCACTGCGCGACGTCCAGCGGAAGAAGGCCGCGATCATCGCTGACGCCAGCGAGCGTTCACGGCGCGGGCAGGTCGACTCCGAGGCCGACTCCGTCGAGTACGCCGACGTCAAGCAGCGCGAGCGGCAACTGATCGCCGGACACGCCGATGTCGCTCTGACCGGACTGCTCACCGTCACCGCCGAGACTGACGCCCTCCTCGATGCGGCCTGCGCCCAGGTCGAAACCGCCGCCGTCACCGCCGGAGTAGACCTGCGCCGACTCCTCTACCAGCAGTCCGACGCCTTCGCCCTCGGTGCCCTGCCCCTCGCACGCACCGCCCTCTGACAGCGACGGCCTCGAACCGTCGCCGTTCCCTCGCCCTGTCCCCCGCCCGACAGGAAGGAATCCCTCTTTGCGCACAAGCTCGCGTCCCGACGACGCGCACCCCTACCTCCGGGCCGCCAGCGCGGGCGTCCGCCATCACACCCGCGCTCTCGCTCGGACCGTGCAGACGGCCGAACCCAGGACGGCGGTGGACCGCGCGCACCTCGACGTGCTGCACGCCCACCTCGCCCAGGTGCACCAGCTGCTCGACCAGCTGTCCGATGCTGTCCGTCCCCCGCACCCGGCAGCCGGCCGTCACCTCGCCTCCGCACGTACCCGGCTGTGGCAGGCCGTCGCCGAAGTCCACTCCGCCTTCCACCTCCTGCCCACCGTCTCCCGCGACCGCACCGACGCGTCGGAGTGCCACCCCGACCGTCTGCCGGAAGGCCCGCCGGTGCTGACCATCTGCCAGCGTCACCTCGCCGCCGGGCACAGCGTGCGCCGCAAGACCACCCCCACCGACCTCAGCAACCCGCTCCCCGCTCACACCACTGCGTGCGCTCGGTGAGCGGAGCACGCCGGAAAGAGGCCCCCGATGAACCACCGGCCCGCACGCCGAGCCCGCCGCGCCTCCGCTTCCCCACTGTTCACGCCCCACGCCGCTGACCGGGCCAGCCGCAGGACGGCACGTCGGCAGCTCGCCGAGGCTGCCGCCAAGGCCCGCGCCGAAGCGAGCTCCCACCCTGCCGGTACCGAGCCCGCCGAGCAGACGATGCCGTCTCCGCTCTATCCGCCGAGCGGGCGTCCAGGTCTCGCCTCCGCTCGTGGCGGGAAGCTGAAGCTGTCGGCGCACCGCATGACCACCGCCACCGCCTCCGGGGCATATCCGTTTCTCGCCGAGGGCGGTCTCGGCGCCGAGGGCATCTACATCGGCCGGGACGTCCACGCCGAAGCCTCCTTCGTGTTCGACCCGTTCGCCCTCTACGGCCGCGTCGAAGGCTTCACCAACCCGAATGTCCTTCTCGCCGGCGTGATCGGCCAGGGCAAGAGCGCCCTGGCGAAGAGCTTCGCGCTCCGGTCGGTCGCCTTCGGCTACGGGGTCTACGTCCCGTGTGATCCCAAGGGGGAATGGACGGCTGTCGCCTCCGCGCTCGGCGGTACGTCTGTCGCCCTCGGTCCTGGCCTGCCCGGCAGGCTCAACCCCCTCGATCCCGCCCCCAGACCGGCCTCCGTCCTGGAAGCAGACTGGGCGGGCGAGATCCGTAAGCGCCGCCTGCTGCTGCTCGGTTCGCTGGCCCGCACAGTTCTCGGGCGGGACCTGCTGCCGATGGAGCACACCGCGCTGGACGTCGCCCTCGACGCCGTCGTGGCACGAGCCTCTGCCATCGGACGGTCCCCGCTACTAGGCGACATCGCCGCCGCCCTCAACAATCCCGACCAGCTCGACTACGTGGCGGGCGTGATGTCCGGGCGACTCGGGGAAGCAGCCCGCGACCTCGCCCACGCCATGCGCCGCCTCGTCCACGGCGATCTGGCCGGCATGTTCGACGCCCCTTCCACCGTCGTCTTCGACCCGAACAGTCCGATGCTCACCATCGACCTGTCCCGGCTCGGCGGATCCGGCGACGACACCGCCCTCGTCCTCGCCATGACCTGCGCCTCCGCCTGGATGGAATCCGCCCTCACCGACCCACACGGCGGCAGGCGGTGGATCGTCTACGACGAGGCGTGGCGTCTCATGCGTCACCCCGGGCTTCTCCAGCGCATGCAGTCCCAGTGGAAACTGAGCCGCGGCCTCGGCATCGCCAACTTGATGGTGATCCACCGGCTTTCCGACCTGTTGGCCGCCGGCGACGCCGGATCCCAGGGCCGCGCCCTCGCGGAGGGCCTGCTGGCCGACTGCTCCACCCGCATCATCTACCGGCAGGAATCCGACCAACTCCGTGCCGCTGCTTCCCTGCTGGGCCTGACCAGCGTCGAGACCGAAGCCATCGCGCACCTCATTCGCGGGCGCGGCCTGTGGAAGGTCGCCGGCAGGAGCTTCATCGTCCAGCACCTCCTGCACCCCCATGAACGGGCCCTGTTCGACACCGACGCCCGCATGCACTGAGAACCGTCCGAGCAACACCCGCACTCACGAGTCCCGAGAAGTTCCGATCACCCACGGAACGAAGCCGGCTTCCCTCGCCGACAGCACCGCAGCCGAACCGGATGGCCGTACGTCTACGGTCGGGCCATCCTCGCCCTCACCGACTCAGATCCTCCAGCTCGTACGAAGAATGGCTTTGTCCACGAGAGCGGGCCTGGCTCCACAACCTGAGCCAGAACCCGTTCTCGTGAACGAAATCCAGACCCCAGACCCCCAGGCGAGAGTGACGGCTATGCGGAGCGTAGAGAGTCTTCGTCATCGCCGGCGGCTTGAGACTGGCGCCACTCTTCGATCGCCGGCTTCAGCAGAGCGCCGAGCAGGTCCCCGATCCACAGCCCCTTCGCATACGCCATCCGCTCCAGGTCTTCGTGATCAGCCTGGGGCAGCGTAAAGAACTCCACCCTGGAGCCCTTTTGGTGGTACCCGCAACACAGGATGCGCATACAGTGCTTCTCCGAGTGCCTGGCCTCCGGCGACTCCCACGGCGGGTAGGGAAAGCGCGTCAACGCCCTCGTGCACCGTGCGACCTCCTCGTGCTTCTCGCGCCGAAGTCGCGGTGTGCTCATGTGTCCGTAGTGACGTTCGAACCATGTACGCCGGGCAGCGTCCTGTATCTCGCGCTGGACCTGGGCTATGCGGTTCTTGATCCCTTCGACGGCGTGAAGCGGAAGGGCGTTGCGTACGAAGCCGACCTTCGGATGGTCGTGATGCAGCTTCATGTCGGCCGCCCACCTTGTCGCACTCTTCTTGCTCTTCCAGCCGTTGCACCGGTCGCAGGCAGGCACGAGGTTCCACCAGATATCCCGTCCTGCTTCGCTCGCCAACGGCGCCTCGTGCTCCAAGGTCTCCGACGGCTTCTCGTCGCAGTACACGCAGCGACCGGCATGGGCGGTTAGGACCATGAGCCACACCCACAGCGGCTGGCTTCCCCGGTCCCTACTCAGCGCTTCCTGCTCGGCTACTGCCACATCCACCCCTTTGTCGCACAGTCGGACGACATCGTATGGAGAGGCACTGACAGTCCTGTGCGGCGCCAAGTCGCTTGGCCGACAACGTACAGAGGGCCAGCTACGCAGCCCGCGGACCGTCAGGCAGGAAGAATCTACCCAGGCTCCTCTCTCCTGGTGTGGCGCCTCGCCCCTCGGCCCGCTACCCGAGGGGCTCGACTTCGGCGGTGGCGTTCACGGGCTCAGCGTCGCCGGATCAGGATGCGTCGCCAGCCTTTCCGTTCACGGCGCTGCTCTTCCCAGACCCGCCGCTCCTGGGCGATGGCGGCGATCTCCGGGTCCGTGCTCATGGCCTTCGCGAAGGGCTCCAGCCCTGCGGCGATGTTCTTGGCCGTCTTCTCCAGATAGAAGAGCTGGGTGTTGTACTCGTGGCTCGGCTCAGGCAGGCGGTCTCCACGTGCGGCGGCCGCAAGACAGTCGAGGGCATCCTGCGTCCACACCTTCTGGTTGTGCCGCGGTTTGGTCCTGCCCACCATCAGCGGCGCGTCTTGCACATAGCCCAGGTCGTCGACCACGCGCTTGCGGAGTTTGGCGTCGCGCAGGAGGACGGCCTGGCCTTCCAGCTTGCTGGCCTGCTCTCCGGCCTCGTGCCAGGTTCCCTCCCAGTCCCGCAGGCTGAGCAGTTCTGCGTGGAGCGCCTTTATCTGTGCAACGTCGTCGGTCTTCTGTTGCTGCTTGTGTGTGAACCTCTCCTGCCCGACATGCCCGAGGTACCCAACGGCTCCCGCCACGACCGCTACCACCAGTTCCATCATGAGGCGTGATTATCCGGCAGTCGTGACGCGCCACGGAGGTGATCGCGGGAGCACGTGGACCTGTACCCAACCGTGAGGACGACTTCGCGCGTCCCAGGTCACGCAAGGGCAGCGACCAGCAGTCGGTGACCAAGGGCGAGATGAGGCCGGTCAAGATCCCGAGCGCGGATCGCGACTGGCACCCGATCGCGCGCCGGCTGTGGGACTCCCTCAAGAGTTCCGGCCAGGCGGACTTCTCCAGAACTCCAACTGTGCGTTCGCGTACTCGCTGTGCGAAGACCTCTCCCGCTGCAAGAAGTCGGGCAAGCGGTCGAGGCAGACGCTCCAGACGATCTATTCCGCCGTCGAACGGCTTCTCGTCGCGGAAGGCGATAGCCGCCGTGTGCGCATCGAACTTCAGGAACCGGAGCTCGAAACGACGTCGGCCTCGGTTCTGGCCATCGCGGGCCACAGGAAGGATCTCGGGCTCTGGTAGTGAGCCCCGCTGGGGGGTCAGGGCTCCCCCCAGCGGGGCTCTCGATCACTCCCGACTGGCCTTCACTTCGTCGCGCACTGCGCGAACAGACCGAATCGCAGTGATCACTTTTGGAGAGAGCGCAGAGACCTGATCGACGAGGTGCCCCACAACAGTGAAGCCCCCGACGACCGCAGCGGCACCCACGGTCACCCATCCCGCCAGTTCCATGTAGCTCCTTTCAGAGAGGTACGGCGAAGGCACCGAGGTACCCGCCCCCGGCCCCCTTAACAGGGGCGGCGCTCACCGCGGTATCGCCTTATCAGCGCCGCGCTCTCATCACGAACTACACAGCCCTTAGGGCAACTTGAGTCTAGCGGCCTCGCCCCCGCCCTGTCCTAATCCCCTCGGAGGTGAGCCGCGGCTGCATCGCCGCTCACTCCGGAGGACACGCTGCCCCAGCCGCCGTACTCCGGGCCCCGATGTTTGTCACCTTGTCGTTCACGTACACCGACAGCACCGCCACGTCCGCACGGGACGGGAACAGCAGCTCCTCCAGCGGGAGCAACGTCCCTTCCACGACGCCGCACTGTCGGCCACACCAAGATCGGTACTGGTCATTTTCAGGCAAGTTCCCGAAGGTCGATCCGAGCGTCAGCCGTCACTCAGCATGACCGCTTCACGGAAAGCGAGCCAGAACCTGTTCTCGTGAACAAAGCCCCTGTGTTTCCGACACCGGCCGTACGCACTGAAGCGGCGGCAAAAGAGCCCGCCCTGCAGGCCCCCGGCCCCGTCCGCCGCTGGACCTCTGCTCCACGCGAACGAGGGCCCTACCGCCAGCCCGTGCGCCCCGCCGCTGAGCTACATCGTCGAGAAAGGCCCGCCCCCTTTTTTTGGATCCTGGCACCCACTTCATCTTCGGTACGCACGACGACCACGGCTTCGTCGCCTCGTTCACCTCGTCCGTGCCCTCGCATCTCGCTCACTGGTTCCTCGTCCGGGAGCAATTCGAGCCCGTGCCCGGTGAGCCCAGGCTCTTCCGGCTCACGGATCCCGAGCACGACGGATCGCGCCGCACTCGCCAAGCCGTCCACGACCTGCGCCGGGTGGGCTACGCCGTTCACGCCGACTTTCTCCTCGACCCTGCAGCCTCCGCCTCCCCGCCGCATCCGGCCCAATCTCACGGGCTAATGAAGCGGCGCAGCAGAGTCGCGCAAGCCGCATCGGCCCGCTCACCGCACCGCCCTCCGTCGCCCACTACGGCCCGGCCCGACACGCGGCTGATCCCTCCGAAGCCCGACTACGCGCCGACCGTCCACCTGACGGCGTCGGGTGGGGCAGGGCGGAGCCGATGATGCCCAGCAGCGAACCGATCGGCATCACCCGTGGTCGAGGCGGCGAGGTCGAGGTGAACGGCGGGCCCGTCGACTCCTTCGCCGCAGCAGTCCTGCGACGGGCCGGATTCCTCTTCGAACCGTCCCTGCGCGGGCCCTGGGTCCGACTGCCGTTCGACATGGGTGAGGCATGGGAGAACGAGCACGCGACCTGGGCCGCCGACATGCTGACCACCGCCAGGTACCACGTGGAGCTCGACCCGTCGCTGCACGCGTCTCTCACCAGTGCCATTCCGCCGCCAACAGGCCGCCGTACCACGATGATGAAGGCGTCGCAGCCGTCGCCACTCATCGCAGCCCACCGCCCCCGCCGTTGACCACCCGGCCCAAGGAGACCGCGCCCTGACTTCCGTCACCACCGTCACGCTTCACCTCAGCGGGCAGAACACCATCGTCGGCCTGGTCGGTGGAGACGGCCACCGGTGGGCCGAAGCCGCCCTGGCCGTCGCAGGCTTCCCCCAGGACGCCGACGGTCTGCACCGCCTCTCACTGGACGACCCCGACAGGGCGCGAACCTGCCTGAGCAGCCTCCAGCAGGCCACGTCGGACCTCCATGTAAAGGTCGTCACCAGCCCGCACCAGTTCCTCGGGGACATCGCCTCCGGGGTGGCCGACCACCTGCCCGGCGCCTGGGAGGCCACCATCGAGCGGTTCCCTCAGAAATCGAATCAGGACAGCCTCGCCTCCTGGCTCTGGAACACGGGACCTCTGCTAGCCACGATGACGGACTACCGCGTGCCTTGTGCCGCGATACTCCGTGACGGCTCCGGCACCGAACTACTACTGGCCCAGCGTCCTTGGGACGGCCGGTACCTGGCCGGGGCGCTCCTCCCGAGCCCCGATCACCTCAACGTCACCGCTCCGGCTCCCCGCTGCGTCGCCGCGCGGACCGTCACCGGCCTCGCGGCCATGATCGGCGCTTCTCTTCTGCCCGAGTACGAGCATGCCGTGCTTCTCTCACGTCTGGATGAAGCCGAGGAGGACCTGTGCTGGGTGAGGAACCTCGAACCCGGTACCGGCGCCGACAGCGACCTCAACGCCGCACTCGACAGATTCCTGATGCACGCGCGGTCCGCCATCGACCTTCTGCGCCGTACGAAGGGCCCGTCCCTGTCCGGCGGCCAGGCGGCCCTCGTAGACCGTGTCGAAGCCCGCCTTGACGCGGCCACTGCGAACGAGGGGGGCGCCGCCATGGCCGTCTGGCTCGAAGACGGCCCGAACCTGATCGAACTGGCCCGCATCACTGCAGCCCCGCCTGCCAGCGGCGCGGACGGGGGCATCTCGACTCCCGTGGCTCCTCCGACGCCACCAGCCGCGAGCGGTGCGGTCCGCCGCCGCTGACACACGACCATCAGGCTCGTGTTGCTGGGACACCAGCTCCGCTCCGTCACCGCGAGCTGTATGAGGCCAGCGTCGCCCTCGGGGTCACCGTCGCTGTCCTGTAGCCACACCGCGCCCCAGGCTGCGCCAGCGCACGAGTGCCCCTGCTTCTCGCCCGTCCTCGCCCGGGCCGAGCACCACGCCCCGCCTGACCCAACACCGCCGCACGCGCCGCAGGGAACCGCACGCCCTGCGCCCCGCCCATCCGTACAACTGACGCCCTTCGAAACTGACTTGAGGAGTGCACCCATGACTGTCCGCACGAAGTGGAACGTCGATCACCATTGCGGCCACCAGGTGATACACGATCTGTCCGACCGTCCGGCCGACCGACGAGCAGGTTTCGTTCGTTGGCTCGCCGGCACGGACTGCACGGACTGCTGGAAGGAGGCCCGCGACGCCGACGCCGCGTCCAAGGAGCAGTGGCTGGCCACCAAGCGCGCCGAGGAGCAGCAGGCCGCCGCCGAATGGGATCAAAAGTTCGACATGCCGGCTCTGGAAGGGACCGAGCGTGCCCTGGACTGGGGCGAGCGCTCCCGGCACGGGCTGATGACGGCCGCGCACACAGCGCTCGTCGTCGAGGGCACGTGGGACGAGACCGACTGGATAAAGCTGGAGGAGAAGGCTCGCACGATCACCCGGGCCGGATGGTGGATAGACCAGCGCGACGCGGAGGGCGCTGACCTGCTCGAACTCCTCGACGCCGCGGCCGACGACGACCGAGGAACGGAGAACCCGTACCGATGACGGCGGCGAAATATAGGCGCCGAACGCCGGTTGGCCAAACCGGCGATCCTCCGGACCCTTGTTCCTCCCACCGCCGCCCGCACCGTTGAGAAGGACCTCGCGTGACCGATCCCAGCCCGCCCTCGCGCACCCCGGCACTCGCGCCGACTCCCGACCCGATCACCCCGGGCCGGGACGTGACGCACCGGCACTTCCAGGCAGGCGAGCAGGTCGTCGTCCTCAAGGGCGTGGCTGACGGGGATCTCTGGGGGGACGCCATGCGTGTCATTGCGCCGTCCTGGCACACTCCGACCGACGAGGACGGGTGGCGGCTACGCGATGCGACCGGCGGTCGGCAGTCGTACATCACCGCCCACCCCCGGTACATGGTCCACCTCTCGCGCCGGTGCCCAGACTGCCTGATCTACCTGCGCGCCCTGGAGGACCACCTCCTATCGAGGCATCCCTCCCCCGCCCTGATCGACTGCGACTGGTACAAAACCACCGAGCTGAACCAGCTCGTCCACATCAACGACGCCCGGGGCGGGCGCTGATACCCCGCGCCAACGAGCGCGCGCTGTACTCCGCCGAGCACCTCTCAGCAGCGCTCAGCTGTCCAGCGGCGAGATCTGACCAAGCGCACCGTGAGTGCCGCCGAGTCCTGACCTGGCGCCTGCGATCTGTACGGCGCCGCAGCTCGCAGGGGTGCTGAGTCACCTGGCCGACGAGGCAGCCGGGCCGCCGGCGACCGTCCGCGGTCCGGTCGAGTACGCCGCCCGGCGCCTCGGCTCGCTCCCGCAGCTGACCGCCCCGCACGACGGCGTTCTGCCCACCCTGGTCGACGCGCTCGTCTCGACCCCCGAGTTCGTCCAGGACCTCGACCGGCCCACGGACCGTGCCACAGCAGAACGACTGCGGTACCTCGCAGACGGTCGTCGCCTCGTCATCTGCTCCAACCGCCCACTCCCGCAACAACCTGGCGGTCCGGCACCAGCCCGACCCACCCGGCAGGAGTGCGCCCCAAAGGGCCTCGGACGAGACCGAAGCCTCCGCAGTGTGTGCGCTCACCACCGTTCTTGATCGCCACCGCCCTCCCGTCACCGCTGCCCCGCTCTAGCCGGCCGCAGGCAGTGACTCCACCGCTCTCCCGAGGTGACCATGCCCGACCCCGAAGAATCCCTCGCCTCGTTCGCCTCTGTTCTCGCCGGCGAACTGCCCGGAAGGTGGACCAGCGAGTACCACCCCGACCACGGAGGCCACGCCGACTACGACGACCTCACCGTCGACGTGTGGGACATGGACCAGGTCGCCGAGACGACAGCCACGTACATCGTCGACCACTGTGCTGTCCTGACCTGTGACGACGGCACACGGCTGTTCGTCATGGACCGCAAGGGCCATGACGAAGGCTTCCTCATCGCCGCCATGGCACCTGGCTCCCTCCCCGTCGCCGCGTACCAGGGTGTCCGCGAACCCGACGGCATCGCCGTGCCCGAGGATCCCTTCCGCGCGGCCGAGGACGTCATCCACAGCCTGCTGTCCCGTTACAACAAGGCCCTCGCCCAGGTGCGGCACAACGCCCCCCGCCTCGCCTCCGCCCGGTCCCACGGTACGAACGTGGTGATGACCTGGTCCGGCGACGCCCTCGTCGTCACGCCGCCCGAGCGGCCCGACATCGCCGATGTCCTCGCCGACCACGGCTTCGTCCGCGACGCGGACAAGGGCCTGCTCGTGCTCGCCGGCGATGACTCGTCCCGGCAGGCAGCGTCCGTGCGAGCCGCCGGTAGCCGCCTGGCCGAGCTCGGCATCGGTGTCGTCCTGCGGCAGTCGCCCCGCCCCACCCTCGGTACCACGGCCCCCAGGCCCGCCTCCCCACAGACGCCGGCCCCGCAGCGCAGCCGGTGACGCGTCCCGTCTCGCCCCAACCCCGTCGGCCCCTTCTTGGAGTCCCCGTCAGCCTCGCAGCACGTACCTCTCCGCCGCTCACGGCGACCCGCAGGCCCCGCCTCGCCGCCATTCTGATCCGCCGCTACCTGCATGCCTGCGTACTCGGCGGCCCCGAGCGGCCCACGCCACTGGCCGGCGGGCGTCCCGAGGCAGCCCTAGACGAATCCCGCCGCCTCGCGCAGGTCGGCTGACCACTCCGCACCACACCGTCCCGTCCCTGGAGACCCATGCACGACCCGACGCCCTACGCGATCCACTTGGCCGACAGCATCGCCATCCAGCTCGGACAGCTCAGCGAGCTGCTCGCCCAAGCCTCGCCCCAGCAGGCCGCCCAGATCCTCGGCCAGGTCCTCGACCTCGACGACGGGATCCTGGGGCGGATCACCGGTCTTATGAGCACCGGGTCGCGGTTCGCCAAGACGCACTCCGAGCGGGGCATCCTGCCGCCCGCGGTATGGCTCGCCGTCGGCCGCGCCGCGAATGAGCTCGACGCCGTCGGCCGTGACCTGGACGAGCACGTCGGCACTCTCCGCGCCCTCGCCGAAGCCCCTGTGTCCACTCGCTCGGCGTCGCCGGCACCAGTGGCCTCCGCTCTGGTCGTGAGGCGGCGCCGATGAGCAAGAAGCAGCATCCCGGCTGGGGAGCGGGCGAGCAGGCCGAGCAGTACTACCTGACCGAGCCCCGCCACCTCGCAGGAGGCGGAGACATCCGGCATGTCTCGGAGTTCCTCCGCGCAGCCGGATGGACCGACCAGTCAAGGACCGGCGGGCCGCTGGTGTTCGAGAGCCCGGACCGTATGGTCCGCGTCGCCTACAACCCCTTCGTCCGGCCGGGTGGCTGGACGATCGCTGGCAAGGCCGACGGCCATGAGCCGGAGTGGCACGTCACCTTCACCCCGCAGACCCCCGTGGAAATCGTCGCCGGATTCACCGACGCCCTCACCAAGTCACGTTCCGCGCACGCCCCCAACCCCTGGGCGCCGCTCCAACAGCACGGCTGGGAGACCGAGCGGGCCCAGCACTTCACCGCGGTCAGCCCGGACCGGAACGCATGGTTGCAGTTCCATCAGGCCGGCGAGGGCCAGGCCCACTGGTGGGCAGGCGCCCGGACAGAGCACGGCCGGACCTGGGACGCCGTGCTCACCCCGAGCACACCGATGCATCTGATCGAGGCGTTCTCAGCCGCGCTGGCCGACCCACAGCCGGTGATGCGCCCCCGCGGAAACATCCCGCCCTCCCGGTGGATCCGCACGACCTCGGTGTCGGTGCGGCCCTCGGAGATCGGCGCGTGGCAGCAGGCCCGGATAGCCGCCGCCCGCGCCGCAACCTGGGCCCGCAACTCCTGGGCGTCCTCCAGCCCCCGCGCCCGCACTCCCCTGCCTCATGCGTACGCCGCAGCGGCCGGCTCCACCCATGGAACCCGCTGACCGCCAGAACAGGAGGCGACTGGCCTAGGCCCGCCGCCACCGTCCCCACCAACAAGCCGGCCACGGGCACACGGCAGCTCACCCGGGCGCCGGAGCCGCGGCCCGCTCGAAGCCGCCGGGCCATCGCCCCCACGTCACAGGAGGACCTTCCCTGCCCCCGCCGACCCGCCCCCCTTCCGAGATGCACGGCCTGCTCCTGCAACAGATGGAGCTGTTCCTGTTGGAGAGCCGGGAGATCCTCGCCGCCTGGGACGCCTACTCCGACGAGCACACAGACCCCGATGGCTGGCCGCACGACCCGCTCGCATACGGCCGACGCATGATGCGGCGTGACGCCGACACGTGGCGCTCGTTCAATCGGATCCGCTACGCGGCGCGCAAGATGCTCGCCACGTCCGAGGTCCAGCTGCAGCAACTCAACCCCCTGGTCATCCAGACCCGTTGGGCGTGGCAGCTGTCCGAGCTCGCCACAGCACTCACCCAACTGGAGCAACTGCAGGACGCGTGGCTGGAAACCCGTGCCGCGTTGCCGAGCAACGCCGGCCCTGGGACCGAGGAGTTCGACGACGCCCTCGCCGAGCGCAACGAGGAGGCGTGGTCCTCCCTCGACACCTGGTCCGCCCAAGGCCAGGCCCTCATCGAAATCCACGCCGTCGCCCTTACGGCTCCGTCCCGGATCCTGACCTCCGCCCCAGGCCCCGCCCTCTCGCCGAAGGGCGTTGGTCGGACGTCGGGGAGGCACGGATGAGCAGCCGCGTCGAGCAGGCATTCATCTCGCCGCGCTACCTCGCCGGCCCGGGGGATCCGGCCTGGGTCACCGTTCCGCTCCACGAGGCCGCCGGCTGGAGCCACGGCCACGACCCGCTGATGCCCCAGGTCGTTCTCAGCAGCCCCGACCAGAAGACGCTGCTACGCCTCGAACCCACTCCGGACAAGCCGTGGTGGCGCCTGACCCACTCCGGCGGCTCCAACGGGCTCAGCTGGTACGCATCTTTCGGCGCCCGCACCCCGGTCGAGCTGATCGCGGCGGTCACCGACACCCTCACCGACCCTGGTTTCAATGCGAGAACAGGCTTGGATCCGAACGAGCCGTTGTTGAGGGCCGGATGGGGCCGGGCCAAAGAGGGCGGGCTCGCCTCGCCGGACGGCATCGTCCGAGCCGAGCGCTTCAATTACAGCGGCAGCGCCCACTGGTCGATCCAGACAGCAATTGGCCAGGATCCCGAGAACCAGATCTGGCAGGCCCGTTTCGGAGGGAGCGCCCCCGTCCGCCTTGTCGCGGCCTTCACCCGGGCGTTGTCCGATCCCGAACCGCTACGGCGCTCGCCCGAGCAGCGCCCAGCCCTCGGTCGAAGCCGGATCACACTCCGTTGGCAGGAATGGCCGGCCGAACAGGTCGGCTACGCCTTGCGCGAGCGCGTCAACCTCCTCGCGTCCCGTCACGCCGGCGCTCCTCCGCCGCCGCCCGCCCGGCTGCCGACGCCTCGCCGCCTCGTCCGCTGACACCACCGCACGCCCCGCGCCCCGAGCCAGCCCCCGTTCTAGGAACCGCCGCCACTTGCCCTCTTCCTCCTCGTCCAGTTCCGACGGTTACGACATAGCCCTGAAGATCCTCATCGGCGCGTTCGCCCTCGGTCTTCCGCTCGCCAACATCGCCTGGCTGGCCGGAAATCTCACCGCTTGGGTAACCGGGTGCGGACCGTGGGCGCCGTACCAGCCGACCAACGCACTCTTGCATCCCGAACAGCTCTGGCCGGCCGCCGGAGAAGCGTCCCTGCTCGTCGGTACCCGAGTCGTCCCCGTCGCCGTGACACTCTTCCTCGCCGCCACCTTCGGCGTCCTTTGGCTCCAGTACAGGAATTCCTCCGGTGGCCGGAAGAAGAAGGTCGAGGGAATGGCGAAGGCTCGCGACATCGAGCCGCTGCTGGCGAAGGCGATCGAGGCCAAGGCCCGCTCCCTGCGCCCGAGCCTGAGGAACGCCAAGAGCCTCGCCCCGTCCGACACCGGCATCCTCCTCGGCAATCTCGCCGGCACTCGTCGCGAAGTGAGGATGGGGTTCGAAGACGTCGCCGTCGCCATCATGGCCCCACGCTCCGGCAAGACCACGTCCCTCGCCATCCCCTCCATCCTCGCCGCGCCGGGTCCGGTGCTGCTGACCTCGAACAAGGCTGCCGGCGACGCCTTCACCACGTGTCTGGACGCTCGGCTCCAGGTGGGACGGGTGTGGTCGATGGACCCACAGCAGATCGCCCACGCCGAGCGGACCATGTGGTGGAACCCGCTCGCCGACGCCAAGACCCTGGACGGTGCCGGGCGGCTCGCCGGGCATTTCCTCGCCGCGTCTGTCGACGCCTCCCAGCAGGGCGATTTCTGGTCCAAGGCCGGCAGCAACATCTTGTCGCAGCTCTTCCTGGCCGCCGCCCTGGACGAGCGGCCGATCACTGACGTGATGCAGTGGCTCGCCTTCCCCGCCGACCGGACCCCGCTCGACATCTTGCGGGACCACAAGTTCACCGCCGTCGCCTCTCAGCTCAAGGGCACCGTCGAAGGTCCGCCGGAAACCCGCGACGGCATCTACGAGACAGCGAGGCAGTACGGCTCCGCCCTGCTGAACGCGGAGATCGCCGCCTGGGTCACCCCGCAAACGGACATCCCCGAGTTCCGCCCGGGCGAGTTCGTGACCTCGAACGACACCCTCTTCCTCCTGTCCAAGGATGGCGGCGCCGGAGCGAGCGCTCTGATTGCAGCGTGCGCGGACTCCGTCATGCGAGCCGCGACCGCTCAGGCCGAGCGGGCCGGTGGTCGTCTCGACCCGCCGATGCTCGCGATCCTCGACGAGGCCGCCAATGTGTGCAAGATCGCCGACCTCCCGGACTTGTACTCGCACCTCGGCAGCCGTGGGATCATCCCAATCACCATCCTGCAGAGCTACAGGCAGGGCCAGCGAGTCTGGGGCGACGCCGGCATGGACGCGCTGTGGAGCGCGGCCACGGTCAAGGTGGTCGGCAGCGGCATCGACGACCCGGACTTCGCCGACAAGCTGTCCCGGATGATCGGCGACCACGACGTGGAAACCACCTCCACTTCGATCTCCGACTCCGGCAAGTCGAAATCGGTCTCGATGCGGCAGGAACGAATCCTTCCCGCAGACGCCATCCGCGCCCTGTCCAAGGGCTCCGCCTTGTGCCTGGCCACCGGCATGCGCGTCGCGATGCTCGACCTCCGCCCCTGGTATCTCGAACCCGGCGCAGACAAGCTCGCTGCTGCCTCCGCCCGCGCGTCCCAGGCCATCACAGCCCGCGCGGTCGCCAAGAACGCCCCGCAACAGGACGACTACGGCCGAGCCGCGTAGCAGGCGAACGCCACTTCTGCGACGACGGCTCTCGGTGACACCGGTCGCGCCGTGGACAGACCGGCGCACACGGCATGCCACCCACTTGCCGTCAAGTTTGCAGATCAAGGAGTTCTCTTCTTTGGCTCACCCCTATCCGCTCGGCCCAAGCGACGAGGAGCTCTGGGCCCTCACCCGGTACCTGCTGGCCTCCGGCGATCAACTCGACGACCTCAAGCGGCGCGGCACGGCTCCCAAGCGGCTGCAGGACGCGGTTCGTACAGGCGGCGCGCTGCACCAGACCTCACTCCATGCCGCCGGGCTGCTGGCCAAAGCCGCCCTGAGCAACGCGACGACCACCGTCGACGGCCTCGACGCCGTCTCACTCCTCCGTCGCCTGGCCGAGGCCACAGCCACCGCCGCGTTGCGGGCGGCCGACAGCATCGCCGCCCTCGCCCACGGCGACACGACTACAGCCGATCGCCTCCTGGAGCAGGCACGAGTCCACCTGCACCGGGCACCGGTGACCTGCCAGGAAGTCGGCTCTGCACTACTGCGGCACGACGGATACCTCTACGCCCAGGCGCGCGCCGCACGGGAGAACCTCGCTCCGGGCGGCGGCGCGGTCAAGGTCAGCGAGGCCCAGCGGAAGGCTCTCGCCTCGCTGGCGCGGGGGGACGGCGTATTCCGTGATGCCCGCCGCAGCGTCCGTGAGCTGGAAAGTCCTCTGAACGCCTCCGTGCGGACCGCCACCATCGATGCGCTCGCCGCCAGGAAGTTGCTGACCCTCACCCCGCTCACGGGCCAGGAGGGCCGGTCCGCCATCCGGCTCACCTCCGAAGGCATCCAGGCACTCCTCGCCGCCCCTCCCCCGAAGCCCGGCAGCCCCGCCATCGCGACGTCGGTGCCGATCAGGCCGAGGACGGCTGCCCGGACGAGCGCTCGGCGGTGACGCCACACCGAGGCGGTCGCCCAGGGCCGCCCGACTGCCACCCTCGGCGCCCGGCGAGACACCCCCGCCCTTCCCGTGTCTCAGCTATACCGGTCCCCCCGCGGACCCGCGTCGCCGATGCCCCCGACGATCCAGCACAAGGACATTCCCTATTACCGCCACGCCCCAGTTCCGTGCCATCTCTCTCGGTGCAGAGATTCAGTCCAACACCATGCTTGCCTGCCCCGCCGAGCAACTGGAGCGGGGTGTCGACAACGGCTGCTCCCCCTGGGCCTTTCGCAATGAAGTCAAGCCGGTCCAGGACGACTTCGGGATCACGGCGTGAGGAACCTTGTCCTGGACCTGTTCGCGGGCCCCGGCGGTTGGAGCCACCCGCTGCGCGTCCTCGGTGTCCGGGATATCGGCCTGGAATGGGACGAGTGGGCCTGTCGCACCCGAGCCGCAGCCGGCCTGCTGACGATCCGTACGGACGTCGCCGCCTACCCGGTGTGGCCGTTCGCCGGCCGGACCCACGGGTTCATCGCGTCGCCGCCCTGCCAGGCATACTCCATGGCCGGGAAGCGCCTCGGCCTGCTCGACAAGCCCCTCGTCCATCAGGCCGTCGCCGACCTCGCCGCCGGACGGGACACCCGCGAGAAGCTCCTGGCCGCCTGCCGCGACCAGCGTTCCCTGCTCGCGGCGGAGCCGATGCGCTACCTCCACGCTCTGAACTCGGTCGGGGAGCCGGAGTGGATCGCGATGGAGGAGGTACCCGACGTCCTACCGCTGTGGAAGCAGTACGCGGCGATCCTGCGCTCGTGGGGGTTCTCCGTCTGGTGCGGGATCCTCAATTCAGCGGACTTCGGTGTCCCGCAGACCCGGAAGCGGGCAATCCTGCTCGCCTCCCGCGTCCGCACCGCCGAGCCGCCCACGCCGACGCATGCCCGGCAAGCCGAGCCGGAGTCGTTGTTCGGGCCGGGCCGCAAGCGGTGGGTCTCCATGGCCGAGGCCCTCGGCTGGGGCGCCACCGACCGTCCCGTCCCCACCGTCTGCGCCGGCGGAGGCCCGGGCGGCGGCGCCGAGCCTTTCCCTTCCGGCGCCCGCAAGGCCCTCGCCGACGCCCGAGACCGAGGCGCCTGGGCGCCCCGAGCGGACGGGGTCGTGCTGCGGTCCCGGATGAAGGGATCCGACTGGGCCGCTCGGCAGGGCACGCGCGAGAACCGGTCCGCCGATGCCCCGGTGTCGACGTCTACCGCCGAGGCGCACCGCTGGTCGTGGTCGCTGCGGAGCAACAACCAGGCCAACGCGACGGTCCGTTCGATCGACGAACCTGCCGGGACCCTCTTCTTCGGGCACCGAGCGAACGAATGCACGTGGGTCGCAGCCCCCTCGCCCGGCAAACTGGGTGGCGACGAGTCGACCGCTCCGGAGCCGATCCGGATCACCGCCGCCGAGGCCGGCATCCTCCAGACCTTCCCCGCCGACTACCCCTGGCAGGGAACCAAGGGCCAGCAGTTCTCCCAGATCGGCAACGCGGTCCCACCCCGGCTAGCCGGACACCTGCTCGCCCCTCACCTCGGCGTCGTCTTCAACGCCGAGCAGTTCACCCTGGCCGCCTGATGCAGCACGCCACCGACCCGCACGGCGACGAGGTCTCGTACGACCCGCCCGGTCCTCACCTCGTGTACTACGCCGAGCAGGCCCTCCTCGGTGCCCTCCTGCTCGAACCAGCCCTACTCGCCGACCTTCAGCAACTCGAGGCCGATGCGTTCTCCAACGCATCGCACGGAGAGCTGTTCTCCGCGATGCTTCGCGTGCCGGCCCCTGATCCTGTGCGTCACCAGGCCGGTCCGTTCTGGGTGAACGCGGTCCTGGAGACGGCGCTGCCGGACGCTCCGGGCCTGACCGTCTCCTACCTGCACACACTCATCTCGGCCTGTCCTCATGCCAGGCACGCGCCCGCGTACGCCGCGATGGTCCAAGCCGAGCACGCCCGCCGAACCATCCACCTGCATTCCGAGCACCTCGCGCGGGCCTCAGCCAACACGGCCCTGCCGGACCGGGCAACGGCCGTCCTCGCACGGGCGGACACGCTCGAACGGCACCTGGCCGAGCTCTCCGGGCGTTTCCCCTCCCATCCCGGTTCTCTGCCCCGCACCACCGTGCCGCCGGCACCGACGGGTGACACGGAGGAGGAAGTCCTGGATGAGGAACGGATGCTGCTCGCGAGCGCCGCAGTGTGGCCGTCGGCCATCAACGAGATGCGCTGGCTGACCGCCGACGACTTCACTCTGTCGGCTCATGGCGCGCTCTGGCAGGTCTTGAACTCCCTGTCCCACCGCGGGGATCCGGTCGATCCGATCACCGTGCTGTGGGAAGCACAACACCGCGGGATCCTTGCCTCAGGGCTCGCGCCGGATGAGGTGATCGCGCTCATGTCCGCGCCGGCGGCCTCCCCAGAGCACTGGGGTAGGAGGGTCATCGAGCGGGCCCTGCTCGCGCGGGCCGCTGAGGTCGCCCACCGAATCGGCGCCTACACCGACGACCCAGCGACCACCGTCCACCAACTGATCACCGGCAGCCGCCGCGCGCTCGCCGACCTGACCGCGATACGGACCCGCTGGCACCGGGCCATCGCCCCGCTGGCCGCCCCGGCACCTGAGGCCAGAGCTGGGGTGTCCACCCGGGCCGGACCGCACCGCCCGAGCACAACCGCCGCTGCCGTCCGCCCCCTGTCTCCGCCAGCCGGACGTCCGCAGACAGGAGCGCACCATCGCTGACTCTGCGGAGATGGAGACACTTCCAGAGGGACTGTGGCAGACCTAGGCCAAAGGGCTTGGTCATCTCGAGCGACCAAGTACTTCAAACGAACGGTCAGTGTCCTCGCGTACCGTCGAAGGGCAGGCACCGACCACCTCCCGCATCGGGACGTGAAACGCAGGCTGCGTAGTCGCACCGTACGCACTGAGGAGACCCACATTGAACGTCGACACCCCGCCCGCCGCTGACGGCGGTGACGCCTTCTGGCAGGAACGCCGGGTGTGTTTCCTCACCACCCACCGGCCTGACGGCACCCCGCACCTCGTGCCCGTCGGCGTCACGTACGACCCCGAAACCCGGATCGCCCGAGTCATCAGCGACGGCGCCAGCAGGAAAGTGCGCAACATTCGCGCCGCCGGCCCTGCGGCCCGAGCTGCCGTAGCCCAAGCCGACGGACGGCGCTGGTGCACCTTGGAAGGCACGGCAGTCATCAAGGACGATCCCGAATCGGTCGCGGAGGCCGAGCGCCGCTACACCGAACGCTACAAGCCTCCGCGGGTCAACCCGAACCGCGTGGTCATCGAGATCACCGTCACCCGCGCCATGGGCACTGCCAAACCCGCTGGTTGGTGACGAACGTGGTGGTCCGGGTCAAGAGGCCGAGCCGCTTATGGTCAGGCGACCGATGCCTTTTCATGCTGCCGCGTAGCTCGCGCGGAACAGGTCCTGCGCTCGCTCAAGGTCTCGCTCGGAACGCAGCTGCACCTCCAGGTCGCCCGTGCCATGGTGCCCGAGTCCCCTCACATCCCGTGTGAGGCCGGGGATGATGTCGACCGTGCTCGGGTCGACCTTGAGGTAGACGAGGAGCTTGGTCTTCTGTGGCGGGCAGACGCAAGCGAAGTTCCGCAGGCGCTGGTAGGCGCGGTACTGCTTGCGCTGGACTCGGGTGATGCCGTCGCCGAGGCCAAGCAGCATCTCGTCGACTTCTGCTGCCAGCGCACCGAGCTGACCGTTGCGGGGCGGCTGCGCGTCAGCACCCCGACGCACACGATTCGATGCGGACGTTCGAGCCGAAACGGAGGCCACGGTCTCCAGACCGATGAGGCTCTTGCCGAAGAAGCGATATCGAACCAGGTCGATGCTGCGCCGGTGCTCACGCACCGCGTGCACGTCGTAGCGCGTGAAGTCGCCGGCCACGCACACCAGTCTGGGCGTGCTCCAGAGGACCTGCGCGGCGGCCGAGGCCCCGAGGCGGTCGCGGACCAATCGCCTGAACTCCTCTTTGTGGTCCACGAGCCACGCCAGGTAGAAGAGCCCCTGGTTGATCACACCGGGGTCAGTCCCCCGCTTGTACTCCACGATCACCGGAGAGCCGTTTTCGTCGAGCCCGACCGAGTCGATCCGGCCGCCATGGACCGGCCCAGTGCTGTACTCGCTCGCCAGGAAGCGAACGCCCAGCATCGTCTCCATGTGCGTCTCAACGAGGTGCTGCACATCCGACTCGACCTCGGCGAGACGCGGCACGACCTCGGTCATGCCGCTATTCGTCGCGCGAAACAGTTTCAGGTCCGACACCTCCCCCTTCTCGGCTAGGAGATCACTAACGCCGAAAGAAGGCTGAATTGTTTCCGCGAGAGACCTCGATGCTGTGAAGAAGGCGTGAGGATATGTCGCCGCAGGTCAGGCCCTCCACGGTGGGCACGCCGTCATGCCGATGGTGAGGCGGGGCGCGACACTCGCGCTACGGCCGGTCATATATAGCGGCAAAGCCCCGGTTAGGGAAACCGGTGCTTCCAAGGACGATTGATTGCCCTCGCCCATCCACGGAGCACCTTCGGATGACCTCGGGAAGAAGTTCGAACCGACGGGCTCACCCCCGCCCCACGGTTCGTTCTCCCTTCGCGAACTGTGCCGTTCGTCTCTGGACTCTCGCACGAATCCGTTTAGTGTTCCGTCCCCCGGAGACCATTCGCCCTTGCCCCACGAGCCCACATCCCCCATGGACTTCGCCGCACCGAACGCCGACATGGAGGCCGCCGCGCACCCCACGCTCCAGTACCAAGGTGACCCGGCCAACAGTCGTCCACCTCTCCTCGCCAGCGCCTGGTACTCGACCAAGGACCTCGCCATCCGCCTCCGCATCGACGCCTCGACCCTGCGGCGATGGCGAACCGCCCAGCCGCCCCAGGGCCCCCCGTTCGTCTCCATTTCGGAACGCGTCGTCATGTACAGCGCGGCTGACATCGAGGAATGGCTGCACAGCCGCCGCATAGCCCCCAGCAAGGCGGCTTGATGGCCCATATAGAGACCGTTCCTGTCGGCGTACGCCTCTCCACGGACGTCGAATACAGGCCCAATAGAGCCAACCCGTACCGTGCCCGCGTCCGCTGGTTCGACCCCACGACCAAGCGCCGGAAGTCCGTGTCCGAGGGAAAGGACAGCGAAGAAGAAGCACAGGCGTGGATCCAGACCATCATCGAGGCAGCGGAGGCCGGCCTCTCCCCCTCGATGGCTACCATGAAGCTCGCCGACTACGGCGAAACGAACATGGAACTCGCCCTACGCGGTCTGGAATTGAAGACGCGCGACCCCTATCTCTCAGGATGGCGAGTACGCGTAGTGCCGGCCCTCGGGCACCTGCCGGTCCGGATGATCACCAACGGTGCCATCGACCGCACCGTGCAGAACTGGATCGCCGACGAGCACGGTCGCTCGACCGTCAAGAACACCATCGCCGTCCTGGTCCGCGTCATGGAGCAGGCGGTCCGGGACGGCATCATCAAGGTCAACCCGGCCCGCGTGACGGGCTGGCAGAAGCTCTACAAGCAGGCCGAGGACGAGCTCCTCGACCCGCGAGCTCTGGCACTGCCCGGCTGGGAGGCGCTCGTCGAGCTGGCCGAAGCGCTCGTGGCCGCCTCCCACGGCGAGTACCGGGGCTGGGGCGAGGTCGTCCTCTTCGCCGCATGTACGGCCGCGCGTATCGGTGAGGTCTCTGGCTGCCGGGTCGGGGACATCGACACGACCAACTGGATCTGGACCGTCCGGCGCCAGACCACCCCCGCTCCCGGCGGCCTCGTCGACAAGGGGACGAAGGGTAAGCGGGCCCGCCAGGTCCCCATCATCGAGGAGATCCGCCCCCTCGTCGCGCAGCGCATCCTGGCCGCCGGCCCCGATCCCGACGCGCGCATGTTCACCGGACCCCGGGGCGGCCGCATCTCCACCGCGGTCCTGCGCGACGCGACCCACTGGGACGACGTCGTCCTGAAGCTCGGCTACGAGCACCTTCGCCGCCACGACCTCCGGCACACGGGACTCACCTGGTTCGCCGACGCCGGGGTCCAGGTGCACGTCCTCCGCAAGATCGCCGGCCATGGCTCGCTGACCACCACCCAGCGATACCTGCACCCCGACGTGCACAAGATCACCGCAGCCGGCGCCGCACTCTCGGCACACCTCAGCGTGCTCCGCGCGCCCCGGTCCCTGGCAAGCCCGATTGTGGTCGCCCGCTGACGCGGTCAAGGCGAGTTGGTCCCCAAGTGGTCCCCAAAAACGAGTCAGGGGCCGTTTCAGATTTCTCTGAAACGGCCCCTGACCTGCGACTTCGAAAAGTCGGGACGACAGGATTTGAACCTGCGACCCCTTGACCCCCAGTCAAGTGCGCTACCAAGCTGCGCCACGTCCCGATGCGCGTCTCCCGCGGGTTATCCCCGCGTCGGCGTGCAGGAGAAACACTACCTCACTCCGGGGGGTGGGCTGACGCACGGGCTGTCACCGCTGCCGCGGCGAGGGCGTCTGCGCCGCAGGTGGCGGCCAGGGTGGCCGCTCGGGCGAGGGCGGCGGGGGAGCCGGTGGCGTGGCCGAGGTCGAGGTGGGCACGGGCCTCCTCGTAGCGGGACGGGGAGGCCGCGAGGTGGGCGACGGCCCGGGTGAGGAGGTCGCGGGCCTCCGGCGGGTCCGCGAAGAGGGCGGCGCAGCGCAGGGCCTCGCCCAGGGCCGTGGGGGTACCGAGGCGTTCGGCGTGGGTCAGGGCGTCGGCGGCGATGCGCGCCGCGCGGTCCGGGTCCTGGTGGGCGAGGGCCCGGGCGAGGTCGAAGGGCCAGGGGGCCCAGACGACGTGGTGCCGGCCGCGGGTGGTCAGCGCCTCGGCGGCCTCTTCGAGGGTGCGTACGGCCTCCTCGGCGCGGCCTTCGGCGAGCAGCAGCCGGCCGAGGACGCTGGGGCCGTCGGGCAGCACGATCGCGCCCGGCCAGGGCGGGCCGAAGGCGTAGCGGTCGGCGATGCTCCGTGCCTCGGCGGTACGGCCGCGGGCGAGGAGGGTGTCGACGAGGAGGCAGGCGGTGTCCCAGTGGACGGGAAGCCCGTCGCCGACCCGGTCGGCCAGGCGCAGCCCCTCCTCCAGGTGGTGCTGGGCGCGCGGCAGGTCGCCGCGGCGCCGGTGCACCAGGCCGAGGAGGGTGCGGGCGAAGGCGAGGTGGGCGCCGCTCCAGCCGGAGATCTCGAAGGCCCGGACCGCCTCGGTGAACAGGGCCTCGGCCCGGTCGGGCCGGTCGGCGAACACGTACGCGATGCCGGTGAGGGCCGGGATCTCGAAGCCCCAGGTGGGGTTCGTCCAGCCGAGGCCGCGGGCGGGCAGGCCGTCGACGAGGGCGCGGTCGCAGAGGCGTACGACCTCGGCGGCGGGTTCGCCGCGGAGCATCGCGTCGAAGGCCCGGACGGCGAGGAGGGCGCGTTCGGAGTCGTCGGCGCCGGTGTAGTCCGCGGTCAGCGCGGCCAGGCGGCGGGAGCGGTCGGGGCCGTCCTCCTCGGTCGCCTGGAAGCCCTCGTACATGAAGTGGGCTGCCTGGAGGCGGCGTCGGCCGGTGCCCGGCGGGGTGCGGGCCGCCTCGGCGGCGACGGCCCGCGCGGCCTCGTGAAGCTGGTTGTTGTGGGCGAGGGCCTGCGCGAGCCGGTAGGTCGCGTCGGTGCGCAGGGCGTCGTCGAGGCCGGGCAGGTCGAGCGCGGAGCGCAGGTGGAGGACGGTGGCGGCGGGTGCCGTGAGCAGGGACGCGCAGCCGAGTTCGTACAGGACTCTGGCGTACGTGGCGGGGCCGGGCGGCTCCGCGAGGGCCCGTTCCAGGCAGCGGCGGGCCGCGTCGGGGGCTCCGACGACCAGGTGCTCGACGGCGGCGGCCCGTAGCCGGCGGACGACGTCCTCGTCGTCGTCCGGGTGGACTTCGAGGAGGTGGCGGGAGGCGGCCGCCGGTCCGTGGCCTGCTTCGGTGAGGGCCCAGGCGGCACGCCCGTGCAGGGCGGTACGGACGGCCGACGGCACCGAGCCGTAGACGGCGGTTCCGATGAGCGGGTGCGCGAACTCCAGCGGCGGGCCGGCGGGCGGGTTCCGTGGCGGCGGGGCCGTGACGATCCTGGCCCGGCGGAGCCGTTCCGTGTGGTCGGCGAGCTCCTGCGCGTCCATGCCCGTGAGCTGCGCGAGGAGGTCCGGGGTGCTGTCCGCGCCGAGGACGGCGACCGCCCAGGCGAGGCGGGTCGGGCCGCTGCCGAGCGCTTCGAGGCGGGTGACGAGACCGCCGCCGCGGGCGCCCGCGGCGAGGCCCCGGAGGAGGCCCGCCGTGCTCGCGACGGGTTCGAGCGTCCGGTCCCTGACCTTGGCGAGGAGTTCGACCGTCTCGTACGGGTTACCGGCGGTCACCGTCCAGAGCTCCCGGCAGAACTGCTCGTCCGCGTGGGCGCCGAGCGCCTCGCGGGCGAGCTCGTCGGTGGCCTCGCGG
The DNA here is from genome assembly GCF_036226445.1 of Streptomyces sp. NBC_01255. Lineage (NCBI taxonomy): Bacteria > Bacillati > Actinomycetota > Actinomycetes > Kitasatosporales > Streptomycetaceae > Streptomyces > Streptomyces sp. NBC_01255. Next base: position 1,406,727 of record NZ_CP108474.1, read on the forward strand.
GTGAGGGCGTGCAGCCCGAGCGTCAGGAGGGCGCGGTCCGCCAGTCCGGCGAGCGGATGCGTGTCGCCGTCCCCTTCGCTCCCTTCACCCCCTTCGCCTCGGTCGCCCCCGTCGCTCGGCAGCGTGCGGTGGGCGAGGACGACGAGGACCGGCAGCCGGCGGTCCTGTCGCGTGCGCGTGAAGGCGTCGAGCCAGGTCAGGGTCTCCGTGTCGGCCCAGTGGGCGTCGTCCACGAGCAGCACCGGGGGCCGGTCGCGCAGCCCGTCCGCGAGGCGGTCGAGGAGCCGGACCAGGCCGTCCTGTACGCCCTGCGGGTCGGCGGGCGCGGCCGACGGCGGGGGCGGCGGGGCGAGACCGAGGGCGGGGGCGACGAGGGCGAAGTGGTCGCCGAAGAGGTGGTGGACGCCGTCGGGGCCGTAGCCGTCCAGGGCGGGCTGGAGGAGCTGGCGGGTGAGGTGGAAGGGGACCGGGGTGAGGGTCTCGCCGCCACGGGCGGTCAGGACCGTGCACCGGTCCCGGGCCATGCGGTGGATCTCGGCGAGGAGGGTCGTCTTGCCGACGCCCGGGTCGCCCCGGAGGACGAGGACGCCGCCCTGGGCGGGTCCGCCGGCCGCGGCCCCGGCGACGAGCGCGTCGACGGCGTGGAAGGCCGCGGCGAGCTCCGGTCCGCGTTCGAGCAGGACGCCCCGCCCGGGGCGGGCGGCCGCGGCCAGGGTCGTGAACGACCCCACGGGCAGCGGCTGTTCGGGTTCCGACGGCACCGGTGACTCACTCCCCCACAAGAGCTACGGGCACGACGCGACCCGCCCGGCCCGTGCGACCCGCACGGACCCGGGAAACGTCGGACCGACGAGCCTACCGCCCCTGATCGTTCCGGGGGCGACAATGGACGGGTGAACGGGACGACGAGGGATCGCGACGAGGAGGGCCGGGCGCGGAGCGCACGCCCCCGTGACGGGCTCGGCCGCCCCTTGCCCTACGGGGTGGAGGGAGTGCCCCGGCAGCCCGAGGGCGTCGTGCGCACCCCCGCCGAGACCTTGCGCGAGGCGCAGCGGCTCCTGGACGCCGGGATGCCCTTCCACGCCCACGAGGTCTTCGAGGACGCCTGGAAGTCGGGCCCCGAGGCGGAACGCGACCTGTGGCAGGGGCTCGCGCAGCTCGCGGTCGGCCTCACGCACGCGGCGCGCGGGAACCGGGAGGGCGGGGCGCGGCTGCTGCGCAGGGGCGCCGACCGGCTCGTCTCACTGGGGAGGTCGCACGGCGGTCCGCATTGCAGTGCGGACGACAGTCCGTACGGGATCGATGTCGGCGGACTCGTGGCGTGGGCGCGGGAGTTGGCCGACCGTTCCGAGGCGGCCCGCACGGAGGTCGACGCGGCGGCGGAGGCGCCGCTGTTGCGCGGCCCGGGCGCGTGAGTCCCGCTACTCCCCTGCCTGCGGGGCGAGTTCGCGTTCCAGTACGGACGTGTGGCTGACCGACGGGTCCTTGGCGGCGGTGAGCAGCGTGACGGTGTCCCGTGCGGCCAGCTCCCGGAGCCGGTCGAGGGCCGCGGCGGCCTCGGGGGCGGCGAGCTCGGCCTCGTACCGCCGGCAGAACTCCGCGTACTCCCCCTCGGGGCCGTGGTACCAGCGGCGCAGTTCGGTGGAGGGTGTCAGGGCCTTGGGCCACTCGTCGATGCGGGCGTCCGTCCTGGCGAGCCCGCGGGGCCAGAGCCGGTCGACGAGGACGCGTACGCCGTCGTCGGACGACGGGGTCTCGTAGATCCGGCGGACGCGGACGCGGGCGTGGGGGTGGGGGTGGGCGTGGGGGTCGCTCGGCGGCATGTCTCCAGGGTGCCGGACGGGCCGGGTGGTCACCTCTCGGCGCGCAGCGCCGGAAGGAGGACGCCGTCCACGAAGCCGCGCATGGTCGAGGTCTCGGCGAACCGCTCCTCGAAGATCCGCTCGATGCGGAGCATGCCCATGAAGCAGGGGGCGACGAAGGCGATCGCGGGGTTGTCGGCGGCGATCTCGCCCCGCTCGACCGCGCGCGCCACCACGGCGTCGATGGCCGCGACCTCGGGGGCGATGACGGTCTCGCGGAGCGCGGCGCGCAGGTCGGGGTGCTGGATGAAGGCCTGGGCCACGGCCTCCATGAGCTCGGCGTCGCGTTCGCGGTGGGAGGCGGCGATCCGGGCGGCCTCGCGCAGGTCTCCGGCGAGGGAGCCGGTGTCGATGCCGGTGAAGACGGTGCAGCGGCGCCGGGCGAGGGCGGCGGTGACGAGCTGCGGCTTCGTGCCCCACTGGCGGTAGAGGGTGGCCTTGCCGCACTTGGTGCGGGCCGCGACTCCCTCCATGGTCACCGAGTCGTAGCCGCCTTCTCTGAGGAGGCAGATCACCGCGTCGTACAGCTCCGTCTCACGCTCCGGCGTGATCTTGCTGCGACGGGCTGCGGCGGTCGCGGCCTGTGTGGACATCGAATCCTCCCGGACACCTCTGCCTCTGCACATACGAGAGTAGGGGGTGCACAATCGAGACGCAAACGTATCGAGACGCTTGCGTCTCGATGAAAACGGATCTAGGCTCACTCCGTTTGTTACCGGTTTGACGGATTAGAGGGGCCGCGCGATGGCTGCCGGGATACGCGGGACACGAGGACGACGTCCTCCAGGACCGGGGACGACGGCCACCCCCGGCCCCGGCGAGCCCGAAGGCCGCGAGGATCACGAAGGCCCCGAAGCCCGCGAGACGGCCGCGCGACCACCGCTCCTGCGCGAGTTCCTGCTCGTCACCGCGCTCTTCCTCGTCTACAAGCTCGGCCGGCTCGTCGCCAACGGCCACGAGACGCGCGCCTTCCGCAACGCCGACCTCGTCTGGGACGCCGAGCGCGCGCTCCACCTCCCCGGCGAGGGAACGATCCAGCAGCTGCTGATGCACGGCGAACCACTGATCCGGGCCGCCAACACCTACTACGCGGCCGTGCACTTCCCGGCCACCCTCGCCTTCCTCGGCTGGCTGTACTGGCGCCGCCCCGCCCACTACGTGTGGTCGCGCCGCGTCCTCGCGCTCCTCACCGGCGCCGCGCTCGCCCTGCATCTGCTGATGCCGCTAGCCCCGCCGCGCATGCTCGCCGCCACCGGCCTCGTCGACACGGCGCGGGTCTACGGCCCCTCCGTGTACGGGGCCACCCCCGAGGCGGACTCGATGGCGAACCAGTTCGCCGCCATGCCGTCGCTGCACTTCGGCTGGGCCCTGATGGTCGCGATCGGCCTGATCGCCGCCACCCGCTCCCGCTGGCGCGTGCTGTGGCTGCTGCACCCGCTGATCACCCTGCTCGTCGTCGTCGGCACCGCCAACCACTACTGGTTCGACGCCCTGGCCGCCGCCGCACTCCTCGGCCTCGCTCTGCTCGCCTTCCGGGCCCCGGACCGCCGCGGTACGCCGCCGCCGACCGTGCCGGGCCAGCGCCGTACGAGTGCCCTCCCGGCCGGGGCCCTGCGATGAGCCCCGTCGCCGGCACCGTCCTCGCGGTGCTCCTCTCGCTCGTCTCCGCCGCCGGGTACGCGCTCGCCGCCGTCGCGCAGTCACGGCTCGCCGCTTCCTCGGCCACCCCCGCCGGGCGCGGGGCGCTCCGCGCGCTCCTCGCCCGCGGGCAGTGGTGGTGGGCGGTCGGCCTGAACGCCGCCGGGGCCCTCGCCCATGTGGCCGCCCTGCACTACGGGCCGCTGACCCTCGTTCAGCCGCTCGGCGCCCTGACGCTCGTGGCGGCGCTGCCGCTGGGCGCGTACTGCGCGCGCCGACGCGTGACCCGGACCGAGTGGCGCGGAGCGCTGCTGACCCTGGGCGGGCTCGTCGGCCTGGTCGCGATGACCGGACCGGCGGAGCCGGGCGAGGCGCTCAGCCTGCGCGAGGCCCTGATCGTCGCCGCGGCGACGGCTCTCCTCATCGCCGCACTGGCCTCGGGCCGCGTGTCGCGGAGGCGCGCCGGCACGGGAGGCAAGGGCGGCCGCGGGCTCGGGCACGCGACCGCCTCCGGCCTCGCGTCCGGCGTCGGCTCCGCCCTGACGCAGACCCTGACGGCGGCTCTCGCGCTCGAACTGCCCGGCAGGGAACCCGTCTGGTGGCAGACGGCGCTGCTCGCGGTCCTCATCTCGGGCTTCGCCGTGGGCGGGCTCCTGCTCTCGCAGGCGGCCTACCGGGGCGGGCTCGCGGCGCCGCTGGCCGTCGTCAACCTCTCCAATCCAGCGGCCGCCGCGATCATCGGAGTGGCCCTGCTCGGCGAGACCTTCCGGGCGGGCGCGTGGGGGTGGCCGGTCGCGGCCGCGGCGTCGCTGGTCGCGGCGCGGGGCGTGGTGCTCCTGACGAAGGGCGGCCCGCAGTCCCCCGAGTCGCCCTCGACCTCCTCGGCCTCCTCCACCTCCACCGTCGTGGCGGGGTCCCGGCCGGTGCCGCCACCCCGGGTCACCGACCTCCCCGCACCCCTCCCCCTCCCCCTTCCCCTCTCCGTTCCGGAGGTGGAGCCGGCTTCCGCGTCGCTGTCCGGGTGATCACTTTCGTCATATTGACGAAAACAAGCGGGACCCCCTATCGTCAACATGACGACAAGGGGGTTTCCATGGCTGACATCACCCGGCGGTCCGGCTGGCGCCATCTGCGCTCCGCGCCCACCGCCCACATCCGCCACCAGCGCCGCGGACAGCTCGTCCACGACGGCGAAGGACTGAGTTTCTGGTTCCGGCCACGCACCGCCGCCCTCTCCGAAGTTCCCGTGAACGACCGGGAGCTGGCGATGGCCTTCCACGCCCGCACGGCCGACTTCCAGGACGTGAGCGTGCAGTCCACCGTCACGTACCGGATCGGCGACCCGGGCGCGGCGGCCACCCGCCTCGACTTCTCGATCGACCCGGACACCGGCGCCTGGCGCGGTACTCCGCTGGAGCAGATCGCGACCCTCCTCACCGAGACCGCCCAGCAGCACGCCCTCGACGTCCTCGCCCGTACGACGCTGGCGGCGGCGCTCGTCGACGGGGTGGCGGCCGTACGCGACCGGATCGCGGCCGGCCTCGCGGACGAGCCTCGCCTGCCGGACACGGGCATCGAACTGGTCGCCGTCCGGGTGGTCGCGATCCGGCCCGAACCGGAGGTCGAACGCGCCCTGCGCACCCCCGCCCGCGAGCAGATCCAGCAGGAGGCGGACCGCGCCACGTACGAGCGCCGGGCCGTGGCGGTCGAGCGCGAGCGCGCCATCGCCGAGAACGAGCTCGCCAGCAAGATCGAGCTGGCCCGCCAGGAGGAGCGGCTCGTCGAGCAGCGCGGCACCAACGCGCGCCGCGAGGCCGAGGAGAGCGCGGCCGCCGACGCGGTACGCGCCGAGGCCGAGGCCGTACGGAAGGTCCGGCTCGCCCGGGCCGAGGCCGAGGCGGCGCAGCTGGTCGGCGAGGCGCGGGCGGGTGCGCAGTCGGCCTGGCTGCGGGCGCACGCGGAGGCGGAGCCGGTGACGCTGCACGCCCTGGCGGTGCACCGGGCCGCGGAGAACCTGCCCCGCATCGAGCACCTCACGCTCTCCCCGGACGTGCTGACCGGGCTCCTCGCGAAGCTGGGCGGCGGCGAGGGCGGGGCCCGGTCGTGAGCCTCGCGCCGCGCGCGGTCCTCGTGCACCGGACGACGGAGTACGAGGAGCTGCTCGCCCGGCACGGTACGCACGGCCAGGCCGCGTTCTTCCTCTCCGCGCGCGGCCGCTCGGTCGAGGCCGTACGGGAGCGGCACGAGCGCGCCCACCGGGCGCTCGCCGACGTGGCGGGCGCGGTCCCGCTGTCGTGGCGGCAGACCCGGGTGGAACGCGCCGACCTGGACCGGTTCCTCTTCGGCCCCGAGGACGTCGTCGTCGTGGTCGGCCAGGACGGTCTCGTCGCCAACGCGGCGAAGTACCTGACCGGTCAGCCGGTCGTCGGGATCGACGCGGACCCCGGCCGCAACGCGGGCGTCCTGGTCCGGCACCGCGCGGCGCACGCGCGGCGGCTGCTTCCGTACGCGGCGGGGGCCGGGGCGACGGCCGACGAGCTGACGATGGTGGAGGCGGTGACCGACGACGCGCAGCGGCTCCTCGCGCTGAACGAGATCTACGTCGGTCCGCCCGGCCACCAGACCGCGCGCTACACGCTGGGGCTCGACGGTGCTCGTGTCGCACCGGAGCCGGATCCGGAGCCCGAGCCGCAGGCCTCGTCGGGCGTCCTCGTCGGCACCGGCACCGGGGCCACGGGCTGGTTGCGCTCCCTGTGGGAGCAGCGCTCCAGCGCGCTCACCCTGCCCGCGCCGGCCGACGACCGGCTCGCCTGGTTCGTCCGCGAGGCCTGGCCGTCGCCGACGACCGGCACCAGCCGCGTCGAGGGCCTCCTCGACGCGGGCCAGAGCCTGCGCCTCACCGTCGAATCGGACCGCCTGGTGGCCTTCGGCGACGGCGTCGAGTCGGACGCTCTGCACCTGACCTGGGGCCAGACAATCCGCCTCACCACGGCACAAACCCGCCTCCGGCTGGTGGGTTGACGGGCCTCTCACCGCGACGCGGCCCCGCCGCCGAGCGCCCCGCAGGGACGCGCGGCCGGAATCGATCGGCGTGTGCCGGAGGAGCCGTACGGCGGCACTATGCTCGGCGCGCTCCGCCCCGTCCCCCGACGCCCGACGTCCACCCGTTCCGCCGCCCGCCCGGCTCCGGCTGTAGAAGGAACCCTCATGGCCCCCGCCTCCTCCGGTTCGCTGTCCGTCGCCCCCGCCACGCCCGAGGACTGGGCGCTCGTGTGTTCCTGGGCCGCCGACGAGGGGTGGAATCCCGGGCGCTCCGACGTGCCCGCCTTCTTCGCGCAGGATCCGGACGGCTTCTTCCTCGGCCGCGTCGACGGGGAGCCGGTATCCGCCATCTCGGTCGTCAACTACAGCGACGCGTACGCCTTCCTCGGCTTCTACCTCGTCCGCCCCGGGCTCCGAGGGCTCGGCCACGGCCTGGCCACCTGGCGGGCCGCGCTCGCCCACGCCGGTGACCGGACCGTCGGGCTCGACGGGGTGCCGGCCCAGCAGGACAACTACCGGCGCTCCGGCTTCAGCCCGGCGTACCGCACGGCGCGCTTCGTGGGCGAGGTCCCGGCGCCCGACCGCCCTGTGGCCGGAGTGGTGCCGGGCGAGCTGCTCGACCCTGCCGCCATCGCCGCGTACGACAGCGCCTGTCACCATGCCGACCGGCCGCGTTTCCTCGCCCGATGGCTCACCACGCCCGGCCATCGCGTCCTGGTCCGGGTCGTCGACGGCCGACCGGCCGGGTACGGGGTCGTCCGCCCCGCACAGGACGAGGCGCGCGTCGGGCCGCTGTTCGCCGACACCCCGGCGGACGCGGCGGCCCTGCTCGACGCGCTCGCCGCCGAGGCGCGGGACTTCGGCGCGGTGCGGATCGCCGTCGACATGCCCGAGGCGAACCCGGCGGCAGCACGTCTGGCGCTGGAGCGGGGTCTTGAGCCGACGTTCGAGACGGCCCGCATGTACACGGGTCCGGTCCGGCCCGTGGCGCGGGAGCGGGTCTTCGGCGTCACGACGCTCGAACTCGGCTGAGGACGCCCCCGGATTCGCGCCGAGCGCCTCCGTACCACCCCGCCCCACCTGCCGAAACACCGCCCCGCCGCGCCTCTTGCCCGGCCGATTTCCGGGCTGGTCTCCGACCGAAAGCCCGTCGGCTCTTCGCCCTTCCCCCGCCGTCCCCCGTCACACCTCTCCCGGACCCCCGCCGCCCGGTGAGGGGTGACAAGGGTTTTCCCCGTATCGGGTTCACTCCCCCGTTCCCTACTGTCCTCCGCACCGGCAGATATCATCCCCCGAGCTGCACCTGACAGGTGCATGCGGAGGGTGGTGTCCGCCGGGGACGGCCTTGACCCGGGCCGTCGCGCCGGTGGCGGCGCACGGGCTTCCCCAAGCCCAGGGACCGACGGACAGCGACCCCACTTCGCCCCGTGAGTCCCGCGCCGCCGCCACTGCTCCGCAGTTACGTCGTACTCGAAAGGGCCACACCTTGAACGGTTCCAGGCGGAGAGTCATATCCGTGGTCGCGAGCGCCGCGATCCTCGGCGCCGCTGCCACCACCGGGGCGTTCGCCGCCGCCCCGGGCGCTGCCACCCCGAAGCCGGCTCCGGCTTCGCAGACGATGCGGGCGCTGCCGAGCGCCCCGGTCGAGAAGGTCATCGTCACCTACAAGAACCAGGCCGCCGAGGCCGGTTCCAACACCGCCGCGAAGAGCGACACGGCCGAGAAGGCCGCGAAGACGGGCGAGACGCTCTCCTTCGAGCGCCGCCTCGCCGGCGGTGGCGCCCTGGTCGACCTGGGCGACAGCGCCACCAAGCAGGACGTGACGGAGGTCATGGACGCGTTCCGCGCCGACCCGTCCGTCGCCTCGGTCGAGCCCGACATCCGCGCCTACGCGATGGCGGCCGCGCCGAACGACACCGACTACGCCAAGCAGTGGGACCTCTTCGAGGCCACCGGCGGCATGAACGTTCCTGCGGCCTGGGACAAGACGACGGGCTCCGGCGTCACCGTCGCCGTCATCGACACCGGCTACGCCGCCCACTCGGACCTGGCGACCAACGTCGTCTCCGGTTACGACTTCATCTCCACGTCCGCCGACGCCCGCGACGGCAACGGCCGTGACGCGGACCCGAAGGACGAGGGCGACTGGAACGCCACCGACGGCGAGTGCGGCACCGGCTCCCGGGCCTCCAACTCCTCCTGGCACGGCACCCACGTGGCCGGCACCATCGGCGCCGTCACGAACAACACCAAGGGCATCGCGGGCATCGCGTACAACGCGAAGATCCAGCCCGTGCGGGTGCTCGGCAAGTGCGGCGGCTCGTCCGCCGACATCGCCGACGCCATCACGTGGGCCTCCGGCGGCACCGTGCCGGGCGTCCCCGCCAACGCGAACCCGTCCAAGGTCATCAACCTGAGCCTGGGCGGCGCCAGCTCCACCTGCCCGAGCGTCTACCAGACCGCCATCAACGGCGCCGTCTCGCGCGGTACCACCGTCGTCGTCGCCGCGGGCAACAGCAACGCCAACGCCTCCGGGTTCACTCCGGCGAACTGCGCCAACGTCATCAACGTGGCGTCGACCAGCCGCGAGGGCAACCGGTCGTACTACTCCAACTTCGGCACGATCGTCGACGTGGCCGCCCCCGGTGGCGAGACCCGCCGCTCCACCGACACGCCCGGCACCGTCACGACCCCCGAGAACGGCATCTACTCCACGCTGAACTCGGGCACGACGACCCAGTCGGCCGAGAACTACAAGCCCTACCAGGGCACCTCGATGGCCGCGCCGCACATCGCCGGCCTCGCCGCTCTGCTCAAGTCGGCCAAGAGCACCCTCACTCCGGCCGAGATCGAGTCCGCGATCAAGACCAACGCCCGCCCGCTGCCCGGCACCTGCACCGGCGGCTGCGGCACCGGCATCGCGGACTCGGCGAAGACCGTGGACGCCGTCACCGGCACCACCACCCCGCCGACCGGCACCGTCTTCACCAACGCGAACGACGTGACGATCTCCGACAACACCACCGTGTCGTCCTCGATCGCCGTCACCGGCCGCACCGGCAACGCCCCCGCCGCCCTCAAGGTCGGCGTGGACATCAAGCACACCTGGCGCGGGGACCTGGCCATCGACCTGGTCGCCCCCGACGGCACCGTGCGCAGCCTGAAGGCGTCCTCCTCCTCGGACAGCGCCGACAACGTCCTCGCGACGTACACGGTCGACGCGTCCAGCGAGGTCGCGAACGGTACCTGGAAGCTCCAGGTCCGCGATGTGGCCTCGGGTGACACCGGCTACATCGACTCCTGGAACCTCACCTTCTGATCCACCGCTGAATCCCTTCTGAACCACCCCCCACATCAGCATCCTTGCTGGTCAGCGACGCGCTCGTGGTCTATACCACGGGCGCGTTCTGGCGTGCCGGGACGGAACCGGCCGGGGGTGTCCCGTCCGTATGCCGGACAAGGGGCCTGGACTCCACGGGTGGGCTCCGTATTCTCTGCCCACGGGGCTCATGGGCCGGGGCCCGAGCGCCGGAGGTGGTGGACAGTGACGACAGCATCGCACCGCCCCCTGCGCCCCGCCGGTGTGGGCGGACCGCCGGCGCCCGTCGGCCGGGAGGAACTCCTCGCCCGGCTGGAGCGCGTCCTGCACGGGCGGGGCCGCGCGCTGCTCACCGGACCCGCCGGTGTCGGCAAGACCGAGCTCGCGCTCGCCGAGGCCGCCCGCGCGGAGGCGCGCGGCGAGACCGTCCTGTGGCTCGCGACCCTGCCCTCCGACCGCGAGATACCCGGCGCAGCGGCGGCCGCGCTCGTCGCCTCCGTGGCGGCGACGGTGAACTGGCCGGGCCTCGGCACACCCGTACCCGACCCGTCCGCCGCGGACCCGCACCCCGCCCGGCCGTCATCCATCGCCGAACCCGCCTCCGCCACAGGGCCGTCGTCCCCCGCGGGGCCGTCCCCCGCGGGGCCGTCGCCCGCCGCACCGTTCGCGCCCGGCGCACCGTTCGCTCCCGCCGGACCGTTCGCGCCCGGGGTGCTCGCCTCCGGGGTCTTCGACGAACTGCCCGGACCCCAGCGCACCGCCGTCGCCATGCTCTGCCGCGAGGCGCCGATCGACGCGGGCGGCTGGGACCCGATCGCCCTACGCCTCGGCATCGCCCGGATCCTGCGCGCCCTCGCCTGCCGCGGCCCTGTCCTGCTCGTCGTCGACGGGGTGCAGCACATCGACGCGGACAGCGCGGACCTGCTGCGCTTCGCGCTCCATCTGGCGCCGCCCGCGCTGCGGGTCGTCGCCGTCGAGACACCGGAACCGTACGGCGAGGCCCACGAGCCGTACGGCGAGAGCCACCGGGCGGCCTTCCGCCCCGAGGACCCGCACGCCACGCACCTCTGGGTGCCGTCGGAAGCGGACGTGCTGCTCGTCCCCCCGCTGCACGCCGACGAGATCGCCGAACTCCTCATCCACCACCGTCTGCCCTCCCGGATGGCCGGCCGCATCCACCGGGCCAGCGGCGGCAATCCGCGGCTCGCGCTCGCCGTCGGCCGTTCGCTCGCCGACGCCCGCACCCCCGTCCACCACGCGGAGGCGCTGACGCTCTCCGGGCGCGCCCGCGACCTGGCCCGCCAGCTCCTGGGCGCCGCGCCCCTCCCCGTACGCGAGACGCTGCTGCTCGCGGCGCTGGCGCTGCGCCCCTCGGCGACCCTGGTGCGCCGGGCCGGGCGGCCCACCGCGGAGGCGGACCTGGCGGCGGCGGAGCGGGCCGATCTGGTGTCGCTCGCCGAGGACGGCTCGGTGACGTTCACCGCCGGGCTGCTGCCCTCGACCCTGGTGCACGACGCCTGCTGGGCGGAGCGGAGCGCCGGGCACGCGGCCCTCGCCGAGGTCGTCGACGACCCGGTGGAGGCGGTACGCCACCGGGCGCTCGCGACCGACAGCCCCGACGAGGACCTCGCCGCCGAGGTCGCGGCCGCCGCCGATCTGGCCCGGGGGCGCGGGAACAGCGCGCTCGCCGCCGAACTGGCCCTGCTCGCGGCCGAGTCGACGCCGGGCCGGCACGGTACGCGGCGGATCGCCCGGCTCGTCGACGCCGCCGAGGAGGCCGCGCGTGCGGCCCGCGCCGACCTCGCGATCCGGGCCGCCACCGACCTCCTCGCCCGGGACGCGGCACCGGCCGACCGGGTCAGGGCGCGCCTCGCCGTCCTCGACACGGCCGGCCAGGGGCTGACCGGACTCGACGAGATGTACGTGCACGCCATGGAGGACTCGGAGGGGGACACCGCGCTGCGGGCCGCCGTCCAGCTCCGGCTCGCCGTCAAGTACGTGCTCGCGGACGGCGATCCGGAGCGGTCTCGGGCGGCCGCCGCCGAATCGGCCGCACTGGCCGCCTCGACGGGCGATCCGCGCACGGCGGCGCAGGCGCTGACCGTCCAGGCGCGGATGGACCGCGCCCTCGGTTCACCGGACGCGGAGGCCGTGCTCGCCCAGGCCCGCGCCCTGGAGCTGGCCGAGCGCCCGCTCGGAATCCGTAACGCCGCACAGATCCTGACGATCCGTCACGCCCTCTTCGACGGCCGGCTGACGGACGCCCGTGACGAACTGGGCGCCCTCCTCCCGCTGGTGCAGCGGCGCGGCTCGGTCGAGGACGCCATCGAACTCCTCAGCACGCTCGCCGAGATCGAGTCCCGGATCGGTCCGTGCCCGGCGGCCATCGCGCACGCAGGGCAGTCGCTCGCCCTCACCCTGGAGGCGGGCCTCTCCCCCGGTCCTGCGTGGTACGCGCTGGCGCTCGCGGAGACCGCGGGCGGCAGCTTCGCACGGGCCGCGAGCTACGCCCGCCGCAGTGTCCAGGCCTCGGAGGAGGAGGGCGACCGGGTCTTCCTCTCCCGCAGCCGCTACGCGCTCGGCCGGGTCCAGCTCGTCAACGGTGACGTGGCCGCCGCGCTGGAGACGCTGCGGCGCGTTCAGGCCAACGAACGGGCCCAGTCGAACGTGGATCCGTCGATGCTGCGCTGGCACGAGGAGCTGGCCGAGGCCCTGCTCGCCAACGACGCCGGCGACGAGGCCCTCGCGCTCCTCGCGGAGGTACGGCCGGTGGCGGAGCGGCTCGGCCGTACGACCGTCCTCCTCGGCTGCGACCGGGTGCACGCCCTCTGTCTGGCGGCGGAGGGGCGGACGGACGCGGCGGCCGAGCTGCTCACGGGGACGGCCGAGCGCTTCGGCCGCGCCGGGCTGCCGCTGGAGCGGGGCCGGGCGCTGATCGCGCTGGCCCGGGTGGAGCGCCGCAGGCGGCGCAGGTCGGCGGCGCAGAGCGCCCTGCACGAGGCCGCTTCGGTGTTCGAGCGGGCCGGAGCGGCGCCGTGGCTGGCCCTGGCGGGCGATGCCCCGGCGGGCGCGGTGGGCGAGAGCTCCGGCGGCGCTTCGGGCGGCGAGGAGACACTGCCCGCGCTGTCCGCGCTCACGGAGGCGGAGCTGCGGCTCGCCCGGCTGGTGGGCCAGGGGGCCAGCAACCAGGAGGCGGCGGCGAAGCTGTACCTGAGCGTGAAGACGGTCGAGGCCCGGCTGACCCGGATCTACCAGAAGCTCGACGTCCGCTCGCGCGCCCAGCTGGCGACGGCCCTCAGACCGTGAAGGGCCGCTGGTGGAGGAAGTCCGAGGCCGGCGCGCCGGTCAGGTAGAGATTCGGGCTCTGGGTCGGCGGCAGTCTGCGCTGGATCGCCCGGTGGAAGTCCCGGTAGCCGCCCCGGAAGGCGCCCCCGTCCCACACCCGGAGGAGGGCCGCGGTGAAGGCTCCGTTGACGTCGCCGTCGGCCGCGGTCTGGTTGTCCTGGCAGGCCGAGACGAGCAGCGCGTCGGGGTCCGTCCCGTCGGCGGACGCCTCCTCCGCGAGCGACTGCCGCAGCTCGTCAAGGAAGGTCCGGTCGCGTTCGTACAGCTGCCGCTGCTGCGGTTCGGGCAGGTAGCGGCCCCGGTCGCCGTCCGTCACGCCGGGGAGCTCGATGGTGCTGCCGCTGTGGCAGCAGTCGAAGAGGGCGACGATCCGTACGTCGTCGGCGAAGGCGCGGAAGGTCCGCTGCACCTCGTCGTCGAGGAACTGGCGGTCGTACAGGACCAGGGTCTCGTCGAGGGCGTCCGGCTCGTCGTCCGTACCGGACTCGTCGGGGACCTGACCGCCGTGGCCCGAATAGGTGAAGAGCAGGATGTCGCCGGGGGCGAGCCGGGCGGCGGCGTCGCCGAGGACGGAGGTGACGTTGGCGACGGTGCCGTCCGGGGTGAGCAGGACGGTGGTCTCGAATCCCGCGGTGCGGGCGATCCGTGCCATGTCGTGGGCGTCGTTCTCGCAGGCGATCAGGGTCCCCGCCCAGCCCTCGTAACGGGCGGGGTCGACCTCGTTGAGTCCGACGTGCAGGGAGAGTCCGGTGGCCATGGGGTGCCTCCTCGTTCGGAGGAGAGGGCATGCCGGGGGCGACTGCCGGAGGCGGCTGATCGAGTGGCCTGCGGTCCGGCGCCGAGCGCGACCCTCTCCACGCGGTACTTACATCGTATGAACCCATCCGATGCCCCGCCCTCCGCCGGTGGCCCTCGCGGCGACGCGCTCGCCGACCGCACCGGCTACGACGAGGCCTTCCTCGGCCCGGTCGTACCTCTCCCGCTCCCGGTCCGCGACACGGTCGGGACGGTGGTCCTGCCGTACACGCACTTCACGGTCGTCTTCCGGCCGGACCGGCGGCTCGCCGCCTCGACGGCCGTGTGCATCGAGGGGCGGGAGCTCCAGGAGGACGTACCCCGGGACGACGTCTGGGAGTTCGATCCGCGGCTGCCCGAGGAGCAGCAGGCCGGCGACGCGGTCTACCGGAACAACAGTCTCGACCGGGGCCATCTGGTGCGCCGCCTCGACCCGGTGTGGGGGCCGGCGGCCGTGGCGGCACAGGCGAACACCGACACCTTCCACTTCACCAACGCCGCGCCACAGGCCGACGTCTTCAACCAGGGCAAGCAGCTCTGGCAGGGACTGGAGAACTACCTCCTCGACCACGCCGCCGACTTCGACCGGAAGCTGACCGTCCTCACGGGGCCCGTGCTCCACGACTCCGACCCGCCGTACCGGGGCATCCAGGTGCCGCTGCGCTTCTGGAAGGTCGCCGCGTTCCTCCAGGACGGGGCGCTCGCCGCCGCCGCGTACGTCCTCGACCAGAGCCCCGATCTGAGCCGGGACGCCGAGCGGGCGCTCGCGGGGGCGACGGCGGGGGCGCCGCCACCCCTGGGGCCGTTCCGTACGTACCAGGTACCGGTCTCGGACATCGCGGAGATCACGGAGCTGGAGTTCGGGCCGCTGCCGGACGTGGACGTCCTGCCGGCGGCGCGCGGGCCGGAGGAGCGCTGGCGGCGGCTCGAGTCGTACGGGGACATCGTGCTGCACTCCTGACCTCCGCCGCTCGCGCCGCCGGGCCGCCCTCCGGACCAGCGATTGCGACGGGTACGGCCCGGTGAAACGATGAGAAGGACCAGCCAGTTCGCCGGACAGGTGCGGTATGCCGCTGACCGAGACGGAGTGGGGGCTCGTCGCCAGTTGGGTACGGGCCCATCTCCTGGACACGCCAGAGCCACGGGAGAGCATGCTGCGCGCGGGGCTGCCCGCCGACTTCGTCCAGGACCTGCCGCTCACCCCGGACCCCGACCGGAACGCCCTGCTCGTGGTCGGGGCCGCCCGCAGGGACATCGCCCACCAGCGCCGGCTGCTCGCGGTCCTCGCCGGGCTCGACGCACTGGCCGCGATCGACGATCCGCACTCCTTCGAGCAGGGCGCGGAGGCCCGGAACCTGCTCACCCGGCTCCGGGAGGACGAGCGGCTCGACCGCTCCCCGCGGGACCCGTTCGAGAGCCGGCTCCTGAAGCACGGCACGGTGGCGTTCCTCGACCGGTCCGAGCTGCGCGAGAAGCTCCGGGGCTTCCTGGCCGACCCGGAGCAGACGGTCCTGGTCGTCGACGGCCCTCCGGACAGCGGTCGCTCGTACACGTACGAGCTCATCCGCCACCTCGGCCAGCACTGCGGCTTCCGGCCGGTACGGGTCACCCTGTCCCGCACGTCGACGGCGGCGCGGCTCATGGAGCGGCTCGGCGCCTTCGTCGCGGGGCCCGGCGCAGGCGTAGGGCTCGGCGCCGACGAAAGCTCGTTGAATCCGACACGGTTGAACGATCCACTGCCTTCGTACGAGGACGCCGCGCACCGCATCGTCGGCCGGGCGACCGCCGCCGAGGAGAGCTTCTGGATCGTCCTCGACGACTGCGACCGGCTCGACCCCAACTCGGACGTGTGGGACTGCATCGGCGTCCTCGCCCGGGCGGTCTACGAACACACCCCGGTACGGCAGGAGACGGCACCCCGGCTCGTCCTCCTCGGCTACTCGACGACGATGCGCCAACTCCCGTACGAGATCCGCAAGAACGAGTGCCGTGACACCACACGCCTGCTGGACGAGGACGATCTCCGCGCGTTCTTCCGGGAGTTCTTCGGCGAGTTCGTCACCGTGACACGGGACCCGGAGGACGAGGACGTCGTCCGTGACCTCACCGAGACGGCCGTCTCCGAGGTCCTGTGCGCTGCCGACCGGCCCGGGGCGGAGGACAGTTACATGCGGCGGGTGTGCACGGCCGTGGAGGACGTCGTACGGCTCCACCGGGTGTTCCCCCCGCTGCCTCCCGCACCCGGGGACGCCGGCCGGCTGCTGCGCGACGCCCTGCGCACGAGCCACGCGGCACCCGCGCCCACCCTGCCCGACCTGCGCAGGTCCTACCGCGAAGCGGCCTGCCTCCTCCAGGAGTTCGACCCGGCGCTGCTACGGCTCCCCGACGAGGAACGGTCCACCGGCCGGGCGGTCCTGGAGCTCGTCGACGACTGCACGGCCCTGCCCTCCCCCGGGGCCACCGCCTGGACGCTGAAGCCCGAGATCCGCGAGACGGCCCTCGCGAGCCTCGTGGGACCCGACGCCGCGCTGCGCGCCCTGCTGACGAACATCGGCCTGCGCCCCGAGGGCCCCGGACCCGAACACACCGCCCTCGCCCTGCTCACGGGCGCGAGCACGGGCGCGGGCGCCGTCGACGGCATCGGCCTCCGTACCGGCGGAGCGGACGCCGACGCGCTCTGCGACACCCTCCAGGCCGTCCTCTGGCTCGGCCGGGTCCCCGGCATCACCGGGCTGCCGCCCGTCGACGACGTCCAGCACCGGCTGGAGGAGGCGCGGCTGCTCCAGCCGATGCATCGCCTGCTCCACGGGACCTTCCACGGCCGCGCCGCCGAACTCGACTCCCTGCACGCCTATCTCGCGCTCCCTGAGGAGCCCGCGGAGCCCCCCGTCCTCATCCACGGCGTGGGCGGCATCGGCAAGAGCATGCTGCTCGCCCGGTTCCTCGTCGACGCGCTGGCCGCCGCCCCCGCCCGATTCCCCTTCGCCTACCTCGACTTCGAGCGGCCCACGCTCTCCATCCACGAACCCGCCACCGTGATCGCGGAGATGGCACGCCAGCTCGGCATCCAGCACCCCGGACACCGCGCCGCCTTCGACGCCCTCGCGGACGAGTGCGAGCGGACGGCGGCGGTGCAGCGCGGCGAACGCAACGAACTCGACGAGCTCTACCAGCTCTCCACCACGCGGGCGACGATCGGCCGTGACTACTCGGCGGACTTCCACGCCCGGGCCAGCGCCCGCGAGCAGGAACTCGCCCGCAGGATGGCGGCCCTGGTCGCCGAGGCCGTACGGCCTCCGGCGGGGGGTTCGGCCCCGGCGGACGGCTCGGGCCCGATTGACGGCTCGGCCTCGGCGGGCGGTTCGGCCCCGCCCCTCCTGATCGTCATGGACTCCTTCGAGGAGGCCCAGTACCGGGGTTCGCCGGTGATCGCCCGCATGTGGGCGATCTGGACGGCGCTGCGCGCCGCGTACTCGCGCCTGCGCTTCGTCGTCGCCGGACGCGCGCCCGTCGACCACCCGGCACGCGTACTCACCCCGCGGACGATGGAGCTCACCGAGCTGGACCAGCAGGCCTCCGTCGAGCTCCTGATGTCGTCCGGGGTGGACGACGAGACGGTCGCCGAGCGGCTCGTGGACCGGATCGGCGGCCATCCGCTGAGCCTCAAGCTGGCCGCCCGTACGGCGGTCGCCCTCGGCGCCGACTCCGCCTCCCTCGGCGAGCTGCTGCGCGGACTTCCGTACCGGCGGCGCTACTTCGACAGCCAGGTCGACCAGATGCTCATCCAGGGCACGCTGTACGACCGCATCCTCAAGCACATCGCGGAGGACGACGTCCGGGCCCTGGTCCAGGCGGGCCTCGCGCTCCGCTTCATCACCCCCGAGCTGGTACAGCACGTCCTGGCCGGACCGGCCGGGCTCCGGGTCGACACCCCTGCGGAGGCCCGCCGTCTCTACGGTCTGCTGACCTCCCGGGTCGACCTGATGGAGTCGGCCGGCCCGGGGGCCATCAGACACCGGACCGATCTGCGCGCCATCATGCTCCGCCTGTCGGACCGCGCGCGGACCGACCTGATGCGGGCCGTCGACCGGAGCGCCGTCGCGTACTACGCGGCCCGCGAAGGGCCGCGGGACCGTGCCGAGGAGATCTACCACCGGCTCCGGCTCGGCGAGAACCCCCGTACAGTGGAGGAACGTTGGGAGACGGGCGTCGCCGCGTACCTGGGTGGCGCGACCCACCGCGAGATGCCGGACCGGTCGGCCGCCTTCCTCCTGGGCCTGATCGGCGGCCACGTCCCCGACCAGATCATGACCGGGGCCGAGCAGGAGGACTGGGAGCGGATCGCCGCGCGCGAGGTCGAGGACCTGCTCACCCAGGGTTACGTGGAGGCCGCGGCGCTGCGGCTGTCCGAGCGGCGGCCGTGGACGCCGTGCAGCAGGCTCCACGCGCTGCTCGCGGAGACCCTCGCCCGCTCGGGGCGGAGCGGGGAGGCCCGCGACGGTGCCGAGCGGGCCGTGGGCCGCGCGGCGGAGGCGGGCTGCGCGGAGACCCAGCTCGAACTGCTCCAGCTGTCCGCGCGGCTCGCGCAGGACGCGGGCGACTTCGCCGATGCGGACCGGGACCTCCAGGAGGCCGAGGAGATCGCCGACGGCCTCGGCCTGCGGTACGAGTCCCTGGGCGTCCTCGTCGCACGGTCCCGGCTCGCGGCCCTGGCGGACGGCGACGCCGCTCCGGCGGAGGCGCGGCTCGCCCGGACTCTGCGCGGGATGCCCGACGCGGAACTGGCCCGGCAGCCGTCCCTCGCCCGCACGGCGGCCGCCACGGCCTGCCGGGCGGACCCCCAGCTCCTGGAGCACACGCTGCGGCTCGTGGGGCTCCCGGCGGACGAGGACGCGGTCGTGGGCGAGCTCGCCCACTGGATCGACACGACGATGACCGACGAGCCCCGGCTGCGCGAGCCGCTGGCCCGCATCCTGGACACGGCGGCCGGCGAACCCCCGCGCGCGGAGCCGGGGACCGGCGCGGCGGGGACGACCGCGCTCCGCATGGGCCGCGAGCGGATCGAGCGGGCGCTGCGCGAGGCACGGCGGCGCGGCACGCTGGACAGCGTCGCGCGCCAGGCGCTGACGCTCCGCGACGGCAGCGGGGACCTGCTCCTCGGCGTCGCCTCCGCCATGGACGCGGGCCCGTCGGCGCACGGCTCCACGCCGTACGAACCAGTCCCGCACGAACCCGGCGCGTACGAACCCGGTGCCTACGACCCGGGCGCGTACGAACCCGCCCCGCTCGAACCGGGCGCGTACGACCCCGCCCCGCACACCCCCACGGCTCCCGTCCCGCCGCCTCCCGGCCCGCCTCCCCCTCACCCGCCCGGCCACCCCCTCCCCGACTCCGCGACGGGCTCGTGGGCGACTCCCCGCATGGCCGCGCGCCCCCGGCGCGGGAGCGTCGGTCTGTGGACGCAGCCGCCGCCCGACGCCGCCGGGGCCGCGCTCCGCAAGGAGCCGTTCCTGCCCCAGGAGGAGCTCGTCCGGGTCCGCAACGCCGCCATGGAGGCGGGACTCGCCGACCCCGTCCTGCGCCCCGCCCTCCTCAAGGGCATCCCGGCGCACTTCACGGCCACCCTCCAACGGCTGAGCGGCCCGCTGCAGCAGGTACACGCCGACCTGAACACGATGAACCAGGTCGAGCGCCTCATCGACGGCCTGGTGCCCCTGGAGATCTGGCTGCACAACGCGATCGAGCAGACCCACGAGCAGGGCCCGCGCGCCGTCCTGCAGGGCGCGCTCGACACGGTGGCCCGGGAGATCACCGGCGAGGCGGTCCTGCCGGCGGACATGATGCCCGGGGAGTTCAAGGAGGAGATCGTCCTCCAGGACGACACCGTGCCGTACGAGTTCCTCCACGGCGGCATCCGGGCCGGCGCCTCCGTCGCCCTGCTGAGGATCCCGCCGTACGAGTCGGGGGCCCCGCTCCTCCCGTCGTACCCGCACGGCGGCACGGGGTGGATGGTCGCGCCCGGGCTGCTGATCACCAACCACCATGTGGTGATGGCGCGTTCGTGGGAGGCGGGCGTCCGGCCGTTCGTGAGCGACGAGGACCTGCGGCTCCAGGCGCTGATGTCCCGCTCCCGCTTCGACTTCGTCGAGAACGCGTCGGCCTCGCCCGAGGTGACCGCCGGCGAACTCGTCGCCTGGGACGAGGCGCTGGACTACGCCATCGTGCGGCTCACCGCCGAGCAGGCGCCGCGGCCGACGCTCAGGGTCGCCACCCGGCCGCTGCTCGTCCGGGAGCGCCAGCGGGTTCCGGTCAACATCATCCAGCACCCGGGCGGTCTGCCGAAGCGGGTCGCCCTGCGCAACAACCTGGTCTACCGGGCGGACGAGCGGGACATCCTGTACTTCACCGACACGCGCGGCGGCTCCTCCGGCTCGCCCGTGTGCCTCGACGACTGGACGGTGGTGGGACTGCACCGTGGCACGCAGAAGGTGGACGAGGTCGAATTCCAGGGAGGGAAGACGAAGTTCGTGAACGTCGGCACCCAGATGAGCAGCATCATGACCCATCTGCGGGAGTCCCGACCGGAGTTGTACGACGAGATCGTGGCCGGCCAGTCGGGCCGGCCCGCCCCGGGGGACGGACGCACGGGTAGCCGAGGTGAGTGACCATGCCGAACGGATCACGCGGCGGAGCACGACGCGGGGCAGGGAGCGGATCGCCCGTCGCGACCGGCGCCGAGCAGATCTTCGGGGACCTGCGGGAGGTCGCCGCGCGGGTCCGGGCGGATCTGGAGGCGGAGATCGCCGAGTCGTCGCTCGAACTGCCCGCCGACGTGGCGCCCGCGGTCGAGATCTCCCGCTTCGCCCGCGAGGAGCGGGCGCGGGTCCTGGAAGCCGGGGTCAGCGGTCTTGAGAAGCTGGCGGCGCACCGCGAGGACGAGATCGACGAGAACGAGTCCTTCGGCGTGGAGGCGATCGTCCTCCTCCAGGGCCGCCCCGCGATCCTCGTCCAGCGCCAGGACTTCGCATCGCAGCGGGACGAGTGGGCCGTCCTCGACGGTCAACGGGCCGCCATCAAGGAGACCTTGGCCCGGGTCGGACGGGTCGAGGTCACCGGCCATCCCAGCCTGGACTGGATCGGCACGGCGTTTCTCGTCGGCCCGCGCACGGTGATGACCAACCGTCATGTCGCCTCGGAGTTCAGCCGCTTCGAAGCGGACCGCGACCGCTGGACCTTCGCGTTCGGCATGTCGGCGCGGGTGGACCCGGCCGAGGAGCTTCCCCTGGAAGGCGACCCTGTCACCGCTCCGTCCTTCGCCCCGTACGAGATCACGGAGATCATCGGCATCCACCCGGACGTCGACATGGCCCTGCTGCGGATCGAGCCCTCGGCCTCCGACGGGCTGCCGACCCCGCTCGCGGTCGCCGCGGACGCTCCCGCGAGCGTGCCGGGCCGCCCGGTGTACGTGGTCGGCTACCCGGCCTGGGACGGCCGGCGCAATGAGCCCGAGTCGATGCGCCGGATCTTCATGGACGTGTACAACGTGAAGCGGCTCCAGCCGGGCGCGGCCACCGAGTTCACCCCCGGCAGCCTGGTGATGAAGCACGACTGCTCGACGCTGGGCGGCAACAGCGGCTCCCCCGTCCTCGACCTCACCGACCACCGCGTCCTCGGCCTGCACTTCGGCGGCCGCTACCGCAGCGGAAACCTCGCGGTCCCGCTGTGGGAGCTGATCGACGACCCCCTGCTCGCCCGGGCGGAGGTCAACTGGGTCTAGGGCCTGTCCGGCGGATCAGGGTCGGATAGGTCGCGGCGTCTGG
Source organism: Streptomyces sp. NBC_01255 (assembly GCF_036226445.1). Taxonomy (NCBI): domain Bacteria; kingdom Bacillati; phylum Actinomycetota; class Actinomycetes; order Kitasatosporales; family Streptomycetaceae; genus Streptomyces; species Streptomyces sp. NBC_01255. The sequence continues at coordinate 1,428,548 of NZ_CP108474.1, forward strand.
TGCGGTGCATCGCAAGGCGCCGGAGCGCACTAATAGCGGAGCTATTCGGGCGTTTCGGCAACGCGGCGAGGTGCCGTGCCAGACGCCGGGGCCCCGGCCATGATCCGCCGGACAGGCCCTAGGGGGCGTCCCGCCCCCTAGAGCACGCCCTCCACCACGGCGAACGCGCCCCGGGCGGTGGTCCCGTCCGGCCGCGTCCACTCGGCGGTGACGCCACCGAGCCCGGAGCCGCCGTCCGACCCGTCCGAACCGCCCGCGCGCAGCACGCGCCGTACACGCAGGGCCAGTCGGCCGGTGTCGTCGCCGGACGTCCGTACCACCACCTCAGTGTGGTCGGCGCCCTCCGTGACCCGTACGAGCTCCGTGTCGCCACCCGGGCCCTCCGCACCTCCCCCGGTGAGGGAGACGGAGACGGTGAGGTCTGGCGTGTCGTTCACGGACTGGTCCTGCGCCACCGCGTGCCCCCGCAGCAGGGCGTACAACTGCCCGACGAGAGCGGGGTCGTGGGCTCCGTCATAGATCCAGCGCGTGCCCAGGACGCCGTGCTCGGACGTGCCGATGAGAGCGTGGTCGGCGCCTTCCAGTGGAGCCCCGCGGTAGGTCATGGGCACCAGGTAGGCCGCGGCCCCCTCCTCCGCCCCGTCGGTCACCACCATGAACTCGATCCCCACCTCGCCGGCCGGGTCGTCGAGCCGGAACCCTCCGGCCTTGGCCGGGCTCGGCCCGCCCTCCCGACCGTCGTACCAGTCACGGGTGGGCAGCCACGAGGCGAGCAGCTCCATCTTGGTGGGCTGCATCGTGGTGTGGTGGATGACGGCCATCGTGCGACTCTTCCTCTCGACCGGGCGAACTCACGGGCCAACGGAACCTAACAGACGGTTCCCGGGTCGCCGCGCGGGGCTGCCGGGCCGGACCTAGCCTGGAAGGTGGAGTGTCGTCCCCGGCCGCCAGGAGGCCCGCCGTGAGGTACTCATTCAGCCGTCGGCGGCGCGTATGTGCCGGTGTCGCGGCGCTCGGGATCTTTGCGGCCCCCCTCGGTATGGGCACGGCCGTCGCCACCGAGCCTCCGGGCCCCGCCCAGTTCGTCACGTCCTCGGCGCAGGTACAACAGGCCCACCAGGCACAACAGGCACAGACGGAGTTCCCGGAGCTGACCCCGGCCGTCGCCGCCAAGCTGGACACGGCGATCCGGGACGTCATGCGGGACGGGGACGTGCCGGGCGTCGTGGTCGCCCTGTCGGCCCCGGACAAGGGCACGTACATCCGGTCCTTCGGCGAGGCGGACACCGCGACCGGCGCGGCCATGAGTCCCGGTCTCTTCATGCGGATCGGCAGCGAGACCAAGACGTTCACGGTGACCGCCGTCCTCGAACTGGTCGACGAGGGCAAGGTCGGCCTGGACGACCCGATCTCCGACTACGTCGACGGCGTGCCGAACGGCGACAAGATCACCCTGCGCGACCTGGCGGCCATGCGCAGCGGGCTCTTCAACTACACCGGGGACGAGGACTTCTACAAGGCTCTGACCTCCGACCCCGACCGCCCCTTCACTCCGCAGCAGTTGCTGGACTACTCGTTCAAGCACCCGGTGGAGTTCCAGCCCGGCGAGGAGTTCCAGTACTCCAACACGAACACGATCCTGCTCGGCCTCGTCGTGGAGAAGGCCGGGGGCATGCCGCTGCACGAGTACATCCAGAAGAACGTCCTGGAGCCCGCGGGCCTGCGGCACACCACCTTCCCGACGGACGCCGCGTTCCCCCGGCCGCACGCCCACGGCTACACCGAGCAGACCGCGTCGGGCGACGTCGAGGACGCCACCGACTGGAACCCGTCCTGGGGCTGGGCGGCCGGGGCGATGATCTCGAACCTCCAGGACATGCGCTCCTGGGCCGAGACCGTCGCCACGGGCACGCTCCTCACCGCCGAGACCCAGGCCGAACGCCTCAAGGTCTACCCGTCGTCCACCAGCGGCGACGGATACGGTCTGGGCATCTTCGACATCCAGGGCTGGATCGGGCACAACGGCTCCCTGCCGGGCTACCAGTCGCTGACGATCTACCTGCCCGAGGCGCAGGCGACCCTCGTCGTCCTCCTCAACACCGACATCACCAAGGACGGCGTCGCCCCCAGCACCCTCTTCGGGAAGGCCGTCACCGGCATCGTGACCCCGGACCACGTCTACGACATCCCGGCCCCGGCAGCTCCGCCGAGCCCGGAGTCTCCCCCGAGCCCGGGCTACGGCTGACGGCTGACGGCTGACCGCTGACAACCCGGGCGGTCAGCGGTAATACCCCTCCACGACGGCCCGTACCTCGTCGAGCAGCGCGGGGCCGTCCTGCGGTACGGGCGGCTTGCCGCCGGCCGGCCTGATGTCCAGGAGCTGTTCGCCGGAGAGGGCGAACACGACCCGCCGCAGCCCCGCCAGCCGGATGACGGGCTCGCACATCCCGCAGGGCTCGCAGCTGGTGTACATCGTGGTCTCCGCCGCCGTGGCCGCGTCCAGCTCCCTCGCGGCCCAGCGCGCCAGCTTCAGTTCGGGGTGCGCGGTGATGTCGCGGTCGGTGAGGGTGGTGTTGTACTCCTCCGCCAGCACCGTCCCGTCCGGTGCCGCGAGCAGCGAGCCGAAGGGCGGGTCGCCGCCGTCCTTCGCCTTGGCCGCGAGCGCGATGGCCCGGCGGAGGAGGGTGTGGTCGTCGTGAGTGATCATGCGATGGCTCCGTTCGGCAGAGGGACAGGGACAGCGGTCAGTCGTGGGACAGGGAGAGGGACCCGGCCACGGCGGTGAGTGCCTGCCAGGCCTTTTCCGGGTGGTGTGTCTCGCTCGGGTTCCCCGCATACGGGTCGAGGACGACGGACTCGGCGCCAAGGAGCCGCAGTCCGTCGAGGTCGTCGAGGATCTGGTCGAGCGTGCCGTGCCCCGCGAGCCGGTCCGCGCCGGTGACCGGTGCCGCGGTGACCTGGAGGGCGATCCGCGGAGCCAGCGCCGGCACGGGGAGCCGCAGCTCGTCCGCGGCGGCCTTCAGCCGGTCGGCGCCCTCGCGCAGCCACGGCAGGGTGGGGCGCAGCGGGTGCCAGGCGTCCCCGAGCCGTACGGCACGCCGCATCCCCGCGTCGCTGTTGCCGCCGACCCACACCGGAATCCTCCTCTCCCCGTAGTCCGCGGTGTTCGCCCACGCCTCCCGGACGCCCCGCAGGTGCTCGTCGGTCAGCCGGCCACGGCGCTCGAAGGGGATGCCGAGGGCGGCGAACTCCTGCCGTGCCCAGCCCACGCCCATGCCGAGGACCAGCCGCCCGCCGCTCAGCTGGTCGAGGTTGGCCGCCATGCGGGCGGTGAGCAGGGGGTGCCGGTAGGGGGCGATGAGCACGGTCGTGCCGAGCCGGACGCGGGTGGTGAGGCCGGCCAGCCAGGAGAGGGTGGTGAACGGCTCGTAGAAGGGTGCCGGATAGCGCTCGGCGACGTCGGGTGTGACGGCGATGTGGTCCGAGACCATCAGGAGGTCGTAACCCAGGCCTTCCACGGTCCGAGCCCAGTTCCGCAGGACTCCGGGGTCGGTGCCGGGTCCGAAGTTGAGGATGTTGACTCCGATCTTCACGAGAACGAGGCTAGTCAGGCGGCAGGGTCCCGCAGAAGGGATTCCCGCCTGTTCCGAGGCCCTTCGGCCGTGGATCCGCCGGTAATCTGGCCGGATGACCGAGACCCTCGACGCGACGGACTGGGCGATCCTGAGGGAACTCCAGCAGGACGGCCGGATCGCGTACACGGAGTTGGCGCGGCGGGTGAACCTGAGCGCGTCGGCGACCAAGGAGCGGGTGCGGCGTCTGGAGGACGCCGAGGTGATCACGGGGTTCCGGGCGGAGGTGGACCTGGAGCGGACCGGCCATCCGGTGCTCGCGGTGGTCCGGCTGAAGTACCCGGGGACACGGCACGAGCCGTTGCGCCGGCTGCTCGGTGAGCGCCCGGAGTACCTGGAGTGTCTGCGGACGACCGGGGACGACTGCTACGTCCTGAAGGTGGCGGCCACGTCGATGTCCCATCTGGAGGAGCTCGTCGACGCGCTGGCCCGGTTCGGGAGTACGACCACGAACCTCGTCCTCAGCCGGACGCTGCCGTTCCGGGGACCGGCCGAGCCGCGAACGGCAGCGCGCGCGGCTCGCTGAGATCCGGAAGGGGCGCGCGACATCTGCCGTGCGCCCTCTCAGTCCGACCGCGCGCTCCGGCGAACGGGTCAAACGGTGCTGGGGGCTTCCCGACCAAGATCAATAGCCTGACGTCCGGCGCGTGACCTCGCGTCTGTCGGACAGAGAAGGCAAGCGACTCCCGTGAAACTTCCGATGTTGCAGCGCATGGCGTGGCTCACCGCGGCGACCGCGCTGCTGACGACGCCCGGCTCCGCCCCGGCGGGCGCCGCCGACACATGGCAGAAGGCTCGCCGCCCTGTGGGCGGACCGGGGCGCGGGGCCCGACCGTCCCGCCACCCTGTACGCGGCGCCCCTGACGTTCGCCGCGTGGGGGCAGCCGCTGTTCGGCGCGGTGACGAACCGGACCTACCGGTCGACGTACCCGGACGACGCCGGCACGCGGCACATCTCCGACATCGCGGTGACCGCCGCCGGCCGGCTCGTCGTGGGTTCGGCGGCGGACGCCGGTGACGGCGGCCCGTTCGACTCCGCGGTGAGCGACGCCGGCCGGGTGACGATCTCGGCGACGGGCCGGGTCCGGGTCTCCCTCGCGGCCTCCCCGACCGTGCTCGGGACGTACCCCCAGTACAAGATCGAGGCGGTGGAGTGCCTGCCCGACTCCACGGACACCCTGCTGGGCACCGACGACGAGAACCTCGGCGGCTACGTACGGACGGTGTCCTTCTGCGGCGCCTGAGCACGACGTGACCTGACGGACTCCGGGGCCTGCTGGGGCCCCGGAGTCCCCTTGCGTGCAAAGACCGCGAGGACCGGGCTACGCTGCGGGTGCAGCTGGTTCGCCCCCGTCAGCCGGACGGGATGCGTCGTAAGAGGGAACCCGGTGGGAATCCGGGACTGCCCCGCAGCGGTGAGCGGGAACGACCGCCGTCATCAGCACTGGACCCGGGAAGGGTCTGGGAAGCGACGGCCATTAGGTGTCCTCCCCCGTGAGGACGTGCCCGCGAGTCCGAAGACCTGCCCGTTGCCCGCACGCGGACGATTCCGCGCGCGGATGTTCCGGTGACCTCGTGGGCGGGTCGGCGTACAGAGCGAGAAGGACGACCGCGTCGCACCGCGCCGGGTCGCACCGTCCGTTCCGTCACCCTTCGCGCCCTCGTCCCGTCACCGGGACCTCAGGGATTCATCTCGCGAAGGAGATCTCCGTGACCACCAAGTCCGCAGCCGCGGCAGCGCAGGCCACCCTGCACGGCTACCCCCGCCAAGGCGCCGACCGGGAACTGAAGAAGGCCGTCGAAGGCTACTGGAAGGGCCGCGTCAGCGCCGACGCCCTCCGGACGACCGCCGCCGAACTGCGCCGTACCACCTGGCGGCAGCTCGCCGCCGCCGGTGTCGACGAGGTCCCCACCGGCGACTTCTCGTACTACGACCACGTCCTCGACACCACCGTCATGGTCGGCGCGATCCCCGCCCGCCACCGGGCCGCCGTCGCGGCGGACCCGCTCGACGGCTACTTCGCCATGGCACGCGGCACCCAGGATGTCGCGCCACTGGAGATGACCAAGTGGTTCGACACCAACTACCACTATCTCGTCCCGGAGTTGGGACCTGACACGGTCTTCTCGGCCGACTCCTCCCAGCAGGTCGCGGGCTTCCGGGAAGCTCTCGACCTGGGCCTCGGCGCCCGGCCCGTCCTGGTCGGCCCCGTCACCTACCTGATGCTCGCCAAGCCCGCGCCCGGCGTGGCGGCCGACTTCGATCCGCTCACCCTCCTCGACCGGCTGCTTCCGGTGTACGCCGAGGTCCTCGCCGACCTCCGCGCGGCGGGCGCCGACTGGGTGCAGCTCGACGAGCCCGCCCTCGTCCAGGACCGCACCCCGGCGGAACTGAACGCCGCCGCACGCGCCTACCGCGACCTCGGCGCGCTCACGGACCGTCCGAAGCTCCTGGTCGCCTCCTACTTCGACCGGCTCGGCGACGCCCTCCCGGTGCTGGCCAAGGCGCCGGTGGAGGGGCTGGCCCTCGACTTCACCGAGCGAGCGGCCGCCAACCTGGACTCGCTCGCCGCCATCGGCGGCCTGCCCGGCAAGCGACTCGTCGCCGGAGTGGTCAACGGCCGCAACATCTGGGTCAACGACCTGGCCGCGTCGCTCACCACACTCGGCACCCTCCTCGGTCTCGCCGACCGCGTCGACGTGGCGGCCTCCTGCTCCCTGCTGCACGTCCCGCTCGACGCCACGGCGGAACGCGAGATCGATCCGCAGATCCTGCGCTGGCTCGCCTTCGCCCGCCAGAAGACCGCCGAGATCGTCACCCTCGCGAAGGGACTCTCGCAGGGCACCGGGGCCATCACCGGCGAACTCGCCGCCAACCGCGCCGACCTCGCCTCGCGCGCCCGCTCCCCGATCACCCAGGACCCGGCCGTCCGCTCCCGCGCAGCCGCCGTCACCGACGCCGACACCCGCCGCCCCCAGCCGTACGCCGACCGCGCGGGCGCCCAACACGCCGCCCTCCGGCTTCCGTTGCTCCCCTCCACGACCATCGGCTCGTTCCCGCAGACCGCGGAGCTGCGGACCGCGCGGGCCGACCTGCGGGCCGGGCGGATCGACACCGCCGGGTACGAGGAGCGCATCAGGTCCGAGATCCAGGACGTGATCGCCTTCCAGGAGAAGACCGGCCTCGACGTCCTGGTCCACGGCGAGCCCGAACGCAACGACATGGTCCAGTACTTCGCCGAGCAGCTCACGGGCTACCTGGCCACGCGACACGGCTGGGTCCAGTCCTACGGCACCCGCTACGTCCGGCCGCCCGTCCTCGCCGGGGACATCTCCCGTCCCGCGCCGATGACGGTCCGCTGGACGGCGTACGCCCGGTCCCTCACCGCCAAGCCCGTCAAGGGCATGCTCACCGGACCGGTCACCATGCTCGCCTGGTCCTTCGTCCGCGACGACCAGCCCCTCGCCGACACCGCCCGCCAGGTCGCCCTCGCCCTGCGCGACGAGGTGAACGACCTGGAGGCGGCGGGCACTTCGGTCATCCAGGTGGACGAGCCGGCCCTCCGCGAGACCCTGCCGCTGCGCGCCGCCGACCACGGGACGTACCTGGCGTGGGCGACGGAGGCGTTCCGCCTCACGACCGCCGGAGTGCGCCCGGAGACCCAGATCCACACCCATATGTGCTACGCCGAGTTCGGCGACATCGTCCAGGCCATCGACGACCTCGACGCCGACGTCATCAGCCTGGAGGCCGCCCGCTCCCACATGCAGGTCGCCCGCGAACTCGCCGCGCACGGCTACCCGCGCGAGGCGGGACCCGGTGTCTACGACATCCACTCGCCGCGCGTGCCGAGCGCCCACGAGGCCGCCGAGCTGCTCCGTACCGGCCTCGAAGCCATCCCCGCCGAGCGGCTCTGGGTCAACCCCGACTGCGGCCTGAAGACCCGAGGCTGGCCCGAGACCCGCGCCTCCCTGGAGAACCTGGTCGCGGCGGCCCGCACCGTCCGCGCGGAACTCGCCACCCCCTGACCGTGCCGTAGCGACAGGGAATCCTCGCGCCCCCGCCCGAGCGGCGGGGGCGCGGGGATCACGGGGATCACGGGGATCACGGGGAGACCGTGGCGGCCGGGGGCGTCCAGCGGCGCGTGCGGGCCGGGATAGCCGAGAGGCCGTACTCCTTCCTGAGGTCCTCGGGGATGGCGTAGTGCATGACGCGTCCGCGGGTGAGGGAGGACAGTTCGAGGACGGTGGTGAGGTGGCCGAGTCGGTCCAGGGCCCACGCGCCGAGCGGGGAGCGGTCCTCGATGGTCTCCAGGACGCCGAGGAGGTGGGGGACGGACTTGACGAGGGTGTCCCAGCGGGTGCGGGGGACGTCCAGCCAGTCGGCGCAGGTGTCGCCGACGAGGTAGCGGATGAGCGCGGAGACGACAGGGTCGAAGAGGGTGCCGGGCACGACCTCCTCGTAGAGGTCGATCAGCTGCCGGGTCAGATGGGATCCCTCCGGGGAGGGGCCCATGTAGCGGATCATGTACTGGTCGAGGAAGCGGCGGGCGTCGTCGAGGCTCTTCGGTACGGCGTCCTGGTCGACGCCCAGCATGGCGCCGACCACGCGCCAGGCGTAGTAGTAGGCGTCCGCGCCCTCGGAGGTCATGTGGATGCCGAGGCGGTGGAGGCTGTCGAGGACGAGCATCGAGAAGAACATCTGCCCGCCGATCATGTCCTCCTGACAGATCGGCACCCCCAACGCCCCGGCGTCCCATCGGTTCTCGCGGGTGAGGTGGTGGCGGATGGAGGCGTGCAGCAGGCGGACTTTCTGCGCGGCGGGGATGAAGCGGCTCCCCGCCTCGAAGGCGTCGGGCCGCATCAGGTAGACGGTGAACTGGCCTGTCTCCGCCATGCGGGTGGACGGGTAGCTCAGTCCGTGGGTCGTCGACAGCAGCTTCGCCACGTGCGGGACGAGGTAGCAGGCGGGCATGGCGGCGAAGGACAGCGCGGTGGAGATGTGGACGTTGTTGTCGATGAAGAACAGCCGGGCCTTCTCCATCTCCCCCCAGTCCACCCAGGCCGGCGGGGCGCTCGTGGCCCGGAGGTACTCCCGGGCGACGTCGGGAAGCCCGTCCGGCAGCGGAGCGCCGGCGGTGGAGACGTACCGCATCAGGGTGTTGAACGTACCGACCTCGCCGCGTTCGAAGAGCGCGGCGACCGTGGCGTCGGCGAGTTCGTCGCCGGTCTTCCGCAGGGCGTCCGTCGACGCCTCGGTGGTCCGGGTCATGGCGGGGCTCCTTGTTCTCCTGGTCGTCCGTCGGTCGGTGAGTCCGTGAGTCCGTGAGTGCGTGAGTGCGTGAGTGCGTCAGGAGCGGCGGACCGCCGCCGAGTGCGCCAGGCCGGTGAGCGCGGCGGCGGCAGGCGCGGGCAGGTTCAGGGCGTCGAGGGCGCGGAGGGCCTCCTCGACCCGCTCGGTGATCATGACCTCGACCCGCTCGGGTGCCTTCAGTCGCCGCATGACCGCCCGTACGGCGTCCAGGGCGTCGCCGTCGGGGTCGTCCGACGTGCCGAGCAGGTCGCGCAGCCGCCCGCGGTCCTCGTCCCCCGCGAGCCGCCAGGTCTCCGCGAGGAGGGCGGTGGGCCGCCGGCCGTGTACGTCGTCGGCGCCGGCCTTTCCGGTGACCTCCGGGTCTCCGAACAGGCCGAGCAGATCGTCCCGCAACTGGAACGCCTCTCCGAGCGGCAGCCCGTACGCGGAGTAGCCCTCGCGCAGCCGCCGCCCGGCCCCGGCCAAGGCGCCGCCGATCAACAGAGGTTGCTCGACGGTGTACTTGGCGGTCTTGTAGCGGATCACCTTCAGCGACGCCGCCGTGTCCGGGGCCGCGCCGGTGTGCAGGATCTCCAGGCACTCGCCCGCGATCAGGTCCCGGGCCAGGGCCGCCCAGAGCGGACGGGCCCGGCCGAGGTAGGCGGCCGGCAGTCCGCTGGTGACGAAGAGCTGGCCGGCGAGCGACATGAGCAGGTCCCCGACGAGCATCGCCAGCGACCGGGCGCCCTCGGCGGGACGCGGGTGGTGCTCCACCGCGTCGCGCAGGGCCAGGTGCGCGGTGGGCCGGCCGTGCCGCAGCGGACTGTCGTCGATCAGGTCGTCGTGCACGACCGCGGCCGCGTGCACGATCTCCATCGAGGCCGCCGCCCGCAGCAGCGCTTCGCTGTCGGGCTGCCCCACCGCGCGCCAGCCCCAGTAACAGAACGCCGCCCGCAGCCGTTTGCCCTCCGTGGTCGCCGCCTCCAGCTGCCCGGCCACCGGGCCCAGCGCGGGATCGACCTCGGACAGCAGGTCGGCCTCCTGGGCGACGTACCGCCGGAGCACGGCGTCGACGCGCGCCTTGAACGCGGCGGGATCCCAGCGCTCAGACGTCATCGTCGGCCCGCCGGGCCAGCACGTGCCGGGCGAGAACCTCCAGGTGGGCCGGTGGCGGCGACGCGTACCTGTCGAGGACGAGGCGCCCGCGCGCCTCCAGATCCCGCTCGGCCTCCGCCGCCACCTCGGCGGCGTCCGAACGCCTCAACAGGCCGCGGACGGCCCCGAGTCCCGAACTCAGCGTGCTCACCGCCAGGTCGGCGAGGCCCGCCGCCAGCAACACCGCCCGCTCGTCCAGGCCCGCCTGGGGTCCCGACTCCCGCGTCATGCCATTCCCCCGCCCGCGGCGCGGCCGGGGCTCCGTGCCCCGGCCGCGCTCTCGCCGCCACTTCTCCCCCAGCGTCACGCCCACCAGGGGAACGGCGCAGGTGAACTCACCAACGAGTGATCACCTCGCTGAAACGTACGAGTCCTCACACACACGCGCGGTTCCAGTGCATCCGGGACCACGGCAGGACCAGCTCGCTCCGGTCCTTCACGTCGCGCGGGGCGAGGCCCTCGACAGGTACGGCCTCGCGGTGCCGTGCGTAGACGGTGTCGACGTAGCGGTGGCCGGTGTCGGCGGCGATGAAGAGGACCGTCCGCGAGGGGGTGCGCGCGCGTTCGTGGCGGGCGGCGAGGTAGCCGGCGCCGGTCGAGAGGCCCGCGAAGACCGCGTGCCGGCGCAGCAGGTCGACGCTGCCGGCCAGTGCCGCGTCGAAGGAGATCCAGTGCAGGGTGTCGTACAGCTCGTGGGAGACGTTCCCGAAGGGGATGGAGCTGCCGATCCCGGCGATGATGATCTCGGGATCGGAGACGTGCTCGGCGCCGAAGGTGACGCTGCCGTACGGCTGGACGCCGACGAGTTCGACGTCGGCCTCGCCATCGCGCGGCTCGTCGGCCGGCGCGCGCAGATAGCGGGCCAGGGCGCCGGTCGAGGCCCCCGAGCCGACCCCGCCGACGACGGTGAGCCCGTCCGTTCCGGTCGCCTCCCGGATCCGGTCGGCGATCGCGCGGTAGCCGAGGTAGTGGATGTCGTCGTGGTACTGCCGCATCCAGTGGTACTCGGGGTGTTCGGCGAGGATCTCGTGGATCCGCTCGACGCGCCGCTTCTGGTCGAGCTTGAGATCGCTGGACGGCTCCATCTGCTCCAGCGTCGCCCCGAGCACGGCGAGTTGTGTGCGCAGCGTGTGATCCACCGTGGACGAGCCGACGATGTGACAGCGCATGCCGTACCGATGGCAGGCCAGGGCGAGGGCGTAGGCGTAGATGCCACTGGAGCTGTCCAGCAGGGTGTCCCCGCGCCGTACGGTTCCGGTGTCCAGGAGGTGGCGTACCGCCGCGAGGGCGGAGACCACCTTCATCGTCTCAAAACGCAGGCAGACCAGCCGGTCGTCGAGACGTATCAGGTCCGGCCGGCCGATCGACTCCGCGATGTGCTGGTCCATTCCAGGGCTCCTTGGTGGTGGTGGCGGCGGTCGTGAAGGTCCGGGTGGCGGGGATGCCGTGGGCGTCCAGGGCGCGCAGGCAGCCGCGGACGCGGTGCCGCACCCCCGGCGCGGCCGGGTCGAAGAGCACGCCCGCCACCGCGCCGCTGTGCGCGATCTGCACGCCCGCCGCCCCGACCCGGCGGGCGATGCCGGTCAGTGCGTCGAACTCCGGGTGTCCGAGTACGTGTTGGCCGCGTCGAGCGCTGGCGGTGGCGACCTGCCCGAGCAGTCCGACGTCGCCGGTGGCCACGGCCCGGCGCAGCCGCGCGCGCAGCAGCTCGTAGGCCCGTACGTCACCGGCGTCGGGCTCGTACGCGGGGAGGGCCAGCGTGTCCACGGGCGCTCCGCCGCCCAGCACGCAGCCGACCACGACCAGCGGCGGCAGGGACGGGCCGAGGACTTCCAGGACGCGGCCCTCCCGCTGGGCGAAGAGCACGGGACCTCCGTCCAGCATCAGCGGATCGCAGGCCAGCTCCGCGCGGACCGCCAGCCGGGCGACGGTCTCGGGCGTCAGGCGAAGCCCGTACGAGTCCGCGACCGCCCGTACGGCGGCGATCACGTCGCTGGTGGAGCTGCCCATGCCCAGTCCCACCGGGATGTCGCCGGTGAGACGCAACTCCCCTCCGCAGGGCGGCTGTCCGACCCGCTCGGCACACGCGGCCACGGCGAGCGCCGCGGCCTGCGCGGCCTTCCCCCGGCCGGCGGGGACGACGGTGAGCGCCTCGGCCGGCGTGCCGGGAGCGCGGACGAACCGAGCTCCGCTGCCCGGGCCGGCCATGGGGAGGGTGACCAGTCCGGCGCACCGGAGCCCGTCACCGTCGAGGAAGACCCCTTGGAGGATCTCGCCGTGGTGACAGGGCGCGTACCCGGTGCCCGCGCCGGTGCCCGTGCACGTGCCGGCGCCGGTGGAAGGGGCCGGGCGGGCGGCGGGGATCACGCGCCGTCCACCGTCCGGTAGCGGTACAGAACCGTCTCCTCGGCGCTGAACTGGGAGAAGGGGAAGGGTTCCGCGGAGAGCGCGGTGACGCCGGAGCCGAGGAACGCCCGGGCGACGGCGCTGCCGGTCTGCGCGTAGACGACCAGCGGGATGCCGCGGGAGCGACAGCGGTCGAGGATCGTGTCGAACGAGCCGTTGCTCAGGGTCATTCCGGTGGCGACGACGGCCTGGGCCCGGTCCAGCACCTCGTGCATGTCGGCGGTGACGGGGTCGCCCCACTGCGTGGTCCTGAGGTTGAGGTCGCAGGGCAGCGGTCGGCCGCCGCGCGCGCGGATCGCCGCGACGAGCGGATTGACGACGCCGATGAGACCCACCTCGGCGCCCTCCTCGATGTCCAGCAGGCCCGCGATGGCCGCGTCGCGGGCCTTGGCGCGGACCTCCGGGGTGCCGGTGGGGAGGGTGACCGGCTCGGCGTCGCCCGCCGCGCCTGCCGTCCGGTGCGGTCGGACCTCGGAGAGGTAGGCGTCGAGGGCGGCGATCCGCAGCGGACGCGGAGCCTCTCGCAGGAGCACGTCGAGCGGGGTGCCCGAGGAGTCACGGCAGATCGACGGGTCGATCTCGCCGGCCTCGAAGGCGCAGCCACCGAACGAGCCGCCGAGGCGGACGAGGACGTACTGGTTGAGATAGGTGGTGTCGCCGCCGGCCAGGCGGGTGCCGTGGTGGATCCAGAACACGCTGGTCGCGACGAGTTCGGAGGGAAGCGGTCCGTGCGCACCGGCCAGGACGGCCTCGACGAGGCCGTCGACGGACGTCGCGGCGGAAGGGGTGACAGAGGTGGGGATCGTCTGGGTCATGGCTTTCCTTTTCACAGGGCTGGTTGGGGTGCCGGGGCCGGTGCCGCGTCGCCGAGCGGCCCTCGGTACGTCACGTGGGGGTGTCCCAGGGCGTCGGCGGTGAGTTCGGCGTCCACCTCGAAGACCTCGGCGAGCCGGTCGGCGGTCAGCACGGCGGCGGGCGGGCCGGAGGCGACCAGCCGGCCGTGGTGCAGGAGCACCAGCCGGTCGCAGTACCGGGCGGCGAGTGACAGGTCGTGCAGCGCGACCAGGACCGTCCGGCCGGTGCCGGACAGCAGCTCCATGAGCTCCAACTGGTGTTTGACGTCGAGGTGGTTGGTGGGTTCGTCGAGGAGCAGCGCGTACGGCTGCTGGGCGAGCGCGCGGGCGATGTGGGCGCGCTGCCGCTCGCCGCCCGACAGCGCCTTCCAGGAGCGGTCGGCGAGCGCGGTCAGGCCGAGCCGTTCGAGGGCGGCGGCCACCACGGCCCGGTCGGTGGCGTCCGGACCGCGCCAGCGGTCCCGGAACGGGGTCCGCCCCAGGCCCACGACGTCACCGACCCGCAGGTCGCTGTCCGCGCCCGAGTCCTGTTCGACGAAGGCGACATGGCGGGCGACGCGACGCGCGCTCCAGTGCCGTACGGACTCCCCGTCGTAGCGGACCTCGCCCGCGTCAGGAGCCCGGAGGCCGGCCAGACAGCGGAGCAGCGACGACTTGCCGGAGCCGTTCGGCCCCAGCAGTCCCACGGTCTCGCCGGGGGCGATGTCCAGGCTGACGTCGTGGACGACCCGCGTGCCGGCCACCGACCAGCTGAGTGCTTCGGCGGTGATCCTCACAGTTCCCCCCTCCTGCGCAGGACGAGCAGGAAGAGCGGTACGCCGAGGAGGGCGGTGATGACACCCACCGGGACCTCGCGGGGCGCGAAGGCGATCCGCGCCAGCGCGTCCGTCCAGACGAGGAACACCGCTCCGGCGAGCGCCGCGTAGGGCAGCAGGACCCGGTGCAGCGGCCCGACCAGGAACCGCGCCCCGTGCGGGACGATCAGGCCGACGAAGCCGATGGCTCCGACGGTGGCCACCGCCACCGCGGTCAGCACCGCCGTGACCACGAGGAGGAGCATCCGGGTGTGCCGGACGCCGATCCCCAGGGAGGCCGCGGTGTCGGTTCCGAAGGAGAGCCCGTCGAGGGCGGTGGAGCAGAACCACGCCACCGCGAGACCCAGCGGAGTGACGATCGCGCAGACCACGACGGTGTTCCAGCGGGCCGGCGCCATCGAGCCCAGCAGCCAGTGGGTGACGGCCCGTGTGGTGTCCGCGTCCGCCGAGGCCATGAGGACGAGGGAGGTCAGGGCGGTGAACAGCTGGCCGACGACCACGCCGGTGAGGACGATGCGGACGGAGTCGAGCCCGCTGCGCCGGAGCAGCAGGAGGAGCAGCGCGAAGGACAGCAGGGCGCCGACGAGCGCACCCCCGGTGACGCCGAGCGCGCTCGCGCCCACCCCGAGCACGACGACGGTGACGGCTCCCGTCGACGCGCCGGAGGAGACGCCGAGCAGGTAGGGGTCGGCGAGCGCGTTACGGGTGACCGCCTGGAGCACCGCGCCGCAGACGGCGAGCGAGGCGCCGACGAGGGCGGCCATCAGCACGCGCGGCAGACGCAGGTCCCAGACGAGGGAGTCCACGAGCGGGGGCAACGGCTCGACGTCCAGGCCGAGATGGGTGCCGAGGACACGGCCGAGGCCGGCCCAGGTCACCTCGGCCGTGCCGATGCGAACGGCGGCCGCCACCGAGCCCACGAGAACGCCCACGGCGAGAAGGAAGAGCACCACCTGGGCGGCCGCGGGCCGGCGAGCGGCGACGGACCCGCCTGCGTCACCGCCGGTCCGTGAGCCGCGGGCCGCGGGCGACAGGAGATCCGCCGCTCCCCTCCCGCTCCGGACGAGCGGGTCAGCGGGCATACCCGAGGTCCTTCATCCCGTCCGCGAGCAGTCCCAGGGTGTGCACCGAACGCACGGAGGGGTCCAGCTCGATGCCCGGCACTTCGAGGATCCTGTCGTCGCGGACCGCCGCCAGCCGGGAGATCACCGGGTGCCGGGTCATCGAGGCGCGCTTCTCGGCGGCGCTGTCGCCCGGCCGGCCGCGCTCGGACAGGTCGCCGATCACGATGAAGTCCGGGTCGCGCCGGGCGACTTCCTCCCAGGAGACCTCCGGCCAGTCCTCGTCGACGTCGTCGAAGGCGTTCTTCGCGCCGACGATCCGGCTCATCTCGCTGGGCAGGCCGGTGCCGCCCGCCACGTACGGCATGCCGTTGAAGACGGAGTAGAGGTAGACGACGGTCGGCCGGTCCGCACCCTGAGGCACCTTGGCGGCGTTCGCCCCGGCCTTGGCGACCGTGGCCCGCTGGTCGGCGGCGAGTCTGCCGGCCCGCTCCTCGACTCCGAAGACCTTGCCGAGGTTCTCGTAGTCGGAGAAGAGCAGCTCGAAGGGGGTCGTACCGGCCGCGTTCTGCTGCGGGCAGTCCACGGCGCTGACGAAGGTGGGGACCTTGAGGGCGTCCAGCTCCTCGCGGGTGCCCGCGCGGTCCTTGGTGAACAGGTCCGCAGAGCCGGCGACGACGAAGTCGGGGGTGGAGGCGCGCAGTTGCTCGCCCGTGGCGATCTTCGGGGCGATGACCGGGATCTTGGCGTACGCGGCCGCGTACCGGGCCGGGATCTTCGTCTTGAGGTTGGCCGTGCCCGCCATCCGGTCCTGGAGCCCGAGGGCGAGCAGGGTCTCGGTCGAGGTCTGGTCCAGGGCGACGGCCCGCTCAGGCGTCCCGGCGAAGGACAGCTGACGGCCACAGCTCGTGACGGCGTTCGCAGCGACGGACGACCGGTCGGTGGACTTGGCGTCCGGCGCGGAGCCGTCGCCGCCCGCCGTGGAGCAGCCCACGGTGGCGAGGAGGACGGTCAGGGCGATGCCGAGGCGGGTGGGGTGGCGCATGAGGGTCTCCGGTCTGCGGGGGGCCTGGATAAGGCATGGGTGTTGTCGTGCACCGGGCAGGAGTGCCGCGTTCGAAGGGTACTGTAATGGTATTCATTTTCATTAAAGACCCAGGGGGGCGTTCACCGAGCCGCCCCGCCCTCATCCCCGCCCCCAAGGAGCACCCACACCGTGGCGACCACACCCGCGACCGCAGCGGCCAAGTCCGATGCACCACCCCCTCGTTCGATCCTCCGCGACACCGCGTTCCTCCGCCTGTGGGCGGGCACCACCGCCTCAGGGCTCGCGACTTGGGCCCTGCCCTTCGTCCTCGGACTCGCCGTGCTGCACCACGACCTCGGCGCCGCCGGCCTCGGCCTGGTCCTCGCCGCACGCACCGCCGGCTTCCTCGTCGCCGTCGCCGTCGGCGGCGTGCTCGCCGACCGGCACTCCCGCCGCGCGGTCGTCCTCTGGTCGGCCCTCGCGGCGGCGACGGCCGCGCCCCTCCTCGCCGCCGGGCTCGGCGGCTCGCTCGCGCTGATGACGGCGGCCGCCGCCCTCGCGGGCGCCGGACAGGGCGCCTGCCGCCCGGCGTTCCAGGCGCTCACCGCCGAGACCGTCGCCCCGGAGCGCCGCCAACAGGCCAACGCCGCCATGACCATGGCCGTACGCGGTTCCACCCTCGCCGGCCCCGCCCTGACCGCGCTGCTCGCGGCCTTCCTCGACGTCCGGACGCTGCTGCTCGGCATCGGCCTGCTCTGGCTGGTCGCCGCGCTCGTCCCGGGCGAGGGCTCCGCCACCCCGGCGGACCCTGCCGCGATGCCGGACCCTGCCACCGGGCCCGCGCAGCGCGCCGGTTTCCGGGCCGAGTTCCTGGAGGGCATACGCGAGGCGCGGCGCCACCCGTGGTTCCTCGCCGGACTCGCCGCCCTCGTCGCGGTCATCGCCCTCGGCTACTCCGCCACGAGCGTCGCGCTGCCCCTGATCAGCAGGGACCGCTACGGCACCCAGTGGGTACTGGCCGCGGCCATGACCGCGTACACCGTGGGCGCGCTCGCGGGTGCCCTGGTCATCGCCCGCTGGCGCCCGCGCTCCCAGGGCTGGGCCGCCTTCGCCGGGCTGGCCGCGTACGGCGTCGCGCCGCTGAGCCTGATGCTGCCGGTGCACCCGCTCGTGGTCGTCGCCGCGTACGCCGTCGCCGGGATCGGGATCGAGCTGTTCAACGTGCCCTGGTTCACGGCCACCCAGCGGGAGGTCGCCCCGGACAAGCTGGCCCGTGTCTCCTCCCTGGACTTCCTCGTGTCCTACGGCCTCGCGCCCGTCGGACTGGCCCTGATCGCCCCGGCGATCGACGCCTTCGGGGTCACGCCCGTACTCGGCGCCTGCGCCGCCGCCTGCTTCCTCGTACCGGCCGCGGCGGCACTGACACCCACGGCCCGCCACTTCGCACGCACGGCCCCGGCCCCCGCCCCGGCGAAGACGGGCTGACGGCAGGCATCGGACGGAGACCGTGTCGGACCCCTCCGATACGGTCTCCGTCCGACGACTCTCACGAGTCGGGACGACGACACACGGGGGCAAGGATGACCATTCACCGTCCGGGACTGCCGGAGGACCTTCCGGCGGGCGAGGCCCTGTGGGCCCGGTGGGCGCTGCTCGCCTCGCTCGGCGCGACCACGAAGGAAGAGAGTCGCCCGAGCGGCTACCGCACCGGGCGCTGGATCGACGACGAGGGCCTCCACTACGACGACGCCGGCTGCACGTGGTGGACCATGTCCCGGATGGGCGAGGGCCGGTTCGTGCTGTACGGCGAGGACGAGGCGAGCGGCGTCAAGTGGCACGAGCCGCCGATCGACATGCTGGCGGGCGGCCCGGACTGGCTCCCGTACGACGAACTGCACGACCGGCTCAAGGGCTACGAGCTGGGCTGCGTCTACTGGTACGAGAACGGGTCCTGGGCCCGCGCACCCTACCCCGACGACCTCGGCGACGACGGCCTGGACTGCGGCATGAGCGACTTCGTCGACCGGGGCCGCACACTGAGCGAACTGTCCGACCACATCGACGGCACCGTCGACGGGCCGAGCGCGGACACCCTTCTGGCCGAAGCCGAGGCACACCGCCTGGAGCCGGGCCTCCTGCTGGAGCGGCTGCGCCCCACCGACCCGGACGGCGATCCACGGGACCTTCCGGCCGTCGCCAGAGCACTCACCCTCGCGGGCCTGACCGCCCCTCGGTGAGCGACGTCGCAGGCCGAACCCCGCGGGCATAGCGTGAGGACATGACCTCACCGACGATCTGAACCCTCGGAGGCCCCCGCATGTCCACAATCCTTCTCGTGATGACCGGCGCCGACCACTGGACGCTCGCCGACGGCACCAAGCACCCCACCGGCTTCTGGGCGGAGGAGGCCGTCGCGCCGTACGAGGCGTTCAAGGCTGCCGGCCACGAGATCGTCGTGGCCACCCCCGGCGGAGTCGTCCCCACGGTCGACCGGGGCAGCCTCGCCCCCGAGGTCAACGGCGGCCAGGAGGGCGCCGACAAGATCGCCGCCACCCTCGCGTCCCTCGCCGAGATCAAGAACCCGATCACGCTGGAGGACGTGGACCTCGACGACTACGCGGCCGTCTTCTACCCCGGCGGCCACGGCCCCATGGAGGACCTCGCCGCCGACCCGGCCTCGGGCCGGATCCTGATCGACGCCCTCGACTCGGGCAAGCCCCTCGCCGTCGTCTGCCACGGCCCCGCCGCGCTGCTCGCCGCCACGCGGGCGGACGGCACCAACGCCTTCGCGGGCTACAAGGTCGCCGCCTTCACCAACGCCGAGGAGACCCAGGCCGGCTTGGCGGACAAGGCCAAGTGGCTCCTGGAGACCCGCCTCGTCGAGGCCGGCGTGGACGTACAGGTCGGCGAGCCCTGGGTGCCGAACATCGTCGTCGACCGCAACCTCGTCACCGGCCAGAACCCGTCCTCCTCCGCCCCGCTCGCGGCCGAGGTCCTCAAGAAGCTGGCCTGACCCACGAAAAACGGTCGGAGGCCGTATCGGATCACTCCGATACGGCCTCCGACCGGGCTTGCGCGAGCAGCCCGTCGACGAACGTGCGGAGTACCTGAGGGTAGATGTCCCGCGCGGCCAGCGCTGCCCACCGGACGCCGATGGCGGCCAGGTGGGGCACCTGGGACGGGTCCAGGTCGTCGCGGTAGGCGAAGGGCACGCCCTCGGCCTGCCGACGGGCGGAGTGGGCGCGGACCAGGACCTCGCCCACGGTGAAGTACCAGATGCCGCGGAAGACGTCGACACTCTGCTCCGGTGTGCATCCGTGGTCGCCGGCTCCGGCCACGATGGCTTCGACCATCCACATCGCCGATTCGTCGAGGAGACCGACGAAACCGTCGGCCGAGAGAACTTCCGCCGCCCATGGCCAGGCCGCGAGGGCGTCGTGGAGCGCGGTGGCGGCCGTGACGATGCGCTCCCGTGGGTCACCGGGCAGTTCGGGGCGTCCCACCTGCTCGATGTGGTGATGGAGCAGGAGGAGCAGCAGGTCGTCCTTGTTCCGGATGTGGTGGTACAGGGTCGTCGCCCCGATGCCGATCTCGGCGGCCAGGCCGCGGATCGTCAGCTTCTCCCAGCCGTGCTGATCGATGAGCCGGCGGGCGGCCACCAGGATCTGCTCACGGGAGGTCAGGGGTGGCCGGCCGGTGCGGCCGTGCGGTGCGGGCGCTCGGGACATCGTCCCATCATGCCGCCCCTCGCCCCCGCCTCGAAACGGGTGCGGATGCGGCCTTCATGCTCACGGCGGCCTGTCCCGTGCTACTTTCGGAACACGTTCGGAAACTCAAAAGGCAGTGAGGAAACCGGAGTTCGTGATGATGAAGAGCCGGGAGCAGTCCACAGCACCACCCGATGCCGATTCCGCGGCCGGGCAGAACACGGCCGGGTTGCTGCGCCCCTATTACTGGAGTTTCGCCGCCGTGGTGATCCTGCAGGTCATCGGCGCCCTCGCGGGGCTGATGCCGCTGCTGGCGGTCGTCGAACTGGGGCGCGCACTACTGGCGTCCGGCCCGATCGATCACGGTCATGTCCGGATCGTCGTGCTCGCGGGTGCCGCCGGGCTGTTCCTCAGGCTGCTGTTCACGGCCGCGTCGTCAGGCATCGGGCACATCGTCGACGGCCAGGTGCAACTGACGCTCCGCCGGCAACTGGCCGCGCGGCTGGGGCGCGCACCGATCGGCTGGTTCTTCCGGCGCCGGACCGGCGAGCTGGCCAAGGTGGTGGGGGACGACGTCAGCGCCGTCCACCCGTTCATCGCCCACACCCCCGGCGAGCTCGTCTCCGCCTTCGTGGTTCCGCTGACGTCGCTGATCTACCTGTTCACCGTCGACTGGCGGCTCACGCTGATCACGCTGCTACCGGTCGTGCTGGCGGTGGCGCTCGTTCCCCTGATGATGACCCCGACCCGACTGCGCGAGCAGGAGGAGTTCGACGCCGCCATGGGGCGGATCTCGAGTTCCGTCGTCGAGTTCGTCCAGGGCATCGCCGTGGTCAAGGCGTTCGGCGCGTCCGGGCGCGCCCACCGCAGGTTTCTCACGGCGGTGGACGGTTTCGTCAGCAGCTTCCTCCGGATGGTGCGCGGTCTCGCCGGGATCGCCGCCGGAATGCAGGTGGCGCTGTCGCCGCCGTTCGTCCTGCTCGTCGTCCTGATCGGCGGTACGGCTCTGATCACCACCGGCGGCATGGCTCCGGCCGACCTGTTGCCCTTCCTGCTGCTCGGGCTGGGCCTGACCGCACCCGTGGCGGCCCTCGGCCACGGCTTCGACGACATCCAGGCCGCCCGGCGCGCGGTCGGCCGGATCCGGGACGTACTCGCGGTGCCGTCGCTACCGGAGCCCGCGCACCCGGTCGCACCACGGGGTCACCGGGTGGAACTGCGCGATGTCCGATTCGGGTACGAACCCGATCACGAGGTCCTGCGCGGGATCGATCTGGTGCTCGAACCGGGGACCACCACCGCGATCGTCGGTCCGTCCGGAAGCGGAAAGTCCACGCTGGTCCAGCTGTTGCCGCGGTTCTTCGACCCGACCCACGGTTCCGTCGTCCTCGGCGGTGTCGACCTGCGTGAGCTCGGCAGCCGACAGCTCTACCGGACGGTCTCCTTCGTCTTCCAGGACGTCCGCCTGCTGCGCGCGTCGATCGCGGACAACATCGCGCTGGCGGTACCGCACGCCGGCCTCGACGACGTGGTGCGCGCAGCCCGGCTGGCGAACATCCACGAGCGCATTCTCGAACTGCCCCGCGGATACGAGTCGGTGATCGGTGAGGACGCCGGCCTGTCGGGTGGCGAGGCGCAACGCATCGCGCTCGCACGCGCCCTGATCGGCGACGCGCCCGTTCTCGTACTCGACGAGGCGACCGCCTTCGCGGACCCGCAGACCGAACAGGCGGTTCGCCGGGCACTGGCGACGCTGGAGGGTGACCGGACGATCCTGGTCATCGCCCATCGCCTGGAGACGATCGCCGACGCCGACACCGTCGTGATGCTGGACAACGGGTCGATCATCGAACGCGGCACGCCGTCCGAACTGCTGGCACAGCAAGGAAAGTTCGCCACGTTCTGGCAATCCCAACGGTCGGCGCTCGCCGACCGGACCGACACCCACGGTGACGTACCGCAGGGAGGCGAGCCCCGATGATTCGCATGCTGCTGCGCGTGCTGGGCCACGAGTACGGCCGGCCGGTGCGTCGCACCGTGGCCCTGATGACGACGACCGCGGTGGTCGAAGGTCTGTCCTGCGCACTGCTGGTTCCCGTACTGCGTGCGCTGTTCGGGAGCACGCCTGAAGACGCGTGGCCCTGGCTGATCGCGTTCGGGGCCGCGGTCGCGGTCTACGCGGCACTGCGCTACGTCAGCGACCGGTCCGGTTTCCTTGCCGGGACCACGCTGTTGCGCGGGACGTACCACCGTCTCGGCGATCACCTGGCCCGACTGCCCGTCGGCTGGTACGACGCGAGCCGCCTCGGAGAGGTGTCCGTCCTGGCCGGCCGCGGCGTCCTCCAGGCGATGGGTGTGATCGCGCATCTGCTGGCCCCGTTCATCTCCGCCTGTGTGACCCCCCTGACGATCGTCGTCGTGATGCCGGCCTTCAACTGGCAGATGGGTCTGGCCGCGTTGGCCGCCGTACCGATCGTGGCGGCGATCCAGATCCGGACGGGCCGCTCGATGGCCGCCACCGACGCGGAGCGCCACGAACGCGACCACGAGGCCACCGGGCGGGTCATCGAATACCTCCAGGCCCAGCCGGTGCTGCGGGCCGGCGGCCGGACCGTCGAACGCTTCCGGGTACTCGACGACTCCCTGCGGGACGTCGAGCACGCGTCCCGCCGTTCCACACGCTCGGCGCTGCCCGGCGTAGTGGGTTCGACGCTCGCGGTACAGACGGCGTTCACCGTCGTGCTGGCCCTGGGCGCCTACCTCGCGCTCGGCGGAAGCATCGGTACGGCGGAGGTCCTGGCGATCCTGGTGCTGGCCGCCCGGTGCGCGGATCCGCTGCTGTCGCTGGCGGACATCGGTGGCCAGATCCGCGGCGCACGGTACGAACTGGCGAGGCTCGACACGGTCTTGCGCACCGAGCCGCTGCCGGAAGCCGACGAACCGGTCCAGCCGGTCCGCCATGACCTGGAGTTCGCATCCGTCGCCTTCCGGCACGGCGACCGCACAGTGATCGACGACCTGTCGTTGTCCTTGCCGCAGGGACAACGACTCGCCGTGGTCGGACCCTCGGGTTCCGGCAAGAGCACGTTGCTGCAGTTGCTCGCGCGGTTCTCCGACGTGGACGCGGGCGCGGTGCGTGTGGGAGGTGTCGACGTACGGGCGATCGACTCCGAGGTGCTGATGGCGCAGATCGCCATCGTCTTCCAGGACGTCTACCTCTTCGACGGCACGATCGAGGAGAACGTACGTCTCGGCCGCCCCGACGCCGACGAGGCCGAGGTGCGGGCGGCGGCGACGGCGGCGCGACTGGACGAGGTGATCGAGCGGCTGCCCGACGGATGGTCGACGCCTGTCGGCGAGGGCGGCGCGAGGCTGTCGGGTGGTGAACGCCAACGCGTCTCGATCGCGCGGGCGCTGCTGAAGAACGCGCCCATCGTGCTCCTGGACGAGGTGACCTCCGCACTCGACCCGGTGAACGAGGCAGCCGTCCATGAGGGCATCGAACGCCTGATGGCCGGGCGGACGGTGGTGATGGTCGCGCATCGGATGCGGACCGTCCGGCGCGCCGATCGCGTCGTCTTCCTGGACCGCGGCCGGATCGTGGAGGAAGGCAGCCACGACGCACTCCTGCGCCACGGCGGCCGCTACGCCGACTTCTGGAATCTCTCCCTGGCACCGGCGGCGACCGACTGAGCCGGCAACGCTGCCCGCTCCTCTGCTGCGGGACAGCTGCCTGAACGACATCGCCGGCCTGCTGTGGGGACAGCAGGCCGGCGACGGCTTGGACAAGCTCGTCAGCGACACACTCTCAAGCCCCGGCAGAGGACTGCGCCTCGGCCTCCGCCCGGTAGAGCCGGCGCAGCCGGACCACGCCGAGGTCGTGCTGGTAGAGGTTCTCCCGCTGGTCGGCGTCGGCGGGCATGGCCTCCAACATCACGCGGTCCTGCTCCAGAACCTCCCAGTGCCGCTCCTCGATCAGCGTCTTGTACAGGAAGCGCCAGGACGCGCGCTGCCAGTCCTCGACGCGGCGGTAGCGCCAGAAGAAGACGCCGGAGCGCTGCTCGTCGACGGGGCAGACCATGCCCACGATGCCGAACGGTCCGCCCGGACCGGCCGACGGCGGGTACGGGATGGACAGGTCGACCCAGTCGACGCCCGTACGGCACAGCTCGACCCAGTCGAAGTTGACGCCCCGCTGGTCGGTCTTCTCGAAGAAGTAGCCGCGGTCGGTCTCCCGGATGCGGAACTTGGCGGTCGTGTCGCCGGCGAACATGGTGTGCGACTCGTGGTGGAGGAAGGCGCCGTGCATGGGGTCGAGGAGGTTCTCCACCGCGTACCGCCAGGGCACCTCCCACTCGGCGTAGCAGAGGAACGCGTCCACCGCGGGGTCCGTCAGCGGATCGGGGAGCGTCAGCTCGGCCGGCTCCGGGTGCTCCTCGTCGCCGAACCAGGCGAGGACCGCACCGCCGACCTCGCGCACGGGCAGCGAGGTGACCAGCTTCTTGCCCTCCAGGTTGCAGCCGGGCAGTCCGGGCACCGAGGTCACCGTGCCGTCGGTGCCGACCTCGACGCCGTGGTACCAGCAGGCCACTCGGTCGCCGAGGTGCCTGCCGAGCGACAGGGGGGCTCCGCGGTGCGGGCAGCGGTCGGCGAGCATGGAGAGCGTTCCGTCGGAGCGGCGGAACAGCAGCCACTGCTCGCCGAGTGCGGTCACCTTGCGCATCGCGCCGGGGGCGACGAAGCGCGAGGGGACGACGGGATGCCACTGGTTGCGCAGACCGGTGGCGTAGATGCGGTCCGCGGTGGCGGTGGACGACAGCGTCATGTCAGTCTCCCAGTCGGTTCATCTCGGCGCGGAAGGACTCCTCGGTCCACGGCGTGCCGTCCGCGGTGTGCACCGCGCGGGCGTTGAGCCCGCGCACCACGTCGGCCAGCTCGTGGCCCTCCTGTGCGAAGACCTGTTCGAGGGTGGCGGCGAGCCTGTACTCGTAGGGCGTGGGCTCGTGCGTACGGGACTGATGGACGTCCAGGTACGGCCAGGTGTCGGTCACGTTCTCTCCTGAGAAGGCGGGGGAAGGGTTCACAGATCGAGGACGAGCCGGCCGGAGGCGCACCGCGAGACGCAGATCATCATGGTGGCGCCGGCGGACTGCTCCGCCTCGCTGAGCAGGAAGTCGCGGTGGTCGGGCGTGCCGTCGAGCACCCTGGTCTCGCAGGACCCGCAGATGCCGTCGCGGCAGGAGCTGTTGACGCTCAGCCCGGCGCTCTCCGCGGCGTCGAGGATCGACGTGTCGGCGCCGACCCGGAGCGTCAGGCCCGAGGTGCGGCACTCGACCTCGAACTCCTCGTCGGCTCCGTCGCGTTCCACGGCGGGGGCGGCGAACCGTTCCAGGCGCAGGCGGCCTTCCGGGCAGCGTTCCTCCACGGCCGCGAGGAGGGGTTCGGGTCCGCACGAGTAGACGAGCGCGCCGTCGGGCAGCCGCGCGAGCACCGCGTCCAGGTCGATGTGGCCCAGCTCGTCCTGCGGGACGAGCATCACATCGCCTTCGAGCAGGGCGAGTTCGGCGGTGAAGCCCATCGAGTCCCGGCTCCTCCCGCCGTAGACCATGCGCCATTCGGCGCCCCGGCGGGCGGCCTCACGGGCCATCGCGAGGAGGGGGGTGATCCCGATGCCGCCGGCGACGAAGACGTACGAGCCGGCGTCCTCCAGGGCGAAGTGGTTGCGCGGTTCGGAGACCGTGACGGACTGGCCGGGGCGGAGTTCGGTGTGCACGAATCGTGAACCGCCGCGCGAGGAGGGTTCGTTGAGGACGCCGATCCGGTACGTGCTCTGGTCGTGCGGGTCGCCGCACAGGCTGTACTGGCGGATCCGGCCGCCGACGTGCACGTCGATGTGGGCGCCGGGTGTCCAGGCGGGCAGGGGTTTGCCGTCGGGGTGGGTCAGCGCGACGGACAGTACGCCCTCGGCCTCCCATGTCATGCGGTGGACGATCAGGTGCAGGGGGTTCTCGCTCATGGCCTGGTGCCTCCTTACCGGCGATCGGGCAGTGCGGGTGCGGGTCGGGACCGGATTACCGGCCGGGGATCCTCACGGGTGGGGTGAACGGGTTCTTCATCGGGCCCAGGGCCGCGAGGTCGACCTCGACGAGCGTCGGCCCGTCCGAGGCGACCGCCTCGCCGATGACCGGTGCCGCGTGCTCCTCGGCGGCGATCCGCAGGTACGGCAGACCGCAGGCACGGGCGAGGAGTTCGAAGTCGGGAGTGACCAGGTCGACGCCGGAGCGGCGCTCGCTGTGGCGGTCCTGCATGTTGCGCAGCACGCCGTATCCGCCGTCGTTGAAGACGATCAGGGTGAGCCGTGGGCGCTCCTGGGCCAGGGTGAGCAGTTCGCCCAGGTGCACCGCGAGTCCGCCGTCGCCGGCGAGGACGACGGTGGGTGCGTCGGGCCGGGCGAGTGCCGCGCCGATCCCCATGCCGAGGCCCTGACCGATGCCGCCGCCCCGGGGGAAGACGTTGTCCCGTGGGTCGTACATCTCCAGGAGGCGATTGCCCCAGCTGCTGGAGGGGATGGTCACGTCACGGGCGACGACGGCCTCGCGCGGCAGCGCGGCGCGGATCGCGTCGCAGATCGCGGCCTGCGGGCCGATGGCGTCGTGGAGATGGGCGCGCACCTCGGAGCGCACGGCGCGGACGCGTTCGCTCCAGCCGTCCTCGGCGGGCGTGGCGTGCCCGGTCAGGGCCGCCAGGGTGGGCGCGGCATCGCCGTGCAGGGGGTGCGCGACCGGGTAGACCCGGCCGAGCGCCGCCGCGTCGACGTCGATCTGTATGTGCGCCGCGGGCAGGTCCAGCGTGTAGTCGGCGGTCTCGTTGGACCGGAAGTGGGTGCCGATGGTGAGCAGCACGTCCGCGTCGGCGAGCAGGGCCCGCGCGGCGGGGGTGGTGGCGAAGTTGCCGATGACCTGTTCGTGGTCCTCGGGCACAGTGCCGCGCCCGGAGTTGGAGGTGAGCAGTCCCGCTCCGGTCGCCTCCAGGAGGCGGGCGAGTTCGGGGCGGGCCCCGGTCGCGCCGCCGCCGGCCCAGACGAGCGGGCGGCGGGCGGAGGCCAACAGCTCCCCTGCGGCGGCCAGTTCACCGTCCGTGGGGGCCGGCACGGCGGGGAAGACGGGTACGGCGGGACCGTCGGTCTGGGGCGCGTACTGAAGGTCGATCGGCCACTCCACGCTCACCGGTCCGCCGGGTCCGGCCGGCCCGCCGAGCGACGCCCGCGCCGCCTCGCGCAGGATGCGGCCCGCCCCTTCGGTGTCCGTCACGGTCGCCGCGTGGGCCGACACGGCGGTGAGCATGCCGAGCTGGTCCTTGGTCTCGTGGATGAATCCCCGTCCGCTGCCGAGGAATTCGCTCTCCACCTGACCGGTGACGTGCAGCACGGAGCTGCCGGCGCTCAGCGACTCGATCAGCGATCCGGCGGCGTTGCCCGCGCCGGTTCCGGTGGAGGTCAGGGCGCAGCCGATGGAGCCGCGGGCGCGTCCGTAGGCGTCGGCGGCGTTCACGGCGGACGCCTCGTGGCGCACGGGAACGAAGCGCAGGTCGCGGTCGACGGCCTCGACGAGCGGCAGGTTGTGCACGCTGACGATGCCGAAGACGGTGTCGATGCCCAGTTCACGCAGGATGGCGACGAGGAGATCGCCTCCGTTGTCGTAACGCATGGTGTCTCCTCAGAGGATGGAGCGGCCGACGCCGCCGCACACGTCGATGCTGGTGCCGGTGATGTAGGAGGCGCGGGGCGAGAGCAGGGTGACGACCGCGTACGCGACCTCCTCGGCCCGGCCGAGGCGGCCGAGGGCGATGCCCCGGTCGGCGGCCAGCTCCGCCTGCCAGTCCTCGTAGCTCGTGCCGGTGGTGGCCGCGGCGTGGCGGCGGGTCCACTGGCCGGTGTCGATGAGACCCAGGCACACGGAGTTGACCCGGATGCCGTCGCCGGCGAGTTCGGCCGACAGGGACTTGGAGAGGTTGAGGATGCCGGCGCGGGCGGCGCTGGTGGTGATCAGGCGGGGTTCGGGCTGCTTGGCGAGGACCGCGTTGATGTTGACGACGCTCGCCGCTCCGGAGCGGGCGAGGAACGGGCGCGCGGCGCGCAGGGGGTTCAGCACCCCGGCGAACTTGAGCTCCAGTTCGTCGCGCCAGTCCTCGGCCGTCGAGTCGTCGAGCCCCTTCATGCGGGACTGCCCGGCGTTGTTGACGAGCCCGTCGACGCCGCCGAGCGTGTCGGCGGCGCCGCGTACGAAGCGGTCCACGGCGTCGGCGTCCCGGACGTCGCAGACGCCGGTGAGCAGGCGGTCGCGACCGGCGCCGAGCCGGGCGGCCGCCGTGGCGAGACGGTCGGCGTCACGGCCACAGGTGGCGACACGGGCTCCTTCGTCGAGCAGGGCGCGGACCGTGGCCAGGCCGACACCCGAGCTGCCGCCGGTGACCACGATCGTGCGGTCGGCGAGACCCAGATCCATAACTCGTTTCTCCTACAGGTCAGTTCATGGTGAATCCGCCGTTGACGGCGATCACCTGTCCGGTCAGATAGCGGGACTCCTCGCCGAGCAGGAAGGAGACGATCCCGATGAGGTCCTCGGGCTGCTGCGGCCGGGAGACGGCCCGGTTCGCGGCGTAGAGGTCGTGCCGCTCGGCGGGCACGGTCTCGGTCGCCTCGCCCTCGGTGAGTCCGGGGGCGATCGCGTTGACGGTGATCCCCTTGTCGCCGAGTTCGCGCGCCATGGCCCGGGTGAGGGCGATGACCGCTCCCTTGGAGGCGATGTAGTGGGCGAGACGTGGGGAGCCGTAGAGCGCGGCGTCCGAGGCGATGTTCACGATCCGGCCCGGTGCCGCGAGGAGCGGGTACAGGGCCTTCGCCACCAGCCAGGGGCCGCGGGCGTTGACCGTCATCAGCCGGTCCCACACCTCGATGTCGATGTCCTGGAACTCCTTGCCGCCCACGCCGTTGGCGAGCGCCGCGTTGTTGACCAGGCCGTACAGCGGGCCGATCTCCCGCACGGCGGCCGCCAGCGCGGCCACCGAGTCCGGGTCGGCGACGTCGCAGCGTACGAAGCGGGCGTCGATGCCCTCCTCGCGCAGCTCCGCGGCCGCGCGCTCGCCCCGCTCCCGCTCCAGTTCGGCGACGACGACCCGGAAGCCGTCCTCGCCGACCCGGCGGGCCATGGCCAGTCCCAGGCCACGGCCCGCCCCGGTGACGACGACGGCCCGCGGGTCAGTCACGGGTGACGCCGTGCATCGGCGAGTACTCGGGGTAGGTCGGCACCTGGGGCTTCTGCGTGCCGATGACGACGCAGAACAGGGCGTCGGTGTCGCCCTCGTTCTTCAGGGAGCGCGTCACGCCGGCCGGGACGACGATCATGTCGCGGTAGCCGAGGGTGCGGTACTCGGCCTCGTCCGGGCCGCGGTGGATCCCGACCTTGACCTCGCCCTCCAGGACGAAGAAGGCCTCCTCGACGTCGTGGTGGGTGTGGGCCGGGCCCTCGGCGCCGGGCGGGAGCAGCATGTTGGAGAAGGTGAAGCCGCCGGAGGGGATGATCCGGCTGTCGCTCTCGTGGTTGCCGGTGGCGCCCGAACCGACGTAGCGGATCTGGCCGCGGCGGTACTGCGGGCCGGCCTTCTCCTGGAAGGAGAGGGTGCCGAAGTCCGCCACCCGGGAGCCCTTGGTGGCGATGAGCGAGTCGGTGTACGCGGCGAGGTCGCCGCCGTTCTCGTACGCGGTGGTGGTCAGCGGCATGGGAACAGCTCCTGTTCGGGGATGCGTGCGGTGATGCGGAGGTGGGAGAGGACCCAGGCGTTGAAGCGCCCGGGCTGCTCCTGGTTGGCCAGGTGACCGGCGTCCTTGACGATCACGAAGGCGGTTTTGCGGAGGGACCCGGCGAGGACCTGACCGGTCTCGATTCCGGTGACCGTGTCCTGGTCGCCGCAGAGGACGAGCGAGGGCGCGGCGACCGAGGGCAGTTCGGCACGGAGATCGGCCGAGGCCATGGACTCGGCGGCGTACGCGTAGCCCGGCAGCCGCACCGAGGCCGCCATGGTGTCCACGACGCGCCGGACCAGTTCGTCCGGGGCGCCGGGGGACACCAGGCGTGGCCCCCGGGCCTCGGCGAAGGCCCGCGGACCGAGCTCGGCCAGCTCGGTGGCGCGGGCCCGCATGCCCGCCGCCTTCGCCGAGTCCGTACCCGAGCCGGCGCTGGAGTCGGCGACGATGACCGAGGCGACCAGGTCGGGGTGGCGGGCGGCGAGCCGCAGGGCGATCACACCGCCCCAGGAGACGCCGAGCACATGGGCGCTCCCGCCGCGCTCCCGGATCAGTCCGGCCGCCGTGTCCGCGAAGTCGTCGAGGGTGAGGGCGACTTCGGGGTCGGGGGACATGGCGTAGCCGGGGGCGTCCCAGGCGACGACCCGTGCGTGCGAGGAGAGTTCAGCGAGCTGCGGGGCGAAGGCGGCCGACGACGAGCCGATGCCGTGCAGGCACAGGAGCAGGGGCCCGTGGTCGCCGGCTTCCTCGACGTGGACCTCCGTGGAGGCGGGGGCGAGGACGTCGGCGCTCACAGGATCTGTCCCGTCCGCCCGGCGAGCGCGGCGAGGCTGCGCAGTACGGCGTACGGCACCACCTGGCTGGTTGCCGGGTTGCCCGGGTCCGGCAGGTGAGCGACCTCGAAGCGGTACGTCCCGTGCGCGCCGGCCGCCTCGACGACGTGGCGGGTGTGGTGTGCCGCGGGATCGGCGACGACCCGGACCCGCACAGCGTCCAGGTCGCCGACGGCCAGCGCGACCGAGGCGGCCACGTTCGTCGACTTCGGGAATCTGACCGGCACCTCGCGGGCCGTTCCGCTCATGACCTCGACCGGGCCGGTCGCCGTCCGCAGCCGGGCGAGCAACTCCTCGTCCATCCACGGCTGTTCGAGGGTCGACGGCAGCTTCGTGGTGGTGAGCCGGACCTCGCTCAGGGGTCCCAGGGAGCGGGCCGCCTGAAGAAGGTCGAGACCGCCGACGGCACCGCCGGTGAAGTACACCCGGCCAGGGCCCGCCGCGAGCAGTCGCTTCGCCAGCTCGTCGTCGGTCAGCGCCCCGGTGGAGGCGATCAGCAGGTCGGTGCCGGAGGCCAGTACCCGCTCGCCCCATTCCCGTACGACTCCCTGGCCCGCCGCCTCCACGATCAGGTCGCAGAGCTCCAGGGCCTCTTCGAAGGGGACCTGCGGGGCCGGGGCCGCCTCGCCGAGCGGACGGTTGTCCACGACGCACGCGAGCTCGGCGCCGCTCACGTCGCCCGCGGCGAGCGCGGTGCCGACGATCCGGCCGATCGCACCCCAGCCGACGATGCCGACCTTGCGTACGGTGCTCATACGGTGACCTCCTGGGCGTCGACGGGGGCGAGCGGGCCGGGGTCCGGCGCGCCCGCCATGTGGCAGCGGATCTCCTTCGACGGCGGACCCGCCGTCCCCCACAGGTCGGACAGGTCCGGCACCCGTCGCCAGACGCGGGCGATCCACGCGTCCTCGACGATCTGGGCGACCTCGGAGGTGTACTCGCAGACCAGTCCGGAGGGGTCGGTGAAGTAGGAGAAGGTGTTGTTCCCGGGACCGTGGCGGCCGGGTCCCCACTGGGGGGTGATGCCGTGGTGGCGGAGCCGGCCGAGGCCGCGCATGAAGTGGTCGACCGAGCTCATCTCGTACGCCACGTGGTTGAGCGAGGTCCACTCGGCCTGGTTGAAGGCGATGCAGTGGTGGTCGGCGTTGCAGCGCAGGAACGCCATCTGGTGCTCGGACCAGTCGGAGACGCGCAGGCCGAGCACCTCGCGGTAGAAGGCGACGGCGGCGTCGATGTCGACGGTGTTGAGCACGGTGTGGGTGACCCCGACCGGCACGGCGCCGTCCCGTCCGCGCGGGACGACCGCCTCGACGTGGGCGCTGATCTCGACGAGGCGCCCTTCGGGGTCGGTGAACCGCAGCCCGTATCCGCCGCCCGCCTGGTCCAGCGGCCCGGGGCCGAAGACGGGGACGAGGGAGCGCGCCTCCAGGCGCCGGGCCGCCTCGTCCACCTCGGCCGGGGATCCGACGGCGAAGGAGATCCGGCCGAGGCCGACGCGCTCGCGCTCGGTCAGCTGGAGGACGTGGTGTTCGTCGCTCGTACCGCGCAGCCAGCGCGTCCCCGTGTCGGACTCCACGGTTTCGAGGCCCCAGACGTCCTCGTAGAAGCCGGCGGCCTCGGTGAAGGCGGGGGTGTACAGCTCGACGGAGCGAAGCGAGCGGAGCCGGGCGATCGGACCTGGCGGTGTGGGGTGCATGAGTCTCTCCAGACGGGCGGGCGTGCCGGGTCAGTTGGCCCAGGGCAGGGGAAGGTCGGAGGTGCCCCAGTACAGGGACTTCTGTCGCTGGTAGGCGCGGATCGCGTCCCGGCCCTTCTCCGTGCCGAGGCCGCTGTCCTTCCATCCGCTGAACGGGGTGGACGCGCTGAACTGCTTGTACGTGTTGATCCAGACGGTGCCGGCGTCGATCCGGCGGGCGATCCGCCAGGCGGCGCGCAGGTCACGGGTCCAGATGCCGCAGGCCAGTCCGTAGACGGAGTCGTTGGCCTGGCGGACCAGGTCGTCCTCGTCGTCGTAGGGCAGGGCGACGAGGACCGGACCGAAGATCTCCTCCTGGCAGGTGCGGGAGGTGTTGGGGATGCCTTCCAGGACGGTCGGGAGGTAGTACGCGCCGTCCTGGTACCGCTCCCCCCGGGGCGCCGCGCCGCCGCACAGCACGCGCGCCCCTTCGGAGCGGGCGAGGTCGACGTAGGCGGCCACGGAGTCGCGGTGGCGGTGGTGCACCAGGGGGCCGACCTGGGTGGCCGGATCGGTGCCCGGGCCGACGCGCAGCTTGCGGACCCGCTCGACGAGCTCGCCGACGAAGGTGTCGTGGATGTCGCGTGCCACGAAGAGCCGCGAGCCGGCGATGCAGGACTGGCCGCTGGACGAGAAGATCCCGAACAGCACTCCGGCGAGGGCCTGCTCGATGTCGGCGTCGGCGCGCACGATGGTCGGCGACTTGCCGCCGAGCTCCAGCGAGGCGGGGACGAGCTTCTCACCGGCGAGCGCGGCGATGGACCGGCCGGTCTCGGTGCCTCCGGTGAATCCGATCCGGGCGACGAGGGGGTGACGTACGAGGGCGTCGCCGACGATCCTCCCGCTGCCGGGCAGCACCGAGAGGAGGGCGGTGGGCAGGCCGAACTCGTCGAGCGCCCGGGTGATCAGCCGCCCGAGGGCGAGGGAGACCAGCGGGGTCCAGGCTGCGGGCTTGAGGAGGACGGCGTTGCCTGCGGCGAGCGCGGGGGCGATCTTCTGCGCGTCGCTGGCGACCGGGGAGTTCCACGGGTTGATCGCGCCGACCACGCCGATCGGTTCGTACACGCTCATGGTGACGTACGGGCCGCGGGACGGGGTGATCGCGTTCTCGGCCGCCTCCAGGGCGGCGGCCGTATACCGGAAGGTGGCCGCCGCGCTGAGGGCGAGGGCCCGGGTCTCGGCGAGGGTCTTGCCGGTGTCGGCGGTCTGCAGGGCGGCGAGCTCGGGCGCCGCCTCTTCGGTCAGCTCGGCGATCCGGTGCAGCAGACGGGCGCGCTCGTGGGCGAGCATGTCCCGCCAGGCGGGGTCGTCCATCGCCTGCGCCGCGGCTTCGGCCGCTTCGGCGACCTCGGCGGCGGAGGCGGAGTGGACGGTGGCGAGCACGCGTCCGGTCGCCGGATCGACGGTGTCGAGGGGCTCGCCCGCACCGCGTCGCCACTGGCCCGCGATCAGGATGTCGGTGGGAAGGAGCGGCACGGGTGGACCTCCGGGCGGGCGGCGGAAGGGGAGTTGGCTCCGGGCACGGACGGAGTCCGGCGCGATCCCGTGGCCGGAATCGTCGAAGCGCTAGAAATCTAAGCGCTTAACTATTTCTCGGCAAGCCCCCGAGTCGAGATCGTTGCCGAATCGGCCTTGAGCACGACCTTCACTGTGTCGATGATGGCTACCGGGCCCGCGAGACAGAGATCTTTAGGCGCTTAACCATTGACCGCTTAGATATGTCCCCCTACTGTCTCGGCAACTCCCCTGCCCGCGGAAGGACCCCCTCCATGACGACTGTGGCCGGCAAGCAGGCCATCGGCTCGATAGCCGCGCGACTTGAACGACTTCCGCACTCCCGGTGGCACGTCAAGGTCCGGTTCCTGATCGGCGCCGTCACGTTCTTCGAGGCGTTCGACCAGCTTCTGGCCGCGTCCGCGCTGCCCGTCCTGATGAAGGAGTGGCACCTCACCACCGGACAGGCCACCCTCGCCGTGACCGCCGCCTCCATCGGGATGCTGCTCGGCGCGCTGGCGGCCGGCTGGCTGGGCGACCGGATCGGCCGTGTCCGCACCGTCGCCCTGGGCGTCGGCATCACCGGCCTCGCCAGCCTCGCCGTCGCGTTCTCCGGCAGCATCGAGACGTTCTCGCTCTTCCGGTTCGTCCAGGGACTCGGCATCGGCGGAGTCGTGCCCGTCGCCGCGACCTACATCAACGAGATCGCCCGCTCCGACAAGCGGGGCCGGTTCGTCCTGCTGTACGAGATGATCTTCCCCGCCGGACTCGCGGCGGCCACGCTGGTGGCCGTATGGGTGATCCCCCACTTCGGCTGGCGCGCGATGTTCCTCATCGGCACCGTCCCGGTGCTGCTCGCCGCCGCACTGCCCCGCCAGGTCGCCGAGTCCCCGCGCTGGCTGCTGGCCCGCGGACGCACCCAGGAGGCGGAGGAGGTCATCGCGCGCATCGAGGCGGAGGTGGCCCGTTCCACCGCCGAGCCGCTCCCCGCTCCCGCCGCGAACCTGCCCGACGAGACGTCCCGCGGCCGGCTGAGCGACCTGTTCCGGGGACGCTACCTCCGACGGACGGTGGTCCTCTCGGGTCTGTGGTTCGTCGCCTACTACGTCAACCACGGCATCTCCACCTGGCTGCCGTCGCTCTACACGAAGACGTTCGGCCTGGACCTGACCACCGCCCTCGTCTACACCCTGCTCAGCAACGTCACCGGTCTGCTCGGCACGCTCGTCGTCGCCCTCCTGATCGACCGTATCGGCCGCAGGCCCGCCTTGGCGGGCGCGCTCGTCGGCACCGTGCTCTCGCTGGGTGTGCTCGCCCTGGCCGGCGCGACCTCGGGCGGCCAGGTGGCGGTCTTCGCCTCCTGCACGACCTTCTTCCTCTACGCGGTCAACGCCGGGCTCTACCTGTACTCCCCCGAGCTGTACCCCACCTCCAACCGGGCCAGGGGCGCCGCGTTCGGTGGCGTGTGGAACCGGCTGGGCGTCATCCTCGGCCCCGTGACCGTCGGCGCGATCATCGGAGCGGGCGGCAGCCTGACCCTCGTCTTCCTGCAGCTCGCGGTGGTGGCCGCGGTGGGCGCCGCGATCGCCTGTTTCGCCGTCGAGACCAAGGGCCGGACGCTGGAGGAGCTCAACACCTGAGGCGACCGGCACGGAGCGGCCTGCCAGGCGTTTTCACCTCAGGGCTAAGATTCTCAGCGCTGCGAGAAGTCGGGGGACGACCGCCGGACGAGGGGAAGAGCATGGCTACATCGAGGCCGTCGGACCGTGACGCCGTCGCGCGGGTGATCGAGGACTGGGCGCGGGAGAGGCCGGAGCTGGACACCAGCCCGCTGGAGGTCCTCGCCCGCCTCCACCGCTCCTTCCTGCGCTACAGCACCCGGCTCACGACGTCGATCGAGCGTCACGGCCTGTCCGTGGCCGGCTTCGACGTCCTCACCGCACTGCGGCGGGCGGGACACCCTCACCGGCTGACCGCGGGGCAGCTCGCCGACTCCGGTCTGGTGTCGTCGGCCGGCGTGACCCTGCGCATCGACCGCCTGGAGAAGGACGGCCTCATCGTCCGCGAACGGGACGCCGACGACCGCCGGGTCGTCTACTCCCGCCTCACCGACAAGGGCCTCGCCACGGTGGACACCGTGTTCGCCGAGCACCTCGACAACGAGCGCCGGATGCTCGACGGCCTGTCCCCCTCCGAACGCCGGCAGCTCGCACGACTGCTGCGCAAGCTGGAGGAGTCCATCCTCGACTCCGACGACAAGCCCGCCTCCCCCACCGGGTAAGCGGCAACGGGTGCCCGTACGGAAGTTCACCAGCGCTGGCGAGGCGGCACGGCCGGCACCTCCTCGCGGAGCGCCTCCTCGATCAGGTCGAACGGCGGGTGGTCCGTCAGGTAGAAGTGGCCCCCGGGAAGCTGGTGACGCCGGAACGGACCGCGCGTCACCACGGACCAGGCGTCGGCCTCGGCGGCCGTGACGTGCTCGTCCGTGTCACCGGCGATCGCGGTGACCGGGCAGTCGAGCACGTCGGCCGCCCGGTGCTCGTACGCCTCGAACATCCGCAGGTCCCCGATGAGGTACGGGA
This sequence comes from Streptomyces sp. NBC_01255, assembly GCF_036226445.1. Classification (NCBI taxonomy): domain Bacteria; kingdom Bacillati; phylum Actinomycetota; class Actinomycetes; order Kitasatosporales; family Streptomycetaceae; genus Streptomyces; species Streptomyces sp. NBC_01255. The sequence goes on from NZ_CP108474.1 coordinate 1,464,944, forward strand.
GCACCAGCTCGCGCATCATCTTGTTGGCCATCAGTTCCGCGTCCACACCGCCCAGTTCCATGACGGCGGCCACCACGGCCTCCTCCGTGAACTCGCCGCCGTCCGGGAGCGAGGGGCGCTCGCGGTGCGGTGCCCGGCAGCCGGAGGCGAAGAGCCGCAGGACCGGGGTCCCGCGCCGCGCGAGCAGCAGGGCCGTCTCGTAGGCGATGACCGCGCCCATGCTGTGGCCGAAGAACACCAGCGGCCTGTCGTCGAGCGGACGCAGCGCCTCCGCGATGTCGGCGACCATCCCGCGCAGGTCGACGGGCGGCGGCTCGGCGATGCGCTGCGCCCGGCCCGGATACAGGACGGACTGGACCTCGAGGCCGGGGAGCGCATCGGACCAGGACCCGAAGAACTGCGCCGAACCTCCGGCGTGGGGGAAGCAGACGAGCCTGTACGGGGCCTCGGGGCGCGGGGTCCGGCAGTACAGCCAGCTCATCGCTGCGCCTGCCCGTCGTCCAGGGAGCGGGCCCGGCGGGCCCTGGCGGCCCAGGCGCGGCGCACCCGTTCCGCGCTGCCGTCGGTGCGGGCGCCGCCGGCCGGGGCCGATGCCGCGCCGGACCGGATCAGCTCCACCTGCGCCTCCACGGTGGTGCAGCGGTAGAGGTCGAGGGGGGAGGGACGGACGCCGGTCAGGCGCTCGAGGGTTGCCTGGAGCCGGACCATCATCAGGGAATGGCCGCCGAGCTCGAAGAAGTTGACCGTGGGAGGGACATCGGTCACGTTCAGGACCTCCGCCCATGCGGCGGTGACCTGGGCGAGGGTGTCCCCCGGTGCGGCGGCGGTGCTGGTCTCAGGGCCGGTCTGGTTCATCTGCTCACGCTTCTCGATCAGTTCGGCGAGCGCCTTCCGGTCCGCCTTGCCGTTGGCGGTCACGGGGAAGGCGTCCAGGACGCGGAGCTGCCCGGGCACGGCGGCCTCCGGCAGCTTGGTGGCGAGTTCCTTGCGGGTGAGGGCGGTGTCGGTGGCCTCGTCGGCCAGGACGAAGCCGACCAGGCCGGTCAGGGCGGAGTCCGGTACGACCACGGCCTCCCGGATGCCGGGGCAGGAGCGCAGGGCGGTCTCGACCGCGCCGAGCTCGACCCGGTGGCCGCGGATCTTGACCTGGTTGTCGCGGCGCCCGAGGAAGTCGAGCGTGCCGGCGTCGTTCCAGCGCACCAGGTCGCCCGTGCGGTACATCCGGGCGGAGTCGGCGGCGAACGGGTCGGCGAGGAAGGCCCGTTCGGTGCTGTCGGGCCGTCCGAAGTAGCCGCGGGAGACTCCGGCTCCGCCGATGTACAGCTCTCCGGTGACGCCTCGGGGCACCAGCCGCCGTTCGTCGTCGAGCACGTAGAGCCGGACGCCGGGCACCGGGCCGCCGATGTCCGTGGTGCGGGAGAGGTCGCTGCGCCCGTGGGTGGCCCACACGGTGGTCTCGGTCGGTCCGTACTCGTTGACGAGGGTGGTGCCGGGCAGGGCCTCCAGGTGCCAGGAGAGAAGGGCCTGGGGCAGCGCCTCGCCCGCTACGGTCACGGTCGTCAGGGACGCGAGCCGGTGGAGTCCGGCGCGTTCCGCGGCGGCGAGCACCATGCCGTAGAGCGAGGGGACGCACAGCAGGTGTGTCACCCGGTGCCGCTCGACGAGCCGGACGAGCTGGTCGGGGTCGCGGTACTCGTCCTCACCGGCGACGACAAGGCGCCCGCCGGCGGTCAGGGTGCCCCAGAGGCCGGCGGCGGAGGAGTCGAAGGCGAGCGGGGGCAGCAGCAGGAAGACGGGCGCGCCGGGGTAGACCTGGCGCCGGGCGAGGGTGGAGGCCGCCAGCTGGCCGTGCTCGACCAGCACGCCCTTGGGCGCCCCCGTGCTGCCGGAGGTGTAGATGAGGTAGGCGGGGTCCTCGGGTGCCGCGGTGGCCGGGACCGTATCCGTGTGTTCGGCTGCGCTCGCGCCTGCGTCCTCCGGTGTCCGCAGCTCCGGTGCGTCCGCTCGTACGACCGCACGGGCGAGGGATCCGGTCAGGCGCTCGGTCTGCCTTCCGGTGACCACCACGGCCGAGACGCCGGCGTCGGTGAGGACCGAGGCGACGCGTTCGTCCGGGTTGGCCGGGTCGACGGGGACATAGGCGGCGCCGGCCCGGAGGATGCCCAGGGTGGCGGCCACGGCGGCGAGGGAACGTTCCGCCAGAAGGCCGACGCGGTCGCCGCGGCCGACGCCCGCGGCGAGCAGCCGGGAGGCGATGCGCGACGCCCAGGCGTCGAGTTCGCCCCGGTCGGCCTCGTCGTCCCCGCAGACCGCCGCGGGGGCGGTCGGGTCCTCGGCCCGGAGCCGGGCCACCCGGGTGTGGACCGGCTCCCGGCCCTCCTCGGGAAGCTCCTGTCCCCGGCCGAGCGCAAGGAGCTCCTCGCGCGCGGACGCGTCGAGCAGGACGAGCTCGCGCAGCACGAGTTCACGCGGCGGCGTGCCCGACCCGGGCTCCTCGGTCAGCGCGGTGAGCGCCGCCCGCAGATGCGTGAGGAAGCCCGTCAGTTGTTCGGGTGTGTAGCGCTCCGCCGGGAAGGCGGCGGTCAGTTCGGCGCCGCCGTCGTCCGTGTGGAGCAGGGCGAAGTGGACGTCCCCGGCGGCGGACGGCGCAAGCGGAGGCGTCGCCGGGCCCTGGACTCCGTAGGTGAACTCCAGGGGTACGGCCGGCACCTGCCCCGGCGTCAGGGCGAGGTCCCGGGAGCGCCCGAGCGCCGCGTGGGCGGTGGCGAACAGCTCGGCGGGCGCCATGTCCTCCCGTACGTCGAGCAGAACCGGCACGTCGGCGTCGGAGGTGGCGATCACCTGCCGGTACACGGCAGTGTGGCGGACGAGCGTCAGAGCGAGTGCGGAGAGACCGACCGTGAGGGGGTTCACTCCGTGCCGGTGGGCCGTCCGGCCGACCGCCGCGCGAAGGGAGGCGTCCAGTGTCAGCCGGACCCGGGCCGCGGGGCCGGCGGGGACCGGGCGGTCCCCGCCGAGTCCGAGCGGGCGCTCGGGGAGAGCGGCGCGGACCTGTTCGGTCCACTGCCGGAACTCCTCTCCCCCGGCGCTGTCCCGCGCGGCCGTTGCGGCCGTCTCGGCGGGCCGTGATGACATGGGTACTCCTTCGGTGGCGGTCGGCACGGAGGGCTGGGGACGTCAGTCGGCCAGCGTCATCGTCAGGTGGACGCGGTCCGAGCCGCCCGCGTTGTAGGCGGAGTGGTGGAGCTTGGTGTTGAGGATGTGGATCCGGCCGTCCGTGGGCACGTGGTAGGTGTGGCCGGTACGGAAGAGCAGCCGGCAGTCCTCGTTGGTCTGGATCGACATATGGGCGACCCGGGAGTGGTCGGTGTGCATGTGGTAGATCTCGCCCGGGTGCAGGGTGACGAGGCGCATGCGGCCGGGGCGGAACGGCAGGCTCTTGTAGATCTCGTGGAAGTACGTGTCCTCGAGTTCCTCGTTGAAGACGGAGAACTCCGCCTCCTCGAAGTTCTTCTCGCCGGTCTCCTGGTCGTACTGGCCGTTGCCGGCGTCCCGCCACGGGTCCTCGGCGCCGACCCGGTGCGTCAGGCCGAGGCGGCGCAGCCGGTCCTCCTCCTTGCCGGACGCGGGCATCGGCACGCGCTCGATGTACTGCTGGTAGGCCTTGGCCAGCTCCTCGTGATCGAACTGGAGCCCGGGGACGAGTTCGAGCAGCTCGGGACCGACCGTGGTGAGGGTCTCGACCGACATGGAGATCTCCTGTGCCTGTGTGAGTGGTGTTGTGGAAGGGGTGTGCGTTGGGGCTGTGGTGCCCGTCAGGCGGCCGGCGCCGACGAGACGGGACGCTTCGGGGCGGTGCGCACGGCCCAGCGGACGAGCGGGCCGCTGATGAGGCCGACGACGAGGAAGAACCCGCCGAGCAGATACCAGCCGGGCTGTCCGAGGCCGAGGGCGAGCGCGCCGAGGACCATGGGGGCGAGGGCCTCGGCGGCTCCGCCGCCCAGGCCGAAGACGCCCGAGTACTGGCCCTGGGCGTGGGGCGCCGCGAGACCGTAGGAGTACTCCATCGCGGCGGCGGAGTGCCACAGTTCGCCGAGGGTGTAGACGGCCGTGGCCGTGAGGAGCAGGGCGACGGACATCCAGGCGGAGGGTCTGCCCGCCGCGAGCATCAGCAGCAGTCCGGCCGCGACGGCGATGCCCGCCCAGCGCATGCTCCGGCCGGCGGCCGCCGTGTTGTCGACGTTCTTGCTGACCACCACCTGGAGGGTGATGACGAGCACGGTGTTGAGGATCAGCACGCCGGACACCATCGAGCGCGGTGCGTCGGTGTGGTCGATGATCCAGAGCGGGAGCAGAAAGGTCGGCACCGCGAAGTGCAGCGACATGAGGCAGTTGAGGACGGTCGCCGCCAGGTACGGGCGGTCCCGCAGCGCCTCCCAGCGGCCGCTCAGCTCCGGTGCGGGCACCGGGGCCAGCCGGGGAAGGCGCAGCAGGACGACGGCGCAGCCGGCGAACGAGAGGGCCCGGCCGATCACGAGGGCCAGATAGGCGGGGGCGGTGTCGAACTGGATGGCGACACCGGCCGCGAGCGCGCCGAGGGCCACGGCGAGGTTGGTCGAGGCCCGCAGATAGGCGCGGAAGCCGGCCTGTTCGTCTCCGCCGATCCCCCGGATCAGGGGGGCCTTGCTGGACTTGTCCGCCGCGAACACCACGCCGATGAGCATGGAGACGAGGACGTACGACCAGAAGCTGTCGACCAGGAGGTAGCAGGCCATGAACAGGGTGCCGCTGACCATCACGCCGATCTGCGTCTCCCGCGCCCCCCAGCGGTCGGCGACCTTGCCGCCCAGGATGCCGGCCGCGAGGCCCACCATGGCGCCGGCGAAGAGACCGAACGCCACCTGGGACATGGGGAGGTGCACCACGCGCGTGAAGTACAGCACGCTGGACGACATGAACATCCCGCTGCCGAGGGCGTCCACGAAGACCGACGTCGCCAACAGGCGGCGCGGTCCTGCCGGTTGCAGCAGCCGGTCGGCGAGCGATCGGCGCTGGGGGGCCGGTCCCCCGTTCCCCTTCTCGGTCACTGCCACATCTGGTCCTTGAAGTCGGCGTCCGGACGCAGGACCTCGCGGTGCCAGGCACGCAGTTCTCGGCCAGACACCCCGTACGGGGCGACGACCAGGCGCTCGTCGAACCAGGCCCGTACCGCGGTGAACCGTGCCTGCAGCTCCTCGTCGTCGGACGCGGAGACCAGGACCTGGCCCATGCGGTGATTGGTGCTGTCGACGTCGGCGGAGAACCGCTGCCCCACCGGGAACTCGAGCCGGGCGAACTCGACGCCGGGCAGTTCACGGAGCTCGGCGGGCGAGGGGCAGTCGAAGACGATGCCGGACCGGCCCGGGAGGTAGCTGGTGCCGACGAGTTCCGGACGGTAGGTGGTCTCGTCCTCCGGCGGCCGGCCGATCGCGCAGAACAGCGCGGCCTCCCCGAAGTTCACCCCGAACTTGGCCATCACCTGCTCGTCGATCAGCGCTCCGCCGCCGCGCGCCGCGCACTCGCTGAAAGTCAGCCGGCCGGTCTCCGGGTCGTGGAAGAGTTCCATGTGGAAGAGGCCGTCCCGCAGGCCGAGCGCCGAGAGGGCGCCGCGGACGACAGGTTCGGCGCGCTCGTACGCCCACGCCTCGGACTTCTGGTCGAAGTGCCGCATCCACAGCACCTGCTGCTCGTCGACCATGGTGAGACACGGCAGCCCGTAGCGGCCGACCGCGAGGAACCGCAGCCGGCCCTCGTACACGAAGCCGTCGGCGATCCACTCCTCGGTCCCGCTGCCGCCCACGTACTCCTCCAGGGCGAAGGTGCGCTGGGCGAGGTGTTCCTCGCGGTAGCGGTCGCTCAGCTCGCGGAGGCGGTCCAGGCTGTCGACGACCGTGGTCCTGGCGGTCCCCGCTCCTGCGATCGGCTTGAGCACGGCACGCTCGTAGGGCAGCTCCGTGAGAGCCGAGACATCGTGCACGTCGTCGATCACGGTCACCCGGGCGGCCGGGATCCCGGCGGCGGCGACCCGGCCCTTCTGGAGGGACTTGTCCCTGAAGTACACAGCGGTGGCCGGGTCGACGGCGAAGCGGCAGCCGAGGTGGGCGGCGAGCAGGCCCGCCGTCACGAGCGACCACTCGTCCGAGGTCTGCACACCGTCGAAGGGGAGGTCCGCGAGCCCTTCCCGGTGCAGGGCCATGAGGATGGCCTCGGGGTTCTTCTGCTCGTCCACCCGGACCACGGTGATGCCGGCCGGGACCTCGGCGAGTCCGTAGTCGTAACTGCCCGGACCCCAGATCAGCACGGCGTCGACGTCATGGCGTACGCACGCCTGCATGACGTACTTGTCGGTGCCGAGCAGCAGCACCCTGGGGCGGCGACCGGCCTCGTCCACCTGGTACACCTCGTCCTTCAGGCTCTGGATGGTCTGGTGGTCGGCGCGGATCTCGGCCTGCTCGGGAGCGGTCATGAAGATGCGGAGCGGGCTGGTCAGCAGGTCGGCTGTGGGCCGGATGCGCTTGCCGGGGGCCAGCTTGACGCTCACCAGATGGACGCTGGGCAGAGCCGCGATCCGGTCGACTGTCTCCTGGTCGACGTCGGTCACCTGACCGTCCTGATCGGTGCGGGTGTTGTGCACCGCCGCGGCCTGGCGCCGCGAGTAGACGTGTCCCGCGTAGCGGGTGCGGAAGTCCCAGGGCCGGGCGTAGGCGAGCGCGGTGAGGTCGGCCTGGTTGGTGCCGAGGCAGATGTCGTGGAAGCCGGGGTTCATGTTGCCGTTGAGGCGGGCCCCGATCTCGACGAGGGCGGGCCCCTCGGGCGTCATGATCACCTCGGCGTGGGCGGGGCCGTGCAGGATGCCGAGGGCGTCGAGGACGGTGCCCACGTAGGCGATCAGCTCGGGCACCGGCTCCTCGGCCGGGTCGCGGAGCACATCGAGGTCGTAGATGTTCGCCCCGTTGGGCAGGATCTGCTTCTCGTACTCCCAGACGCCGCACACGTAACGCTCGCCGTCCACGGAGACCGTGTCCACGATGTACTCGGGGCCTTCGAGGAACGACTGCACCAGCGCCTCGGTGTTGCGCCGGTCGAAGATGTCGGTGGAGGCGAGCACGGCCCGGGCTGCGGCCTCGACCTCCGCCGCGTCGTGGCAGCGGTAGACGTGGTCGGTGGAGGCCGAGCTGAGCGGCTTGACGACGACCGGGTAGGACGTCTCGCGCTCCGCCCAGTCGACGATGGCCGCCGGGTCCGCGCTCTTGAACTGGCGGGCGCAGTGGATGCCGGCCGCCCGGAGGGCCTCGGCCATCTCGAACTTGTCGCGGCGGGCGCTGGACAGCGCCGTGCCGTTCGTCGCCAGGCCGAGCCGCTCGCTGAGCGCGTCGGCGAGCGGGACTCCCGGCTCCTGGCCGGCCAGGACGGCCACGGGCTTCAGGGCCCGCAGCGCCTCCACGGTCCGCTCGAAGGACTCCTCGTCCCCGCAGTGGTAGTGCTCGCGATATACGGCGGGATCCGGGGCGAGCATGGAGGTCATCGGCTCCGCGGTGCTGCGGACGTGTACCACCTCGATGCCGAGCCTGGAGAAGGCCGGGGGCAGGAAGGTGCCGGTCGAGTAACCGTCCACGATCACCGCGGTCTTGGCGTCCGCTACGGCGGCTGGGTCAGAGGCCATCGGAATCACTTTCCATTGCGGGGTACGAGGGCGCTGCGGGACCGTGGGTTACGGCGCGGGCCAGCCGATGTCGCCGAGGGGACCGGCGACGGGGGCAACGGGCTTCGGCGGGGTCGGCCAGCCGATGTCGCCGGCTATGGCGCCCATGCCGAGGGTGGACGCGGCGAGCACGGCCAACAGGGCGGGGACGCGGGCGATCCTGGGGAAGTTCCGCATGACAACTCCGTGGGAGGTTGAGGGGGTGGCTGATCGCGGGGGCCGAAGGCATCTCACGCTGACCAGGAAGCTAGTACAGCCGTCGCGGTCTGGCAAGGTTTGCCAGTAGTTGGCAAGTCTCCTTGACTGACCCTTTCCCCAAGGGCGTGAGGACGGCGGCGGAAACAGCTCGCGGACCATGGCGCCCCGGCGTCCGGGAGGGCATGCTTCTCCCATGCTGATCAGGGAAGCCCATGCATCGGACTGGCCGGCGATCTGGCCCTTCTTCCACACGATCGTGGCAGCGGGCGAGACGTTCACGTACCCGGTCGACCTCGGTGAGGAGGAGGCCCTGGACTGGTGGATCCTGCCGCCGCCGAACCGTACCGTCGTCGCGGTCGACGGCGACACGGTTCTGGGCACCGCGAAGATGAACGGAAACCATCTCGGCAACGCCGCGCACATCGCGAGCGCCAGCTACATGGTGGATCCCGCGCACCAGGGAAAGGGCGTGGGCCGGGCCCTGGGCGAGTACACCCTGACGTGGGCCCGCGCACAGGGCTACCGGGCCATGCAGTTCAACGCGGTCGTCGAGACCAACACCCACGCGGTGAAGCTCTACTCCTCACTCGGATTCACCGTGCTCGGCACGCTCCCGGAGGGCTTCCAGCACCCCGCGCAGGGCTATGTGGGGCTGCACATCATGCACCGCTCGCTGTGACGCGCTGTGACGCCCCCCGTGTCGGCGCCCCGCCCACGGGCGGGGCGCCGACACGGCCGGTTCAGGACCTGAACGCCGAGACGAGGACCCGGGGCACCGTCTCCAGGAGCCGGGGCGCGTCCTCGGCCTCGTCCACGAGGACCTGGGCAGCCGCCTCCCCCATCTCACGCGCCAGCGCGTCCCTGGACTCCAGGATGCGCCGGTACACGGCGAGCTGACGCTCGGTGGAACCCTCGACGAGCTGGGTCTCGATGTCCTCGAAGCCGGCCGGCTCCAGGAACCAGGAGTAGTCGAAGTGCGAGGGCGCCCAGGTCGTGAAGACCAGCGGGCTCCCCGGCTTGAGCAGGCGGGCCAGCTCCGCGAAGGCCGCCGTCTTGTCGATCACCATCCACAGCGCGTCGACGCTCATCGCGCCGTCGTAGCGGTCCCCGGGCAGGCCGGTGTCCGTCGCGCTCGCCGCGTGGAACTCGGCCGCCGGGGCCGCCTCGAACGACTCGGCCATCCGCGCGGCCTCCGCCACCGCCTCGGCGACGACGTCGACACCGGTCAGGGAGGCCTTCAGCTCCCGCGCGACCCAGAGTCCCGGACCGCCGCGCCCGCAGCCGATGTCGAGCAGGCTCGTCACCTCGAACGGGGCCAGGAACTCCGCGAACGACCGGAGGTCACTGAGGGTCACGAAGCCGAAGGGCTCCACCTCGTCCGGGTACTCCTCGCCGTAGACCTCCTGATAGATGGCCCGCAGCGTGCCGCCCGACCGCTGGTTCGCCAGCACGGGACGGTAGCGGTCCTCGTACACGATCGCCGATTCGTGACTGGTCACAGCGCTTCTCCCCGCCGGTCGTCGAGCGTCGCGCGCAGCGAGTACATCAGGGGTACCCGAGGCTTGCCGTCGGCGCTCTTGAAGATGCCGTCCGCGTGCGAACTCAGTGAGTGGAACTTCTGGAAGATTGTCATGTCGTGCTCGTTCAGGAAGTCGATGCGCAGCCCCGCGGAGACGAGTGCCGACACCACCTCGCCGAGACCGTGCTGGAAGGCGACGGCCCGGGAGTTCTCGGTCGACGCCTTCGTGTCGGCGTACGTTCCGGACATGTCGCTGATCTGCGGACCGGAGTCGAAGTAGTCGTGGACGACGGTCCGTCCGTCGTACCCCAGGGTGTCCGCGAAGGGGTGGAACTCCGAGAGGTAGAGGAACCCGCCCGGAGCGAGCAGGGAGACGACCGTCTCGGCCCACTTCCTGATGTCGGGCAGCCAGCAGAGCGCCCCCACGCCGGTGTAGACGATGTCGTACGCCCGGCTGCCGAGCCGGGCCTCCGACTCGTAGACGTCGGCCGTCTCGAACCGTGCGTCAAGGCCCAGTTCGGCGGCGAACCTCCTGGCCTGCTCGATCGCGGGGGCGGAGAAGTCGAGCCCCGTGACGCGGGCGCCGCGGCGCGCCCAGGCGAGGGTGTCCAGGCCGATGTGGCACTGCAGATGGGCGAGGCGAAGGCCGGTGACGTCACCGACCTCACGCAGCTCGAACTCCCGGATCGGGTCGGCGCCCCGCCGGAAGCCCTCCACGTCGTAGTGGTCGCTCTCGACGTGGATCGGGACCCGCTCGTCCCACAGCGCGCGGTTGACCTCCAGGTAGTCGGTCTCCGCCGGCTCGGGCGCTCCGGCCGCGAGCAGTTCCTTGATCAGGGTGGCCTGGCCGCCGAGCGTACGGGCCACGAGCATCGACCGCACCGGGATGTCGATGCCCAGTTCCTCGGAGAGCCTGGAGGTGACCCGTGTGATCAGGAGGGAGTCGCCGCCGACGTCGAAGAAGTCGGAGTCGTCGATAAGGGCGGTCGCGCCGAGGAACTGGGTCCAGGCACGGACCACGGCGTCGTGCGCGTCCGCCGTACCTTGTGCGTTCTGGCCGGTCCGGGCGGTCTGGCCGGTCTGGCCGGTCTGGCCGCTGTCCGCGGGCGAGGTTGTCTCCGGCTCCTGCCGGAACGTCGCCGCCCCGGGCTCGGTGCGTTCCCGGGTGCCCGCGCGTCCGGCGGTCCCGGCCAGCGCCTCGGGTGCGATCCGGCTCGGCCCGGCGAACGGGTACCCGGGCAGGCGGATCCTGCGGCCCTCGCCGCAGAGGGCCGCCACGTCGAGCGGCTGCCCCAGGGTCCACAGGGCGCCGAGGGCCGCGAGCGGTCCCTCGCCGCTGTGCCCGGAGCGCGCCGAGGACAGCGCCACCGTGCGCAGCCCGGCAGCTTCCGCCGGCGCCGACAGCGCCCGGCCGGGGCCGACCTCGACCGCGACGGCCCCCGGGAACAGCTCGGCCGCGTCGGCGAGGGCGTCGGCGAACCGGACCGTGCGGCGGGCCTGTTCGGCGAACGCCCCGGGGGCGATCTCCGCCCCCGCCGGGACGATCCGGCCGGTGACGTTCGAGGCGATCGGGACGGTGGGCCGGCCGAGACGGACGCCGGAGAGCGCGGCGAGGAGTTCCGGCAGGGCGGGTTCGACGAGCGCGGAGTGGAAGGCGTGGCTCGTCCGCAGCGGACGGGAGAACGCCCGGTCGCCGAGCCATGCGCGGAAGGCCTCGACCTCGTCCGCGGTTCCGGCCACGACCACGTTGTCCGGTCCGTTGACGGCGGCCTGCTCAAGGGCGCCGCCGAACTCCGCGAGCAGCTTCTCCGCCTGGGCCGCGCCGCAGCCCAGGGCGAGCATGGCGCCCGTCGGGCAGCCCTGCATGGCACGTCCCCGGGTCGTCACGAACCGGGCCGCGTCGGTCAGTTCCAGGACGCCCGCCAGACAGGCGGCCGTGATCTCTCCGAGGCTGTGGCCGATCAGCGCCGCGGGGGTCACGCCCAGCCCGGTCAGGGCGGTGGCCGCGGCGTACTCGAGCGCGAAGATCGCGGGTTGGGCCAGTTCCGTGGCCTCCAGCTCCGCCGCGGGGAACTCGGGGTCCAGGAGCGCACGGCGCAGCGTGGTGGCCTGCTCCGGGGCGAAGGCGGCGAGGCAGGTGTCGAGCGCGACGGAGAAGCCGGGGAGTTCCTCGGCGAAGGGCACGGCCATGCCCGGTCGCTGAGTGCCCTGTCCCGGCAGCAGGAAGACCACCGGAGCGGGCCCGGTGACGGGACTGCTGCCGCGCGCCACCGACGTGCCCCCGGTGAGCCGCTCGGCGATCTCGGCCGGGCCGCGGCCGGAGACCGCGAGGCGGCGCGGCAGTTCGGCGCGGGCGGCGGCGAGGGTGTGCGCGACGTCGGTGAGGTCGGGGGCCGTCTCGCTCAGGTGGGCCGCGAGCCGCTCCGCGGACCGGTCGAGGGCGTCCGGTGTGGCGGCGGAGAGCAGCACGAGGCGCTCGCGCGCCGGCCGGTCGATGGTGGCGGCCGCGGCGGGCACGGCTTCGGGTTCGGGTGCCTGCTCGATGATCGCGTGAGCGTTGGTACCGCCGATGCCGAAGGAGCTGACGCCGGCCCGTCGCGGTCCCGCGGCGTCGTTCCAGGCGCGCGGCCGGGTGGGGACGTAGAGCGGGGAACCGTCCGTCTCCAGGAGCGGGTTGAGAGCGTCGAAGCCCGCCACCGGCGGCACGATGCCCTCCTTCACCACGAGGAGCGCCTTGACCAGCGAGGCGAGCCCGGCGGCGGCGTCCAGGTGGCCGATGTTGGCCTTGACCGCTCCCACCGCCACCTGTCCGGGACGGGCGCCCAGACCGGCGAGGGCAGCCGAGGCGGCCGACCACTCGATGGGGTCGCCGACCCGGGTTCCGGTGGCGTGCGCCTCCAGATAGCCGAGGGAGGAGGCGTCGACGTCGGCGGTGTGCAGGGCCGCGCGGATGACGGCCTCCTGGCCGATGGCGGACGGTGCGTGGTATCCCGCCTTCGCCGAGCCGTCGTTGTTGATCGCGGTGCCGAGGATCACGCCGTGCGGGGCGGCGCCCTCGGGCGAGTCCGCGAGCGGACTCAGGACCACGGCCACCACTCCGGAGCCGGCGATGACACCGTCCGCGTCGGCGTCGAAGGGCCGGCAGACGCCCGAGGCGGAGAGGATGCCACCCGGCACGTACAGATGGCCGGCCTGGGGGAAGTCCACGGCGGCCGCGACCACGACGGCCTGGTCGCACTCCCCGTTAAGCAGGGCCTGTACGGCGGTGTGGAGGGCGACGAGGGACGAGGAGCACGCGGTCTGCACGGTCAGCGCCGGCCCGGTGAGCCCGAGTTTGTAGGCGATGCGGGTGGCCAGGTAGTCCGGCTCGGTGCCGCGCAGTGCCTGGTCGAGAGCCGTGGGTGCCAGGGCGCCGCCGGTGAGCATGGCGCGCATGTACGTGCTGCCGCTGGCGGAGGCGTAGACACCGGTACGGACCGAGTCGTCGCGCGGATTCCTTCCCGCGTCCTCGAGGGCGGCCCAGGCCACTTCGAGCATGAGGCGGGACTGGGGGTCCATCAGCTCCGCGTCCCGCGGGCTGACATGGAAGAGGTCGTTGTCGAAGCGGTCGGCGTGGGGGAGGTGACCGCGGACCGGAACGTAGTCGGGATGGTCGACGCGTTCCGGTGGCACTCCGGCCCCGAGCAACTCGTCGCGTGTGAATCGAGTGGTCAGTACCCGGCCGGCCTTGAGGGCTTCCCACCATTCGGTGAGGGAGCCGCCGGGGAATCGGGCGGCCATACCGGTCACGGCCACGTCGAGGGAACGGTCGCGGGTCATTTCCCCGACTCCTCGCCGGTTCGGTGGCCTCCGGGGAGTATCGACTCCCGCACATGCCGACACTTCTTTGACATCTTCTTCATGATTCCCCCACAGGGCGTGTGTCAGCGCATGCGCGCGCACGGGCAAGTGATTTCCTGACGAGTGGCAACATCAAGCCGAATCGGCTCCGCGGACTCGCATCGCACGTTCCACGACGAGAGCCCCTGCGGTCAGGACGATGAATACGACTCCCACGACCACCGTGCCGGTCCAGCCGTGGTCGCTGTAGGCGGCGGCGCCGGCCAGCGAACCGATCGCGCCACCGCCGAAGGACGACAGCATGAAGATGGTGTTGAGACGTGCGACCTTGTCCTCACCCAGGACGAAAAGCCGTGCCTGGTTGGCCACTTGACTGCTGCTCGTGCCTAGAATCAAGAGATTGCTGCCCACGATCAGAGCGGCCATCGACGCCCCGAGGAACGCGAACAGCGCGAAGGAGGCGGCGATGCAGCCCAAGGCCCAGACGTTGACCACGGTCGGGCCGTGCCGGTCGTTGAGCCTGCCCGCGTAGGCGGAGAGCAGCGCTGCGGGCAGCCCGTACAGACTGAACAGCCCCGCGAGGGCAGGTCCCTGGTGGAAGGGAGGTGCTGCCAGATGGAAGGTCAGCGTTGCCCAGAAGGCGCTGAAGGCGGCGAAGACCGTCGCACCGAGGAACGCGGAGAACACCACCTCCCGGTGCGAGGTGAGCAGCCCGGGAAGCGTGGCCAGGAGCTTGCGGTAGGGCAGCCGGGCCCGGCCCGCGCCCAGCCGCTCCGGCATGGTGCGGCGGAGTGCCGGGAGGAGCGCCGCGGTCATCACGGCGGCCACCACGTAGGCCGTGCGCCAGTTGCCGCTGAGGTCCGACACCCCTCCGGAGAGCGATCGGGAGAAGGTCGACCCGAGGGTCAGCCCGAGGCCGATGAGGCCGACGACGTGCCCGCTTCGTTCGGGGCCCGCGAGGGCGGCGGCCACGGGGGTGATGACCTGGGGAAGCACCGTCGTCGTGGAGACCGCGAGGGTCGCGACGATCAGGGTGACGATGTTGGGCGAGGCCGCGGCGACGAGCAGTCCGCCGCTGGTCAGGACCAGCAGGACGGTCGTCAGGCGGCGTACGTTCGCCGTGTCCGCCAGGGGCACGATCAGGAAGATGCCGAGGGCGTAGCCGATCTGCAGGGCCGAGGCGATGATGCCGGCGGTGTCCTGGGACACCTTCAGACCCTGGGCGATGGCCTCGAGCAGGGGTTGCGGAAAGTAGATGTTGGCGACGGTGACGGCGCCGGCGAGGGCCAGGACCAGGACATTCACCCGGACTGGGGACGACGGGGAGAGTTCGTCCCGGGCGGCGTCACCTGGGGCCGTGGAGCGTGGTGCGGTCAAGGGGACCCTCTCGTGAAGGGATGTCCTGGTCCGGTCCGGGGTGGCCCCCTGCTCAGGCGGTGCCGAGAGCTGGGGGGAGGAGGCCAGGAAATGGCGTCGCCGCAGAAACTAGTGCAGCGATCGCAGCCAGGCAAGGAGTTGCCAAGAAATTGGCAATCACTCCTGACGCTCTCCCGTGGAGCGTTACCTTCGACTTGCCAAGCCATAGGCCGTCCGGTTAGTCTTGCGCGTCACAAGAAGGTCGGCCGTTGATCAGGGCCAACCTGTTCCATCAATTCGCTTCTGGGGCTCTTCACATGCTGGAACAGCCTGCATTCGGGCGCAGACTCAAGCGATTGAGGCGTGAACGCGGCCTCTCTCAGGCGACACTCGCCGGTGCGGGCATGTCCACCGGTTATCTGTCCCGCCTGGAGTCGGGAGCCCGGAATCCCACGGACCGTGCCGTGGCACACCTGACCAAGCAACTCGGCGTGAACGTCGCCGAGTTCGAGGAACAGCAAACCGTCTCACTGGCACAGGCGCTCACCATCGTCACCTCCATCGACTCCGATTCCGGGGGCGAGCTCCTGGAGACGGCGCTGGCGGGCGACGACGGCCAGGACCTCCTCCTGCGTTGGCAGGCCCTGTGGCTCCTCGCCCAGTGGAAGCGCCGGCACGGCGAGCACGCCAGTGAGCTGGAGTACCTGGAGGAGCTGGTCACCCTCGGCGACGAGGTCGGCCTGCCCGAGCTGCGGGTGCGGGCGCTGACCCAACTCGCCCGATGTCTGCGCTCGTCGGGTGACATCGTCCGCGCGGTCGACATCGCCGTCACGGCGCACCGCGTGGCGGGGGCGCACGAACTCACCGCGCAGGACGTCGTCCTCGTCCTCCTCGCCCTCGTCTCCGTCGAGACGGAGGCGGGACGGCTGCCGGACGCGAGGGCGCACTCCGACGAGCTGCTCGCCCTGGTCGAGGGACGCTCCGACGCCCTGTGGGCCGAGGCCCTCTGGACGGCGGCGGCACTCCGCGTCAGGCAGGGCGACTTCGAATCGGCCCAAACCCTGCTCGACCAGGCGCTGAACGGGTTCCAGAGCCGGGAGAACCTCGTCCTGTGGCTCCGGCTCCGCGTCGCCGCGGCCAGGCTCCACCTGCAGAAGGTCCCGTCCGAGGTGGATGTCGCCCAGCGCTACGTCGAGGCGATCGAATGCGGTCTCCCGTTCGCCGGAACGCCCGCCCTGGAGCAGGAGTTGATCTCCCTCAAGGCCGATCTGGCGTTCCGCGAGGGCCGGTACATGGACGCCCGCGCGATGCTGGGCCGGATCGACCAGACGGGACCGCGCATGTCTTACCGCGACCGGATGCGCCTCGACGTCCTGGAGAACCGGCTGCGGATCGTGGAGGGCCACGAGGAGGAGGGTCTGCGCGGTATGCAGAACCTCGCCCAACAGGCCCACGCGACTTCCAACATCGACCTCGCCGCGGACATCTGGCGCATCGCCGCGGAGACCCTGGTCGAAGTCCGCAACGAGGCCCGCGGCGGCCCGAAGGGCATGGGCCCGCAGTCCTGATCCGAGCGCCGGGCCACGCCGGCCGTCCGCTCCCCCGCACATCCGAGCAGGACCTGACCGCACGTCGGTCAGGTCCTGCCGCTCGTCGTGCCCCGGACCGCCCGGGGATCGCCTTGGATCGCCTTGGATCGCCAGGAATCTCCTGAGATCGCCCGGGATCGCCTGGGATCGCCCCGCCCCCGGAGCCTGCCGCTCCGGCCCGCCGGCGCCCTGACGCGTCCTGCCCGGCCCCGCCGGAGCCCTGATCGGTGTTGCCCGGCCACCAGTCGATCATGCCACCGTTGCCAGCCCTTTTCCTAGCATGTTGCCTGCTAGGGGGGCGAAATCGCAATGATTCTTACATGCCACTTGGATAGTGTTGCCAAGCTGGAAGATCTCATGGCAATCTCTTGCCTCGCATTGGGAATCTGAGGCGCCAGCAACGGCTGCCCACCAAACCCATGACCCAGGGTGGAGACTAATGAGGAGTGCTGAAGCACGCCCCATCGCAGTGCTGGTGGACGCTTACACGACTGGCAATCACTTGCCACCGGCTTTCGACAGGCTCGGCGTGGACGTGGTGCACGTCCAGAGCACTCCCGAGCTGATGACGTCGATGACCTTGCCCGATCTCACCGCCTACAAGGCCGTGATCCCGTACGGCACCCCCGAGGAGACCGCGGCGCGCCTGGCCGAGTTCCGGCCGATCTGCGTGGTTCCGGGCCAGGAGCCCGGAGTCCCCCTCGCGGACGAGCTCTCCGAGCGGCTCGGACTGCCGACCAACGGCACCGCGCTCTCGGCTGCCCGCCGTGACAAGTACGAGATGATCGAGGCGCTGCGCCGCGCCGGCCTGCGCTGCGCCGAGCAATTCAGGAGCGGCGACCCGCAGGCTCTGGTGGACTGGGCGGAGCGCCGGGGCGAGTACCCCGTGGTCGTCAAGCCGCTGTCCTCCGCCGCGACCGAGGGTGTGGCCGTCTGCCGAGGGCCCGAGGAGGTCCGCAAGGCCGCGGAAGCCGTTCTGGGCACGCAGAACATCTTCTTCGAGACCAATGACGAGGTGCTGGTCCAGTCCTTCCTCCAGGGGGAGGAGTACATGGTCGACACCGTGTCGTACGAAGGCCGGCGCTACTGCACCGGTGTCTGGCAGTACCACAAGCGCCTGCGCGGTACGCACCGCATCTACGACCAGGAGACGCTCTGCTCTCCCGAGTCGAGCCCGGTGCCCGAACTGGTCGCCTACACGAGCGAGGTCCTCTCGGCGCTCGGCATCGCGTACGGCCCGGTCCACGCCGAGGTCATCATGACCGAGGAGGGCCCCGCGCTCGTCGAGATCGGCGCCCGGCTCAGCGGCGGGGTGCTCCCCGCGTTCAACGACCTGTGCCACGGGGTCAACCAGGCCGACATGACGGCCCTCGCCTACGCGCGGCCCGCCGAGTTCCTCGCGGAGTACGGCGACCGCACGTACCGCAAGCTGCGCGAGGCAGCGGTGATCGACACCGCCACCGAGCTCGACGGGATCGTCGACAGCATCGACCAGGACGTGTTCGACGAGATCGAGGCCCTGGAGTCGGTCCACTTCCTGCGCGCCAAGCTCCGGCCGGGCGGTCCCATCCGCCCCACGGTGGACCTCTACACCTCGACCCTCGTGGCCTACACCGTCCACGAGTCGGCGGAGCGGCTGCGGGAGGACTACGCGCGCATCCAGCAGCTCAAGGACCGTGTGTACCGCCTCGCCGAAGGTTCGGAGGCCGGCAAGTGACCTCCCGAACCACCACGCCCGAGACCACCGCGCCCGGGACCGCCCCGGAATCCACGGACGCGCCGCGTCTGCTGCTGATCGGTGGCGGCGGCGCGATGACCCTCAGCATCGACGTCGCCGTCGAGGCGCTGGCCCAGGCCCGTGCACGCGGCATGCGTACGCACGTGACCAATCAGGCCGACACGCTGGAAGCCACCCGTGAGGTCGGGGAGAACGCCGACCAGGTGTCCGCCGTCGACTTCGAGGACCCGGCCGGCACCGCCGAGTGGGCGAGCGACCTGGCCAAGGACCACCGTGTCGATCTCGTCTTCGGTGTACGGGAGATGGCCCAGCAGGCCGTGGCGGACACCGCGCTGGCCCTCGGGCTCCCCGGCAATCCGCCCGAGGCCGTCCGCCGGGTCCGTACCAAGGACGCCTGCCGGGCGGCCCTCACCGCCGCCGGATTCCGGCAGCCCGCCGTCGCCGTCTGCGCCGACGAGGCCGAGGCCCGCGCCTTCGCCCTCGGCACCGGCACCGGTCCCTGGGTGGTCAAGCCGCGCGACGGCTCGGACAGCGAGGGCGTCCGCAAGGTGACGGAGGCGGACGGCTTCCGCGCCGCGATCGCGGAACTTCCCGAGCCTCATCTCCCCTTCCTCGTGGAGGAGTTCGTGGAGGGCGAGGAGTTCAGCGCCGAGGGCGTCTTCATCGGTGGCCGGCCCGCGGTCCTCGCCGTCACGGCGAAGGAGAAGCTGGCACCCCCGCACTTCGTAGAGATCGGGCACGTCCTGCCGGCGCCCCTGCGGGATGAGGCCCGCGAGGAGATCGAGGAGCAGGTCCGCGCCGCGCTGACCGCCCTGGGCCTCCGCTTCGGCCTCTTCCACGTCGAGTTGTGGCGCACCGGGGACGGCATCGTCCTCGGCGAGGTCCACTCCCGGATCGGCGGCGGCTGGATCCACCGGATGCTGACGCACACCCGTCCCGGCCTCGAGCTGTACGGGACCGTGTACGACGACATGCTCGGCCGCCCCGTCGAGCTCCCCGAGGGTCCGGTCCGTGCTGCGGCCTCCCGGTACTTCGCACCGCCGCCCGGCCGACTGGTCTCCGTGGAGGGGTGGGAGGAACTGCGCGACCACCCGGCGGTGCTCCACACCGATCTGCTGGTCTCCCCCGGTGACCTGGTCCACCCCTACCGCAGCGGCGAGGACCGGGTGGGCGTCGTCGTGGTGGGCGCCGACACGCCCGAGGCCGCCCGCGCCCTGGCCGCGGAACTCGCCGGTTCCCTGCGCTGGGTGACGGAGCCGGCCGAATCCCCCTCCGTCACGCACCCCGCCGACACCGATGCCGCCTCGGAGTCCGCCGGCATCGATGCCGCCGCAGAGTCCGCCGTCGCCGTCGCCGCCACGGAGTCCGCCGGCACCGCGGCCGTCTTCGTGACGCTCGAACCCCGGCCGCTCACCAGCTCGTTCCAGATCTCCCACATGACGATCGAGACCGTCGACATCGTGCGCCTCCGGCTGCTCGACACCGACGAGCGGGTCCTCGGCGAGGGGGAGATCGCCGCGGACCTCGGCTACGGCCAGAACGGGCCCGTCATCGCGGCCGAGGCGGAGGGCCTCGCCCGCTCCCTGGTCGCCGACGCCGCCGCGTACCACGGCGACGACCAGGTGGCCTGGCTCTCCACGCGCCTTGCGCGGGCCGCCGCCGACGGTGTCGGGGCACCCGCCCGGATGCTCGTCGAGATGGCGTTCCTCGACCGGGCCGCCCGGCTGGCCGGAGTGCCCCTGTGGCAGCTCCTCGGACTGCCCGACCCCGGCCGGATCGAGCTGCTGCACACGGTCCCGATCGGTGAGGAGATCCCGACCGACGGGCGCCCGTTGAAGATCAAGCTCGGCGGACCGCAGGACGAGAGCGTGCTGCGTTCCCTCGTCGGCGCCGCCGGGCCCCTGATCCTGGACGTCAACGGCGGCTGGGAACGGGCCGAGTGGGAGCGGCTGCGTCCGCTCGTGCACGAACTCGCCCCCGCCGTACTGGAGGATCCCGCCCGCGACCCGCGCCTCATCGAGGAGATTCGCCGGGCCCTGCCCGCCACCACCGTCATCCTCGACGAGGGCATCGACTCCCTCGACGGCGCCGAGGAGGCCGCCAGGACCGCCGGCGGAGTCAACGTCAAGCTGATGCGCTTCGGCGGGCTCCTTCCCGCGCTCGCCGCCCTCACCCGGGCCGGCGAACTCGACGGCGCCCGGATGCTCGGCTGCTTCCTGGAGCCGCCGCGTGCCATCGCGTACGCCGCGCAGCTCGCGGGCCTGTGTGACTGGACCGACCTCGACGGCCACTTCTGGGTCAGTGAGGACCCCGTCGTCCAGGAGTACCGGCTCGACAGCACCGCCCCCGGCATCCCGCGCATCGCGTACGGCTCCGCGCAGGTCGCGGCTGGGGAAGGCGGGCAGGCATGAGCGGGCAGCGCAGGACAGCCCCGTACGGCAGCTGGCCGTCACCGATCGGCGCCGAGGACGCGGCCACGGGCGAGGCCCTCGTCGAATGGGTCGGCTTCGTCGGCGCGGAGGTCTGGTGGACCGAGGTGCGGCCCGAGGAAGGCGGACGGGCCGCGCTCGTGAGGCACACCCCCGCCGGGATCGCCGAGGCGCTGCCGCCCGGCTGGGACGTCCGTACACGGGTGATCGAGTACGGCGGCCGGCCCTGGCTGCCGCTGTCCCGCGACGCCGAGGACGGCATCGTCTTCACGCACGCCGCCGACCAGCGGGTCTACCGCTGGCGGCCGGGGACCGACCCGGTTCCGCTCAGCCCCGCCGGAGCGTGGCCCGGCGAGCTGCGGTACGCCGACTTCGCCGTGCACGGGGACGAGGTCTGGTGTCTGCGCGAAGCCGTGTCCGACGAGGCCGCTCTGCGGGCTGTGCGGCACCTGGTGGCACTCCCGCTCGACGGCAGCGCGCACGACGACCCCTCCGCGGTACGGGAGTTGGCGTCCGGCCATGACTTCCTGACGGGCCCCCGGATCGAACCCGGGGGGAGCAGGGTGGCCTGGCTCGGCTGGAACCATCCGGCGATGCCCTGGGACTCCACCGACCTGATGAGCGCGTCCATCACGGCCGACGGCACGCTGACCGAGCCGGTCAGGCTCGCGGGCGGCGGCCAGGAGTCGATCACCCAGGTCGAATGGGCGGCCGACGGGTCCGGACGGTTCTACGCGGTCACCGACCCCCAGGGCTGGTGGAACGTCCACGAGATCCTGCCGGACGGCGGATCCCGCGAACTGTGCGGGCGTGCCGAGGAGTTCGGTGACGCCATGTGGCGGATCGGCCTGCGATGGCTCCTGCCGCTCGACGACGGCGGTCTGGCCGTGCTCCACGGGGTCGGGGAGCGCCGGCTCGGCGTCCTCACCCCGGACGGGCGGCTCACGGACTGCTCGGGCGCTGCCACCGAATGGTTCTTCCCCGCGACGGACGGCCGACGGATCGCCGCGGTGTCCGCGGGACCGGACCAGCGCCGTACCGTCGTCCTGACCGATCCGGCAAGCGGCGCGGTCGAGGTGCTGCGCGCCCCGGCGGACGCGGGCACGGAGGCCTGGGCGAGCACGCCGCACCGGCGTACGTACCGGGGCCCGGACGGCGAGGCGGTGCACGCCCACGTCTATCCGCCGGCGAACCCCGAGTTCAGCGGGCCCGAGGACGAACTGCCGCCCTGGCTGGTCTTCGCGCACGGCGGCCCCACCGGCCGCTCGTACCTGACGCAGAATCAGGAGATCAACTACTTCACCAGCCGTGGCATCGGTGTGATCGACGTGCAGTACGGCGGTTCGACCGGCTATGGCCGGGCCTACCGCGAGCGGCTGCGCGAGACCTGGGGCGTGACCGACGTACGCGACTGCGCCACCGCGATCCGCGGTCTGATCGCGGACGGCCTGGCCTCCGCGGACCGGGTCGCGATCCGCGGCGGCAGCGCCGGCGGCTGGACGGCGGCGGCGTCGCTCGGAGCCGAGCCGGACCTCTACAAGGCGGCGGGCATCTACTACCCGGTGCTCGACGCGGTCGGCTGGCGCACCCAGGGCACGCACGACTTCGAATCCCGCTACCTCGACGGGCTCATCGGTCCCTGGCCCGCCGCGAAGGACCGCTACGAGGCGCAGTCCCCGCTGGCCGGGGCGTCCCGCATCCGGGCTCCCTTCGTGCTGCTCCAGGGGCTCGACGACACCGTCTGCCCGCCGGCCCAGGCCGAGCGGCTGCTCGCCCTGCTCGACGGATCGGGTGTCGCGCACCGCTATCTGACCTTCGAGGGCGAGGGACACGGTTTCCGGCGATCGGCCACCGTCGTCGCCTCCCTCCAGGCGGAGCTGGAGCTGTACGGGCGCGTCCTGGGCTTCACCCCCGGGACCTGATCCGCCGCCCCGCCTCGCGCCTTCCCCCCTCCCCCGCCCGAAAGAACACATCACACAGCGCGAATCAACAGAAGGACGGGCATGTCCGCAATCGAGCAACTCAACTTCGACCGGCTCGAACCCGGAGTGAGAAAGGAACTCCGGGAACTCTGCCGCCTCGACAACCACCACGGCCCGCTCGCGGTGCTCGCCGAGTACGCCCTGATCGCCGCCTCCGTGGCCCTGTGCGTCGGCGTCTCGTACTGGTTCTATCCGGTGGCCCTGGTCGTCATCGGCTCCGTACAGCGCTTCCTCGCCCACTTCCTGCACGAGTCCAGCCACAAGACCTTCGCCCGTGGCAAGACGCTGAACCTGCTGGGCGGGTCCGTGTTCTCGGGCTATCTCGTGTGGCACCTGTACGGTCCCTACCGCAGCTCCCACGTGGGCAACCACCACCGCAACCTGGGCGACGCGGAGAACGATCCCGACTACGCGTTCCACATCGCGTGCGGCCTTTACGACACGGAGCGCTCCGACCGGCACTTCTTCCTGCGGGAAGTGATCCTGTCCGTCCTGGGTCTGCGGACGTTCGCCTACCTCGGCTACATAGCCCGCGAACGGGTCTTCTGCGACAGCTCCCAGATCAGCGTGTCCGTCCCCGTGCCCCTGCGGACCGAGCGTGCGGTGTTCCTCACCCAGTGGGCGGCCGTCTTCGGGCTGTGCGCCTGGTTCGGGTGGCTGCCGGAACTGCTGCTGTTCTGGTTCGTCCCGATGTTCACCACGAACGTGGCCATCGGCTGGCTCGCCGAGCTGTCCGAGCACTATCCGATGCCCGAGAGCGAGAAGCACCAGGTCCTCCTCACCCGGAACCGACACGGGCGCTTCCTGGAGCAGTTCCTGATCAGCCGTCACAACGACCGCTATCACCTTGTCCACCACATGAACGCCGGCATTCCGCACTGGAACCTCGGGCGCGCCCACCGCGTGCTGCTGCGCGACCCGGTCTACGCCGCTTGGGACGGACTGTGGGCCGGCGCCTTCACCCGGCCCCGCTCGCGCCGCGACAAGGAGACCGTCATCAGTTACGCGGCCAAGTACCGCCAGTGGCGCAAGGACGGCGGTGAACCCGAGACGGCCGAACCCACCTTCGCCCGCGTCATGCTGCTCGCGGCCGCCTCCTCCTCCGCCACCCCGCAGGCGTGACGGGGCAGTTCGCTCCCCTGTCCCCTGCCCCCTCCCCGTATTCCTCCCATGTCCCTCTCAGGGAAAGTTCGAGGTAGCGTCATGAACTCCGAGCCCTCGCAGCGCGTGCTGCACGAGGCCGCCTCCCGGGGACTGCGTGCCCTGGCCGCCGACGAGCGGTGCCGCAGCGCCTTCACGGCGCCCGGCTCCGTCCTCCAGGACATCCTGTCGCCCGCGGCACGCCGGTACGTACTGGCCGCCGACCGGGACGAGTTCCTCGGGCACCTCGCGGTACTCCGCGAGAAGTCCTACGGAATCACCGTCGAGTTCGTCGGAGAGGAGAACTCCGACCCCGCCCAGATCGAGCAGGTCGTCCAGGAGTACCTGTCCGTGCTCGCACACGACCCGGTGCCGGGCCAGCTCGGCTTCGACCTGTCCAACGTGGGCCTCACCGTGTCCCGCGAACTCGCCCTGGAGAACAGCGCCCGGATCGTGGAGGCCGCGGCCGCCAAGGGCTGCGAGGTCGTGCTGAGCATGGAGCGCTCGCCGGCCGTCGACGCGGTGCTCGGCGTGTATCGGGACCTCGCCGAGCGGTACGAGAACGTCGGCATCACCCTCCAGGCCCATCTGTACCGGAGCGAGCAGGACATCGCGGCGGTCGCCAGGCCGGGCCGCCGCGTGCGCCTCGTCAAGGGCGCCTTCCAGGAGCCGGCCGATGTCGCCCTCGGCCGCGGTCCGGCGCTCGACGCCCGCTACCTCCGCTTCGCGGAGCAGCTCGTCGACGCGGGTGTCCGGCTGAGCCTCGCCACCCAGGACCCCGAGATGCTGGCCCAGGCGAAAGCCAGCGGTCTTCTGTCGCGGGTCGACGAGATCGAGATGCTGCACGGCGTACGTCCCTCCCTGCTGCGCGAATACCGGGACGCCGGATTCGCGTGCCGGATCTACGCGACGTACGGCGAGAACTGGTGGCTGCACCTGCTGCACCGGCTCGCGGAGCACCCGCCGATGGTGCTCACGGCACTCGCGGACCTCGCCGACCGGGGAGAGCGCACCGTCGGGGCCGGCTACTAGGGACTGTCGGACAGCCCCCACAGCAGACGTCCGGAAGCCAGGACGTGTCCGGCGATCATGGTCGGACAGGTCGATTCGAGAACGATGGAGCACGAAATGGCAGAGCAAGGCGTACGTCAGGCCGAAGACAGGCTCGTTCACCTCAACACGGCGGGCGCCGGGCTGATGCCCGACACCGTCCGCGCGGCCATGGAGGCCTGCATCGCGCGTGAGGCGGCGATCGGCTGCTACGAGACCGAGGAGTCCCTGGACGACCTGCTGCAGGGCGAGGTCTACCAGCGGCTCGCCCGGGCGATCGGCGCCCCGGTCGAGGACGTCGCCCTGTTCGACAGCGCGACCCGGGCCTGGTGCGCGGTCGTGCCCAAGCTGCGGCTCGGCCCCGCCGACCGCGTCTGGGTCACCCCGTACGAGTACGCGGGCAACCTCATCTCCCTGTTCTCCCTGCGCGACCGGACCGGCTGCCGGATCGAGGTCGTCCCCACCCTGCCGGGCGGCGACCTCGATCTGGAGTGGATGGCCGCACACATCGCCGACGACGTGGCCCTGGTGTCGGTCACCCACATCCCGTCCGGCTGCGGCATCGTCAACCCGGTGGAGGAGATCGGCCGCATCCTCGCCCCCTACCGCTGCTTCTACGCCGTGGACGCGTGCCAGTCGATCGGCCAGGTCCCGGTCGACGTCTCCCGGATCGGATGCCAGCTGCTGACCGGCGCCGGCCGGAAGTTCATGCGGGGTCCGCGCGGCACCGCCTTCGCCTACGTGGCGCCGCGGCTGCGCGAGGCGCTGATCACCGACTTCCACGATCTGCACGTGGCGCACGTCGACTCGCCCACCGGCTACCGGGTCACGGACCCGAGCGCCCGCGGCCTGGAGCTCGCCGAGCGCACCACCGCCGCGGTGGCCGGCCTCAACGCCGCGCTCACTCTCTTCGAGTCGGGCAGCCCCTTCGACCACAAGGACGTGTTCCGGGCGCTGCGCGAGACCGTGGAGCGGACCCCCGGCATCGAACTCATCGCCCCTGGAGAGGTGCAGTCGGGCATCGTGTCCTTCCGGCACGCGGACATCCCCGCCGACGAGATCCGACGGCGCCTCGGCGAGCGGCGTATCAACGTCTGGAAGATCGTCGGCAACCACACCCCGATCTACATGGCCGAACGCGGTGTGGAGACGGCCGTCCGCGCCTCGGTGCACTACTACAACACGGTGGAGGAGATCGAGACGTTCGGTCGCGCCCTGCGCGAGATCGTCGGCGCGGGGAGCCGGTCATGACGTCGCTGCACGCGGCGGTACGCCGGCACGCCGAGGCCCGGCCCGGGGCCACCGCTCTGGTGTCCGGCGCCCGCTCGGTCGGCTACGGGGAGCTGGACCGCCGGGCCGACGCCTGGGCGGAGTCGCTCGCCCGGCAGGGCGTCGGCCCCGGTGAGCTGGTGCCGGTCCTGCTGCCCCGGGGCGTGGACCTGGTCGTCGCGGTCCTGGCGATCCTCAAACTGGGCTCCGCCTACGCGGTGCTGGACGCGGGATGGCCCGAGCAGCGCATCCGGGAGATCGTCGAGGACCTGGACGCCCGGCTGATCGTGGCGGGCCCCGGGAGTGCCGGGGTGCCCACGGGGATGCCGGTGTGGTCCGTGGCCGACGCCCCGGCCGGTCTGCCGGGACCGGCCACCGGCTTCCGGCCGGCCGACGTGCAGGAGACGGCTCCGGCCTGCGTCTTCTTCACCTCGGGGACGACGGGGAGGCCCAAGGGCGTGGTGGTCCCGCACCGGGCCCTGAGCCGGCTCGTACGCCCCGGCACGTTCGCCCGGTTCGCGGAGGACACGGTCATGCCGATGGCCGCGGCGCTGCCCTGGGACATGTTCTCGTTCGAACTGTGGGGAGCACTGCTCCGCGGCGGCACCGCACTGATCATCGGCGAGCCGTACCTGTCCGCCCAGGCCCTGCGCGAGGGGGTGACCGCGCACGGCGTGAACACCGTGTGGCTGACCAGCAGCCTGTTCAACATGATCGTGGACGAGGACCCGGACGCCTTCGCCGGGCTGACCCAGCTCATGATCGGCGGGGAGCGCCTCTCCGTCCCGCACGTACGCGCCTTCCTCCGCCGGCATCCCGGTGTGACGCTGCTCAACGGCTACGGCCCGGCCGAGAACACCGCGCTCTCCACCACCCATCGGATCGTCGAGGGCGACTGCGACCGGTCCGGCGGCATCCCCGTCGGCCGTCCCGTGCCCGGTACCCGGATCCACCTCCTCGACGGCGAGATCTGCGTCTCGGGCGAGGGCCTCGCCCTGCGCTATCTCGGCGACCCCGAACTCACCGCGGCGCGCTTCCCCGAGGTGACGGTCGACGGCCGGACCGTACGGGTCTACCGCACCGGCGACCTGGGCGAGTTCGACGACGAGGGGGTGCTCCACTACCGCGGCCGCGTCGACCGGCAGGTGAAGATACGCGGCCACCGGGTCGAACCGGCCGAAGTGGAACGGCAGATCGAGCGGCTGCTGCCCGCCGTCCGGCACTGCCGCGTGGTGGCGCGTCGGGACGACGAGGGTGTCGTCGAGGCGCTGCTCGCCTACTGTGTGCCGCACGTTCCCGGTGACGCGCTGGAGACCGCCGCCGGGGAGCTGCGCGCGGCCCTCGTGCACTACCAGCGCCCGGAGGCCGTGATCAGCGTCCCTTCGTTCCCCGTGACGGGCAGGGGAAAGCTGGACGAGCGCGCGCTCCTCGAGCTGGCCCGCGCGCACGCCGCGCCGGCGGAGTCGTGGGACCTCCCGGACCCGTCCGGCACGGAGGAGGACCCCGACGTCCGGCGGGTCGCCCGGGTGTTCGCCGGTGTGCTCGGCGTCGACACGGTGCCCCCGGACCTGACCTTCACCGAACTCGGCGGGACCTCCCTGGGTGCCGGCCGGGTGTGCGCACGGCTGTCCACCGAACTCCGGCGGCCCGTACCGCTGACGCGCATGTACGAGCATGCGACCGCCCGTGCGCTCGCCGCATGGCTGCGCGACACGGCTGGGACGGAACACACCGACGACGGGACGGCACCGGACGGGGACGTACCGCTCACGCCCATGCAGAGCGTGTATCTGACCCGGCACCTCCTCGACCCCGACGACCGCTCCGCGCACTGTCTGCTGCTGTGGACCGTCGCGGGGGAACTCGACCTGGACGCCCTCGAAGCGGCGGTCGGGGACGTCCACCGGCGGCACGAGGTCCTCGGCTCGGCCTATCTGCTCGACCCCGAGCCCGTCTGCCGCCCGGTCGACGCTCCCGGCCCCGTGCTCGAAGTGCTTGCCGCCGCCCCGAACCGGGAGTCCGCCGTCGAACTCCTGCGGGAGACCCTTGCCGAGCCGCTGGAGATCACCGAGGGGGACGTCTGGCGTACCGTCCTGGTGCCGCTCGACGGCGCCTCGCCGACAAGCGGCCATGTCCTCGGCTGCGTCGTGCACCACATCGCCTTCGACGGCGGGTCGGAGTCCATCCTGGCCGCGGACCTCGCCGAGGCGTACGGGGAGCGTGTCCGCACCGGCCAGGCGTCCGCGCGGCCCAAGGCGCCCACCGCGGCGATGACACACCGGCTACGGACGGATCGGCTCGCCCTTGCCGATGTGGACAGTCAACGCCAGTGGCTCATCGAGGAGTTGACCGGCGTACCGGAGGTGAACTGGCCGGGGTTCCCCGCAACCGGGGGGAAGGTCCCGCCGGGCCGGTGCGAGGTGATCCTGGAGAGGGAGAGCGTGGCACGCCTCGACAGGGCGGCCGCCCGGTTCGGGGTCACCCGCTTCACCCTGCTGCTGTCCCGCTACGGCCGGCTGCTCGCCGACCTGACCGGGGGCGAGGACTTCGCCGTCGGAATTCCGGCCTCCCAGCGTCAGGACGGCGACCTGGAGAGCGCCGTCGGCTGCCACATCGACATGGCCTGCATCCGGCTGCGCGGTGCCGCCCTGGGCGCGGACCCCGAGGCCGTCGCCGCGACCGCCCGGATCGTCGACCGGAGCTTCGCCGCCCAGGACCTCGCCTTCGACGAGGTGGTGCGTCTGGTGAACCCGCCCCGCACCGGCCGGGCCCCGCTCTTCCAGACCCTGTTCGTCCTTCAGGACAACCCGGTGCCCGAGCTGCCGCTCGACGGTCTGACGACGGAGTTCGTACGGCCGCGTTACCTCGAAGTTCCGCTGGAGGTCCAGACCGAGGTATGGCCGCTGGCCGACGGACGGCTGCGGCTGGTCGTCAACCACCGCCCCGACGCCGTGTCGCACGACGTGGCACACAGCCTCGTCAAGGGCCTCGCCGAGCTGCTTCGCACCATTCCGTCGGGAGACCGGTCATGATGCCCTCCGTCCTTGATCCGGCCCGTCTGACCGACCCCGGGTTCCACGCGGACGACTCGGCGCACGCCGTGTGGCGCGCGCTGCGCGAGCACGACCCGATGCACTGGCACGAGCCCACCCGCTACCCGGGCTTCTGGTCCCTCACCCGGTACGAGGACATCCGTGCCGTCAGCCGCGACGCCCGGGTCTTCAGCTCTGCCCAGGGGATTCTCCTGCGGCCCACCGCGCACGGCACGGACGTGGGCGGCGGCCGGACCTTGGCGCTCACCGACCCGCCCCGGCACAAGGCGCTGCGCAACCTGGTGGCCGACTGGTTCACGACCCGCTCGGTGCGTGCCCTTGAGGAGTCGATGCGGGAAGCGGTACGGAACGTCCTGGCGCACGCGATCGAGCTGGAGGAGTGCGACTTCGTCACCGAGGTCGCGGCGCGACTGCCCCTGTACGTCATCTGCGGGCTGATGGGCGTGCCGGACGAGGAGCAGGAACTACTTTTCTCCCTCACCAAGCTGGCGTTCGCCGCCGGCGAGCCGGAGATCCGCGGCGCCGCCCACCTGCAGATCATGCAGTACTTCACCGAGCTCATGTACCAGCGAATGGACAGCCCGGCCGACGATCTGGTGAGCGCCCTGGTGACGGGCCAGATCGACGGGGAGCTGCTCACCGAAGAGGAGGTGCTGCTCAACTGCGACAACCTGCTCGTGGGCGGCACCGAGAACGTCCGGCTCGCCGTGTCGAGCGGGCTCCGCGTCTTCCTCGACCACTCGGACGACTGGGAACGTCTTCGTACGGAACGGGAGTTGCTGCCGACGGCGGTCGAGGAGGTACTGCGGTTCACGTCGACCGCCACCCACGTCATGCGCACGGTCACCGAGCCGGTGCTCCTGCGGGACCAGCGGCTCGACGCGGGCGACCGCGTGGTGCTGTGGATCCCCTCGGCCAACCGCGACGAGCGCGTCTTCACGGACCCGGACCGGTTCGACATCACGCGCACACCCAACCGCCATCTCGCGCTCGGCGCCGGACAGCACTTCTGCCTCGGCGGGATGCTGGCACGGGCGGAAATGCGGATCTTCTTCTCCGAACTCCTCGACATGGTGAAGACCGTCGAACAGACGGGCCCGGCCGTCCCGGTGGAGTCCATCGTCGTCAACGGCCTGGAGCACCTCCCGGTCCGCCTTCGAGCCCGCTGAGCACCCGCCCGGTTCGCCTCCGTCGCGATGCTGGACGAGGGAGGCTACGAGATCGTCCGGCGTGACACCACCCGGGCGACCTCACCAAACGGCCGGCCGCCCGCGCCGAGACTCCTTGGCGCGCGGAGCCGACAGAACCGGGTAACGCCTTTGCCATCCCCAAAAACGATCAAGGGCCCGTTTCAGATTACTCTGAAACAGGCCCTGACCTGCGACTCTTTCGAGTCGGGACGACAGGATTTGAACCTGCGACCCCTTGACCCCCAGTCAAGTGCGCTACCAAGCTGCGCCACGTCCCGATGCCCGTCTGACCTGGGGTTTCCCCTGGCCGAACGCGCATGAGAACGATACCGCACTTTCGACGGTGGTCACGAACCCTTTCCGGCGCCCGGGCGAGGGCACGCGCCGGGGGTGCGACGCTCACTCTCCGTAACGCTTCCGCGCGCCCCTCAGTGCGCCCGCGCGCCCGTGGGGAGGGGTCCCGGAGTGGGGAGGGCGGGGGCGAGGCCCGTGTTCACGGGGCAGGGACGGGGTGGGGCGAGTTCCGGAATGCCGCTCCTTTGGTGACGAAGGGGCTCATGTGGAGATCTCTGGGACCTCATGGCCATATGCCCCCGGATCCGTTGCCGTTGGCATGTGGCAGAAAGATGCCCACGGGGAAGGGACTCCGGATCGGCGGAAGGGGGCCAACACCACACGAAACACAGTCAGATTCAATCGTCAACAGCTCCCGTTTCGGACAAAAGTCGTGGCGATATTGCTCCGTCCCGGAAAGATCAACACCATGAAGAGGTCGGCCTGTTCGGGACGGGACCACTGCCGATGCACCACCTGCTCGATCGACTGGGCGAGCAGGCGTTTCGCAGGGGAGGACTCGAATGGACGGCTACTTCAGCAGTCGACTGCATCATCAGCTCAGGGAGACGGTCCGGGACTTCGCAGAGCGTGAGGTTCGGCCACGGATAGCCGAGATGGAAGCATCTCGGACAGTCCATCACGAGCTCTCCCGGCTCATCGCCGAGCAGGGCTGGCTAGGCGCGACAATCAGCCAGGAATACGGCGGTATGGGCGCCGGCCATCTCGCCAAGACGATCATCATCGAGGAGCTCTCCCGGGTCAGCGGCGCGATGGGCGCCATGGTCCAGGCCTCGCAGCTGGGCACCGCCAAGATCGTCCACTTCGGCAGTGACGAGCAGCGCAAGACCTGGCTCCCGGCCGTCGCGGCCGGTGAGTGCCTGCCGACCATCGCGGTCACCGAGCCCGAGTCCGGCGGTCACGTCCTCGGCATGAGCGCCAGCGCGGTCCGGGACGGCGACGACTACATCCTCAACGGCAGCAAGGTCTTCGTCGGCAACAGCCACGTGGGCGATCTGCATGGCGTCGTGGTCAGGACCGGTCCCGGTTCGAAGGGACTCACGGCCTTCCTGGTCGAATCCGATCGCCCCGGGTTCAGGACCGGACCTCAGCAGCCCGCGATGGGTCTCCACGGCTTCAGCTTCGGCGAGCTGATCTTCGAGAACTGCCGCGTGCCGGCGTCCAACCGCCTCGGCGACGAGGGAGACGGCCTCTCCGTCGCGTACTCCTCCAGCGTGCTGTACGGGCGGGCCAACCTCACCGCCGTCTCGCTCGGCATCCACCAGGCGATCCTGGAGGAGACCACCCGGTTCGCCTCCGAGCGCATCCGCTACGGCAAGCCGCTCCACGACCTGCCCACGGTGAAGCTGAAGCTGGGCCAGATGCAGTCCCGGCTGATGACGGCCCGGCTCGCCGCGTACCACGCCGTGCACCTGCTCGACCAGGGCATGTCCTGCGACGCCGAGCTGATGAACGCGAAGCTCGTCAACGTCGAGTCGGCGATCGACTCCGGACGCAACGCCATGGAGATCCACGCCGCCGCCGGCCTCTTCACGGACCGGGCGATCGAGCGGTACCTCCGGGACGCGCACCACATCTTCGCCCCGGCCGGCACCTCCGACATCCAGCTCCTGCGCCTGGCCGAGGTCGCCCTCGGCCAGGACAAGGGCAGTTGGTCGGAGCGGCTCTCCGAGCTGGTCCGCACCCCGGAGCTCGAACCGGCGCACGCCTGAGCGGGCACGGATGCGGCCGGGGCCCCGGTACGGCGACATGCGCCGTACCGGGGCCCCGGCCGTCTTCCCCGCGGTTCAGGTGCCCTTCCCGCGGTTCCGGTCAGAACATGCCGTCCTCGCGGCGGTGGATCTGCTCCACCAGCTCCGCCGCCATCGCCTTGATCGTCTCCAGTCCGGCGCGCCCCCACGGCCGGACGTCGGTGTCGACCACGCAGATCGTGCCCAGCGCGACACCGGTACGGTCGATCAGCGGCGCCCCCATGTAGGAGCGGATCCCGATCTCGTCGACGACCGGGTTCCCCGCGAAGCGCGGGTAGTCGCAGACGTCCTCCAGGACCAGCGCCTTGCGCCGTACGACCACGTGCGGGCAGTAGCCGTGGTCGCGGGCCATGTAGCGGCCGACGCCACCGGTGTTCGCCGCGGCCGCGCCCAGGTCGCTGCCCGAGTGGGTGCCCTCGGGCGTGTGCAGCCCCGCGAAGAACTGCCGGTTCTCGTCGATGAAGTTGACCATCGAGAACGGGGCGCCGGTCACGTCGGCGAGCCGGTGGGCGAACTCGTCGAACGCCGGGTCCGGCCGCTCCCCGAGCCCGAGTTCACGGAGCCGCTGGACGCGCGCGGGCGCGTCCTTGTCGATGGGGGTCAGCAGGAGATGACCGGTCGGGTCGTAGGTCATGTCGTGGCTCCGAAGCTCGGCACGGCGGCCGGGATGGTGGTGAGCAGATGCTGGACGAGGGTCAGCAGGGTACGGATGCCGGAGCTGGAGATCCGGGCGTCGCAGACGACGACCGGCACCTCCGGCTTGAGGTCGAGCGCGGCCCGTACCTCGTCCGGCTCGTAGCGGTAGGCGCCGTCGAACTCGTTGACCGCCACGACGAAGCGGATGCCCCGCCGCTCGAAGAAGTCCACGGCGGAGAAGCACTCCTGGAGCCTGCGGGTGTCGGCGAGGACGACCGCGCCCAGCGCTCCCTCGGAGAGCTCGTCCCACATGAACCAGAAGCGCTCCTGCCCGGGGGTGCCGAACAGGTACAGCACATGGCGGTCGTCGAGCGTCATGCGTCCGAAGTCCATGGCCACGGTGGTCGTGGTCTTGGACTCCACGCCCTCCAGGCTGTCGGTGGCCGCGCTGACCGAGGTCAGCAGCTCCTCGGTGCTGAGCGGCTCGATCTCGCTGACCGCGCCGACGAAGGTCGTCTTGCCCACGCCGAACCCGCCCGCCACGAGGATCTTGAGCGCGGTGGGGAAGGGGTCGGTCGCGAAACTCTCGTGGCGCTCAGAGCCGTTGTCGTAGGCCATCGAGCACTGCCTCCAGCAAGGAACGGTCGGTTGAATAGGCGTGGAACCGTGGGGCCCGGGCGGTGAGCGCCCCACAGTCCACGAGGTCGGAGAGCAGGACCTTGGTGACGACGGCCGGCAGCCGTAAGTGCGCCGCGATCTCGGCCACCGAGGTGGGCCCGTCGCACAGCCCGAGTGCCAGGCTGTGCTCGGGGCCCATGTGGGCCTGCGGGATCGAGCCGGTCGCCATCACCATCGAAAGCAGGTCCAGCGCGGTGCTGGGCTTGGTCCGGCCGCCGCTCACGGTGTACGGCCGGATCAGCCGGCCTGCCGCGTCGTCGAGCCAGGGCCCTTCCTGGTGGGACGTCACATTCACTGCCCGATGCCACCTGCCGCACCGGCCGCCTGCCGGGCAGGCGTGACCAGGTACGGCCGGACGCTCTTGACGAGCATCGCCATCTCGTAGCCGAGTACGGCGGCGTCCGCCTCGCGTCCGGCGAGGACGGCCAGGCAGGTGCCCGAACCCGCGGTGGAGACGAACAGGAGCGTGGAGTCGAGTTCCACGACCACCTGGCGGACCTCGCCGCCGTCGCCGAACCGGGCGCCCGCACTCCGGCCGAGCGAGTAGAGCCCGGAGGCCAGGGCCGCCATGTGGTCGGCGGCGTCGGGGTCGAGGCCGTGGACGGATTTCACGAGGCCGTCGGAGGAGAGCAGAACCGCGTTGCGGGTGTAGGGAACCCGCTGGACCAGTCCGCTCAGCAGCCAGTCGAGATCCGAGGAATGGCCGTTCGGCACATTGCTCGCCATGGTGATCTACTCCTTGTGCGCGTCGCCTGGACGCAGCGGTTCGTGGGGGGCGGGCTGGGATTCGGCGAGGCCGATTCCGCGCTGGAAGGCGGCCATCAGACCGGGGTCGTGCAGGGCGTGCTCCTCGGGCCTGCGGGCCGCGGGCTCGTCGCGCAGCTGCGGGACGAGGTGCTCCTGCGCGCGCCGCTTCGGGAGGAGGGGCCGGCCGGAGGGCTCGGCACGGGAGGCTTCGGGTGCCGGGGGCAGCAGCGGGGCCTGGTGCTCGGTGCCGACCGACTGCGCCGGTATCGAGGGGGTGGATCCGGCGTCCGCTCGGCCGTCGACGTGGCCGTTCAGGTGCGTGCTCGTACGGCGGTACGCGAGCGGGTCGGACGACGGGGTCTCCTCGTGGCGGGCGGGGGCCCGCTCCGGGGAGGGTGCGGGCGCGGCCATCGGCGCGGAGGCCTGGGCGTACGCCGGCACGTGGCCCGCGGCCGGGGCCGAGAGCGGGACCGAGTGGGGTCCCTCGTAGTGCCCGTCGTGGTGCCCGTCGTGACGGTCGGAGCTCCGGACGTCGGCATGGGACGGCGCGTCGGCGTGGGCCGGGACCTGGACCGGCACCGGAGCCTGGACCGGCTCGGGGGCGTGGACCGGCTCCGGCTCCGGCGCCTGGGGCTGGGGCTGCATCTGCACCTGACCTTGCGGGACCGCCGGGGAGCCGACGGCCGCGGCGGCCTGGCGCTCGTGCTGTGCCAGCCCCTCGGGGTCGGCGCCGAGGAGGCCCTGCGGCAGGACGAGGACGGCCTGGACGCCGCCGTAGATGTTCGACTGGAGTCGTACGGCGATGCCGTGCCGGCGGGCGAGCGCCGAGACGACGAAGAGGCCGATGCGGCCGTCCTGGAGCAGATGCGCGACGTTGACCTGGTCGGGATCGGAGAGCAGGGCGTTCATCTTGTTCTGCTCGGTGACGGGCATGCCCAGGCCGCGGTCCTCGACCTCGATCGCCAGGCCGGCCGTGACGTACTGGGCACGCAGCAGCACCGTGGTGTGCGGTGCGGAGAACAGCGTCGCGTTCTCGACGAGTTCGGCGAGGAGGTGGATGACGTCGGCCACGGCATGGCCCCGGAGCGTACCGTCGATCGGCGGTACGAGCTTCACCCGCGGGTACTGCTCGACCTCGGCGATCGAGGAGCGGAGCACCTCGGTCATGGTGACCGGGTTCGACCACTGGCGGCGGGAGATGGCGCCACCGAGCACGGCGAGGTTCTCGGCGTGCCGGCGGATGCGGGTGGCCAGGTGGTCGACGTGGAACAGGCCCTTGAGCAGCTCCGGGTCCTCGACCTCGTTCTCCAGCTCGTCGAGGAGCTGGATCTCGCGGTGGACGAGGGACTGCAGGCGCCGGGCGAGGTTGACGAAGACCTCGACCTTCTGTTCGTTGCCGACGCTGCTGGAGAGTCGGGACGCCTGGACGACGGCGGCCACGGCAGCCTCGTGCGAGCGGTTCAACTCCTGTGACAGCAGGTCGAATTCGTCACCCGTCGCTGCGCCGGACGGCGTCGCGGGGCGGGGCGGGAGGCCCTCACCGCGGCGCAACTGTTCGACGATCGCACGCAGTTCGCTCTGGCCGCGGGCGCTGGAGCGGCGCAGGGCGTTACAGCGGTCCAGGACCGCTTTGGCCGCCCGGTCGGCGCCGAGCGCCGCGGCGGTCACGGAGGCGACGGTGAGGGCGGCCGCGCCGGTCAGCGCGGCCCAGAGGCCGGGCGTGGGACTGGCGCCCGTGGAGCGGATGGTGAAGAGGACGGCCGCCGCGCCGCCCAGGGCCACCGCGACGGCGGGGAGCACGGAGGTGCGCAGGAGTTGGGGGCGTATGCGGGCTTCCGTCGGGAGCGGCGCGGATGTCTGCGCCGGGGGGGTACTGGGGGTGCCGGAGGAGGAGCGGGCGCCCGACCGGCCGTGCCGCCCGCCCTCGCGTCGATCGGACCGCGAGGCGGGTGCGCGAAGTTGAGACATGAGTGTCCTTGGTACGTGCCCAGGAATCGGCGTACTGCGGGTACAGGGGTGGACTACGGGGGTGCTTCAGACGGTTGTTCAGGGGTGTCGTGCGGGAGTGTCGTACGGGGGGTACTGCGAGGGTGCGATGAGCCTACCGATGATCACCAACCACACACTGTAGTCGTCAACCGTTCATGTGCGGTGCGCAGTTGGCAAACTTACCCGTAGAGCGGCCCGGTCTGGTATCGCCCTTCGCACGACAGGCCGAGAAGCGCATGGCCGAAAGTCGACGTCCCGCCTCCCGTGAACCGCGGAGCGGCGGGAACGGAAGAGGGCGGAGGCGCCCGTACACCTCCGCCCTCTGCGGAAATCGCCCCCTACCGGAATCTCCCGGAAGAGGCGCGAACCGGCCGGCCCGCGCGCGCGTCACGTCGTGCGCGCCGCCTCCAAGGCCTCCCGGCCGGTGT
Organism: Streptomyces sp. NBC_01255; assembly: GCF_036226445.1. NCBI lineage: Bacteria > Bacillati > Actinomycetota > Actinomycetes > Kitasatosporales > Streptomycetaceae > Streptomyces > Streptomyces sp. NBC_01255. The sequence continues at coordinate 1,501,621 of NZ_CP108474.1, forward strand.
CCGCGCCGGCCTCCCCGGGCGTCCGTCCGGTACCCGGATTCGCGTTCGCGCTCGATACCGTGACGCGCGGCCCGTGACCGTCGGTGAGAGCGGAACGTTCCCAGCCACCCGCGGGGGCCTGGGCATCCGGTCGCGCGGCCGTCCGGCTATCCGTCCAGCCGGATCCGGATGCCCACCGCACGCTCGGAGCCGCCGCGCAGCCTGCTGCCGAGCAGTCCGACCCGGGCGACAAGTCCGTACTTGCGCTTCATCAGGCCGGTGTAATGCGCGCTCGCGTCCGGCGTCAGCACCTCGGCGAAACCGGGCACCGAGGCACCGATCGGTGTGCCCCGCCAGTCGCAGGGGCCGACCGTCACCCGGCCGCTGTTGCGGATCCGCTTCACCTTGCCGGCGTCCGCGGCGCTCCACACGGCCAGCGTCCGGCCGTCCAGCATCACCCAGACCGGGGTGGGGACCGCTCTGCCGTCTCGGCGAAACGTGGTGAGGAGGAGGTACTTGCCGGTCGCCAACTCGGCCAGCGCCGCGTCGATATGAGTCATAGAGCGAGACTAACTGGTTAGTTAGTTGGTTAGACTGCCGCCGGCAAGCGCCAACCGATGCGAACGACGCAGCTGAAAGGATTCCCGTATGGGGAGATTCGTCTGGACCCTGCTCGCCGGCTTCGCGATCGGCACCCCCGCAGTCCCCTTCGGCCTCTCGCTCTCCCTGCCCGGCCCGGTCGCTCTGTTCGCGGTGCTCCTCGGCTCCGCCTGCTGTGTGGTCTTCGCGGTGTTCGCCATGGAACGCGCCCGGTCGCGCTGGCAGTCCTGGCGGGCCCGCCGGAAGTCCTCTGCGCCACGCGCCGGTTCGGCGGCGGAAGCGTCCTCCGACGGCACGGCTGCGGACGGCCGGCTCTCCGGCGCCGCAGGGCGGCGGGCGCGGCGAGTCCTCGACCGGTACGGCGTGGCAGGCTTCGGCATCGTCGGGCCCGCCCTCTTCGGCACCTGGGGCTCGTCCCTGCTCGGCGCCGCGCTGGGCATCCCCCGCCGGCGGCTGATCAGCTGGCTGATGGCCGGCGTCACCTTGTGGTGCACGGTCCTGCTGATCGCGTCGGACGCGGCCTTCGACGCCTTCGGGGCGGGGTGACCGGCCGACCGGCGGGGGCGTCCACCACGCCTCGAACCACCTGGTCAGCCGCCGGTACGATGAACCGCATGTCCCGAGCCGACGCGACCAAGGCCCGCATTCTCCAGGCCGCCACCGACGAGTTTGCGACGCACGGCATCGCCGGAGCCCGGGTGGACCGCATCGCCAAGGCGGCGGCGGCCAACAAGAACCTCATCTACATCTACTTCTGCAGCAAGGACCAGCTCTTCGACGCGGTCTTCGACGCCCACGTCACCCACGGCCTGGACTCGGTCCCCTTCACCCCCGACGACCTCCCCGAGTACGCGGGACGGATCTTCGACTACTGCCAGAAGCGCCCCGAGGTCATCCGGCTCGCCACCTGGCACCGCCTGGAGCGCGGCGACAGCCACGACCGGGACCCGGCCGTCGCGGCGCCGGCGCGCCACGCGAAGCTGGAGGCGCTTGCCGTGGCCCAGAGGGAGGGGGGCATCGGCACCGGCTTCTCCCCCGCCGCGCTGCTCACCTTCGTCCTGAGCATCGCCCTCGCCTGGAACCCGACCAACGCCACCGGCATGCCCGCCTCCACGATCGAGGCCGAGAGCATCGACGACCGCCGCCGCGCGATCGTCGCGGCCGTGCGCCGCCTCCTGTGACATGAGTACGCGTACCGAGAGGCCCCGGCTCTCCTCCCACCGGCAGCCGGCCGCCTCGACGTCAGCTCGACTCGTCGTAGACCACCGACCAGGGGCGGGGTGGCCCGTCCGGTGAGCGAGGGCTGTCGTCGAGGTGCGGGGTCGCCGTACGGTCGCGGGTGAACACACCGGCCGCGAGCTCCGCGAAGTGCGGGGCTGCCGGGTGGGCGGACCGGCCGGCGGGCCAGGCCCCGGTCGTCCGCTGGACCAGGGGGCGGCCCGCCAGCGGCCGCCAGGCGACGCGGGGTTCCTTGCGGGCCACCGGCCCCTGGTCGAAGGCGACGCCGTGGCCCGCGTGGACGAGGGCCAGCAGGAACTCGGGGTTGGACGCGTGCCGGAGCCGGCCGGGCACGAAGCCCTCGGCGCGGCAGGTGTCGAGGACCCGGTCGTACCAGCCGGGGGCCTGGGCGCGGGGGAAGAGCACCAGGTCGTGGCCGGACAGTTCGGCGAGCGCGACCTCGGGGAGCCGGGCCAGCGGCGAGGTGCGGGGCAGGACGACGCCGAGTTCCGCGCGCACCTCCGGGCCGAGGCGGAGTTCGGTGGCGTCCACGGGCTGGTGGACGAGGCCGACGTCGAGTCCACCGGAGCCGAGCAGCCGCAGCTGTTCCTCGGTGGTGATCTCCTGGAGATCGACGGACAGGCCCGGGGAGTGCTCCGCGCAGGCCGAGAGCAGCGTGGAGAGCATGGCGACCGTGGTGCCGGGAGGAACGCCCGCGCGCAGGGCGCCCAGGCCGCCGTCCCCGGCGCGGCGGGCCAGCGTCCGAAACCGCTCCTCGCGGGCCAGGAGTTCGCGGGCCTCGTCCAGCAGCACCATGCCGGCGGCGGTCAGCCGGACCTGGCGGTGGGACCGGTCGAACAGTTCGGCGCCGAGGTCCTTCTCCAGTCTGCGTACCGCCTGGCTGAGGGGCGGCTGGGCCATGCCGAGCCGGTCGGCGGCCCGGCTGAAGTGCAGCTCGTCGGCGACGACGACGAAGATACGCAGGTGGCGCAAGAGATCCACAGCCAGGGACCTTACGTGAGGGGCGAACCGATGGTCGAGGAACGGATCCGCGAGGTCTTCGCGGGGGCGGGCGCCGAGGGATTGCTGCATGCGGTCCCGGTCGACGGGGGGCCGGACGTCGCGGAGGTGGCCGTCGGCGCGGACGAACCCGTCGTGATCGCCTCGGTCTTCAAGGTGCTGCTCGTCCTGGAGTTCGCCCGGCAGGTGGCCGCCGGCCAGCTCGACCCCCGTGAGCGGGTAAGGGTCACGGCGGCCGACCGGCTCGGCGGCTGGGGCACCGCCGGCTGCGCGGACGACGTCGATCTGTCCCTGCGCGATCTGGCGTTCTTCGCGATCTCGGTGAGCGACAACTCGGCGGCGGATCTGCTGCTTGCCCGGGTCGGCCTGGACACGGTGCGGCTCCTCGCCGAAGAACTCGGGCTCGCCAGGACCCGGATCGTGGGTGGTCCCCGTGACGTACTGGAGTCGATGCTCGCCGAGGTCGGCGCACGGAACGAGGCGGAGTTCGCCCGCCGGTACCCGGCTCTGCCGGACGATCGCAAGAGACGGCTGAGCGTGCTGGATCCGCGGCGGACCAACGCCGCCACACCCCGTGAGATCACCCGCCTGCTGCGTCTGGTCTGGCGTGACGAGGCGGGCCCGCCGGAAGCCTGCGCTCAGGTGCGGGAGCTGATGGCCCGCCAGGCGTTCCGGCACCGGTTGGTGTCGGGGTTCCCCGACGAGGTGACGGTCGCGGCGAAGACCGGAACCCTGCCCGGGCTGCACATGGAGGCGGGGGTCGTCCGGTATCCCGACGGCGGTCGCTACGCGGTCTCCGTCTTCGCCTCTACGCGGGAGCTGGCCGCCACGCGTCCGGCGGTGGACTCCGCGATCGGCGCCACGGCCAGGATCGCCGTCGACTTCCTTCGCAGCAAAGGGCTCTGACGTGCACTCATATGCGTACGCATATGAGGACTCCCGAATTTTGATCTTGGACGACGGGGGCCGCGTCCTGATCTGCTGAGGCCATGAACGACGAGACAGACGCACAGCGCCCGAAGCGGCGCGTCCAGGGATTCGGCCGGCGTACGGTGCTGCGCGGCGCCGTGCTCGGCGCGGCCGCCCCACTGCTTCCCGCCACCGCCGCCGCGACCACCGCATCCGATGCGGCCACCCACGGGGCCCCGGCGGCCGGTTCGGCCTCCTTCCGCTGGCTGGGCACCTCCGGCTGGCGCATCGACGTCGACGGCCGGACGGTGCTCTTCGACCCCTACCTCACCCGGTTCAAGACCGGCCTGTTCGACGGGGGCTTCAAGCCGGGTACGAAGCTGGAGTCCGACCCCGATCTCGTACGGGAGCACATCGGCCGTCCCGAGATCGTCCTGGTCAGTCACTCCCACTGGGACCACATCGCGGATGTGCCCCACATCGCCAAGTCCACCGGCGCCCGGGTCGTCGGCACCGAGACCACGTTCCACCTGCTGGTCGCGTTCGGCGTCGACCCGGGCCAGATCTCGGTGGTGAAGGGCGGCGAGATACTGGACTTCGGCGGGATCACCGTCGAGGTGGTGTCGAGCCTGCACAGCCGCAACAAGCGGCACGCCTATTTCGCCCCGGGCACGCTGAACGCGCCGCCCGCGGCGGCCCCGAGGACCATCTCCGACCTGCCGGAGGGCGACACACTCGCCTTCCAGGTGACGACGGGGAGCGGCGGCCCTTCGGCGTTCCTGATGGGCGCCAGCGACTTCTCCGAGCGGGCCGTGCAGGGGCTGAGCCCCGATCTCGCCATGGTCGCAGTGCCGTCCAGCGCCACCACATCCCGCTATGTGCCCCGGCTGCTGAGCGCCCTGGGCCGGCCCGGCGTCGTCGTCCCCGTCCACTGGGACAACTTCGAGGAGCCGCTGAGCGAACCCCCGCGCCGCGACCCGGTCATGGACCTGGACGCGTTCGTCGCCCAAGTCCACCAGGAGTCTCCGACGAGCCGGATCGTCGTCCCGGACTACCGCACGACCTACGGCGGGGACATGCGGCCGAGGAGTCTCTGACCGCAGCACCGCCCGGCGAACGTCGCCATCACCTCACGGTCGCGGGCGGGATCTGACCCACTGGTACGCCCGGGGCCACACCGGCGGCACCGGTCCGGTCGGACCATGGTGCGCGTTCATCGACGAACACAGGGCGCCCCCACTGCTACTGCAAGCTGAGTTGATGGGGGTGGAAGGCGTCTGTGGGGCAGGTGTGGATACGCAGGTAACCGCGCCCCAGGTACACGCCCGTGGGGGTGATGACGTGCCGGTACAGATCAGGGCGGCGGTCTTCCGGGGGAGCCCAGCTCTCCGAGGCGGGATCCCACTCGACATGGTGAGCGGTGAGGAGCGGCGGCATAGAGGTGCCGCACACCGTGCAGTCGACGGTGCGCGGGTCGGTCAGGTGCCAGGTTGCGAAGCCGCCGACCTTCCAACCCGGGGCGAGGGACAGGTCACTGGAGTACTCGGTGGGGAAGTCCGCTTCCGCCTCCTCTTCGTCCTCGTCGAGGAGCTGCTCCTCCCACGTCGCGACGGCTTCCTGGAGATCCTCGGGGAGCAGGCCGAGGTATTCATGTTCGACGATCTGCTCGGGGTGGAGCTCGCAGGGCTGGGGAACGCACTCGGGTGAGCCGACGACGAGCGGCTCGGGCTGTTCGCCGAGTACGGCACCGATGTCCTGGCTGCGGCGCCACTTCAGTACGACGTCGACGCTCGCGTCGGGGCCGTGTGCCTCGAACGGGCACCAGAAGACCTGGAGAAGGTCGTACCCCTCGGGCCCGGTGAGGTCGGGGATGTCCCGTGCCCACAACTGTGCGCCGGCCAGCATCGGGATGGGGTCCGCGTCGCCGATGCCGGGGTCGTGAAGCCCGTTTCGAAGGGCGCCGAGGAGAGCGATCTCCTCTTCGGTCTTCTTCCGCCCCTCCGAAGCGGCATGGATACGGCGTGCGAGTCGGACGTCGGCCAGCAGATGCCCGGTTCCCTTGGGGTGGACGGCGGTGCACATCGGCCAGGGCTCGTCGGCCGGCCACAGCATGGGGCCCGCGACGGAGCTGTCCTGCGTCTTCGGGTCGCCGGGGCGTGGGTGAAGTCGCGTCGCTGTCCTTCGGAACTCGGCAAGGCCGGGAAAGGGCTCCTCGACATCGGCGGGACGCGGGGGTGTGGTGCGGGGCATGCGTTTCTCCGGAACGATTCGTCGTGAGCGCTGGGCCCTGTCTGGTCATTGATCTTGGATGGATCGTCGGGATCGGGCGGCCAGTGAAGTAGTTTTCCAAGGTCGCGAACCTCAGGGACGGGAGTTGGCATGGAAGCGCAAGGCCCAATCGACTTGATCCACTTGGCGGGCATCGAGGGCAACAGCGTTGTTGTTCGCGTAACAGGCCAAGAAATCCGCGCATCTCAACATGACCCCGACGTCCTGGTCGGCGAGATCAGTGTCGGAACCAGCTTCGTCGCGGGAAGCCTCAAGACTTGGATCTTCCCTCAGGACCTCGCGGACTGGGAGACGGCCCTCAACACCCTGGCCGGTGGGGGAAGTACATCCTGGAGGGAGGACAAGAGGGCAACCGAACTGCACATTGACCTCGAAGAGGGCCTCGAACGCGCCACGGTTTCGGTTGCCGACCGCTCGATGTCCCTGGCGACCGTGCAGGTCACCATCGAGTTGGCCGACGGCTGGATCGAAGACCATCGCGCCCGTCTGGGCAGAGTCCGGCAGGCATGGCCCATGCGACGCAACTGAGGAACCCCGCGAAGCCCCCCCCCGCAAGAGAGCTCACGCGGCGGTGTCGCGCAGCCACAGGACGAGCGAGGCGAGGTGCAGCCCGGCCCCGTAGCGGCCGGCGAGCTTGTCGAACCACGTTGCGACCGCCCGGAACTGCTTGGGACTCCGGAGGAGCGCAAGGCGTTCGACGCCTGAGCACCAACAGATCCGGGGTTTGGGGATCGTCACCGACGACAAGGAAGCCGCAGCGTACTGGAGGCGCTCATGGCCCTCCAGCAGCTTCCCGGTACCGCCCGGTGCGTGAAGTGACCTGCCCCCAGGCAGGATGCATCCCCATGACGCACGATGACGACGACCGGACCACGTTCTTGTTCTACGCCCCGGAGCGCGAGCCGCATGCCTGGGGCCTCGACCTCGCCGGCCTGGGTGAAACCCTGCGGGAAGCATTCACCGAGGTCCGCTACGAGGTCCGCCAGGACCGCACGCACCAGGGCGAGCCGTACCTCTCCTTCTGGGCGGCAACAGCTGACGGCACCGAGTACGACGGCACCGCCACGGTCCACGGGCGGGACTGTGTGATGCTGGCCGACTCCACGGTCGGTGAGGCAGCCCTCTTCCTCCTCTGGCTGCGCGACAGCTGCCTGCCCGCTCCCGACCTCGTCCGCTTCAGCAGCGAGCCGGCGGTGGAACGGGGCATCGAGACGGACTGGCGACTGCCTGCCAACGGCGACGCGGCGAGGATGGTCGACGAACTCCGCCACCACATCGCGGTCGTGGACGGGACCTGACTCACACCGGCACAGCGGCCCGGGTGAGCCAGGTCCCACCCGTTGCGCATGGCTATCCGCCGCGCTACCACTCCAACAGGAAAAGAGCAGTTCAGCAGTCCACGATGCGTGTTCGGACCACGACTCGCGACATTCCCCTCCCAGTCGACAATGGCCTGAACCGCTGTGCAACAACCGCGCCCTCTCCGCGAGGCGCCCCGTCCAAGGCCTGCAGCACACGATCACATCCGTCAGCCGGGAGACGCGACAGCATCCGCACGGTCTCGGCAGGATCGTCCCCGGCCGACGTCACCGCTCGCCCGCGAGATCGAGGTCGTCACTGCGCTTCTCGGGCTCGACCTCGACATGCCGGGGGCGGCGCCACGGGCGCGCGACCGGACGGGACACCGCCCGCCACCACGACTCCCCGGGCAGCTTCCCCGCAGGCTCGAACGGCTCGCCGGGACGGGGCAACGCCACCGCCTGGCCGGCCTCCTCGGCCGCGTCCCTCGTCCACTCGCCCGGCTCGGCCCACGGGTGAGGGGCGAGGTTGAACGTGCCCCAGTGGATCGGCAGCATCACGCCGGCCGCCGCACCGCCCTGGAGGTCCAGATGCGCCCGCATGCCCTCCTCGGGAGTCATGTGGATGTCAGTCCAGAACTCCGAGTAGGCGCCGATCTGGATCATGGTGGCGTCGAAGGGGCCGTGCGCGGCGCCGATCTCCTCGAAGCCGGAGAAGCAGCCGGTGTCCCCGCTGTGGAAGATCCGGTGCTCGGGGCCCTGGACGACCCAGGACGCCCAGAGCGTGTGCTGCCGGTTGCGGATGCCCCGGCCGCAGAAGTGGCGGGCCGGGGTGGCCGTGAGCCGCAGCGCGCCGATCTCGGTGGACTCGTTCCAGTCCAGCTCGCGGAGGCGGGAGGCGGCCACGCCCCAGCGCTCCAGGTGTGCGCCGACGCCGAGCGGCACCGCGAAGACGGTGTCGGTGGCCGCGAGCGCCTTGATCGTCGGCAGGTCGAGGTGGTCGTAGTGGTCGTGCGAGATCACGACGACGTCGACCGGGCCGAGCGCGGCGAGCGGTGCGGGCACCGGGTGGAGCCGCTTGGGGCCGACGAAGGGGAACGGCGAGCAGCGATCGCCCCAGACCGGGTCGAAGAGGACCCGGTGCCCGTCGATCTCGGCGAGGACGCCGGAGTGCCCCATCCAGGTGAGGCGCAGCCCGGTGACCGGCGCCTTGGCCAGGTCGGCGACGGTGGTGGGGTGGACGGGGATCGTGCCGGTGGGGGCTCGGCGCGCGCGTCCTTCCTTCTCGAAGTAGATCTTGGCGAACTCCAGGGTGGAGCCCGAGGGCCCGCGGCGGGCGGGTTCGGGGTTCTGGAAGATCCCGTCCGCGAAGTTCGGCGAACGGCGGATACGGGCGAGGCGCTCGCCCGCGGGGTCCGCGCCGAAGGACTCGGGGCGCAGCGCGCGCAGCCGGGCCCGTGGCGAACGGTCGGAGCCGGTACCGGTCACAGGACCTCCTGATCTCTGGGGGTCGTTCCATTATGGGCGGCCCGCGCTCCGAACGGCCGGGGAGACCGGTCATACTGAATCGTTGTTCAGTAACAGCCCCTCCCGAGGAGACGCGCGATGAGCCCCACCCCCCTGCTGTCCGTCGACTGGACCGATCACGTGACCGGCCGCCGGGGCCACCTGGTCGTCGACCGGCTGGTGCGCGGGGTGGCCAGCGGCGGCCTGCGGATGCGCGAGGGATGCACGGCGGCCGAGGTCGCCGGGCTCGCCCGCGGCATGACCATGAAGGAGGCCCTGCACTACGACCCCGAGGCCCGGTACGTCCCGCTGGGCGGCGCGAAGGGCGGCATCGACTGCGACCCCCGCTCCCCGGAGGCGTACGGCGTCCTCGTCCGCTACCTGCGGGCCATGCGGCCGTACATCGAGCGGTTCTGGACGACCGGGGAGGACCTGGGGCTCACCCAGGACCTGGTGGACCGGGCGGCGGCCGAGGCCGGGCTCGTCTCCTCCGTGCAGGCCGTGTACCCGCTCCTGGACGACGAGGCGACGGCCCGGAAGCGGCTCGCCGACGCGTTCGCGATCGAGGTCGACGGCATCGGGCTCGACGAGCTGGTCGGCGGCCTCGGAGTGGCCGAGTCCGTGCTCGTCGCCCTCGACCGGGCCGGGCGGGAGTACGCCGGGACCCGGGTGTCGGTGCAGGGGCTCGGCACGATGGGCGGGGCGACCGCCCGGTTCCTGGCCCGGGCGGGGCTGCGGGTGGTGGCCGTCGCCGATGTCCGGGGCACGATCGTGAACCCGGACGGCCTCGACGTCGAGACGCTGCTCGCCGCCCGCGACGGCCACGGCACGGTCGACCGCGCCGCCCTGCGGCCCGGCGACCGGGAGGAGCCCCGGGACGCCTGGCTCGCCGTGGACGCGGAGGTCCTGGTCCCGGCGGCCGTCTCGTACGCGATCGACACCGGGAACCAGGGTCGGATCACGGCCCGCTGGATCGCGGAGGCGGCCAACATGCCGGTCCTGCCGGAGGCCGAGGAGGCCCTCGCCGCGCGCGGGGTGACCGTGCTGCCCGACGTGGTCGTGAACTCGTGCACCAACGCCTGGTGGTGGTGGACGCTCTTCGGTGACATCGAGGCCGACGCCGAGCAGGCCTTCGGCCGGGTGCGCCGGTCCATGCGGGAGCTGGTGGGCGGCATGCTGGACCGGGCCGCGGCGGACGGCACGGGCCCGCGCGCCGCGGCGCACGCGCTGGTCGCGGAGCGGCTGCCGGTGATCGCCGAGCGCTACGGCTGGTACTGAGGCCGGGTGCGGCCAGGGCCTGGTGTCCCGGGCCCGGGACGGCTCCGACCGGTCGGCCGACTCGGTGACGATCATGCCCTTGTCATGTGCTGTGTAGGCTGCTCGACGTGGCGAGAGTGCGGTTGAGCGTGGCGGAGCGGCGGGACGAGCTGCTGCGGGCCGCCGTCGACCAGATCGAGGCCCGGGGCGTCACCGCCGTCCGGATCTCCGACGTGGCGTCGGCGCTCGGGGTGAGCAACGCCCTCGTGCTCTACCACTTCTCGACCAAGGAACAGCTGGTCGCCGCCGCCTTCTCGCACGCGGCCGAGGGCGACCTCGCCCGCCTGCGGCAGCTGCTCGGACGGCGCTCCACGGCGGTGCGGCGACTGCGCGCCGCGGTGCGCTGGTACGCGCCGACCGGGCAGGCCAAGGGCTGGCGGCTGTGGATCGAGGGATGGGCCGCTTCGCTGCGCGACCCCGAGCTGCGCGAGGTCGCCGCGTCGCTGGACCGGGAGTGGAAGGCGGCGCTGGCCCGGGTGATCGGGGAGGGGGTCGCGGACGGCGAGTTCCGGTGTCCGGATCCGACCGCGGCGGCCTGGCGGCTCACCGCGTTCCTCGACGGGCTCGCGGTACAGACGACGGCGTACGCCGGCTCCCTGTCGCGCGCCACGCTGCTGCGGTGGGCGGACGCCGCCCTCGCCCGGGAGCTGGGCCTGCCCGAGGAGACACGGGACGGCCCGGAGGGCAGCGCACAGGCCCGTGCGGACGGCGCACCGGACGAGGCCCGGGACGGCATCCCCGCGGCCACGCCGGGCGCGGACGGTCCGCCCGGCGCGTAGTGGTTCCGCACGTGGGACGGACCGGACGGACCGGTCGCCACGGCCGGCCCTCTTCGGCCTCAGAGCAGTTCGAAGACCGCCGAGACCGTGACCTGCTCCTCGATCTCTCCGGGAGCCAGCGGGACCCCCGACTCGTCCGCGGGCATCGAGGGGACGGCGCCGTGGCCGGGGCGCATGGAGTCGCCCTCGCTGAGGGAGACCAGGCGGCCGAGCCGGTGTCCGCTGAGCCGCGCGTGCTGCGAGGCCTTCTCGTACGCGTCCTGGAAGGCGGCCTCGCGCGCCTTCACCCGCAGCGCCGACGGGTCGGCGACGTCGAAGACGACGCCGTTGATCCGGCCCTCGTCCCCCGTGGCGTCGTTGACGGCGCCGATGACCTGCCCGGTCCTGTCGAGGTCGCGGACCTTCACGGAGAAGGACTGCCCGGCCTGGTACCCGGTCACCTTGCTCTCCCCCTCGGGGCTCTGCGTGTACACCGGAGAGAGCGAGAGGCTGTCGGTCCGGATGTCCCGGTCCTCGATCCCCTGCTTGTGCAGCACGTCCAGCAGGGCCTTGGCGGCGGTGCTCTGCGCGGCCATCGCCTCCTTCGCCGTCTTACGGGTCGCCTCGACCCCGACGGACAGGATCGCCAGGTCCGGTGCGGCGGCCGCCCGGCCGGTCCCGCTGACGCTGACCGTGGCGGGCGCGGCCGCCCGGGCCGCGGTGCGGAGGGCGGTCCGGTCGGGCGCGGCGGCCAGGGCGGGGGCGGCCGTGCCGGCGAGCAGCCCGCCGAGCACGGCGGTGGCGGCGAGCAGACGGGCAGTGCGGGCGGTCGCGGAGGCACGAGCGGTCGCCGCGGTACGAGGGGGCACCGCGATACGGGCGGTCGGCGCGGTGTGAGCGGTCGTCGCGGTCCGGGGCTGGCGGGTCGTCACGGGCGGTCCCTTCGGGTTGGGTGCCGGAGCTCCGGCGGGCACATCCCAGCACCCGTCGCCGCCGCCTCCCGCACGCCACTCCTGACCGGCGGCTCCCTTCACCTCTCCGTACCAGCCGGGCCCGTGCCCCGGGCCCCGCTCAGGTCTGGACGAGCGGCTCGTACGCCTCGGCGGAGAGCCCGAAGGTCCAGGCCACGCCCTCCCGCGCGGTCCGCGTCGAGGGCGGCACCCGCAGCCAGTACGTGCGGTGGCTGCCGTCCGGTTCGGGGGTGGAGTTGACCACCTCGACCATCACCACGTCCTCGTCGTCGGCCAGTTCGACGCGCCACAGAACGCCCGTCTCGTCGCGGTGCTGGTGCCGGGCACCCGACTCCGCGAGGTAGCGGTCGTAGCCGTAGTACTCCAGCATCACGCGCCGCAGTTCGGCGTTCTCCTCCGCGCGGATCAGCTCGGGGGTGAGGCCGGCGAGACCGGCCAGGAAGTCGGCGTCCACCGACATGCCCCGCCAGGCGTGCAGGGCGAAGCCGTCGGGGTAGGCGAGCGCCGGGCCGTCGCCCCGGTCGAGGCGCCCGGCCTCGTCCCGGTGGAGCTCCACCGGGCGCTCGCAGACCACGGCGACGTTCTCGTAGGGCCACCACCAGCCCGCGTGCCGGGCGACTGCGGCGAGCCCCGCGAGCCGCTCGCCCCGGCCGTCGAAGGCGGCCAGCCAGGCGGCGTCGTGCTGGCCGAGCACCGCGTCGAACAGCACGAGCCGCACGGCGGTCGCCTCCCGCGCGGTCCCGTCGGTGACCCGTTCCGCGGCAGCCTCCGTCACCCCGGCCCGGATCCGGTCGGCGAGCTCCCGCGTGAGGTCCCAGAGCCCCGCGCCGGTCGCCTGCCAGTGCGCCGCCCAGCCCGCGGGTCCGAGCGCGTCGTGGAGGCGTCGCCGCTCCTCGGCCCAGGGCCGGGTGCGCACCTCGTCCCGTACCGAACGGCCCGCGCCGTCAAGCCCTCTGACGAGTGCGACGGCCGCGAGCGGCGAGTCCGCCCAGAGCACGCGCGCGGGCTCGGCGAGCCCCGCCGTGCGGTAGGCGAGCCGGACGCCGGCCTCGGCGGCGGCGCGATCGGCCGGTCCGGTGGCCGCGGCGACGGCCCGCCACGTGTCCTGTGCGGTGGTGCGGTTCATTCCGGTGTCCCCCAAGTCCTCGTCCTTGACCATGTCGAGCCCCTCACGTCCGCCGGGCCGTCAGTCCGCGACGATCCGGTAGGCGCCGGGCACGTACTCCCGCTGCCGCACGACCCGGTACCAGCCCTTGGGCAGGGCTATCGGGGCATGCTCCTCGTGCACCACCCGGCCGCCCTCGGGCAGTTCGAGCAGCAGCGGGCCGAGGGGGCCCGGCTCCCGCACGAGCCGGCCGGGTCCGGGGATGGCGTGGGCGTGCCCGGTCACCTCCCCGAGGGCAAGGACGAGACGGCCTCTGGCGTCCCTCGGCTCCCCCGCCGCGGCCTTCGCGCGGGCCGGTACGGCCGTCTCCTCGACGGGTGCGATCAGCACGTCTCCCTGCCGGTACATGGCTCTCCCCTCCCCGTTCGGCGCGCTTCGCCCGAACACGAGAACGACGCTAGAGGCCGGGTCTGACAATCGGTCCGACCATCGCCCACCGGACAGTCCCTTGCCCGCCGGCGCGGCCCCGGCGAAGGGCGTTGTCGGTGCCGCTTGGTACAACTCTTGGCATCAGCCGATCAACGTCGTCCGTTGTCTGGAGCACCGTCATGACCATCGGGAAATACCAGCAGGATTTCCACGGCCTTCCCGTGTTCGACTTCCCGAGTGCCGGCGCGGACGGGACCGCGTCCACCCCGCTGCCGGACGCCGCCGCCGTCGCCTGGCGGATCTCCGCCCCGACGTACAGCGAGCCCGAGGACGAGCTCTGGGAGCCGCAGTTCGAGCGGTTCCTCAAGACGGTCGACCCCACCCAGGTCCGCGCGCTGGTCGTCGGCGGCTGGGACGAGGCGTACGAGGAATCGTCCGCGCCCATCGTCGCGGCGCTGATCGCCGCCCGCGACCGGCTCACGGACCTGCGGGCGGTGTTCCTCGGCGACATGACGGGCGAGGACTGTGAGATCTCGTGGATCGTCCAGTCCGACGTGACGCCGCTGCTCGCCGCCTACCCGGCCCTGCGGGAGTTCGGGGTGCGCGGGGGCTCGGAGCTGGAGTTCCCGCCGATCCGGCACGAGGGCCTGGAGACCCTGGTGGTCGAGACGGGCGGTCTGCCCGCCGAGGTCGTGCGCGGGATCGCCGGCAGCGAGCTGCCCGCGCTGGAGAACCTCGAACTCTGGCTCGGCACCGACAACTACGGCGGCGACAGCACCACCGAGGACCTGGCACCGCTGCTCGCCGGGACGGCCTTCCCCGCCCTGCGCAGCCTGGGACTGTGCAACAGCGTCATCCAGGACGAGGTCGCCGCGGCCGTGGCCGGCGCCCCGGTCGTCGCCCGGATCGAGCGGCTCGACCTCTCCAAGGGCGTCCTGACGGACGAGGGCGCGGCCGCCCTGCTCGACGGGCAGCCGCTCACCCACCTCACCCGCCTCGACCTCTCCCACCACTTCCTGTCGGAGGCGATGAGCGACCGGGTCCGCGCCGCGCTCGCCCCGCACGGCGTCACGGTCGTCCTCGACGACGCCCAGGAGCCGGAGGACTACGGTGACGGCTCGGTCTACCGGTACGTCGCGGTAGCCGAATGACCCCCGCCCCGCGCCCCGTCGTCGTCGGTGATCCGGCGGGCCGCCGTGTCGCGTTCCTCCAGGACGCGCTGCGGACCGCCGGGCTGCCCGGGGCGCGGGTGGTGTCCTGGCCGGACGTGCTGGGCGGCCGGGCGCGGTTCGCCGCCGGCGAGACCGTACGGATCGACTCGCCCGGTGAGGATCCGGAGGCCGACCGGCTGCTGCGCGGCGTCGACGACCCGGCCCGGGTCGAGGGTTCGGGCCGCTGGTACGCCCGGTTCACCGCCGCCGTCTCGGAGCTCGCGGAGACCGTCGGAGACGCGGGAGCCGCGCTCGTCGACGACCCCGGCGAGCTCGCGGTCCTGTTCGACAAACGGCTGAGCCACGGCCGGCTGCGAGCGGCCGGTGTGCCGGTGCCCGACTCGCCGACCTCCGGGCCCGCCGCCCCGGCCGTGGGCGGCTGGGCGGACCTCCGTTCGCTGCTCGGCGAGGCCGGCCTGCGGCGGGTGTTCGTGAAGCTCGCGCACGGCTCCTCCGCGTCGGGAGTGTTCGCGGTGGAGACGAACGGCACGGGCAGGATCCAGGCGACCACCTCGGTGGAGCGCGCACCGGACGGACGTCTCTTCAACTCCCTGCGGGTACGGCGCTACACGAGCGAGCGGGAGATCGCCTCGATCGTGGACGCCCTCGCCCCCGACGGGCTGCACGTCGAGCGCTGGCTGCCGAAGGCCACCCAGGACGGCCGCGCCGCCGACCTGCGGGTGGTGGTGATCGACGGCCGGGCCACCCATGCCGTCGTCCGCACCAGCCGCTCCCCGATGACCAATCTGCATCTGGGCGGCGCCCGGGGCGACCTGGCCGCCGCCCGGGCCGCGATCATCGCGGCCGGCGGGCGGTGGGAGGACGCGCTCGGCGTGTGCGAGCGGGCCGCCGCCGCCTTCCCCGGCACCCGGTGCGTGGGCGTCGACCTGCTGCCCGCGACCGGCTGGCGCCGCTTCGCGGTGGGCGAGGTCAATGCCTTCGGCGACCTGCTGCCGAGGCTCACGGGTCTGCCGGGCAGCGGCGCCGAGGGCCTCGACACGTACGCGGCGCAGGTCGCCGCCCACTTCCCCGGCCCACTCTCCTCCGACGCGACCCGCACCCGCCCGTCCGACGCAGCCCCCCGCACCACAGGAACGAGCACCACGTGAACCAGCCCGACATGAACGCGATCGTCGGCAGCCACGACCTGCTCCTGGTCACCCTCGACACGCTGCGGTACGACGTGGCGGCCGAGCTGGCGGCCGAGGGGCGCATCCCGCATCTGGCCCGGCATCTACCCGGCGGCGCCTGGGAGCGGCGGCACGCGCCCGGCAGCTTCACGTACGCCTCCCACCAGGCGATCTTCGCGGGTTTCCTGCCGACCCCGGCCGCTCCCGGGCCGCACCCCCGGCTCTTCGCGGCCCGTTTCGCGGGCAGCGAGACGACGGCCGACGGCACTTTCGTCCACGACACCCCGGACCTCGTCTCGGCGCTCGCCGGCGAGGGCTACCGGACGGTCTGCGTCGGCGGGGTGGGCTTCTTCAACAAGCAGCCGCCGCTCGGCTCCGTACTCCCCGGCCTGTTCCAGGAGAGCCACTGGGAGCCGTCCTTCGGCGTCGCGTCCCCGACCTCCTTCGCGTCCCAGGTGGACCGCGCCGAGGAGGTCGTCGCCGCGCTCCCCCGCGAGCGCCGGCTCTTCCTCTTCGTCAACGTGTCCGCGCTCCACCAGCCCAACTGGTTCCACAGCCCGGGGGCGACGCCCGAGGCCGGGGACTCCCGGGCCACACACGCGGCGGCCCTCGAATACGTCGACCGGCACATCGGACGCCTCTTCGCCGCGATGAGCAGCCGCCGGCCCTGCTTCGCGATCGTCTGCTCGGACCACGGCACCGCGTACGGGGAGGACGGCCACACCGGACACCGGCTCGGCCACGAGGTCGTGTGGACCGTGCCGTACGCGCAGTTCGTCCTGGACGGCCCCGCGCAGGAGGCGACGGCATGAGCGACACCACCACCCCGCGCCCGTACCGCAGCTACGTCTACGCCTATCCGCACAAGACGGCGTACCGCGCGCTCCCCGACCGGCCGTCCCTCGACGCCCTCTGGGCGGCGGAGCCGAAGGACGCGCTCTCCCTCTACGCGCACATACCGTTCTGCGAGGTCCGCTGCGGGTTCTGCAATCTCTTCACCCGCATCGGCGCCCCCGACGAGCTGACCACCCGCTACCTCGACGCCCTCGACCGCCAGGCCACGGCCGTCCGCGAGGCGCTCGGCGACCCCCGAGGGGACAGCGCTCCCGTGCGGTTCGCCACGGCCGCGTTCGGCGGTGGCACGCCCACCTTCCTCACCGCCGCCGAGCTGGAGCGGCTCTGCGACATCGCCGAGAAGCGGATGGGGGTCGATCTGCGGGCCGTACCGCTGTCCGTCGAGACGTCCCCCGCGACCGCGACCGCCGACCGGCTCACGGTCCTCGCCGAGCGGGGCGCGACCCGCCTCAGCATCGGCGTGCAGAGCTTCGTGGAGGCGGAGGCGCGGGCGGCGGTCCGGCCGCAGCGGCGCGCGGACGTCGAGGCCGCGCTCGGCAGGATCCGGGACACCGGTGTGCCCGTCCTCAACATCGACCTGATCTACGGGATCGACGGCCAGACCGAGGAGTCCTGGCGTTCCTCGCTCGACGCGGCGCTCGCCTGGTGCCCCGAGGAGCTGTACCTCTACCCGCTGTACGTCCGGCCGCTCACCGGTCTCGGCCGGATCTCCCCCGGGGCCGACCGCGAGTGGGACGAGCGGCGGCTGCGCCTCTACCGGTACGGCCGGGACCACCTCCGCGCGCACGGCTACGAGCAGGTGTCGATGCGGATGTTCCGCCGGACGGACGCCGCGCCCCTCGGCCCGGACGACTACGCGTGCCAGACGGACGGGATGATCGGCCTGGGCTGCGGCGCCCGCTCGTACACCTCGGCGCTGCACTACTCCTTCGACTACGCCGTCGACATGCGCGAGATCCGCTCGATCATCGACGCGTACACGGAGACAGAGGACTTCTCCCGCGTCGAGGTCGGCCGGTGGGTCGATGCCGAGGAGGCCCGCCGCCGCCATCTGCTCCAGTCGCTGCTCCAGGCCGAGGGCATGCCGGTCGCCGGCTACGAGGAGCGGTTCGGCTCCTCCCCGTTCGCGGACTTCCCCGCGGAGCTGGCCCGTTTCGCGTCCCTCGGCTGGCTCGACGAGGACGCCCCGGCGGGGCTGCTCCGGCTGTCACCGGAGGGGCTCGCGTACTCGGACGGGCTCGGCCCGGAGCTGTTCTCGCCCGACGTGCGGGCCGCCATGGCCGCGTACGAGCCGAAGTAGGGAAGCCGTGGATCTGACCCTGCTCTACCGCGGCCCGCTCGCCTCCTGCGACTTCGACTGCCCCTACTGCCCCTTCGCCAAACGCCGGGACAGCCGCGAGCAGCTGCGCGCGGACCGGGCCGCGCTCGACCGGTTCACCGGGTGGGCCGCCGGACAGACCGGCGACCGGCTGCGGATCCTCTTCACCCCGTGGGGCGAGGGCCTGGTGCGCTCCTGGTACCGGCGGGCCCTGGTCGACCTGTCACGGCTGCCGCACGTGGAGCGGGTGGCGATCCAGACCAACCTCAGCTGCCGGACCGACTGGCTGGCGGAGGCGGACCCCGAGACCGTCGCCCTCTGGTGCACGTACCACCCGGGCCAGACGCCGTACGAACGCTTCCTCGGCAAGTGCCGCGAGCTGGCCGCCCGGGGCATCCGGTTCAGCGTCGGCGTGGTCGGCCTGCCCGAGCACCGTGACGACGCCCGCCGGCTGCGCGCGGCCCTGCCGCCGCACGTCTACCTCTGGGTGAACGCAGCCGAGGGCCACACGTACACGGACGCGGAGGCCGAGGAGTGGACGGGGATCGACCCGCTCTTCCCCTACAGCAGACGGCCGCACCGCTCGGCGGGGCTGCCGTGCCGTACCGGCGAGTCGGTGATCTCGGTGGACGGCGAGGGGACCGTGCGGCGCTGCCACTTCGTCAAGGCCGAGCTGGGGAACCTGTACGACGGTTCGTACCGCGCCGCGCTGCGCCCCCGGGCCTGCCCCCTCGCCGTCTGCGACTGCCACATCGGCTACGTCCATCTGGAGACGCTGCCGCTGTACGACGTCTTCGCCGGCGGGGTCCTGGAGCGGATCCCGGCCGGCGTCGGCGGCCCCGGCGGTCCTACAGGGGCATGAGGTCGGGGCGCTTCGCCTCGACGTGGTCGCCCGAGCTCTCGCCGCGCAGCCTGCGCCCGATCCAGGGCACGAGGTACTCCTTGGCCCAGTTGAGGTCGTCGCGGCGGACCTCCAGCGTGCCGCGCGGGGGGCGCGGCGGCCACGGCTGGTCCGGGTCGGCGGGCACCGGCAGGCCGAGGACCTGGGCGGCACGCAGGGCGACGCGGGTGTGGCCGTCGGGCGAGAGGTGCAGCCGGTCGTCGTCCCAGGCCCGCAGGTCCTGCACGGACTTGAGCGACCACAGGTCGAGGACCGGGCAGTCGTAGCGGTCCGCGATGGACCGGACGTGGGCCGTGTAGGTGGCGATCTTCCCGCGCAGGTGCCGGAGCACGGGGATGTCACGGGTGTCGAAGCCGGTGGTCACCATGACGGTGCCGACGGCGGAGGTCAGGTCGGCGACGGCGCGCTCGAAGCGCTCGGCCACGTCGTCGGGGTCGGTGCCGGGCCGGATGATGTCGTTGCCGCCGGCACAGAAGGTCACCAGGTCGGGGGCGAGTTCCTTCGCCCGGGGGACCTGTTCCGCCACGATCTGGTCGAGCAGGCGCCCGCGTACGGCCAGGTTGGCGTAGCGGAAGTCGTCGTGCTCCGGCAGCTCGTCGGCGAGCAGCACCGCGAAGCGGTCCGCCCAGCCGACGTACGTCCCGTCGGGCCCGGGGTCTCCGACGCCCTCGGTGAAGCTGTCACCGATCGCCGCGTACGACCCGAATGCGTTCTTGTCTCTTGATCTCGAATCGTCTGCCACGGGAGCACATCCTTCCCTTTCGGATGTGACCTACGCGACCGTAAGGAGGGGTTGACGCAGGGTGACATATGCCACCGATAAAGATTCTCCCAAGCCGGAATACGCCGACGGCCCGGCACACATGTGCCGGGCCGTCAGGGAGCGTCCGTGTCAGACGGAGACGCCGTGCTGGCGCAGGTAGGCCAGCGGGTCGACGTCGGAGCCGTAGCTCGGGGAGGTGCGGATCTCGAAGTGCAGGTGCGGGCCGGTGGAGTTGCCGGTCGAGCCGGAGAGGCCGATCTGCTGGCCGCCGGTGACGGTCTGGCCGGACGAGACGGAGAGGGAGGAGAGGTGCGCGTACTGCGAGTAGTTGCCGTCGGCGTGCTGGATGACGACCTCGTTGCCGTAGGCGCCGCTCCAGCCGGCGGAGACGACCGTGCCGGCGCCGACGGCGCGGACGGTGGTGCCGGAGGAGGCGGTGAAGTCGACACCGGTGTGGTAGCCGGAGGACCACATGGAGCCGGAGGCGCGGTACGGGGTGGAGAAGCCGGCGCTGACGGGGGCGACCCAGCCGGACGCGGAGGTCGAGGCCCCGGACGACTGGGAGGTCTGCGACGACTGCGACGAGGAGGACTCGGCGGAGGCGGCGGCCGGAGCGGCGGCGCGCTGGCTGCTGCGCGAGGCACGCGAGGAGTCGCCGTTCTTCTCGGAGCTCTGCGTGCTCTCGGGAGCGGCCTTCGGGGCGGCCTTCGGAGCCGCCTTCGGGGCGGCGGCCTTGGGCGCGGCGCTCTTCGGAGCGGCGGCGGCGGTGTTCTTCGCGCCGAGCGTGAGCTTCATGCCGGGCAGGATCAGCGAGGGGTTCTCGCCGACGACCTGGCGGTTGTCCGCGTAGAGCTTCTGCCAGCCGCCTGCGAGGTGGTGCTCGGTGGCGATCTTCGACAGGTAGTCGCCGCTGACGACGGAGTACGTCTTCGGCGCGGCCTTCGCGGCGGCGGTGGGCGCGGCCTGGAGGGCGGCGGGCGCCTTCACCTGAGCGGCGGCGACGGCCTGGGCGGGGACGGCGGCCGGGGCGGCCTGCTCGGCGGCGTGGGCTCCGGTGGCGCCGAGGAGCGGAAGGGCGACGACGGCGCCTCCCGTACTGGCGACGACGAGACCACGCGTGATGGAATTGATCTTGGGACGGCGGTGCTTACCCTTCGCGGGCATGGCGAATTCCTCTCCGGCGCCTACGAGGTGAGCTGTCGGGTTCGGACTGGAGATGCCCGGCCGCGTTCTCACGCGGCTTCACCCCGAGCCGTCCTGTTGTCGCGGGACCGGCGTACTTCCTGGGTCCCCCGCTCCTGCCACGCATGGGATGAGTGCGGATTCCGGACGGTGGCAGGATTCGGCGGTCCGACCGGATTGACGGTGACGCTAGACGAGCGGGGTCGGAGCGAACAAGCCGCAGATTTCCTCCGGCATTACCCGGGCCGCATTCCGGGCGGAATTCCGGTCACCCTCCGTCGATGACGGTCCTTCGATTTCCTTTTTCCGTACGGCAATTGCCCGGGGCCTTCGGCCACGATCCGTCACATCTATGACCCTGCTCACGCGGCATCGCCCATCTCGCCTGCAACCAGGGCGTGTTCCCCTTAACGCCTCATTTCGGACAGATCACCCATTCCCGTCCGAGGGGGTGCGCCGACCCCGTCCCACCTGGATGATTGCCCTAGGAACCGATCTCGCATCGGGCCCCCGAACGACGACCCCCCAGGAGCATCCGTGACGCAGCAGCTGCCGCAGGTCCCGCCCACCGAAGCGAACGAACCCGAGCTGGCCGAGGTCCGCAACTTCCGGGACGTGGGCGGCCTGCCGACGACGGACGGGCGCGCCGTGCGGCCCGGACGCCTCTTCCGCAGCGGCCACCTCGCCCACGCCACCGAGACCGACGCCGCCTTCCTCGCCTCACTGGGCCTGCACACCGTCTTCGACTTCCGCAACGAGGCCGACCGCAAGGTCGAGGGTGCGGACGTCGAGCTCCCCGGCGTGCGAAACGTGAACATACCCCTCAACGACCCCGCCGACGGCAAGGAGTTCTGGAAGCTGGTGTGCGACGGCGACATCGCGCAGTTGCGGGACATCCTGGGCGACGGCAAGGCGGCGGCCCGTATGTCCGACTCGTACCGGAAGATGGTGGTCGAGCGGACGTCGGAGCACAGCCGGATCCTGCACTCCATGGCCGAGGAGAGCGTCCCGGCCCTGATGCACTGCGCGGCGGGCAAGGACCGCGCCGGCCTCTCCATCGCGATCACGCTGCTCGCCCTCGGCGTCGAGGTCGAGGCGATCGAGGCGGACTACGTGAAGTCGAACGACCCGCACCGCCGCTACAAGGTGCGCCGCAGCTCCACCGGCGCGGACGCGATGTCGCCCGAGGTGATGGAGCTGCTGAGCCCGCTCTTCGACGCGCGGGTGGAGTATCTGCGGGGCGCCTTCGAGACGATCGAGGCGACGTGGGGCTCGGTCGAGACCTACCTCACGGAGGGGCTGAAGCTGGCCCCCGAGACCCGCGAGCGGCTGCGGGAGCGCTTCCTCACGGAGGCGTGAGCCCGCCCGGGGCGCCGCTCTACTGGTTCTGCCCGCCGAGCATGAAGAGCAGGTAGAGGAAGCCGGCGAAGAGGTGCCCGGCGATCAGGTACGCGAAGAGGCGGAGGGCCAGCCCCTTGGGAAACTTGCCTTCCCCGCGCTCTTCACCGGTGACAGGTCGTGACTTCTCGGACATCTCGGTCCTTTTCTGGCGAAGGGGCACGTTCTCACGAGGAGGCGCGGTATCAGCGCCGGTGCGGGGTTCCGTCGCCGAGGCACAGCTCGGCGACGGGACTCTGCATCAGGGTGTGGACGAAGAGCAGCTCGGCCCCGCCGGGAGTGGCGGCGCCGATGCGGTGCGGGGTCAGCGAGTCGAAGTGCGCGCTGTCCCCGGGATCGAGGACGTGGACGGCGTCGCCGAGCGCGAGCCGCACCCGCCCCTCCAGGACGTGGATCCACTCCTCGCCGGGGTGGACCCGCACGATGTCGGCCCGGGTGGCGTACGGCACGTGGACGCGCAGGCACTGGAGCGCCCGCCCGGCGCCGCCGGCCTGCCGGTAGATCCAGCCGTCGGCCTCGACGGGTTCGGAGCGGCCGGCCCGGACGACGGGGTCACGCTCGGGCGGAGCCTCGCCGAGGAGCTCGGAGACCGTCGTACCGTAGATACGGGCGAGGCCGAGCAGCATCGGCAGCGACGGTTGCCGGTTCCCCGTCTCCAGCCGGGAGAGGTGGGCCGGCGAGAGGCCGGCCCGCTGGGCGGCGGCCTCCAGGGTGAGTCCCCGGCGGCGGCGCAGGGCCCGCAGCTGCGGGGCGACGTCGGGCAGGACGTCGGGGGTGGCGGAGTCCGGGGAGGCTTCCCCGGGGACGTGGTCCATGCGTCCATTGCGCCAGGATCATGCCTCTGAGGCAAGTTTCTTGCCTCAGAGGCAAAGATCGCGGACTCGTCCGGCTCAGCGCTGCGCCACGGCCTGCTTCACCAGGGTCTTCCCGAAGTCCCACATCAGCCCGCCGCCGCCGTGGGCCTCGTCCATGACCGCCGTGAACGCGGTGACGAACCGGTCCACGTCCGCCTCGTCGATGACCAGCGGCGGGATCAGTTTGATCACCTCCAGGTGGTCCCCCGAGACCTGGGTGAGGATGTGGTGCCGCTGGAGCAGCGGCACCACGACCATCTGGGCGAAGAGACCCTTCCGGGCCGCCTGGAGCATGGCCCAGCGGCCGCGCAGCCCCAGCGACGTCGGCCGGCCGAACTCGATCCCGATCATCAGCCCGCGCCCGCGGACCTCGTGCAGCAGCTCGTACCGGGGTACGAGCTCCTCGAGGCGGGAGCGGAGCAGCCCGCCGATCCGCCGGACGCGGGCGACCGTGTCCTCGCTCTCCATGACCGAGAGGACGGCGAGCCCGGCGGCCATGGCCTGCGCGTTCGATCCGAAGCTCGCCGAGTGGACGAGGACCCGGTCCATGGACGAGTAGACCTTCTTGAAGATCCAGTCCTTGCCGAGGGTGGCGCCGACCGGCACGTAGCCGCCGGAGAGCGCCTTGGCGACGCAGACCAGGTCCGGTTCGACCCCCGCCTCGTGCTGGTACGCGTAGAAGTCGCCGGTCCTGCCGAGGCCGGTCTGCACCTCGTCCACGATCAGCAGCGCGCCGTGCCGGTGCAGCAGCTCCTGGGCGGCGAGCAGGAAGCCGGGCGGCGCCTCCTGGACGCCCTTGCCCTGGATCGGCTCCACGACGAAGGCCGCCACGTCGCCGCGGCGCAGCTCCCGCTCCAGGGCTTCGAGGTCGCCGAGGGCGATCGCGGTGTCCGGCAGGAGCGGGTCGAAGCCCTCCCGGAAGCCCTGCTCGCCGTTGACCGAGAGCGAGCCGGTGGTGAGCCCGTGGAAGGCGTGGGCGCAGTAGAGGACCCTGGGCCGCCCGGTGGCGTACCGGGCGAACTTGAGGGCGGTCTCGACGGCCTCGGTGCCGCTGTTGCCGAAGAAGACCCGGTCGAGGTGGGGGCTGTGGGCGAGGAGGCGTTCGGCGAGCAGCCCCGGCAGGGGCTGGCAGTCGAAGCGGGTGAGGTCGGCGAGCTGGGCGTCCAGGACGTCGTGGAGGGCCTTGCGGACGACGGGGTGGTGCCGTCCGAGACCCATCACGCCGAATCCGGCGAGCATGTCGAGGTGGTCGACGCCGTCGGCGTCCCAGAAGTGGGCACCCTCGGCCCGCTCGTACACCTTGTCGAAGCCGATGGTGTGGAGCATGCGCGGCAGCTGGTGGTTGAGGTGCTTGGCGTGCAGCTCGTACCGCTCACCGCCGCGCTCGGCGAGCAGCGCCCGCAGGTCGAACTCACCCTTCACGAGTCACTCACCCGTTGTTCCCGGAGACGGTCTCCCGGATCGCACGCAGGGACTCCTTGAGGGAACCCATGGTGGCGAGGACGGCGGTGGGCTCGTAGCCGCAGTGCGCCATGCAATTGGCGCAGCGCGGGTCCTTTCCGCGGCCGTACTTGTCCCAGTCGGTGTCCTCGACGAGTTCGCGGTACGTGGGGACGTAGCCGTCGCTCATCAGATAGCAGGGTCGCTGCCAGCCGAAGAGCGAGTAGTTGGGAATGGCCCAGGCCGTGCAGGGGAAATCGGCCTTTCCCTCGAGGAAGTCCAGGAAGAGCGGCGAGTGGTTGAGACGCCAGCGGCGCCGGTTCCCGCCCGCGAAGGCCTTCTTGAAGAGCTCGCGGGTCTGCTCGACGCCGAGGAAGTGCTCCTGGTCGGGGGCCTTCTCGTAGGCGTAGGCGGGCGAGATCATCATTTCGTCGACCTGGAGGTCGTCGTTGAGGTAATTGAGCACCTCGATGATGGTCTGCGGGGTGTCCGTGTTGAAGAAGGTCGAATTGGTGGTGACGCGGAAGCCGCGCCGCTTGGCCTCCTTGATGGCCGCCACCGCCTCGTCGAACACGCCTTCCTTGGCGACGGATTCGTCGTGCCGCTCGCGCAGGCCGTCGATGTGCACGGCGAAGGCGAAGTACGGCGAGGGCGTGAACTTGTCCAGCTTCTTGCGGAGCAGCATCGCGTTGGTGCAGAGGAAGACGTACTTCCTCCTGGCCACCAACTGGCGCACGATCTCGTGGATCTGAGGGTGCATCAGGGGCTCGCCGCCCGCGATGGACACCATGGGGGCGCCTGACTCCAGGACCGCGCCGACCGCTTGCGCGACCGGCATGCGCTGCTTGAGGACACCCGCCGGGTGCTGGATCTTCCCGCAGCCCTCGCACGCGAGGTTGCAGGCGTAGAGCGGCTCCAGCTCGACGATCAGCGGGAACTTGTCACGCTTTCGGAGCTTCTGTTCGACGAGGTAGGTCCCGACCCTGATGGACTGACGAAGCGGCATGGCCATAACTCGCTCACCTCCTGGGGAGCAGCAAAGAACGGTGCCATTCGAAGAATGCGGGAAGGACGGCACGGAGAACACGGAAGGCCGATATTCCCCCGCGTACCGTGCCGATCCGGACCAGTTCATGTTCTGGAGCGTCCACGACCACCCGTACGGCCGCAACCGGGCGGGCGTCCGGCCCGCCGCCGAGCCGGCCGGCCTCCCGGGCGGTCCGCAGGGTCGCCGCGGACTCCATGTCGACGGCGATCGCCCCGGTGGCCCGCAGCGCGACGCGCTCGGGGCCGCGCACCACATGGTCGGAGCCGCTCAGCGGGCCGGTGTGGACGGTCCGCCCGGGCACCGCCCTGACCAGCGCCTTCACCAGGAGCTCGGTGCCGACGCAGGGGGTCGTGCCCTCGGGGCCGCGGGTCTCCTCGGCGACGATCAGGTCCCCCGGGTGCATGCCCGGGGCGAGCCCCGCGCAGAAACCGGAGGCGATGACGGCGGCGTCCGCCCACCGCTCCTCGCCGAGCACCCGGGACACCATCCTGCGGGCGTGGGCGGGTCCCATGCCCGTACGCACCACGGTCACCGGGCCGGGGGCGCCCGTGTGGTCCCCGCCGCGCAGGGCGAACCGCTCGATGCCGAGCGCACAGGCGATCAGCAGCGGTGGTGCGGCGCCGGGGCGGGCGGCCGGGCCCGGTCCCGGCTCGCGGCCCATCAGCGCCCCTTGCCGGGCGAGGGCTCCCCGTACACGTAGCGCCCGAGCGCCGTGAGCGGGAACACCTGCCGGTAGAGGTGGTAGTTGATGGAGAAGTCCCAGGGGAAACCGGTGCCCGTGAAGTACGGCTCGTCCCAGGATCCGTCCTCGCGCTGCGTCTCCGTGAGCCAGGCGACACCCCGCCGGACGGGCCCGGAGTCGCGCTCGCCCGCCGCGAGGAGGGCCAGGAGCGCCCAGGCGGTCTGGGAGGCGGTGGAGGCGCCGCGTCCGATCCACCGCTCGTCCTCGTACGAGCGGAGGTCCTCGCCCCAGCCCCCGTCCTCGTTCTGTACGGAGCCCAGCCAGGCGACGGCCCGGCGGATCGCCGGGTGGGAGCCGGGCAGCCCCGCGGCGGTGAGGGCCGGGAGCACCGAGCCCGTCCCGTACACGTGGTTGACGCCCCAGCGGCCGAACCAGGCGCCGTTCGGCTCCTGTTCGGCGAGGAGCCAGTCGATTCCCCGGCGCGTGCGGGGGTTTCGGGCCTGCCCCTCGAAGGCGAGCATCTCCACCACGTGGGCGGTGACGTCGGCGGACGGCGGGTCGATCACCTCGCCGAAGTCGCAGAACGGCAGCTTGTTGGGGAACACGCTGGTGTTGTCGGCGTCGAAGGCTCCCCAGGCGCCGTTGCGCGACTGCATGCCGAGCGTCCAGCGCGCACCCCGGGCGATGGCCGCCTCGACCCGCGCGGGGTCGGGGTGGTCGACCCGGCGCAGGGCGAGGAGGACCTCGGCGGTGTCGTCGATGTCGGGGTAGTTGTCGTTGTGGAACTCGAACGCCCAGCCGCCCGGCGGGAGTCCGGGGCGGCGCACCGCCCAGTCCCCCTTCCTGGTGATCTCCTCGTCCAGCATCCAGTCGACGGCCTTCACCAGCGCCGGGTGATCGGGGCGGAGCCCGGCGTCGGCGAGCGCGATGGTGGCGAGACAGGTGTCCCAGACGGGCGACTGGCAGGCCTCGATCATGCGGGAGCCGTCCTCGCCCCAGACCGCGAACCGGTCGAGGGACTCCAGGCCGGCGCGCATGACCGGGTGCCCGAGGTCGTAGCCGAGGAGGTGGAGGGCGATGACCGAGTAGACGGCCGGGGGCTGGATGCCGCCCCAGCAGCCGTCGTTCTCCTGGCGCTCGACGATCCAGCGGGCGGCCACGTTCATGGCGGTCCCGCGCAGCGCGCGCGGAGCGACCCGGTGGTAGACGTGCAGCGCCTTGTCGAGCCGCTGGAAGATCCCGTCCCAGCCGGTGGCCGGGGCGAGGGGCCGCGGCGGGTTGGGCCGGGCGGGATCGGTGTGCAGCTCGTCGAGCGGGAAGGGCGCGGGGCGGACCGGGCGCTTCGCGGAGACCACGGTGAGCGGCACGATCGTCTGCCGGGCCCAGCAGCCGAAGTCGTAGATGTTGAGCGGGAACCACTTCGGCAGGAACAGCAGCTCGGGGGGCAGCTCGGGCAGGTCCTCCCAGCGCCACCAGCCGAAGAGGGCCAGCCAGATCCGGGTGAAGACCCGGGCGGCGGCCATCCCGCCACGGTCGCGGACCCAGGCGGAGGCGCGGGCCATGTGCGGGGCCTCGGGCGGGTCTCCGGCGAGCCGCAGGGCCACATAGGCCTCGACCGTCGTGGAGAGGTCGCCGGCTCCGCCGTAGAAGGTGGCCCAGGCACCGTCCTCCCGCTGTTCGCGGCGGATGTGGAGGGCCGCCGCCCGGAGGGTGTCGGCGTCGAGGATGCCCAGGAACTGGCGGAGGAGCAGGTCCTCGGCGTCCATGGTGACGTTGGTCTCCAGGTCGCCCTTCCACCAGCCCGACGGGTCCTGGCGGGCGAGCAGGTGCTCGACGGCGCGCTCCGCGGCCCGTGCGGCGCTCTCGTCGAGCGTGTCCCACGCGACGGAGAGCTCCTCCGGCGCGGCGGTGTCGTGCGTCGTGCTGGCCGCGGCCGCCCGGGGGCCCACGGCCCCGGAGCTTCCGTCGGTCGTCGCTGTCATGGCTTCCCCTTTGATGCAGTCGGTTACTTCTGCTCCTGCGGGTCTGCCGTCGGCCGGCGCCGGATGGCACCGGCCGGCGACTGCGAACTCATATGAGGGTGATGGTGATCATCTCTTCCGTACGACCACGAAATCGGCCAGCGCGGTGAGCTGTTCCCGCACGCGGGCGGGCATGTCCACCTCGTGCAGGGCCTCGATCGCGACGGCGTGCTGGCGGCGGGCCTCCTGGGAGGTCCACTCGCGTCCTCCGGCCTCCTCGATGAGGGCGGCCCGGAAGGCGAACTCCTCCTCGGAGAAGGTGTCGAAGTCGTTGGACTTGGCGTCCTCGGCGAGCAGTTCGCCGAGCCGCTCGGAGGCGGTTCCGCCCGCGGCGAGGGCCGCGACGACCGGCAGCGACTTCTTGCGCTGGCGCAGGTCGCTCCAGGTCTGCTTGCCGGTGGCCTCCGGGTCGCCCCAGATGCCGAGGAGGTCGTCGACGGCCTGGAAGGCGAGGCCGAGGTGGTAGCCGTACTCCTCCAGCTTGTCGGCGGTGCGGTCGTCGGCCCCGCCGAGGACGGCACCGATGGAGACGGCGCAGGCGAGCAGGGCGCCCGTCTTGTTGCCCTCCATCTCCAGGCACTCCTCGACGGTGACCCGCTCGCGGTGCTCGTACGAGATGTCCTGGGCCTGCCCGTCGATGAGCTTGCGGGTGGCCGTGGTGAGCCGGCGGGTCGCCCGGCCGGCCTCGACGGTGCCGAGTTCGAGCAGCAGCTCGTTGGCGAGGGCGAAGAGGGCGTCGCCGACGAGGATGGCCTGGGCCGGTCCGTGCACCTTCCACACGGTGTCGCGGTGGCGGCGCTGCTCGTCGCCGTCCATCAGGTCGTCGTGGAGCAGCGAGAAGTTGTGGACGAGTTCCACGGCGACGGCGCCGGGGACGCCGACCTCGGGCGCGGCGCCCGCGGCCTCGGCCGACAGCAGGGCGAGCGCGGGGCGGATCGCCTTGCCGCCGTCGCCGTCGGCAGGGTTGCCGTGGGCGTCGATCCAGCCGAAGTGGTAGGCGGCCACGGTGTCCATGGGCGCTGCGAGGCGGTCGACGGCCGCTCGCAGTACGGGAGTGGACAGGGTCCGCCCTCGCTCCAGCAGTGCGGACACGTCCGCGGTGTCGACGGCCGGATTACCCGGCGGCACAGTCGGCACGGTCTCTCCTCTAGTTCCGGTACTCACAGTCATGCCGCCTCCTGCAGCGGATGGTCATGACGGCGGCCGAGGGTGGAGAGCGCCGCGCCCGCTGCGCTGAAGCCGCTGCGGACGGCGCCCTCCATGGTCGCGGGCCAGCCGGTGGCGGTCCAGGATCCGGCCAGGTAGAGGCCGGGGACCCGGGTGCGGGCGCCGGGGCGAAGTCGGCCGACGCCCGGGGAGGGAGCGAACGTGGCCGTCCGCTCCCTGGTGACGAAGAAGTCGCGGATCCCGGCGCCGCGGGCGGCGGGCAGCAGCCGCTCCAGCTCCGGGAGGTAGCGCTCGCGCAGGACGGCGACGGGCTCGTCGATCTCGTCCCCGGCGGCGGACTGGGAGACGGCGAGGTACTGGCCGCCGCCCTTCAGTCCCGAGGAGTCGGTGCGGTCGAAGACCCACTGGACCGGGGAGCCCAGCGCCGTGAAGAAGGGCCGCTTGAGCACCTTGCGGTCGTAGACCACGTGCAGGTTGAGGATGGGCGCGGTCTCGATGTCGAGGAGCCGGTCGGGATCGTCGAGGGCGCCTTCGGGCAGCAGGGCGTGCGTCTCGTGCTGCGGTACGGCGAGGACGACGGTGTCGGCGTCGAGGGTCTCCCCCGACACCTCGACCGCCCAACGGCCGTCGTCGGTACGGGAGATCCGCTCGGCCTTGGTGCGCAGCAGGGTGCGGACGCCGAGGGCGTCGAGCTCCTTCGCGGGCCTGGTGTCGTGGAGTTCGCCGAGCGGGACGTGGGCCCAGCCGATGTCGGCGGCGCCGGGCTCGGAGAGGAGGCCGGTCTTGAAGACCATCGCGGCGAGCCCCATGGAGGCCTGCGGGGCGGGGGCGTTGAGGGTGGGGATGCCGACGAGGTCCCAGAGGGCCTCGACGGTCCGCGGGGACTGCCCGTGGCGGCCGAGCCAGGTGGCGAAGTCGATGCCGTCGAGGGCCGGGTCGGCGGGGTCGAGCTTCTTCAGGGCGAGCGCGGCCCGGCCGACGGAGGCACGCTCGGCGAGGGAGAGGTGCGGGTACGTGGCGAGGCTGCGCGCGAGGTGCAGCGGTACAGGAAGGGCGTCGCGGCGGATCCGGCCGAGCCGGGGGCCGCGCGGGTGCGCGACGTCCAGGACGGGCACGTCCAGCCGGTCCTGGAGGGGAGCGAGCCGGGCGCCGTCGATCCGGTCGAGGAACCACCGGTAGGCGGTGCAGCAGCGGAGGTACACGTGCTGGCCGTTGTCGACGGTGAGGTCGCCGCGGCGGAAGGAGAAGGCGAGGCCGCCGAGGCGGGGCCGGCCTTCGAGCAGCGTGACGCGGACGCCGGCGTCCGCGAGCTGGAGCGCGGCCGTGATCCCGGCGAGCCCGCCGCCGACGACGACGGCGTGCGGCTGCGGGGAGTTCCGCTCGGTTCCTTCGGTCGTCACACGGCCTCCGTTCGGGTCGAGGCGGTCGGCAGGGATACCCCGGGCAGGGGCACCGCAGGCAGGGACGCCGGGGCGGCGCTCCGGGTTGCCTGGCGGGCGGGGGCGTACGGGCGCATCAGGCACGCCTCCTGACGGTACGTCGCGCGATGTGGCGGGTGTCGAGCCCGGAGAGGCCGCGCACGGCGACGTACGCCTTCTCCCGGCCCGGCAGCGAGACCCGGCCGCGCAGGACGGCCTCGGGGTCGCGCTCGATGCGGTCGAGCAGGCGCCGGTAGATGCCCGCCATGGCCGCGACGCACGCGCCGCTGCGCCGGTCGAGCATCGGCAGCAGCCGGTAGCCCTCGGCGAACAGGGCGCGGGCGCGCCGTACTTCGAAGTGGACGAGGCCGGCGAAGTCGGCGCCGGGCGGCGGGGTCTCGCTCCCGAAGCCGTCCCCGCAGCCGAACTTGGCGAGGTCGTCGGCGGGCAGGTAGGTGCGCCCGTTCCCGGCGTCCTCACGGACGTCCCTGAGGATGTTGGTGAGTTGGAGCGCGAGGCCGAGGGTGTCGGCGTACTCGGGGGCGCGGTCGGCGCCCGGGGCGCCGGGCTGGGTGCCGAAGACGCCGAGCGAGATCCGGCCGATCGCGCCGGCGACGCAGCGGCAGTAGACCTTGAGGTCGTCCCAGCTCTCGTAGGTCTCGCCGCGCACGTCCATGAGGACGCCGTCGATGAGCTCGTCGAGACCGCCGAGCGGGATCGGGAAGCGGCGGGCCGAGTCGGCGAGCGCGACGGCGACGGGGTCGGTGTCGTCCTCGTCGACCCCGCCCGTGCGGACCCGGTCGAGCAGCGCGCGGGTGGCTTCGAGCCGCTCCCGCTTGGCCTCGACCGGAAGCGTGCCGTCGCCGATGTCGTCGACGCGCCGCGAGAAGGCGTACAGCGCGGACATCGCCTGCCGCTTCTCGGTCGGCAGCAGCCGGATCCCGTACGCGAAGTTGCGGGCCTGCTGCCCGGTGACCGCCTCGCAGTAGCTGTAGGCGGCCAGTACGGGTGCGGACGGCTGGAGCTGTCCCTCCACGGTGGCGCTCACCCCTCTCTCCGCGCCCGGAGCAGAACCGCTCCAGCCTGGCGCATCAGGCTCGGCTTGGTGGGCCCCGGCGGGCCGGGAAGGACGTCGAATCCGGCGGCGGTGATCGCGTCGAGCGCCGCGAGGCCTCCGGCGGTGAATCCGGTGAGGAGGAGGCGGAGCCGGCCGTGGACGCTGCCGACGAGCGGGATGCCCGCGTACAGCAGCTCGCGGGCCCGCTCGGCCTCGAAGGCGATCAGGGCGCGCACGGAGGCGCCCGCGGTGGGCCGGGCCAGGTCGTCCTCGGTGACGTGGAAGCGCTTGAGGTCCTCGGCGGGCAGATAGATCCGGTCGTTGCCGAGGTCCTCGGCGACGTCCTGGAGGTGCTCGACGATCTGCAGGGCGGTGCAGATCTCGTCGGAGCGCCGGATCCGCTCCGGGGTGTCGGTGCCGGTGATGGCGAGGACGAGGCGGCCGACGGGGTTGGCGGAGAGCTCGCAGTACGCGAGGAGGTCGTCGTACGTCTCGTAGCGGCGCACCAGCTGGTCCTGGCGGTTGGCCGCGATCAGGCCGAGGAAGGGCTCGGGTGTGAGGCCGCACCGCCGGACGGTCGGCTGGAGCGCGCGCAGCAGGGGGTGGCGGGGGGTGCCGTCGAAGACGCGCCGGAGGTCGGCCTCGAAGGCGTCGAGGAGCGCGACGCGGTCCTCCCCCTCCTCGGGGGTGAGGCCGAGGTGCCGGGCGTCGGCGCCACCGGGGGCGAGGTCGCCGTCGCCGATGTCGTCGACGAGGCGGGCGTAGCCGTAAACGGCCATGAGGTCGTCGCGCCAGGCACGGGGCAGGAAGAAGGGGGCCACGGGGAAGTTCTCGTCCGCGGCCTTGCCGAGTGTGGTGCGCGAGGAGGCGTCGGGGCGCACCTGCCGGGGACCCGTCACTGGGCGCTGCCCGACAAGGGGACGGCGACACCCTCGTGGAGCTGGAGATTCTGCGTCATGGCCGTCACGACTCCCGTTCTACACTGCCGATCCAATCCATCCTATTTCGGACACGCCGCCTACTCCTGCCCGCCGGGCCGTCTCCCGGCGACCCGATGGCCGTGGGGTATCGCCCTACTTGCCTCGAAACAGACCGGTCCAGCTTACGTTGTACGACGGCAGTCGTCGTTCCGGGGTGGCAGGGATCCGGGACTTCATCCGTACGGGTCGCCAACCCTCCTGTACGGAAAGGGAGTTCGAGTCCGGGCGGGAGTCAGGGAGTGCGGGCGCCGGAGACGACCATGGCCAGGGTGGATTCGACGACGTCGTTCCTGCGCTGCGCGGGCAGGCGCCGCAGCGGACCGTCGAGCAGGAGAAGTGACAGGCCGTGCACGGCCGACCACGCTGCGGCGCCGGCGGCGGGCCGGACGCCGGGGCGGGGTCCGCCGGCCTTGGCGAGGCCTTCAAGGGCCTCCTTGAGCAGGGTGAAGGCGCGGATCTCGGGCTCGGGAGCCGGCCGGCCCGAGACCGGCTCGTCGGCTTCGGCGGGGCGGGGGACGCAGAACGCGGCGCGGTAGAGGCCGGGCTGGTCCACGGCGAAGCCGACGTAGCCCCGGCAGAGGGCGACGAGCCTGCGCTCGGCGGCCAGGGCGGGGTCGTCGGCGCCGGGCTCGCGGGCGGCGGCCCGGTCCATGGAGTCGGCGAGCAGGCGCTGGGCGTGGAGCTTGACGGTACGGAGCAGTTCGCCCCGCCCGTCGAAGTGCCGGTAGGCGGCGGTGGGCGAGACGCCGACCCGGCGGGCGGCCTCGCGCAGGACGACCCGCTCGGGCCCGCCGTCGGTGGCCAGGTCGACGGCGGCGCAGATCAGCGCGTTGCGCAGATCGCCGTGGTGGTAGGTCTTTCCCCCCGAGATCGCTGCCATGTCCTCATCCTGCCCGATGTTTACCGCATGAACATTCCAGGTGGCAGCGCGACGCGCGGAGAAGAAGGGTGCAGGTGCGTAGCACCTTCCGGCAAGGGTGGTGGTGGGCGACGGGAGGGCGGAGGAACCCCTACCGGGTGACTCCGGCAGGGGTTCCGTACAGCTCGGGGTGCTCGCTAGCGGGCGGTCTCCCGCTCGTACGCCTTGAGGACCTCGTCCGTGGGGCCGTCCATGAGGAGCTGCCCCTTCTCCAGCCAGAGCACCCGGTCGCAGGTGTCCCGGATGGACTTGTTGCTGTGGCTGACCAGGAAGACCGTGCCGGCCTCCTTGCGCAGCTCGCGGATGCGCTCCTCGGAGCGGATCTGGAACTTGCGGTCACCCGTCGCGAGGGCCTCGTCGATGAGGAGGACGTCGTGGTTCTTGGCCGCCGCGATGGCGAACCGGAGCCGGGCGCCCATGCCGGAGGAGTACGTGCGCATCGGCAGGCTGATGAAGTCGCCCTTCTCGTTGATGCCGGAGAAGTCGACGATGCCGTCGTACCGGGCGCGCACCTCCTCACGGCTCATGCCCATGGCGAGGCCGCCGAGGATGACGTTGCGCTCGCCCGTCAGGTCGTTCATGAGGGCCGCGTTGACGCCCAGGAGGGACGGCTGGCCGTCCGTGTAGACCTTGCCGCTCTCGGTGGGGAGCAGTCCGGCGACGGCGCGCAGCAGCGTGGACTTGCCGGAGCCGTTGGAGCCGATGAGGCCGATGGCCTCGCCCCGGTAGGCGGTGAAGGTGACGCCGCGGACGGCGTGGACCTTGCGGACGCCGCGGGTGACCTCGGCCTTGCCGCGGCCGACGATCCGGCTGAGGGCCGCGGTGGCGCTGCCCTTGCCTCCGCCGCCGGTGTTGACCCGGTAGACGATGTGGACGTCGTCGCAGATGACGGTGGGGACGTTGCTCGGGTTGGGGTCAGCCACGGCCGTACCTCTCCTCGGCCTTCCAGAAGTAGACGAATCCGCCGGCGCCGACGGCGAGGGCCCAGCCGAGGGCGGTCATCCAGACGTGGTCCGGAAGGTTCTGCGCGCCGTAGCCGTCGATGAGGGCGAAGCGGATCAGGTCCATGTAGACCGCCGCCGGGTTGTACATGAGGATGTCGGCGATCCAGGCCGGCTTGTCGGCGAGCATCACCGGGATCGAGAACATGACGCCGGAGGCGTACATCCAGGTCCGCATGATGAACGGCATCAGCTGGGCGAGGTCGGGGGTCTTGGAGCCCATCCTGGCCACGATCATGGCGAGTCCCACGTTGAACACGAAGTGCAGGAACAGCGCCGGGATCACCAGCAGCCACCGGAGGGAGGGGTAGCTGCCGAAGGAGAGCACGATCGCCACGAGGACGATCATCGAGAACAGCAGCTGCTGGAGCTGCTGGAGCGAGAAGGAGATCGGGAGGCTGGCCCGCGGGAAGTGCAGGGCCCGGACCAGGCCGAGGTTCCCCGAGATCGCCCGGACGCCGGCCATGACCGAGCTCTGGGTGAAGGTGAACACGAAGATGCCGGTGACCAGGAAGGGGATGTAGACCTCCTTGGTCATCCCCTGTCCGGCGCCCAGGATCAGCCCGAAGATCAGGTAGTAGACCAGGGCGTTGAGCAGCGGGGTCGCCACCTGCCACACCTGGCCCAGCTTGGCCTGGCTGTACTGGGCGGTCAGCTTGGCCGAGGAGAAGGCCAGGATGAAGTGGCGGCGGCTCCACAGCTCGCGTACGTACTCGAACAGCCCGGGCCGGGCGCCGCTGACCGCGAGACCGTACTTCGCGGCCAGCTCGGCCGGGGCCAGGCCCTCGTCGACGGACGGGGGCGCGCTCGTCGCGACCGCCCCGCCCTGGTGTGTGTCACTCACAGTCGAAACTTTCGTGTTCAAGATGCGCGGCACGTCGGTACCACGATGTCAGACGACCGGGGGGCGACCCAGCCGGGTCAGCCGCCACACCGTACGCCACCTCATCGGGCGGCGCGGACCGCAGGGAGTCGCCCACCCTTCGCGGAAACCGCCGAACCACGCCTTGAGCGCGGAGAGCGAAGGCCGACGGGCCAGGGTGAGCAGCAGCCAGACGCCGAGATACACCGGCACCAGGGGCGCGGGCAGATTGCGACGTGCCAACCACACTCGGTTACGGGCCACGTTGAAGTGGTACGAGGCGTGGCGGGAAGGCGCTGTAGTGGGGTGCAACAGCACCATGTCGGAACGGTAGTCGATCATCCAGTCGGCGTCGAGCGCGCGCCAGGCGAGATCGGTCTCCTCGTGCGCGTAGAAGAACTCCCCCGGGAGTGCGCCCACTTCGGCGAAGACCTTGGTCCGGACGGCGTTGGCGCCGCCGAGGAAGGTCGTCACCCGCGAGGAGCGCATCGGGTCGGCGGAGCGCAGCCGCGGCACGTGCCGGCGCTGGGTGACCCCGGTCTCGGGGTCGGCGATGCGGAAGCTGATGATGCCGAGCCGCGGGTCCGCCGTGAAGGCCTGCCGGACCAGCTCGGCGGTGTCCGTGTGGGCGAGCAGCCCGTCGTCGTCGAGGAAGAGCAGGACGTCGACGTCGGTGCCGCCCGGCCCGAAGGCCTCGATGCCGACGTTACGGCCGGCGGGGATGCCGAGGTTCTCCGGCAGGTCGACGGTCCGGACCCAGCCGGGCACCCCGGTGACCGGGGTGCCCTGCCCGACGACGACGACGTCGATGCGGTCGCCCTCCTGCTTGGCGACCGAGTCGATCAGCGCGCGCAGGTCGTCGGGGCGGTTGCCCATCGTGATGACGACGGCACCCACCTTGAGCGGAGAACTCACGGCCGGCCTCACTTCAGCCTGCTGGAGACCAGGATCGACACCAGGTGCAGAACGGTCTGGAGCAGGGCGATGCCGCAGAGGACGGCGACGCCGAGCCGGGAGAAGAAGAGGTCGCCCCGGATCTGGTCCAGGACCGCGAGGGCCAGGATCAGGAAGGAGGCCTCGATGCCCAGGATCAGCCGGTGGAACTTGAGCGCGGCGGCGGCCTTGCGGGCCAGCGCCATGCCGGAGGAGCGCGGCTCGGCGGCCGCTTCCTTGACCGGCGGGAGTCCGCCCTGGTGCCGGGCGACGCCGACGAGGTCGGTCTCCGCCTTGATCAGGATCGCGCCGAGGGCGGCGAGGGTCCCGAGGAAGGCCCACAGCCAGTCGATCCGGCCCTCGCCCCACAGGTCGGCGGCGCGCAGGCCGAAGCCGACGAGGACCGCCGCGTCGCACAGGTACGCGCCGACCCGGTCCAGCCAGACGCCGCTGAGCGAGAACTGCTTCTTCCAGCGGGCGACCTCGCCGTCGACGCAGTCGAGCAGCAGGTACATCTGGACCATCACGACGCCGAGGACGGCGCCCGTGATGCCCGGCACGAGGAGCGCCGGGGCGGCGAGCACGCCGAAGACGGTCATCAGGTAGGTCAGCTGGTTGGGCGTGACCTTCGTGGTCACCAGCCGCCGGGTGATCCGCAGCGAGATCTCCCGCATGTACAGGCGGCCGCCCCAGTGCTCACCGCTCCGCCGGTCCTTCACACCCGGGGGGTGGACGACCGGTCGGAGCTCAGCTACCGATGGCTTTTGCATAGTCGGCGTACGCGTCCCTGATCTCGTCGTCGGACAGGTCGAGGTGTTCCAGGATGGTGAAGCGTCCCGGCCGGGTCTGCGGGGCGAAGGACACCGCCTGGACGAACTCGTCCACGGAGAAGCCCATCTCCTCCGGCAGCACGGGCAGCCCGTGCCGGCGCAGGGTCTCGACCATCAGCGCGGAGCCCTCCTGGGCACCGCGCAGGTGCATGGCGAAGGCCGCGCCGAGACCGCACTGCTCGCCGTGGCTCGCGGCCCGCGTCGGGAAGAGCAGGTCGAAGGCGTGGCTGATCTCGTGGCAGGCGCCCGAGGAGGGCCGCGTGTCGCCGCTGATGGACATGGCGATGCCGGACATCACCAGGCCCTCGGAGAGCGTGACGAGGAAGTCGTCGTCGCCCACGCCGCCGGGGTGGCGGAGCACGGCCTCGCCGGCGCTGCGCGCCATGGCGGCCGCGAGACCGTCGACGGGCTCGCCCGTCTGCACGTGCGACAGCTCCCAGTCCGCGATGGCGGAGAGGTTCGAGATCGCGTCGCCGATGCCGGAGCGGACGAAGCGCACCGGGGCGTCCCGGATCACGTCGAGGTCGATGACCAGCGCGATCGGGGTCGGCACACCGTACGAGCCGCGCCCGTTGTCGTTGTCCAGGGTGGACACCGGCGAGCAGATGCCGTCGTGCGAGAGGTTGGTGGCGATGGCCACCAGCGGCAGGCCGACCCGGGCCGCCGCGTACTTCGTCACGTCGATGATCTTGCCGCCGCCGAGGGCGACGACGGCGTCGTACCGCTTGCCGCGCATGGCGTCGGCCAGCTTCACGGCCTCGTCGATGGTGCCGCCGGAGACCGGGTACCAGTCCGCGCCCGGGAGCTCGGGCGCGAACTGGTCACGCAGTTTCAGGCCCGAGCCGCCGCTGATGGCGACGGCGATCTTGCCGTTGCTGGAGATCCGCTGGTCCGCGAGGAGCGCGGACAGGTCGTCCAGCGCTCCTCGGCGGATGTCGACGACGACCGGCGACGGGATCAGCCGGGTCAGTACTGGCACGCGATCTCACGGCCC
This sequence comes from Streptomyces sp. NBC_01255, assembly GCF_036226445.1. Taxonomy (NCBI): domain Bacteria; kingdom Bacillati; phylum Actinomycetota; class Actinomycetes; order Kitasatosporales; family Streptomycetaceae; genus Streptomyces; species Streptomyces sp. NBC_01255. The sequence goes on from NZ_CP108474.1 coordinate 1,539,984, forward strand.
TTCGCGAGGTCGTCGTGGTTGTCGATCTCGACCCACTTGACGTCGCCGATGGGCTCGACGTCGACGGTGAAGCCGCGGTTGACGAGCTCCTGGTAGCCGTCCTCGTAGTACAGGTCGGGGTCGCGCTCGAAGGTGGCCTTGAGGGCGTCGGCGAGCTCCTCGGCGGCCTCGGCCTCGATCAGCGTGACGCCGATGTACTCGCCGGTGGCGGTGGCCGGGTCCATCAGCTTGGTGATGCGCTGGACGCCCTTGCCCTCGGCGGTGATGACCTTCATCTCCTCGTCGGCGAGGTTCTTCACCGTGTCGAGGGCGAGGATGATCTTCTTGCCGTCGCCGCGGGCGGCGAGCAGCGTCTTCTCGACGGAGACGGGGTGGACGGTGTCGCCGTTGGCGAGGATCACACCGCGCTTGAGGACCTCACGGGCGCACCACAGGGAGTAGGCGTTGTTCCACTCCTCGGCCTTGTCGTTGTCGACGAGGGTGATGGTGAGGCCGTACTTCGCCTCCAGGGCCTCCTTGCGGGCGTAGACGGCCTCCTTGCGGTAGCCGACGACGATCGCGACCTCGGTGAGGCCGATCTCGGCGAAGTTCTTCAGCGTCCCGTCGAGGATCGTGGTCTCGCCGTCGACAGGCACGAGGGCCTTCGGAAGGGTGTCGGTGTAGGGGCGCAGACGGCGTCCGGCACCGGCTGCCAGTACGAGGCCGATCATGCTGTTTCTCCTTCGTCGTGAACGGCGGGTGCTCCGGAGGAGACCCAGAAACGGATGGACTCCACGAGCACCACGAGCGCGACGGCGACCGCGAGGGCGGTCAGTGCCAGGGTGAAGTCGTCACCGCGGTCCGCCAGGAGGGCGGCGAGAGCGACCACGAGGAGCGTGCGCCCCTCGTGTCCGCCGGTGACGCGCACCAGCCACGTGGGCGGCGCGCCGGTGCCACCGCGTATGCGGTAGACCGTGTCGTAGTGATGGTAGGCGACCGCCGCGACCAGCCCGAACGCCGCGGGAAGGGCGTGCGCGGAGTCGGAGCGGGCGGCGAGCACGAGGACGGTGGTGTACTCGGCGGCGCGGAAGAGCGGGGGGACGAGCCAGTCCAGGGCGCCCTTGAGGGGGCGGTGGACGGCCGCGCCGGCGAACATCACGTAGAGGGCCGCGGCGACGACGGTCTGCACGTCCCCGAAGGGACGGCCGAGGACGGCGGCGAGCAGCACTCCCGTGGCGATCAGCGCGAGGACGAACCCGGGGAGCCTCCCGAGTCCGAGGCCGCCGAAGATCCGGCCCGCGATCCGGGCGAGCGGACCGGAGTCCGCGAGGTCGGCGAGGGCCTGGGCGGCCCGGTCCGTCCTCTTCGCCTTACGGGTCACGGAGCGCAGGACGCGGCCGGCGGCGGTGTAGCACGCGGCGAACGCGCCGCCGGCGATCAGCGCCCAGAAGACGATCCGGGGGCTGGTGAAGGCGGTGAGGACCGCGATCATCGCCCAGCGCTCACCGATCGGCAGGATGATTATCCGGCGGGCCCAGACGGTCCAGCCGACACTGTCGAGCCGGCCGGAGAGGGCGGCGGAGGGGCTCTTACTCGCCGCGGCGTCGTAGGTGGCCTCGTAGAACGCGAAGTCCACGACGTGCCGGCAGGTCATGAGGACCATGGCGCCGAGCGCGAGGGCCCAGACGTCGTCGCCGTTGCGGGCGGCGCCGAGAGCGAGGCCCGCGTAGAAGGCGTACTCCTTGGCGCGGTCGAAGGTCGCGTCGAGCCAGGCGCCGAGCGTCGAGTACTGCAGCGAGTAGCGGGCGATCTGCCCGTCGGTGCAGTCGAGGACGAAGGAGACGAGGAGGAGGATGCCGGCGGCGACGTAGCCGCCGCGCTCGCCGGTCGCCGCGCAGCCGGCCGCGATCAGCGCGGTGAGCAGCGAGGCGGTGGTGACCTGGTTGGGGGTCAGGCCGCGGCGCGCGCACCAGCGGGCGATGTAGCGCGAGTACGGGCTGATGCAGAAGGTGGTGAAGAAGCCGTCCTGGGCCTTGACCGCCGAGCGGAGGCGTACGGCTTCCTCGTCGACGGCTGCGACGGCGGCGCGCGCCTCGTGGCGGGCCTCGGCGTCGGCGGGCACGGTGGCGACGAGGGTGCCGAGCCGGGGCCTGTGCACGGCGACGCCGTCGGCGTCGAGGGCGTCGGCGAGGCTGCCGGTGAGGTCGCCGGCGTCGGCGTCGGCCTCGGCGGACCCCGCGGGCACGGTCACGGCCGTCACCGCGGTCAGGGCGCGGGCGAGCGCGGGGCGGGCCTCGCTCTGCGCGGAGAGCGCGCCGGTCGTGGCCGCGGCCGGGAACCGGGGATCGGTGAGGGCGAGCCGCAGGGCGTGCACATGACCGACGAACCGGGGGTCGACGAGCGCGACGCGCTCGTCCGCCGGGACCGATGCCAGCACGGTGCCGGTCTCCTCGGCGCCGGTGGCGATCCGGACGTCGAAGCCGAGCGACCGCAGATCAGCGTCGAGCGAGGATCCGGGTGCCGGCGGGCCGGTGAGGATGGCGGTCGACAGACGAACTCACTCCTTGGAGCTGACGAGGGGCCTGCGGGCCGTGGCGGCCCGGGGCGCGGTAGTGCGGCCCGGCGCCGGGCGGCGGCACGTCGGCTGAGGCTATCGGATGAACGGAGCGTGAGTTCACCGAGGCTTCGCGGGCCGGACTCCCCCGGGCCCACCCATGGCCTCACGGGTGCGAGAGGCCCTGGGGAGATCGGCCCGGACGGGTGGTGGTCCGGCCCGGGGGTCCCTGGCGGCGCCCGCCGTGCGGGCCCCTGCCGACCAGTTCTCGCCATGGCGGGTTCGGATCACATATCCGCAGGTCAGAGCATATGACAACGGTGTTCAGTACCGTGTTGCACATACCCCCCACCCGTAGTTCACTTGCCACTTGGGGCAGACGGAACGACTCGATTCGGGAGGCCATCTCATGGGGGCAGGACACGACCACGGGCACAGTCACGGCGGAGCGCCCCCCACGGGCACCGCGGGGGCCGCGTACAAGAACCGGTTGCGGATCGCGCTCGGCATCACGCTCTCCGTGATGGTGATCGAGATCATCGGCGGTGTGGTCGCGGACTCGCTCGCGCTGATCGCCGACGCGGCCCACATGGCGACGGACGCCGTCGGCCTCGCGATGGCGCTGCTCGCGATCCACTTCGCCAACCGGCCGCCCTCCGGGAACCGCACCTTCGGATTCGCCCGGGCCGAGATCCTGGCGGCGCTGGCCAACTGTCTGCTGCTGCTCGTCGTCGGCGGTTACGTGCTGTACGAGGCGATCCAGCGGTTCGTCGAGCCCGCCGAGACCAAGGGCGGTCTGGCGATCGCCTTCGCCGTGGTCGGCCTGGTGGCCAACATGATCTCCCTCTCCCTGCTCGCCCGGGGCCAGAAGGACAGCCTCAACGTGCGCGGGGCGTATCTGGAGGTGCTCGCGGACGCGCTCGGTTCGGTGACGGTGATCGTCGCGGCCGGCATCATCATCGCCACGGGCTGGCAGTACGCCGACCCGATCGCCTCGATCGTGATCGGCCTGATGATCGTGCCCCGCACGGTCAAGCTGCTGCGCGAGACCCTGGACGTGCTCCTGGAGGCGGCCCCCAAGGGCGTCGACATGGCAGAGGTACGGGCCCACATACTGGCGCTTCCGGGCGTCGAGGACGTCCACGACCTGCACGCCTGGACGATCACCTCGGGCATGCCGGTGCTCTCCGCCCACGTCGTGGTGGACCAGGGCGCGCTGGACTCGGTCGGGCACGAGAAGATGCTGCACGACCTCCAGGGGTGCCTGGGCTCCCACTTCGACGTGGAGCACTGCACCTTCCAGCTGGAGCCCGCCGGGCACGCGCAGCACGAGGCGAAGCTCTGCCTGTGAGATCCCGGGACTGTTAGGATCTTCGGACGTGTACGTGTGGAGAGGAGCTGAGGTTGATGACCGTCGCGATGGAGGCTGCCCAGTGCGGCAGCGCCCGGTCCAGCTTCAGCTCCCGGGTCACCGGCTGACCTGATCCCGGTCTTCCCACCGGTACGTCACGTCGTCGGCCGGGGCCCTCTCACACAAGGGTTTCCCACGTTGTCCGACAACGCTTTGTACGACTCCTTCTTCGCCCTGCACCACGGTCTTCCGCGGCAGGGCCCCGGATCCGACACCACCACCCGTCGGCTGCTCGCGCTCGCGGGCCGGCTTCCGGAGCGTCCGCGCGTGCTCGACCTGGGCTGCGGCCCGGGCCGTTCCGCGCTGCTCCTGGCGGCCGAGGCCGGCGCCGAGGTGACGGCCGTCGACACCCACGAGCCGTTCCTCGCCGAGCTGCGGGATTCCGCGGCCGCGCGCGGGCTCGACGGCTCGATCCGCACCGTCGACGCCGACATGGGCGCACTGCCCTTCCCCGACGGCTCCTTCGACCTGGTCTGGGCCGAGAGCTCGGTCTTCGTGCTCGGCTTCGACCGGGCCCTGGCCGAGTGGCGCAGGCTGCTCGCGCCGGGCGGCACGCTCGTGCTCACCGAGTGCGTGTGGACCACCGAGGAGCCGGGCCCCGTGGCCCGCGCCTTCTGGGAGGAGCACTACACGCTCCGTACCGTCGCCGGGAACGCGGCGGCGGCGGTCGAGGCCGGCTACCACGTCGTCGGCACCGTCCCGCAGCCGGAGAGCGACTGGGACGAGTACTACGTCCCGCTCGCCGCGCACGCCGAGGCGGCCGACACCACCGTGCCCGGCATGGCCGAGGCCGTGGCCGGTGCGCGTACCGAGATCGCCCTGCGGCGCGAGCACGGCGGTGACTACGGCTACGCCGGTTTCGTCCTGCGGCCGGCCGATCCGCGCTGGGGGTCCCCCCACGCCCCCGGGCGTAGGGGGAGCGTCCGCGAGGAGACCGCCGAGGACGCCCCTGCGGTGTGGAGGGTCGTGTCGGCGGCCTTCGCGTCGGCGGACCCCCCGTCGGAGGGAGAGGCCGATCTGGTCGACGACCTCCGGCGGGACGCCGACGCCTGGCTGCCCGGTCTGTCGTACGTGGCGGAGGCCCCGGACGGCTCGATCGCGGCGCACGCCCTGATCACCCGCTGCCGGGTGGGCGGTGCCCCCGCGGCGGCGCTCGCGCCGGTCTCGGTGGCTCCGGAGTACCAGCGGACGGGGGCCGGGCAGGCCGTCGTCCGGGCGGTGCTCGACGCGGCCCGGCTGCGCGGAGAGGCGCTCGTCCTCGTCCTGGGCCATCCGGAGTACTACCCACGATTCGGGTTCGTACGGGCGTCCGAGTATGGAATCAAGCCAGGTTTCGAGGTTCCGGACGAGGCCATGATGGCGCTCGTCCTGGACGGATCCGTGCCCGTCCCGACGGGCACGCTCGTCTATCCGGCGGCTTTCGGGGTCTGACGCCCCCTTGAGGTCCCTCCGCTCCCGCCGCGCCGGTGTGCTCCGGCGCGGCGGGAGCGGCGACGTCCGGCCGACGAAGTGCGGACAAGCCGCTTTTGTACGGCAGACTGGGGTTGCCCCACCGGGCCGAGGACCGAAGCGAAGGACGGGTATGCCGACCACACCAGCCACAGTGGCTCAGATCTCGCCGGAGATCACGTCGAACGGCGTCCAGCCGTCCGGAGCACCGGCGCCGATCATGCTCGAACTGGTCGACGAGGACGGGACGACCATCGGCACGGCGGAGAAGCTCGCCGCCCACCAGGCGCCGGGTCAGCTGCACCGCGCCTTCTCCGTCTTCCTCTTCGACGAGTCCGGCCGGCTGCTGCTCCAGCGCCGGGCGCTCGGCAAGTACCACTCCCCCGGCGTCTGGTCGAACACCTGCTGCGGCCACCCCTACCCGGGCGAGGCGCCGTTCGCGGCGGCCGCGCGGAGGACCTTCGAGGAGCTCGGCGTCTCGCCGACGCTGCTCGCCGAGGCGGGCACCGTCCGCTACAACCACCCGGACCCGGCCTCCGGCCTGGTGGAGCAGGAGTTCAACCACCTCTTCGTCGGCCTGGTGCAGGCCGAACCGCGGCCTGACCCCGAGGAGATCGGGGAGACCGCGTTCGTGACCGCCGCCGAGCTGGCCGAGCGGCACGCCGCCGCGCCGTTCTCCGCCTGGTTCATGACGGTGCTCGACGCGGCGCGGCCGGCCGTCAGGGAGCTGACGGGTCCGTCCGGGGGCTGGTGACCATCGGCTCGTGGGATGCGCCCCCTGGCCCCGGTGCCATCGGGGCCAGGGGCAGCGCCGCCCAGATGATCTTGCCGCCGCTCGCCGTGTGCTCGACGTCGCAGGCTCCGCCGGCCTCCTGGGCGACCTCCCGGACCAGGAGCAGTCCGCGGCCCCCGGTCTGCCCGTAGTCCGCCTCCAGCGCCTTGGGTCGGTACGGGTGGTTGTCCTCGACGGACACCCGGATCCACTCGGGGCCGATCGCGACCTCCACCGCTATCTCCGGGGACAGCAGCGCCGCGTGCCGCACGGCGTTGGTGACCAGCTCGGAGACGATCAGCAGCAGGCCGTCCATGATCTCCTCATGGACAGGGACTCCCTGGCGGACCAACAGGTCGCGTACGGCGTGCCGGGCCTGCGGGACGGAGACGTCGACCGCGGGTGCGGTGAAGCGCCAGACTCCTTCGTAGGACGGTGACCGGGTGGGTACACCTCCGTGGGTGTCCACGGTCCGGTTCCCACCCTCGTGCTCGATTCTCGCCACGGATCGAGTCTTGGCAATGCGCGCGGGCGGACCGGCCTACTGACCAGAAGTCGACACCTATCGGCCACCTTCTGATCGGGTGGGTATGCCAACGTCAGTTGTTCGACTGATCCTGCACGCTTTCTGAAGGCCCCCGACGGCGGGCGTCCTTCGCCCCGTGGCGTCTCCTCGGGACACCCCTTCCTGATCACGCGTCCGGGTGCGGCGGATAGCATCCGGCCCATGGAGCCGCAGCTGAAGGCCAGCGTCACGGACGGGGTCGCCACCGTCGTCATCGCCAACCCCGCCAAGCGCAACGCGATGAGCGCCGCCATGTGGCGCGCGCTGCCCGGTGTGCTGGACCGGCTGGCCGCCGACCACGCGGTGCGGGCCCTGGTCCTGACCGGCGAGGGCGACACCTTCTGCGCCGGGGCGGACATCTCGGCGCTGCGGGAGCCCGGTGACGAGCAGCAGAGCCTCGCGGTACGGGCCGAGGACGCGCTCGCGGCCTTCCCCAAGCCGACGCTCGCGGCCGTCCGGGGCTTCTGTGTCGGGGGCGGCAGCCAACTCGCCGCCGCGTGCGATCTGCGCTTCGCCGAGGAGGGCACCCGCTTCGGGATCACCCCCTCGAAGCTCGGCATCGTCTACCCGTCCTCGTCGACCCGCAGGCTGACCGCCCTCGTGGGCCCTTCGACGGCCAAGTACCTGTTGTTCTCCGGCGAGTTGATGGACACCGAGCGGGCACTGCGGACCGGGTTCGTGGACGAGGTCCACCCGGCGGGCGAACTGGACAAGCGGGTGGCCGAGTTCGTCCGGGTCCTCGCCTCGCGCTCGCTGCTGACCCAGGCCGCGGCCAAGGAGTTCGCCGACGGGCGGGCGGACCGGGACGCCCACTGGGCGGAGCAGGCGCGCGGCAGCGGCGACACCGCGGAGGGGGTCGCCGCCTTCCTGGAGCGCCGCGCGCCCCGCTTCACGTACGGACTCTGAGAGTCACCCCTCGGCGGCGGCGCGGGCCTTGTCGCCGCCGCTTCGCCAGTACGCGACGATCTCGGCCGGGGCCTTCTCCGGGGAGCCCGCGTCGTACGGCGGCTGCGGGTCGTACTCGGTGAGCAGCTGGACCGTCTGGGCGGTCTCGTCGCCGGCGATCCTGCCCAGCAGGTGCAGCGCCATGTCGATGCCGGAGGAAACCCCGGCGGCGGTGACGTACTTGCCGTCGAAGACGACCCGCTCGCCGGTGGGCTCGACGCCCAGCGCCTTGAGCTCCTCGTAGGCCAGCCAGTGCGTCGTCGCTCGGCGGTCCTTGAGCAGGCCCGCCGAGGCGAGGATCAGCGAGCCGGTGCAGACCGAGGTGGTCCAGGCGCTGGTCTCGTCGGCGGTACGGAGCCAGGCCTGGATCTCCGGGTCGTTCATGGCCTCCCGGGAGTCGGGCCCGCCGGGGACCAGGACGATGTCCGGGCGCGGGACCTCGGCGAGCGTCTTGTCCGCGACGAGGGCGAGGCTGCCCTGGTCGTTGCGGACGGGACCGGTCTCCTTGGCCACGAAGACGGTCTCTGCGCCGGGGAGGCGGGCGAGGAGCTCGTACGGTCCGACGGCGTCGAGCGTGGTGAAGCCCGCGTAGAGCAGGACGGCGATCTGCATGGTGGTCCCTTTCGGTCGATGAGTCGGTCGATGGGTCAGTCGATGGGTCGGTCGATGCGGTGGGCGGGTGCGTGGAAGCGGCGGCGGTAGTCGGCTGGCGCGGTGCCGAGGGCCTTGGTGAAGGCGCGGCGCATCGCCTCGGACGTGCCGTAGCCCGAGGCGCGGGAGACCTCCTCGACCCCGCGGGTGGTCTCCTCCAGGAGGCGGCGGGCGTGTTCGAGCCGCACCCGGTCGACGTAGCGGCCGGGGGTCGTACCGGTCTCCGCCCGGAAGGCCCGGGCGAAGTGGCGGGGCGAGAGCCGGGCGCGGGCGGCGAGCGCCTCCACCGAGAGGTCCCCGCCGGGGTGCTCGGTGATCCACTGCTGGAGGTCGCGCAGCGGCTCCCGGCGGGCGGTCTGGGCGGCCAGCTGGGCGCTGAACTGGGCCTGGTTGCCGGGGCGGCGCAGAAAGACGACCAGGTGGCGGGCGACGGTGAGGGCCACGTCCCGGCCGAGGTCCTCCTCCACCAGGGCGAGCGCGAGGTCGATACCGGCGGTGACACCGGCGGAGGTGGAGAGCCGTCCGTCCCGGACGAAGATGGGATCCGGGTCCACCTCGACCTCGGGGTAGCAGCGCGCGAGGTGGTCGCAGGCGATCCAGTGGGTCGTCACCCGGTGTCCGTCGAGGAGTCCGGCCTCGGCGAGGAGCAGCGCCCCCGTACAGACGGAGACCAGGCGTCCGGCGTCCGGGGCGTGCGTGCGCAGCCAGTCGATCAGGGCGGGGTCGGGTTCCCGCGTGCCCTCGCCGCCGGGTACGACGAGGGTGTGCGGGGCGCCGTCGGCGACCGCCTCGGCGAGGGTCGTGTCGGGGAGCAGCCGCAGTCCGCTGTGCGTACGGACCGGTCCGCCGTCCAGGGAGGCGGTGCGGATCGTGTACGTGGAGGGGTCCCCGGCGGACCGGCCGGCACCGGCGAACACCTCGTAGGGGCCGGTGACGTCGAGGCTCTGCACGCCGTCGAAGAGGACGACGAGTACGGGTCGCTGCGTCATGTCCCCATCCTTGGCGGCTCCGGCGGTGTCGGCAACGACGCGTATCCCACCTTTCCTGCCATCGGGCGGCGGCACGCGTCAGGCCGCCCCTTTCCCGTCGTACCGACCAGTCGGTAACCTTCGGTCCATGACGACTGCCCTGCCGCCGCGCGCCGGACGCCGCTGCCACAACGCCCTCAACCCGCTGCACTCCACGCTCTACTTCTCGCCCGACCTGGACCGCGAGTTCAGCGCCCTCGGCTTCACCGACCAGAGCGCGATGCGGCTCGCCGCGCGGAGCGCCGCGCTCGGCGCGGTGGGCGCGGGCACGGTCGCGGCGACCTTCTACAACTACAACCACGAGCTGCTCGCCCGGCACCTCCCCGCCGTCTGGGACACCGCCTCCCCCGCCGACGTCCTGGACGCGCGGCTGCGCACCGTCGACGCGACCCTGCGCCGGCTCCTGGGCGAGGACACCGTCTCCTCCCCGGAGATGGCCGAGGCCGCGGTGCTCGCCCTGCGCGCCACGGAGGCCTGCACCCGGCACGCCCGGCCGCTCTACTCGGCCCACGCGGACCTGCCGGTGCCGGAGGCCCCGCACCTCGCCTACTGGTACGCCGCCACCCTGCTGCGCGAGCACCGGGGCGACGGCCATCTCGCGGCCCTGCTCACGGTCGGCCTCGACCCCGTCGAGGCCCTCGCCTCCCACACCGCCACCGGCAAGGGCATGGCCCCGCGCTGGGTGCTCGGCTCGCGAGGCTGGAAGCGCGCCGACTGGGAGGCGGCGACGGAGCGGCTGCGCGGGCGCGGGCTCCTCGACGCCGACGGCGAGCTCACGGAGGCGGGTACGGCCCTGCGCGACGAACTGGAGCAGCAGACCGACCGGCTGGACGCCGCCCCGTACGAGCACCTCGGCGCGGCGGGCGTCGAGCGGCTGACCGAGCTGGGGCGCGGCTTCCTGGTCACGGCGGCGGTCGCGGGCGCCTTCCCCGCGGACCTCGTCGGCAAGGGCTGAGCGGGGCCGAGCAGGGCTGACAAGGGCTGACGCGGGCGCGGGGACGCGCGCGGGACGGGTCGGTTGCCGCATCCGGGTGACCGACCCGGCACAATGCACTCGCAAGCTTGAGGCACGAGAAGGCGAGTCGGGACACCGTGACGACGTCCATCGAAGCAAGGATCGCCGAGGAACTCGGCGTACGCGAGCGACAGGTGAAGGCGGCCGTCGAGCTGCTCGACGGCGGTTCGACCGTGCCGTTCATCGCGCGCTACCGCAAGGAAGCGACGGAGATGCTCGACGACGCGCAGCTCCGCACCCTGGAGGAGCGGCTGCGTTATCTGCGCGAGCTGGAGGACCGCCGGTCGGCGATCCTCGACTCGGTACGCGAGCAGGGCAAGCTGACGGAGGAGCTCGAGGCCCGGATCCGGGCCGCCGACACCAAGGCACGCCTGGAGGACATCTACCTGCCCTTCAAGCCGAAGCGCAGGACGAAGGCCCAGATCGCCCGCGAGGCCGGGCTGACCCCGCTGGCGGAGGGGCTGCTCGGCGACCCCTCGGTGGAGCCGGCGGCCGCCGCGGCCGCCTTCGTGGACGCCGACAAGGGCGTCGCGGACACCGCCGCGGCCCTGGAGGGCGCGCGGGCGATCCTCACCGAGAAGTTCTCCGAGGACGCCGACCTGATCGGCGAGCTGCGCGAGCGGATGTGGGGCCGGGGCCGGCTGGCCGCGAAGGTCAGGGACGGGCAGGAGGAGGCGGGGGCGAAGTTCGCCGACTACTTCGACTTCGCCGAGCCGTTCACGGCGCTGCCCTCGCACCGGGTGCTCGCCATGCTGCGCGGCGAGAAGGAGGACGTCCTCAGCCTGGACCTGGAGCCGGAGGAGCCGTCCGAGACGCCCGGCCCGTCCTCGTACGAGGGGATCGTCGCGCACCGCTTCGGCGTGACCGACCGGGGGCGCCCCGGCGACAAGTGGCTCCAGGACACCGTCCGCTGGGCCTGGCGGACCCGCATCCTGGTGCACCTCGGGATCGACCTGCGGCTGCGGCTGCGGACCGCCGCCGAGGACGAGGCGGTCCGGGTCTTCGCGGCCAACCTGCGCGACCTGCTGCTCGCCGCGCCGGCCGGCACCCGGGCGACGCTCGGTCTCGACCCCGGTTTCCGTACGGGCGTGAAGGTCGCCGTCGTCGACGCCACCGGCAAGGTCGTCGCCACCGACACGATCTACCCGCACGTCCCCGCCAACAAGTGGGACCAGGCGCTCGACAGGCTGGCGCGCCTCGCGAAGCAGCACGCGGTCGAGCTGGTCGCGATCGGCAACGGCACGGCGTCCCGGGAGACCGACAAACTGGCGGCCGAACTCCTCGCCAAGCACCCGGAGTTGAACCTGACCAAGGTGATGGTCTCGGAGGCCGGCGCCTCCGTCTACTCCGCCTCCGCCTTCGGCTCGCAGGAACTCCCCGACCTCGACGTGTCGTTGCGCGGCGCCGTGTCGATCGCGCGGCGGCTCCAGGACCCGCTGGCGGAGCTCGTGAAGATCGACCCGAAGTCGATCGGCGTCGGCCAGTACCAGCACGACCTGGCGGAGGTGAAGCTCTCGCGCTCGCTGGACGCCGTGGTCGAGGACTGTGTGAACGGCGTCGGCGTCGACGTCAACACCGCGTCCACGCCGCTGCTTTCGCGGGTCTCCGGGATCAGCGCCGGCCTCGCGGAGAACATCGTCGCGCACCGGGACGCCAACGGCCCGTTCCGCTCCCGCAAGGCGCTGAAGGACGTGGCCCGGCTCGGCCCGAAGGCGTACGAGCAGTGCGCGGGCTTCCTGCGCATCCGGGGCGGCGACGACCCGCTCGACTCCTCGGCCGTGCACCCGGAGGCGTACCCGGTGGTGCGCCGGATGGCGAAGACGACGGGCGGACAGGTCGCGGCGCTGATCGGTGACACGGGAACGCTGCGCTCGCTGCGCGCCGACGAGTTCGTCGACGAGACCTTCGGTCTCCCGACGGTGACGGACATCCTGCGCGAGCTGGAGAAGCCGGGCCGCGACCCGCGACCGGCGTTCAAGACGGCCACCTTCAAGGAGGGCGTCGAGAAGATCGGCGACCTGGCCTCGGGAATGGTCCTGGAGGGGGTCGTCACGAACGTGGCCGCCTTCGGGGCGTTCGTCGACATCGGCGTGCACCAGGACGGTCTGGTGCACGTGTCGGCGATGTCGAAGACCTTCGTCAAGGACCCGCGTGACGTCGTGAAGCCCGGCGACGTGGTCAAGGTCAAGGTCATGGACGTCGACATCCCGCGCAAGCGGATCTCGCTGACCCTGCGCCTGGACGACGAGGCGGGCACGGACGCGCCGGGCGGCGCGCCCAAGCGCGGCGAGCGCGGGGAGCGGGCCGAGCGCGGGGAGCGGGCCGAGCGCGGGGAGCGGGCCGAGCGAGGTGGCCGTCCGCCGCAGCAGCGCCAGGGCGGCGGAGCCGGCAGCGGAGCCGGCGGTGGCGGTGGCGGTGGCCGCCGGAACGACCGAGGCGGCCGGGACGACAGGGGCGGCCGCGACCGCTCGTCGGCCCCGGCGCCGGGCAACAGCGCGATGGCGGACGCCCTGCGCAAGGCCGGTCTCCTGGGCGAGGGCGGCGGCAAGCGCAAGTAGGGACGGGTGGAGGGGCCGATCCGCATCGGCCCCTCCCCCCTGGGGGAACGACCGAGGCCGCGACCCCACCGGGTCGCGGCCTCGTCGCACGTCACCCTTTACGGCACGAAGCGCAGCGCCCACTCGGCGCGGTTGGCGACGGAGAGGTCGTCGTCCTCCGTCAGGGGCCGGAGAACACGGCCGGCCGTGTTCGGGTCCGCCTGGACCAGGTCGACGATCTCGGCGGCCAGGCCGTCCTGGTCGTCGCCGAGGTCGACGGCCGAGGCGCGGATCAGCTCCGGGAGGGCTTCCGGGCCGCCGATGGCGGCGAGGACTCCGCCGAGGAGTTCACGGGCGTAGGCGTTCCGGTCGGTGAGGGCGCGGTCCAGCTCCGCCTGGAGCCGGGGCAGGAGCCCGGCGTCGCCCGAGGACGCGATCTCGTCCGCGAGGTCGATCGTCTCGTCGACGTCCGCGTCGAGATCGTCCAGCATCTCGGTCAGCCGGGTCAGTAGGTCGGTCATGGTGCTGCCTCCTGGAATGCACCGTCCACGAGGACGGGGACGGTCGTCGAGCTGTCGATCTCGGCGGCCACGGCCACGTCCTGCGGAAAGCCGTACTCGTACAGTTCACGGCCCGAGTCGCAGCCGTGCAAGGCGGCGACCGGGTCCTCCGTCGCCGCCCACAGCGTGGCCGCCGCACTCGCCTCCGGGCTCGCGGTGCCGCCCGTACGCGCGAGAGCGGAGAGCACCGCTCCCGCGCCGAGCAGGTCTTCGAGCGCCGGGCGCAGCGAGCCGTCGGGCCAGCGCTCGCCGGAGGCGATCACGGCGAGCGGGCGGTCCGCGGAGCCGTATCCCCGGTCCGCGAGCCAGCGGGCGACGGCCGTGGGGTTGCGCAGGGAGGCGGCGACGACGGTCGCGCCCCCGGCCTCCGCCGCGATCGTGGAGCCGTTCGGGGACGGCAGGACCAGGCGCGACGGCATCGGGGCGGCGCGCAGGGCGGCCGGGGAGAGCGTCCACGGGTGCGCCTCGGTGGCCTCGCGCCGGCCGACGGCGAGGACGGCGTCCTCCTCCCGCGCGAACGCCGCCGCGGTGGCGTCCCGCCAGCGGTACGGGAGGACGGCGGTGCCGCCCTCGACCGCGACGCCGACGGACGTGGTGAAGGAGAGCACGTCGACCACGACGACACAGGCGGCCGCCGGGGCGAGGGCCCGTGCCTCGACGGGCCCCCAGCCGAAGGAGATCGTCATGAGGTCGCCGCCGGCACTCGGTCCGCCATCAGAGCTCGGTCACCTTGCCGTCGGCGACCTCGATGCGGCGGGTGGTGCGGACGGCGTCGAGCATGCGCCGGTCGTGGGTGACCAGGAGCAGGGTGCCGTTGTACGAGTCGAGGGCGGACTCCAGCTGCTCGATCGCCGGCAGGTCCAGGTGGTTGGTCGGCTCGTCGAGCACGAGCAGGTTCACGCCCCGGCCCTGGAGCAGCGCGAGCGCGGCGCGCGTCCGCTCGCCCGGGGAGAGCGTGGTCGCGGGCCGCAGGACGTGCTCCGCCTTCAGCCCGAACTTGGCGAGCAGGGTGCGGACCTCGGCGGGCTCCGTGTCGGGCACGGCCGCGCAGAACGCCTCCAGGAGCTTCTCGGTGCCGTGGAAGAGCTTGCGCGCCTGGTCGACCTCGCCGACGACGACGCCCGAGCCGACCACGGTGTCGCCGGAGTCCAGCGGGAGCCGGCCGAGGAGGGCGGCGAGCAGCGTGGACTTCCCGGCTCCGTTGGCGCCGGTGACGGCGACCCGGTCGGCCCAGTCGATCTGGAGCGTGACGGGACCGAAGGAGAAGTCGCCGCGGCGCACCTCGGCGTCGCGCAGGGTCGCCACGACCGAGCCGGAGCGCGGGGCGGTGGCGATCTCCATGCGCAGCTCCCACTCCTTGCGGGGCTCGTCGACGACGTCGAGGCGTTCGATCATGCGCTGGGTCTGCCGGGCCTTGGCGGCCTGCTTCTCGCTGGCCTCGCTGCGGGCGTTGCGGCCGAGCTTGTCGCCGTCGGTGGCCTTGCGGCGGGCGTTCTTGACGCCCTTGTCCATCCAGGACCGCTGCATGTGGCCGCGCGCTTCCAGGGCGGCCTTCTTGCCCGCGTACTCCTCGAAGTCCTCGCGCGCGTGCCGCCGGGCGGTGTCGCGCTCGTCGAGGTACGCGTCGTAACCGCCGCCGTACAGGGTGATCTGCTGCTGGGCGAGGTCCAGTTCGAGGACCTTGGTGACGGTGCGGGTGAGGAACTCGCGGTCGTGGCTGATGACGACCGTCCCGGCGCGCAGCCCCTTCACGAAGGCCTCCAGCCGCTCCAGACCGTCGAGGTCCAGGTCGTTGGTGGGCTCGTCGAGGAGGAAGACGTCGTAGCGGGAGAGGAGGAGCGAGGCGAGACCGGCGCGGGCGGCCTGGCCGCCGGAGAGCGAGGTCATCGGCTGGTCGAGGCCGACGGTGAGGCCGAGGGAGTCGGCGACCTCCTCGGCGCGCTCGTCGAGGTCGGCGCCGCCGAGGTTCAGCCAGCGGTCCAGCGTCTCGGCGTACGCGTCGTCGGCGCCGGGCGTGCCGTCGACGAGGCCCTGGGTGGCCTCGTCCATGGCGGTCTGGGCGGCGGTGACGCCGGTGCGCCGGGCGAGGAACTCGCGCACGGTCTCCCCGGCGCGGCGCTCGGGCTCCTGCGGGAGGTGGCCGACGCTCGCGGTGGGCGGGGAGAGCCGCAGCTCGCCCTCCTCCGGGGTGTCGAGCCCGGCGAGCAGCCGCAGCAGGGTGGACTTCCCGGCGCCGTTCACGCCGACGAGGCCGATGACGTCACCGGGGGCGACGACGAGGTCGAGCCCGGCGAAGAGGGTGCGTTCGCCGTGGCCGGCGGCGAGGTCCTTGGCGACGAGGGTTGCAGTCATGAGGGTACGAATCCTAGGCGACGGCGGGAGCACGGCTCCGCCCGGTCGGGCGGGCCCTGGTCGGGGGGGCTCCGGTCAGGCGGCTGCGAGCCGTACGCCGTGGGGCCCGGGATCGGGCCCGGCCTCGGCCGTCGCGTCGCCGAGGAGGCGGAGCAGGACCGTCCGGTAGGTGTCGCCGCGGAAGCGGTACGGGCCGACGCCCGGGTAGCCGTCGCGGTCCAGGTCGACGGGATCGCCGAGGCCGCGGGTCTGCCAGGCGAAGTCGCGCCAGACGACGTCCTCGCCGTCGCGCTCGACGACAGCGGTGACCGCGCCACAGCCGGGGTCCTCGCAGTCGGGGCAGGAGTAGACGATCCGGCGGCCGGTGGCGCGGAGCAGCGCGCGGAGGGACGCGGCGCGGAGCGTGGGCGGGAGGTCCGAGGCCAGGGGCGAGACGGCGTCGACACCCTCGACCTCGTCGAGCCGGTGGAGCAGGGGCCAGCCGTCGACCACGAGATCGGAGGTGTCGCGGTGAGGGCCGGAGAGGTCGAAGGTCGTGTACGCGGACGGCATGCCTGAAGTATTTCCCCGGACCCGGTCCCGTTCCATGGCTGTGGAGTCCCGGAAATGTCCCGGTCCCGGTACGGTCCCCGCCATGGACAGCGACGTGATCGTGGTGGGTGGCGGGGTCGTCGGTCTGACGACGGCGGTCACCCTGGCGGAGCGCGGACTGCGCGTACGGATCTGGTCACGGGACGACGTGACGGCGACGACCTCGGCCGTGGCGGGTGCCCTGTGGTGGCCGTACCGGATCGAGCCGGCGGCGGAGGCCGGGGCCTGGGCGCTCGCCTCGCTCCGGGTGTACGGGGAGCTGGCCGCCGATCCGGAGCGGACGGGGGTGCGGTGGGTGGCCGGGGTCCACGCGGACGTCGTCCTGGACGGCCTGGGCGCGTGGGCGAAGGAGGTGCCGGGGCTGCGGCAGCTGGCTCCCGAGGACGTGCCGGGTCCGTACGGCGTGGGTCTCGCGGCGCGGCTGCCGCTCATCGACATGCCGGTCCATCTGGCGTGGCTGCGCGAACGGTTCGAGGCCGCGGGCGGGATCTTCGAGCGGCGCGCGGTCACCGGCTTCGAGGAGGCGGCGGCGCGGGCCGGGGTGGTCGTCGACTGCGCGGGGCTCGGCGCGCGGGAGCTCGTACCGGACGCCGGACTGCTGCCGGTGCGGGGGCAGTTGGTGCTGGTGGAGAATCCGGGCGTCGAGGAGTGGTTCACGGCGGCGGACGACGGGGCGGGCGAGACGACGTACTTCTTCCCGCAGCCGGGGCGTCTGGTGCTCGGCGGGACGGCCGAGGAGGGGGCGGAGGGGCTCGACGCCGACCCGGCGACGGCCGCGGCGATCGTCGCGCGGTGCGCGCGGGTGCGGCCGGAGATCGCGGGGGCGCGGATTCTCGGGCACCGGGTGGGCCTGCGGCCCGCTCGGGCGGGCGGTGTCCGGATCGAGGCGGTGGCGCTGCCGGGCGGTGGCCGGCTGGTGCATCACTACGGGCACGGCGGCGCGGGAGTGACGGTGGCCTGGGGCTGCGCGGCGCGGGCGGCGGAGCTGGTGAGCGGATGACGTACGACTGACGTGCGGCTGAGCCGGTGGCCGACCGGCCGCGAACGGCCGCGGGGCGGGTACGGCCCTTTTCGGACCGTACCCGCCCCGCGCGAGCCGCTACTTCCAGAGCGGCGGGCGGTTGTTGTTCTCCGCGTCCTGGCACTGCTGGGCGCGGTGCTCCAGGGCGTCGGCGCGGGCGGCGGCCTTGCGGGCCTCCGTCATGGCGCCGAGGCCGCGGAGCTGGGCGGCGCGGTTGCGCTCCTTGTGGGCGTCCGACCGCAGCTTGTCGATGTTGCAGGTCATCTTGGCCGCGGCCGCGGGTTCGGCGGTGACGGTCTGTCCGAGCAGCACGCCCCCGGCGAGCAGCGTCGTGGTGAGCACGGCCGTCAGGGTGCGGCGCAGAGTCATCGTGTGGCGCATGGTGGTTCTCCAACTTCCCGGCGGAGGCCGCCGGTTTGAGGCATGGTCAATACCGGTCAGTAACATTACCTGTCCGGAAGTCGGTTTCACGCCAATGCGCGGCCCTGGTGCCGGACCGTCAACATTCCTTCACAGGACTCCCACTGACGAGGTGATAGGTCGCGCGCCCGTCGAGGAGGAGCGGGACGAGCATGCGCTGCGACTGGCGCATCGGCACGAACACCCCGGCGCCCGCCGGCCGGACGGTGACCCCGTGCAGGTCGAGTTCGTCGCCCACGTCGGCGTACTGCGCGGCGTCCAGGCGGTAGCCGCAGGGCGGGTCGGCGAGGATCTCCCCGGGCTCCGGCGGGTCGTTGTCGGCGCCGCCGAGGAAGACCGGGCCCCGGTCGGCGAATCCCCGGTGCCGGGCGGCCGCGGTGACCGCCGCGAGCGGCCCGCGCCGCTCGTCGACATAAGCGAACATACCTTCGAGTGTGGCGTGTTGGGTGGCGACGCGGCGCCGGTGGTTGCGCGCCGGGTCGTCCTGCTCGGCCTCGTCGAGCGCGTCCACACGGGTCTCGACGAGCAGGCCCGCCGCGTGCTTGATGCCCGCGGTGTTGCGCAGGATCCGCTCCTGGCCGTCGCCCGCGACCTGCTTGACGGGCTTGCCGGTGAGGGGGTCGGTCCAGATGCCGTAGATGCCGGTGCTGTAGCCGGCGAGCCCGGCGGCGGGCCGGACGTAGGACTCCGAGAGCGTCCGGGACTCGTCGTGGACGTGAAGGTCGGCGTCGAGACTGCGGGGCCAGAGGGCGAGCAGGTCCTTGTCGTAGTAGCGGGGTGTGGCCCCGTACTCGTGGAGGTCGTAGACGAGTTCGGGGCGCCGGTCGCGGATGACGGCGGCCACGGCCCGGGCCTCGGCGGTGCGCAGGGCGATGTGGTCGCGGTTGACGTCGACGCCGTCGCCGTTGCCCCGGGTGTCTGCCTCCCGTCCGTCGGGGTTGGCGGTGGGGACGACGAGGAGAGTGGTCCGGGCGAGGAAGCGCAGGGTCTCCGCGTCCTGGGCGGAGGAGAGGTCGCGGAGCGTGCTCAGGCACGCCTCGCGGCCCGCGGGCTCGTCGCCGTGCTGGCTGCAGACGAGGAGCACGGTGGTACGGCCGGTGCCGAGGGTGGCGAGCCGCAGCGGTCGCCCCTGCGACGTGGTGCCGATCGTGCGCAGCGACACCCGGTCGCTCCCCCGGTCCACGGCCGCGAGGAACTCCCGCTCCTCGGCCTCCGTGGTCCACCGGGCCCCGTGGCTCGTCTCGAATCCGGTGCGCGGGAGGGGGCGCGGGGGCGCGCTGTCCGCCGCCTTGGCGGGGACGGTGACGAGCGGCAGCGCGAGGGCGGCCGCGCCCGCCGCGAGGGCGAGCACCCGGCGCGAACTCCGGTGCGTGGTACGGAGTCTCATCGGGCGGCTCCTGTCCCGGGAAGGCGCGGTCCGGTGACGGCGGCCGGGGGTACGGAGCCGCTGCCGCTCAGGGACGGCCGGGCGGCGGTCGACGGCAGGGCCGGGGCCGGTCCCGTCGTGGCCCGCGCGAACGCGTCCTTGCCGCCGACCAGGGGCAGCTTCGCCCAGGTACGGCTGAGGTCGAGGGTCACGGTCGGCGTGGTCGACGGAGGGTCGATCAGGTCCTTGTCGGTGCCGCCGACGATCAGGGCGAGGCGGTGGCCCGCCGGGACGACGTGGTCGGCGGAGGCGAGGTCCAGGGTGAGGGTGTACGCCCTGCCGGGGGTCAGCGGCCGCTCCTTGCGGGGGTCCGCCCAGGTGCCGAGGTCGGCCCAGCCGCGGCTGACGACCGTGTACCCGACGTCCGTCGTGCGGGCCCGGGTCTCCTTGAAGCAGGCGCTGTCGCCGGGTGTGCTCGGACCCCAGCAGGTGCGGTCGGTCAGCGTGGTGATGCCCTCTCCCGCCGCCGCGTAGTCGCGGATCGTGTCGGGGCCGAGGTCGACGAGGACGGCGGAGAGATGCGCGGTGGCGGTGGTCGGGGTGGCCGTGACCGTCACCTTCGAGGAGCCGGAGATCCGCAGGTCGCGGGAGAGCGGGCGGGTGACGAACCCGGCCTTCTCGGGGGTCGCGGAGTCGACGCGGGCGGCCCAGTCCAGCTCGCCGAGAGCCGGGTCGTCGGTGAAGGTCGCGGCGGAGCCGGGGGCGGCGGGCGTCCGGGCGAGGGTGCCGGCGCCGGGCTCGGCGCCGGGGGCGGGGCGCAGGGTGGTGGCCGAGGTGCCGCGCGGCGGCCAGTGCCGGTCGGTGGTCCAGCGGTCCGGTGCGCGCTCGATGTCGGCGACCGGTTCGCGGTCGATGCCGTTGTCGTATCCGAGCAGGTAGTGGTCGAACCAGCGGTGCAGGGTGCGGACCCAGTCGGCGCGCCGGAAGTCGAAGGGGTCGACGTGGCCGGTCTGGGAGAGCCAGATCTTCCGCTCGACGCCGTGCGCGGCGAGCGCGTCCCACCACTGGCCGAACTGGTTGGCGCGGACGTTCAGATCCTGCTGTCCGTGGACGACGAAGACACTGGCCTTCACCTTCGAGGCGTCCGGCACATGGTTCCGCTCGCTCCAGGCGGGGGTCCAGTCGCCGCTGTACGGGGTGCCCGCGGCGATCCGGTCCTGGACGGCCCCGCAGCGGTCCCTGGCATCGGGGCTGCTCACGTAGTCGGAGAGCCAGCTCGGGTTGGCGTTGTAGAGGGGAGCGCCCTGGGAGTGGAAGTAGTCGTACCAGGACGAGATGGCACCGATCGGAACGATCGTTTTCAGCCCTTCCACGCCGGTGGCGGCCACACCGTTGGCGACGGTGCCGTCCCAGCTCTTGCCGATCATGCCGACGTTCCCGGTGCTCCAGCCGGTGGCCCCGGCCCTGGCCGTGCCGGTGCGGGTGGTGTAGCCGCGGGCGCGGCCGTTCAGCCAGTCGACGACGGCCTTGGCGGACCGGACGTCGGAGCGTCCGCCGACGTCGTCGCAGCCGTCGGAGCGGTTGGTGCCGGCGAGGTCGACGCCGACGAAGGCGTAGCCGCGCGGGACGAAGTAGTTGTCGTAGAAAAGCGGGAACTGCACGGGGTTGCCGTCGGCGTCGTACGTCTTCTTCTGGCTCTCGTTGCCGCGCCCGCAACAGGCGTAGTACGGGCTGGCGTCCATGACGACCGGGATCTTCCGGCCTGCCGCGGCGGGCTCGCGGGGCCGGATGATGTCGACGGCGACCCGGTCGCCGCGCCCGTCCCCGTCGCCGTCGAGTCCGGTGTCGACCCAGACGGACTCGCGGATGGCGTCGGCGTAGGAGTGGACGGGCCGTGACTCGCGTACGGAACTCACGGCAGACGCAGCAGAAGCGGCAGGCGCGGCGGGCCCGGCGAACGCCGGGGCCACCGAGGGCTCGGGCTGCGCACCCGCCGGGGTGACCAGGGTCGCGAGCAGGGCGGCCGTGGCCGCGGCCACGAGGGTTCCGTACGGCAGTCGGGCTCCGCGGGTTCTCCGCATTCGCATCGGCATGGGCGGGAACGTACCCCGGTCAACTCCCGCGCAAAAGAGTGCAGGAGGCAATCAGGGGTGATTCGGGGTCATCCCCGAGACGGAGGGGTTCATGTCGGCCGAATGGCGATCGTGTGACAGGGGGTCCTCTGGACGTGACGGTGCGTCGGGGGCTGAATAGGCTCCGAACTAAGGACCGACGACCACCCGCGCGTCTTACGTTTCTTATGACTTGGGGAGCACCTGTGCACCGCAGAATCATCGTTCCGAGCGCCCTCGCGGCCTCCCTGCTGCTGGCGATCCCGGCATCGGCGGCCGACTTCCTTCCTGGGGCCCCGGGCATCGGCGACTCCTACTACCCCGCCAGCGGCAACGGCGGCTACGACGTCTCCCATTACGACCTGCGGCTGAAGTACCAGCCGGAGACCGATCTGCTCGAAGGTACGGCGACGATCCTCGCCACGACGAAGCAGAACCTGTCCCGGTTCAACCTGGACCTCGGGCTGAAGGTCAGCGAGGTCCGGGTCAACGGGCGCCTCGCGAAGTTCACCACCTCGGGCGACCACGAGCTGGAGGTGACCCCGGCCGCCCCGCTGGAGAAGAACAAGGCGATCTCGGTGGTCGTGCGCTACGCGGGCAAGCCCTCCGAGTTCAAGGTCGACGGCTGGTCGGCCTGGGCCCGTACCCCGGACGGCGGCGTCGCCGCGCAGGAGCCGGACTCGGCCGTCTGGTGGTTCCCGTCGAACGACCACCCGCTGGACAAGGCCACCTTCGACGTCTCCGTCTCCGTACCGGACGGCACGCAGGCCATCAGCAACGGCGTGCTCCAGTCGCAGTCCTCGCGGCTGGGCTGGACGCGCTTCAACTGGCGTTCGAACAAGCCGCAGGCGACCTACCTGGCCACGCTCGCCGTCGGCAAGTTCGACATCACGACGGACAAGACGGCGAACGGGCTGCCGGTCCTCAACGCGTACAGCAAGGACCTCGGCGACAACGCGGGCGCGGCGCGCGCCTCGATCGAGCGCACGACCGAGGTCGCGGAGTGGCTGGAGGGGGTCTTCGGGCCGTACCCCTTCAACTCCCTCGGCGGGTACGTGCCGAACGTGACCAGCGGCTTCGCCCTGGAGACGCAGACCCGCCCGTTCTACAGCCCGCGGCAGTTCGCCAACGGCGCGAACGTGTCGGTCGTCGTCCACGAGCTGGCGCACCAGTGGTACGGCGACAGCGTTTCCGTCCAGGACTGGAAGGACATCTGGGTCAACGAGGGCTTCGCCCGCTACAGCCAGTGGCTGTGGTCGGAGAAGGAGGGCGAAGGCACGGCCCAGGAGCTGGCGGACTACGTGTACGCCACGCGGACGGCCGAGGACCCGTTCTGGACGGTCAAGCCGGGTGACCCGGGCGCGGAGAACCAGTTCCACATCGCCGTCTACGACCGGGGCGCCCTGGCGCTCCAGGCCCTGCGCAACGAGATCGGCGACGAGGACTTCTTCGCGATCCTGAAGGGCTGGCCGCAGGAATTCGCCTACGGGAACGCGCGGGTCGGCGACTTCGTGCGGTACGCGGAGCGGGTCTCCGGCAAGCCGCTGGCCGGGCTCTTCGACACCTGGCTGTACCAGCCGTCGAAGCCGGCCGCTTCGACGGCGGCCGCGGCCGGTCTGTCCGCCCCCGCGGCGGCGCCGGCAGCAGGTCCGGCCGCGCGGTCGGCGGCGCGGTCGGCCGCTCCGAAGCCCGCGCAGCCGAAGTCGTGGAAGAAGATCGCGGCGACGAACACGGTCCACGACCACGACGAGCACTGACCGCACGACCGCACGACCCTCGTACGGTGACCGGGCCGTCCGTCAGCGCTTCCCGCGGCGGGCGGCCCCGCGTGCCTTCCGGGCCAGGGGCAGGTAGCGCAGCCGCTCGGGCAGGACGGGGACCACGGCCCGGACGACCAGGGCGAACCGGCGCAGCGCGCGCTCCTGCGCGTCCGTCCACTCCAGGCCGATGGCCTCGCGGGCGTCCGGGGGCATCAGGCCCACGGTGAGGAAGGCCCGCAGCCGCAGGAACGGGCGGCGCAGTACGGGCCAGAGCAGCCGGAGCGCGAGCCGGACGGGCAGGGGCCCCCGGTCCGGGGCGGGCACCGGCAGGTCCGGGTCGAGCAGCTCCCGGACGACGACGGTCGCCTCCAGCTCCTCGGCGAGGACCCTGCGGTAATAGGGCCAGAACTCCTCGACCGTCTGCGGCATGTCCCGGTCGTGGATGCCGAGGACGCGGCCGACCCGGAGCCACTCGGCGTACAGCTGCCGTTCCTGGGCGTCGGTGAGGGGGCGGGCGAGGAGGCCGAGACCGTACCGGTAGACGGGGAAGCCGGTCGCGTGCACCCACGAGTAGTAGGCCGGGGTGAGGGCGTGGTACTTGCGGCCGTGGGCGTCGGTGCCCTGGATGTCGCGGTGCAGCCGTCGAAGGCGGCGGCCCTCCTCGGCGGCCTCCTCGCCTCCGTACACCCAGAGCTGGACCGAGCGCAGGGAGCGCTCGCCGCGGCCCCAGGGGTCGGTGCGGAAGACGGAGTGCTCGTCGACCCCGGCGCCGATCGCGGGGTGGGCGACCTGCATGGCGAGGGCGGCGGGCAGCATCAGGAGTGCCCGGACGTCCCCGGCGACGCTCCACAGCACGCCGCCGACGGGCGGGGGTGCGGGATCGCCGGCCGGGATTCGGGCGGCGGACTCCTGCGGGCGGTTCATACGGTCGCTCTCCTCACACATCCGGTCACATGTCCAGGCTGCACCCACGACGAAGGGGCCGTCACCCGGGCGTTCTGCTGCCCGGGGACGGCCCCCTCATGGAGAACCTGGGGTCAGGAGCGGTCGGCCCCGACCGGCTCGCCGACGATGCGGGTGGCGAGGGCGTGGGCCCAGGCGTCGACGTCCGCGGTGAGCTCGCGCTCGGCGGCGGCGCGCTCGGCGGCGATCTTCTCGGCACCGGCGGCGAGGATGGCCTCGCGCTCGGCGTTGCCCTCGGCGCGGGCGGCGGCGATGGCGGCCGAGCCCTCCTCGGTGGCCCTGGAGCGGATGCGCGCGGCCTCGTGGCGGGCCTCGGCGAGCTCCGCCTCGTACTGCTCGCGGATCTGCGTGGCCTCGGAGCGCAGGTCGTCGGCGCGGCCGGTGCCGCCGTCGATGGCGTCCTCACGCTCGTCGAGCGTGCGGCGGATCTTGGGCAGGATCCCCTTGGCCAGGATGAGGAAGGTGAGGGCAAACAACACCACGCCGAGAATGAGCTCGGCCCAGACGGGGTTGAGGGGACCAAGGTCCATTTCGAAGACAGTGGGGTTACTCGCGAGGGTCATGCGCGCATTCTACCTGGTTCAAATAAGGACAATTCAGACACCGGGGCGAGAGTTGGCGCGGTTGTGCGAGTTCGGCAAGATTCCCGGCATCCAAAGGCTACCGGAAGGTAACCACGGCTGATTGTATGTGCGGCGCCAGGCCAACCCCCCACGCCTCCTTGGGAGTTCCCTTGTCCTTCGCCGCGCTCCGCCGCGCCCCCGGCGCCGCCCTTTCCCTCGCGCTCGCCGCCGCCACCCTGGCGGCGACCGCCCCGGCCGCCGGCGCCGCCTCCGCCGCGACCGCCGAGGCCCCGCGCCTGAAGGTGCTCACGTACAACGCGTTCCTCTTCTCCAAGTCCCTCTACCCGAACTGGGGCCAGGACCACCGGGCCAAGGCGATCCCCGCCGCCTCCTTCTTCCAGGGGCAGGACGTCGTCGTGATCCAGGAGGCCTTCGACAACTCCTCCTCCGACGCGCTCAAGGCGAACGCCGCCGCGCAGTACCCGCACCAGACCCCGGTCATGGGCCGCAGCAAGACCGGCTGGGACGCCACCGGCGGGGCCTACTCCGCGACCACGCCCGAGGACGGCGGGGTGACGATCTTCAGCAAGTGGCCGATCGTCCGCAAGGAGCAGTACGTCTACAAGGACGCCTGCGGCGCCGACTGGTTCTCGAACAAGGGCTTCGTCTACACCGTCCTGGACGTGAACGGGAGCCGGGTCCACGTCGTCGGCACCCACGCCCAGTCCACCGACCCGGGCTGCTCGGCGGGCGAGGCGGCGCAGATGCGCAGCCGCCAGTTCAAGGCGATGGACGCCTTCCTCGACGCCAAGAACATCCCGGCGAACGAGCAGGTCATCGTCGCCGGCGACATGAACGTCGACTCGCGCACGTCCGAGTACGGCACGATGCTCGCCGACGCGGGCCTGGCGGGGGCCGACTCGCGCACCGGCCACCCGTACTCCTTCGACACCGAGCTGAACTCGATCGCCTCCGAGCGCTACCCGGACGACCCGCGCGAGGACCTCGACTACGTCCTCTACCGGGCCGGGAACGCCCGCCCCGCCGGCTGGACCAACCACGTGGTCCTGGAGAAGAGCACCCCGTGGACGGTCTCCAGCTGGGGCACGCAGTACACGTACACCAACCTCTCCGACCACTACCCCGTCACCGGCTTCTGACCGACCGGCCCGGAGCTGGTACCTGGTCCTAGTACCCGGACCGGCCGAACACGCTGTACAGCCAGACGCCGAGGACCCCGGCGACGCAGAGCAGGACGAACCACGAGCCGAGGCTCGTGTGCCGCGACGTGCGGGGTCTGCCGGGGCGGGCGGCACGCGCCGCCCGCTTCCCGGGCTTGCCCTCCGGCCGTCCCGCGCGGGACGGCCCCTGGGCCGTGTCGGCGCCGGCGGCGACATCGGCGAGCAGCCGCCGGCAGATCGTCGCCAGCTCCGCCGTCCCGGCCGTCAGGTCGACGACCGTCTCGCTCCGGGCCGGGGCGGTGGTCCCCCCGTCGAGGAGCCGCCCGGCGCGCAGCAGCGCCCGGTCCTTGCCCCCGGTCGGGGCGAGACTGATCCAGCGGCCCACGTGCTCGCCCCGGATGACCACGCCACCGCCCCGCTCCCGGTAGACGGTGTGCTCCCGCCACAGGATTCCGGCCAACTCGTCAGCCGTCTCCCTGAGTTGCGCGTACATCTGACTCCCCTGTTGCCGTTCCCCCGATTCGAACAGCCGCCGACTCTAGCCCCCACCACCCACAGCGCCCGCGATGCCCCGCCCCCGTGCCCCTTACGCGCCGAAGTCGTACACGGTGACCGGTATCCCCCGGTCCACGAGCCTGCGGACGACCATCGGCCCGACCTCGTCCCAGGAACCGCCGGCCAGTCCGCAGCCGATGCGCGGCATGTGGACGGACGCGCCCAGCTCCGCCGCCTTGTCGCCGAGCAGCCCGAGCGCGGTGTCGATCGCCCCGTACCGCACGGGCACGGCCTGGTTCCGGACCGTCCGTATGCCGTGCTGGCCCACCATGTTGGCCACCCACACGTCGGGTTCGACCCGCACGAACTGGGCGGCGCCGAGTCCGAAGTCGTTGTCCGCCCGGTCGCGGTGCCACCGCCGGAAAGCCCTCTCCGGCTCCGGCCAGCGGCGCGTGAGCGCGAGGACGAAGCCCCTGCCCCAGCTCCCGGCGTCGTTGCAGACGTGGGCGATGATCCTGACGCCCTCGCCGTGCGGGGCGGTCGCGTCGCCTTCGACGTACGTGATCCCGTTCATGTCGATCACGCTACGGGCAGCCACTGACAGTGTGCGTGGTCTTTTACAGCGGTGGTGAGACAGCAATACTGTCCAAGTGAGCGACGAGGAACACGAGCCGAGCTATACGGTCGACGAGCTGGCCGCGCGGGCCGGGGTCACGGTGCGGACCGTGCGGTTCTACGGGACGCGGGGGCTGCTGCCGCCGCCCGTCATCGGGGCCCGGCGGGTCGGTCACTACGGGCCCGGGCATCTGGCGCGGCTCGCGCTCATCGAGGAGCTCCAGCGGCAGGGTATGACGCTGGCCGCGATCGAGCGGTATCTGGAGCAGTTGCCGGACGACCTCAGCGAGCAGGACCTGGCGATCCACCGCGCGCTCGTGGCCTCCTGGGCGCCCGAGTCCGCCGAGGAGATCACCCTGCGCGAGCTGGAGCGGCGCGCCGGGCGGGCCCTGACCGAGCAGGATGTCGAGCGGCTCGCCGCGATGGGGGTGGTGGAGCGGATCCCCGGGAGTGAGGACTTCCGGCTCGACGGGACGTTGCTGCGGCTCGGGGTCGAGCTGCTCGACGTGCCGATCGAGCACGAGACGATCCTCGCCTCCCGGACCGTCCTCGTGGAGCACGCGCGCTCCGCCGCCCAGGAGCTCTCCCGGCTCTTCCGGGACGAGGTGTGGAACCCGTACCGGGAGAGCGCCGAGGACCCGGACCACCTGAACGCCATGCGGTCGCTCTCGGCCCATATGCAGCCGATGGTGGTCCAGGCCCTGGTCACGGCGTTCCAGCGCTCGCTCCGCGAGGAGCTGCGCGCCGCGTTCAGGAGTCGGTGAAGACCTCGCCGCGCTCGGCCTTCTCGACGAGCAGCGCCGGGGGCTCGAAGCGCTCGCCGTACGTCTCCGCCAGCTCGCGCGCGCGGGCCGCGAAGCCGGCGACACCGCCCTCGTAGCCGTTGATGTACTGGAGCACGCCGCCGGTCCAGGCCGGGAAGCCGATGCCCATGATGGAGCCGATGTTGGCATCGGCGACGGAGGTCAGGACGCCCTCCTCCAGGAGCCGGACGGTGTCAAGCGCCTCGGAGAACAGCATCCGCTCCTGCATGTCGCGGAAGGGGATCTCGTATCCGGGCTTCGTGAAGTGCTCGCGCAGGCCGGGCCAGAGCTTGCCGCGCTTGCCGTCCTCCGCGTACTCGTAGAAGCCCGCGCCGCCGCTGCGGCCGGGGCGGCCGAACTCGTCGACCATGCGGTCGATCACGGCCTCGCCCGGGTGGGTGGCCCACTCCCCGCCGGCCTCCTCGATCGCGCGCCGGGTCTCGTTGCGGATCTTGCGGGGCAGCGTCAGGGTCAGCTCGTCCATGAGGGAGAGGACCTTCGCCGGGTAGCCGGCCTGGGCGGCCGCCTGCTCGATCGAGGCGGGCTCGATGCCCTCGCCGACCATGGCGACACCCTCGTTGATGAAGTGGCCGATCACGCGGGAGGTGAAGAAGCCGCGGGAGTCGTTGACGACGATCGGCGTCTTGTTGATCTGCCGGACCAGGTCGAAGGCGCGGGCGAGGGCCTCGTCGCCGGTCCGCTCGCCCTTGATGATCTCGACGAGCGGCATCTTGTCGACCGGCGAGAAGAAGTGCAGACCGATGAAGTCGGTCTGGCGCTCGACGCCCTCGGCGAGGACGGAGATCGGCAGGGTCGAGGTGTTGGAGCAGAGCAGCGCGTCGGGGGCGACGACGCCCTGGATCTCCTGGAAGACCTTGTGCTTGAGGGACGTGTCCTCGAAGACCGCCTCGATCACCGCGTCGCAGCCGGCCAGGGCCTGGACGTCGGAGGTCGCGGTGATGCGGGCGAGGAGCGCGTCGGCCTTCTCCTGGGTGGTGCGGCCGCGGGCGACGGCCTTGGCGCAGAGCTTCTCGGAGTAGGCCTTGCCCTTGGCGGCGGACTCGGCGGAGACGTCCTTGAGGACGACCTCGATGCCGGCACGGGCGCAGGAGTACGCGATGCCGGCGCCCATCATGCCCGCGCCGAGGACGGCGACCTTGCGGACCGGGCGGGGCGCGATGCCCTTGGGGCGGCTGGCGCCGGAGTTGACGGCCTGGAGGTCGAAGAAGAACGCCTGGATCATGTTCTTCGCGGTCTGCCCGATGACCAGCTCGGTGAAGTACCGGCTCTCGATGACGCTCGCCGACTCGAAGTCGACCTGGGAGCCCTCGACGGCGGCGGCCATGATCGCGCGGGGCGCCGGGTAGGGCGCGCCGTTCAGCTGCTTGCGCAGATTGGCCGGGAAGGCCGGCAGGTTGGCGGCGAACTTCGGGTTGGACGGGGTGCCGCCGGGGATCCGGTGGCCGGGGACGTCCCAGGGCTGGCGGGACTCGGGGTGCGCGTCGATGAAGGCGATGGCCTTGGCCATCATCTCCTCGGGGGTGGCGGCCACCGCGTGGACGAGGCCGTTGTCGAGGGCGCGCTTCGGGGCGTACTGGGTGCCCTGGAGGAGCACCTTGAGCAGGGCGTCGGTGATGCCCATGAGGCGTACGGTACGGGCGATGCCGCCGCCGCCCGGCAGCAGGCCGAGGGTGACCTCGGGCAGGCCGATCTTGGAGCCGGGGGCGTCGAGGGCGACGCGGTGGTGGGAGGCGAGGGCGATCTCGTAGCCGCCGCCGAGTGCCGCGCCGTTGATCGCGGCGACGACGGGCTTGCCGAGGGTCTCGATGCGGCGCAGCGCGTTCTTGATCTCCAGGGCGCCCTCGAAGATGTCCCGGGCGTGCTCGGGGCCCGCCTGGACCATGTCCTTGAGGTCGCCGCCGGCGAAGAAGGTCTTCTTCGCGGAGGTGTAGATGATGCCCCGGATGGAGTCCTGCTCGGCCTCCACGCGGTCGGCGATCGCCGTGATCGAGGCCCGGAAGGCCTGGTTCATGGTGTTGGCGGACTGGTTCGGGTCGTCGAGGACGAGGGTGACGATCCCGGTCGCGTCCTGCTCCCAGCGGATGGTGGTGCTCTCGCTCATGTCTCTGCTTCTCCGTGGATCCGTGAAGAGGGGTTCGGACGGGACCGTCAGACGCGCTCGACGATGGTGGCGATGCCCATGCCGCCGCCGACGCAGAGGGTGGCGAGGCCGTAGCGCTTGTCCTGGCGCTCCAGCTCGTCGACGAGGGTGCCGAGGATCATCGCGCCGGTGGCGCCGAGCGGGTGGCCGAGCGCGATGGCACCGCCGTTGACGTTGACCTTGTCCAGGGAGATGCCCATGTCCTTGACGAAGCGGAGGACGACGGCCGCGAAGGCCTCGTTGATCTCGATGAGGTCGATGTCGTCGATGGTGAGGCCGGCCTTGGCGAGGGCCTTGCGGGTGGCCGGGGCCGGGCCGGTGAGCATGATGGTCGGCTCGGAGCCGGAGACGGCGGCCGCGACGATCCGGGCGCGCGGGGTCAGCCCGTACCGCTCGCCGACCTCCTTCGAGCCGATGGCGACGAGGGAGGCGCCGTCGACGATGCCGGAGGAGTTGCCCGCGTGGTGGACGTGGTCGATCTCCTCGACCCAGTGGTACTTCTGCAGGGCCACGGCGTCGAAGCCGCCCAGCTCGCCGATGTCGGCGAAGGAGGGCTTGAGGCGGGCGAGCGAGTCGGCGGTGGTGCCGGGGCGCAGGAACTCGTCGTGGTCGAGCACGGTGAGTCCGGCGCGGTCCTTCACGGGGACGATCGAGCGGGCGAAGCGGCCGTCCTTGACGGCGGCGGCGGCGCGCTCCTGGGAGAGGGCGGCGTACTCGTCGACGTCGCGGCGGCTGAAGCCCTCGATGGTGGCGATGAGGTCGGCGCCGATGCCCTGCGGGACGAAGTTGGTCTCCAGGTTGGTCATCGGGTCGGCGAACCAGGCGCCGCCGTCGGAGGCCATCGGCACGCGGGACATGGACTCGACGCCGCCGGCGAGGACGAGGTCCTCCCAGCCGGAGCGGACCTTCATCGCGGCCATGTTGACCGCTTCGAGGCCGGAGGCACAGAAGCGGTTCTCCTGGACGCCGGCGACGGTGTCGGGGAGTCCGGCGGCGATGGCGGCGATCCGGGCGATGTCGGAGCCCTGGTCGCCGACGGGGCCGACGACGCCGAGGACGATGTCGTCGATGGCGGCCGGGTCGAGGCCGGGGTGGCGGGCCTGGATCTCCCGGATGAGGCCGACGACCAGGTCGATCGGCTTGGTGCCGTGCAGGGATCCGTTGGCCTTGCCGCGTCCGCGCGGGGTGCGGATCGCGTCGTACACGTACGCTTCGGTGCTCACGTAAAGCCTTTCGCGATGAGGGTGGTCGAGCGGGAGAGGGACGACGTCAGCCGAGGAGGGAACGGCCGATGATCTCCTTCATGATCTCGGTGGTGCCGCCGTAGATGGTCTGGATCCGGCCGTCGGTGTAGGCGCGGGCGACCGGGAATTCGCTCATGTAGCCGTATCCGCCGTGCAGTTGCAGGCAGCGGTCGGCGACGCGCTTCTGGAGTTCGGTCGCCCACCACTTGGCCATGGAGGCGTGGACAGCGTCCAAGGCGCCGCTCGCGTGCTCCTCGATGCAGCGGTCGACGAAGGTCCGGGTGACGGCGCACTCGGTGGCCATCTCGGCGATCTCGAAGCGGACGTGCTGGAGCTTGGCGATGGGGCGGCCGAAGGCCTCGCGCTCCTTGACGTACCGGCTGGTGATCTCCAGGAGGTACTCGGCCCCGGCGATGCCGGCGACGGCGATGGCCAGGCGCTCCTGGGCGAGGTTGGTCATCAGGTGCAGGAAGGCGCCGTTGAGTTCGCCGAGGAGGTTCTCCTTGGGGACGCGGACGTCGTGGAAGAAGAGCTCGGCGGTGTCCTGGGACTTCTGGCCGATCTTGTCGAGGTTCCGGCCGCGCTCGAAGCCCTCGGCGCCGCGCTCGACGACCAGGAGGGAGAGGCCGTGCGCGCCGCCCTCCGGGGTGGTGCGGGCGACGACGATCACGAGGTCGGCCAGGATGCCGTTGGAGATGAAGGTCTTGGAGCCGTTGAGGATCCAGTGGTCGCCGTGGTCCTCGGCGGTGGTGCGGATGCCCTGGAGGTCGGAGCCCGCGCCGGGTTCCGTCATGGCGATGGCGGTGACGGTCTCGCCGGAGCAGAAGCCGGGCAGCCAGCGTCGCTTCTGCTCGTCGGTGGCGAGCGAGGTGAGGTACGGGCCGATGATGTCGTTGTGCAGGCCGATGGCGAGTCCGGGGGCGCCGGCCCGGGTGAACTCCTCGGCGAGTACGGCTCCGTAGCGGAAGTCGGGGTTGCCCCCGCCGCCGTACTCCTCGTCGACGGCGAGCCCGAGCAGTCCCTGCCGGCCGGCGGCCCGCCAGGCCTCGCGGGCGACGATGCCGTCCCGCTCCCACTGCTCGTAGTGGGGCAGCACCTCCTTGGCCAGGAAGGTGCGGACGGTCGCCCGGAAGGCCTCGTGGTCGGCGGTGTAGAGCTGGCGCTTCATGCTTCGGTCTCCTGGATCTCCGGGGTCTCCGGGGTCTTCAAGGCGGGGACGGCCCAGTCGCGGGCGACGGCGGCGGTGTCGGCACCGGGCAGGGCGGGGCCCGAGCGGAGGGTGCCGGGGGTGACGGAGAAGCGGGGAGCGGGGGCCGGCTGGGTGAGGCCGGCATGCTCGGCGAAGGTGGCGCGGGCGGCGAGGTGGGGATGGCTCGGGGCCTCGCGCAGGGAGAGGACGGGGGCGACGCAGGCGTCGGTGCCCTCGAAGACGGACGTCCACTCCTCGCGGGTACGGCTCCGGAAGCGGTCGGCGACGGCCGCGCGCAGTTCGGGCCAGCGGGCGAGGTCGCCGCGCAGGGCGGCGGCCTCCTCGATGCCGATGCCGAGGAGGCGGGTGAACTCCGCGTAGAACTGTCCCTCCAGGGCGCCGACCGCCATGTGTCCGCCGTCGGACGTCTCGTAGACACCGTAGAAGGGACAGCCGCCGTCGAGGAGGTTGACGCCCCTGCGGTCCTGCCAGCCGCCGGCCGCGAGCATGCCGTGGATCATGGTCGTGAGGTGGGCGGTGCCGTCGACGATGGCGGCGTCGACGACCTGGCCCTCGCCGTGCGCCCGCGCGTGCTGGAGGGCGGAGAGGACGCCGATGACGAGGTAGAGCGAGCCGCCCGCGTAGTCGCCGACGAGGTTGGCGGGGACGGTGGGCGGCCCGTCCGGGTCGGGGCCGATCATGCCGAGGGCGCCGGTGATCGCGATGTACCCGATGTCGTGGCCCGCGGTCGTGGCGAGCGGTCCGTCCTGGCCCCAGCCGGTCATCCGGCCGTAGACGAGCCGGGGGTTGCGGGCGAGGCAGGGCTCGGGGCCGACGCCGAGGCGTTCGGCGACGCCGGGGCGGTAGCCCTCGATCAGGACGTCGGCGCGCGCGACGAGGTCGAGCACGGTGGCGGGGCCGTCCTCGGCCTTGAGGTCGACGAGGACGGAGCGCTTGTTGCGGTTGGTGAGGTCGCGGGCCGGGTCGATGCCGAGGCCGGCTCCTCCGGGGCGGTCGACGCGGACGACGTCCGCGCCGAGGTCGGCCAGGAGCATGGCGGCGAAGGGGCCGGGGCCGATGCCGGCCAGTTCGACCACGCGCACCCCGGCGAGCGGGCCGTTCCGGGCGGTGTGCGTCGTGCTCATCGAGCCCCCAGGAGTGTGTGACACCAATGATGTAACACCGGAGATGCTAGGAACGTGTTCCACTCGGCACAAGCCCCCCGGCCGAGCAAGCGCTTGGAAATCGCCGCGGCGCGGAGTTCCGCTATTCTCCGCCGACGACAACCGCGCGCGGCGGCGCGGTACGGCCGAAATGAGGGGCTGGATGGAGACAGGGGCGGGCACCGGACGCGGGACCGGAGCGCGAGCGGAGGACGCGGCAGGCGGGGAGGGACCCCAGGACGGCACTCGGCGGCCGTACGACGTCGTGCTCTTCGGGGCGACGGGTTTCGTGGGCGGGCTCACCGCGGAGTACCTGGCCGAGCACGCCCCCGCGGAGTGCCGCTGGGCGCTCGCGGGGCGCAACCGCACCGGGCTCGCGGCCCTGCGCGAGCGGCTCGCCGCCCGGTGGCCGCACTGCGCGGAGCTGCCGCTGGTCGTCGCCGACGCCGACGATCCGGACTCGCTGCGCGCACTCGCCGAGTCCGCCCGGGTCGTGGCGACGACCGTCGGCCCCTACGTCTGGTACGGGGAGGGTCTGGTCGCCGCCTGCGCGGAGGCCGGGACGGACTGTGTGGACCTCACCGGCGAGGCCGAGTTCGTGGACCGGATGTACGTACGGCACGACGCGCGCGCCCGTGAGACCGGGGCCCGGATCGTGCACGCCTGCGGCTTCGACTCCGTCCCGCACGACCTGGGCGCGTACTTCACCGTCCAGCAGCTCCCGGAGGGCGTACCGCTCCGCGTCGACGGTTTCGTGCGGGTCGGGGCCGCCTTCTCCGGCGGTACCTTCGCGTCGGCGCTGACCGCGCTCGGCCGGGGCCGGCACGTCCTGGGCGCGGCCCGCGAGCGGCGGCTGCACGCACCGAGGCTGGTGGGGCGGCGGGCCCGCGCGCCGCTGGGCAGCCCCCGGTTCAGCCGGGAGACGGGCACCTGGGCCCTGCCGCTGCCGACGCTCGACCCGCAGGTGGTGGCCCGCTCGGCCGCCGCCCTCGACCGGTACGGGCCGGACTTCCGTTACCGCCACTACGCCTCCGTGAAGACGCTCCCGATGGCCCTGGGCGGCACGGCGGCCGTCGGCGCGGGCGCGGCGGCTGCTCAACTCCCTTCGGTACGGCGATGGCTGATGGAGCGTTACCAGCCGGGCCAGGGCCCGTCGGAGGAGCGCCGGGCCCGTAGCTGGTTCTCGGTGCGGTTCGTCGGCGAGGGCGGTGGGCGCCGGGTGTTCACCGAGGTGTGGGGCGGCGACCCGGGGTACGACGAGACGGCCAAGATGCTCGCCGAGTCGGCGCTCTGTCTGGCCTTCGACGCGCTGCCGAAGACGGCGGGCCAGGTGACGACGGCGGTCGCGATGGGCGACGCGCTGATCGAGCGGCTTCGCGCGGCGGGCATCGGCTTCCGGGTGGCGCACCGGGGCTGATCCGCGCGGCGGATCGGGGCGGGCCCGGCGGGTCCGTGCGGGCCCGAGAGACCGGAGCAGGCGGGGCCGGCCTCAGAACCGTACGAGGCGGAAGGGGTGGCCGGCCGGGTCGGCGTAGACGCGCCAGGCCGGGTCGCCGCCCCCGCCGTCGAGCGGGGTGGCCCCGAGTTCGAGGACGGCCTCCTCCGCGGCGGCCAGGTCCTCGACCCGCACGTCGAGGTGGAACTGCTGCTCGGGCGCGCCCCAGACGGGCGGCCGGTGGTCGGCCACGTCCTGGAAGGCGAGGACCGGGCCGGCGGCACCGCGCAGGATGGCGGATCCCTCGCCGACTGCCAACCGGGGGTCGGGGCTCTCTACCTCGCCGCCGATCAACCGCTGGTAGAACAGGGCGAGTTCCCGCGCGTCCGGGCAGTCGAGGACGACGCACCGCAGCCGCCCGATCATGCCAGGACCCAGTCGGCGACGACGTACTGCATGCCGTGCTCCGCGGAACGCGGCGGAACGGAAAGGGGTGTTGTCATGGGGGCCACTGTGCCGGGCGGGAGAGCGGCGCGGTATCCGTACGCGTACTCAGGTATCCCCTAGTGCTTCCCTGAGTGCCCTGCGGCAGAGGGAGTCGGCGTGGCGGGTGGTCTCGGGGATGCGGTAGCGCGGCGCGAGGCGGAGCGTGTGGGCGCAGGCGCGGTCGAGGTCGACCCGGTGGCCGACGGAGACGAAGACCGGCTTCACCCCGGCCTGGGTCCGCAGGGCCCGGCCCACCTCCTCGCCTTCGGCGAGCAGGGAGCTGAACCCCCCGCGTTCCACGCCGGGTTGCTCGTAGGTGAAGGTGAAGGGGTTCTTGGCGACGCCGATGGACGGCCGTCCGGTCAGCACCCCGAGATGGCTCGCGAGCCCGAAGCGGCGGGGATGGGCGAGGCCGTATCCGTCGCAGACGAGCAGGCCGGGGTCCGCGGTCAGGGCGTCGAGCGCGGCGAGCACGGTCGGGATCTCGCGGAAGGCGAGGAGCCCGGGGACGTAGGGGAAGGAGACGCAGCCGACCGCCGTGGCCTCCTCGACCACGTCGAGGGTCCGGGCGTCGAGGACGACGGCCGCGGCGGCGACGAGATCGCGCTCGTCGTCGTAGGCCACGTCGAGCCCCGTGACGTGGCCTTCGCCGACGGCCGGCCCCGGTTCGTCGAGCACGATCCGCCCGCGCAGCTCCCGCTGGACGTCCCGCGCGGCGTCCTCGTCGGCGGGCCAGCCCGCCGGAATACCGATGATCGTCATAGTGCGAGCCACCCTACGACCCCGGTTCCGAGGGCTGGAACGCCTCGTCGGCGTCCGCCGGGTGCCCGGTAGCCTGGCGGTCATGTTCGTACTGGAATTGACCTACACCGCGCCCGTCGAGCGGGCGGACGCCCTGCTCGACGCGCACGTCGAATGGCTGGACGCGCAGTACGCCGCCGGCGTGTTCCTCGCCTCGGGGCGGAAGAACCCGCGCGACGGCGGCGTGATCCTGGCCGCCGGGGTCGGCCGCGCGGAGATCGAGGCGATCGCTGCGGCCGACCCGTTCAGCGCCGAGGGCGTGTGCGCGTACCGGATCACGGAGTTCTACGCGACCAAGACGGTCGAGGGACTCGCCCCGTACCGGGAGCAGCTGCCCTCCTGAACCTGGCTCAGTGGCGTCCGGTGCGGGCGATCCGGCCCTTCTCGCCGGAGGCCCAGCACGACCCGTCGTCCGTGCAGTCCACCGTGTCGTACGAGCCGGTGTCGATCGTGCGCCAGGTGCGGCCGGCGTCGGTCGTCAGGTCCGTGCCGGTCGGGCCGACGGCGAGCGCGGCCGACCTGCTGTGCGGGAGCCAGGCGACGCCGGAGCGGTAGGCAGGCGGCGGCGCGTCCGAGGCGTGCCAGGTGCGGCCTCCGTCCCTGGTGACCGCGGCGGCCCGCGGGGACGGCTGGTCCTTGCGGTAGTCACCGCCGACGGCGATGCCGTGCGTACGGTCGCGGAAGGCGAGGCCGAAGACGCCCCGGGCGGGGTCCCCGGCCGGGATCGGCGTGGCGGTGGCCGTCCAGGTCAGCCCCCGGTCGGCGGAGTGGAGCACGCGGGCCGTGGCGCCGCCGCCCGTCGCGAGCCACACGTCCCGGGGTCCGGAGGACACCAGGCACTGGCCGCTCGCCGCGAAGCCGGCCTCGCCGGGGAGCGCGTCCGGCATCCCGGCGCTCGGCAGCACGCGCCAGGTCCGGCCGCCGTCGCCGGTGGAGAGGATGCGGTACTTCCCGTCGACTGGGTCGCTCATGGCGAGTCCGTGCCGCCGGTCGAAGAAGGTGACGCAGTCGTAGAAGGCGCGCGGGTCGGTGTTCCGGAAGGACTCGGTCCAGGTGGCGCCGCCGTCCTCGGTGCGCAGCAGGCGGGAGGCCTCGCCCTCCCCGATGGCGAGGACGACGGCCCGGCGGGCGTCGAACGCCTCCACGTCGCGGAATTCGAGCTCTCCCGCGCCGGGCGGTGAGACGTCTCGCCAGCTCCGGCCGCCGTCCGTCGTGCGCAGCACCGTGCCTTTGGAGCCCGCGGCCCAGGCGGTCCTCCGGTCGACCGCCGCGAGCCCGCGGAAGCGGGCGTCGGTGCCGGTCGGTGTCAGCCGCCAGCCGGCCGCGGCCGTGGGGGTGTCCCCGGCCTTCCCGGCTTCCCGGGCTTCCCCGGCCGCTCCCCCGGCCCCGGCGCGCGCCGGGGCCGCCAGGCTCAGCGCGAGCGCCGCCCCGATCAGCCCCACCGACATCATTCGTCTCGTCTTCCCCATGGACGTCATGGCGCCGGAAGCTAGTGCCCCGGGGCGGTCCCCGTCCAGGGTGCCTCCCGGGTGCGCCCCGGGTGCGCCCCGCGCTGGGCGTTCCTAGGCTGAGTGGCATGAGCGACCGTCCGGGCGAGCGTGCCCCGACCGAGGAGAAGCCGAAGCTCAAGGAGTACGAGGGCGAGGGCATCACCGTCACTTTCGAGCCACGGCGCTGTCTGCACGCGGCCGAGTGCGTGCACGGCCTGCCCGAGGTCTTCGACCTGTCCCGGCGCCCGTGGGTGCTGCCCGACGCCGCCGAGCCCGGCCTGGTCGCCGAGGTGATCCGCCGCTGCCCCTCGGGCGCGCTCCAGTACCACCACCACCCGGCGGAGGCCGCCGTCGCCGAGCCCCCCGACTCCCCCACCACCGTGCGCCGCACCCCTTCCGGCCAGCTCGTTCTGCGCGGGGACCTGCTCGTGACCGGCCCGCACGGGGACCGGCACGAGACCCGGGTGATGCTGTGCGGCTGCGGTGCCTCCGCGAACCAGCCGTACTGCGACCACTCCGGCCCCTGCGCCGAGCCGGACGACGACGTCGCCGATCAGCGCTGACCCTCGACCGCGTCCGTCCGGTGACGCAGGTCACGTGGTCACCGAGTGCACGTTCCGGCCGTGCCGCTCGTCTTCCCTGGTGTGAGGTGCCCTGGTGTCGGGGAGACGCACAGGATCCGAAACCCGCGCGAGAGGAGCCGGTCTTGCCCGCCGTCATCGAGCAGTCCGTCCAGGCCCGTCTGGTCGCATCCGTGCCCCGGATGGAGACGGTCCCCGCCACCCTGCGGTACGACCGGGAGGACCCGTACGCCGTCAGCATGGCCTTCCCGCCTCCGGCGACCCTGGAGGGCGTCGAGGTCTCCTGGGCCTTCGCCCGTGAGCTGCTCGTCCAGGGCGTCGAGCGCCCGGCGGGGGTCGGTGACGTCCGGCTGCGCCCGTACGGGTACGACCGCACGGTGGTCGAGTTCCACGCCCCTGAGGGGGTCGCGATGGTGCACGTCAGGACCTCGGAGCTGCGCCTCTTCCTGGAGCGCTCGGAGCACCTGGTGCCGGCCGGACGCGAGCACCAGTACCTGAACTGGGACCAGGACCTGGCGGAGCTGCTGCGCGAGCGCCCGTAGAGCGTGCGCCATGAATCGGGCGCCCGTAAGCCGAGCGCCCGTAAACCGAGCGCCCGTAAATCGTTTGCCCCCGCCCGATCGGGGTCGTACGGTCGTACCTGACCTTGTCGTCACTTGATCGGAGAAGGACGTTGCTCGTCTGAGGTTGCGAGACACCGCGCCGCGCGTGCCCCTTGTGCCGCGTGTGCCGTTCTCGACCTCGGCGTACGAGCCGTTCTTTCCACAGCCCGCGCCCCGGTGTCTCTCGCGTCGCCCATTCACGCCCGCGCTCGCGCAACCGGGAGGCCTCCATGGCGCATCACCCCACGTTCATCACCTGTTCCTCGCTCTCCTTCTCCTGGCCCGACGGCACCGAGGTCCTCGACGACTTCCGCCTCACGGTCGGCCCCGGCCGCACCGGGCTCGTCGGGCTCAACGGCTCCGGCAAGTCGACCCTCCTGAAACTCCTCGCGGGAGAGCTCACCCCGGCCTCCGGCGCGATCCGGGTCACGGGCGAGCTCGGCTACCTGCCGCAGAACCTCGTCCTGGACACCTCGCGGCGGGTCGACGAGATCCTCGGTATCGCGGGGAAGCGCGCCGCGCTGCACGCCATCGAGGCGGGCGACCCCGCCGAGGAGCACTTCACCGCCCTCGCCGACGACTGGGACGTCGAGGAGCGGGCCCGCGCCACCCTCGATCAGCTGGGGCTCACCGCCGTCGGCCTCGACCGGACCGTCGGCGAGGTCTCGGGCGGCGAGTCCGTCCTGCTGCGCCTCGCGGCGCTGCTGCTCGCCCGGCCCGACGTGCTGCTGCTCGACGAGCCGACGAACAATCTGGACCTGCACGCCCGCGCCCGTCTGTACGAAGCGGTGGAGGGCTGGTCCGGGGTCCTGGTCGTGGTCAGCCACGACCGTGAACTCCTGGAGCGCGTCGACCAGATCGCCGATCTCCGGGACGGCGAGGTCACCTGGTACGGCGGCCCCTGGTCCGCGTACGAGACGGCACTCGCCGCGGAACAGGACGCCGCGGAGCGGATGGTGCGGGTCGCCGAAGCCGACGTACAGCGCCAGAAGCGCGAACTGGGCGAAGCCCAGACGAAGTTGGCGCGCCGCAAGCGGTTCGCGCAGAAGAGTTACGAGAACAAGGTCGTACCGAAGATCGTGGCGAACGGCCGCAAGAGCGATGCCCAGGTCGCGGCGGGGAAGCACCGCACCCTGCACACGGAGCGGCTCTCCGAGGCCAAGGAGCGGCTCGACGCGGCGGTGGAGGCGGTACGGGACGACGACGAGATCCGCGTCGAACTGCCCCGCACCTCGGTGCCGCCGGGCCGCGAGGTCCTGTTCCTGCGCGACCTGGAGCTGCGGTACGGGGCCAGGGTCGACGGCGAGTTCGCGCTGCGCGGCCCGGAGCGGATCGCGCTCGTCGGCCGGAACGGCGCCGGCAAGACGACGCTGCTCCGGACGATCGCCGGGGAGGTGGAGCCGCTGTCGGGCGAGGCGGACGCACGGGTACCGCTCCGCTTCCTGCCGCAGCGGCTCGACGTCCTCGACGACGGGCTGAGCGTGGTGGAGAACGTGGCCCGCTTCGCGCCCACGGCGACGGGGAACGCGATCAGGGCGCGGCTGGCGAGGTTTCTGTTCCGGGGGGCGCGGGCGGATCAGCCCGTGGGCACCCTCTCGGGCGGGGAGCGGTTCCGGGCGACGCTCGCGGCGCTGCTCCTGGCGGAGCCGGCTCCGCAGCTGCTGATGCTGGACGAGCCGACGAACAACCTGGACATGGGGTCGGTCCGGAAGCTGACGGCGGCCCTCGACGCGTACGAGGGGGCGCTGATCGTGGCGAGCCACGACGTGACGTTCCTGGAGTCGCTCGGCATCACGCGCTGGCTGCTGCTCGACGGTGAGCTGCGGCCGACGACGGCGGAGGAGGTCCGGGGAGTGACTTCGAGGCACTAGCGGGGCATCGAGTCGCGGGGGTGGGGCTCGAGCCCGCGGGACGGGGTGTCGAGGGATCAAGGTGTCAAGGTGTCAAGGTGACAAGGTGACAGGGTGTCAACGGTGAAGTAAGGCCCAGGACTTGGTACCGCCGCCCGGCGTCAGTACGGGGGCGAGGCCCCAGTCTCCGCCGTGCGCGTCGACCGCCGCGGCCAGCAGCCACATGCTGCGGCTGCGGCGGTCGCGGCATTCCTCGGCCGCGGCGGGCGAGGCATGGACCGGGTGCTGGTCGTAGAGCACGATCCGCAGCGCCTCGTACTGCCAGCGGACGCGCAGGATCATCTCGCGGTCGGGCGTGAAGCGGTACGCCGCGGCGACGAGTTCCGAGGTGGCGAGGGCGGCGGTCTCGCAGAGGTCCGAGAGGCCGTGCCGGGTGAGGAGCGTGCCGACCGACTCACGGGCGAGTCCGGCACAGTAGGCGCCTCCGGGGAGGAGCATCGAGTAGCTGAGGTTCTCCGTGGCGGGAGGTATGGGCCCGGCCGCCGCGACGGCGGACGGGAGGCAACGCAGTGCGCCCTTCATCGGGTTGCTCACATTTCTTGCGCATTGGGGGTGTACGCACACACGGTCACAGTCGCCCCGTGTGAGACTTGCGCTACCGACCGTAGCGCACGACCGGAGCACAGTGCTACTACTTGCGGGTAGTCGTGCCATTCCGGCCGAAACGGCGATCCGCGAGGGTCGTCGTCGTCACGCAACGAAAGGGGAGATCGCGCGTGCCACCCAGGAGCAGCCCGACCGCACGACAGCAGCGCCTCGGGAGCGAACTGCGCAAACTGCGCGAACAGTCGGGCATGTCGGCCCAGCAGGCCGCCGCCCTCCTGGGCGTCGACCGCACCCGTATCCCCAACATCGAGTCCGGCCGCTTCGGCATCAGCGCCGAGCGCGTCCGCACCCTCGCCTTCAACTACGGCTGCCCCGACACGGCGCTCGTCGACCTGCTCGCCGACATCGCCCAGGAGCGGGACCGGGGCTGGTGGGAGGAGCACCGCGGACTGCTGCCGCCCGCCCTCATCGACATCGCCGAACTGGAGTACCACTCCTCGGAGTTGCAGAGCGCCGTCACCACCCACATCCCCGGCCTCCTGCAGACCGAGGAGCATGCGCGGGCCGTCTTCGACACCGCTGTCCCGCTCCTGCCGGGACCCGACCTGGAGGCCCGCCTCGCGCTGCGGCTGCGCCGCCAGGAGGTCCTGGACCGGGACCGGCCCGTGCTCTACGAGGCCGTGATCCACGAGGCGGCGCTGCGCATGCAGTTCGGCGGGCCGAAGGTCGCGCGGGACCAGCTGGAGCACATCCTGGCGTACTCCGAGCGGGACACCGTGACCGTCCGCGTCATCCCCTTCGCCGCGGGGGGTTTCCCGGGCGCGGGCCAGTCGTTCACCTATGTGGCCGCGCCCGTGCCGCAGCTCGACACCGTGCAGCTCGACTCCTCCCACGGATCGATCCTCCTCGACGCGGACATGAAGCTCCGCCGCTACCGGGGACTCCTGGAGCGACTGCGCGGACTCGCCCTGTCCACGACCGAATCACGCGCGTTCATACGCACCATCGCCCAGGATCTGTGAAGGACCGCCCCACCATGAACGTCACGACCGACACCCCCCTCGCCGCCGCGCCTCTCGCCGGCGCCCCTCTCGCCGCCGCCCCCGCCCCCGTCGCTGCCGACATCGACTGGAACGAGGCCTTCTGCAGCGAGGGCGCGAACTGTTTCCGGTTCGGCCTCGACGACTCCGGCCGGGCCTACATCGGCTCGACTCTCGCCCCCGGCGAGTACGTCAGCGACTCGGTGGAGGCGCTCCGCGCCCTGATCTCCGCGGTGAAGGCCGGCGCGGCGGACCATCTGCTCTGAACCGTCCGCCCCGAACCGTGCGCTCCGAACCGTCTGCTCTGCGTAGCCGTCCGGTCGGCCTGTGGCGCACGTCGAGGACGTGACCTGCATCTCCAGGACCCCACCGGAGCAGCGCACATAACGGAACGTAACCGGACATCGTCCAGACGGGCTTGGCCGACGCCTTACGGAGCCTTAACCTACGGTCTCGTAACCTACGAATCCGTAGGTAATCCCGTATGCCCTTCTCTCCGTCCCCAGGAGTCCCCGTGACGCTCACCTCTCCCCACCTCGGCAGCTCGGCGGAGTGGACCGACGCGCGCCTGCTCTACGCGCTGGAAGAGGTCGTGGAGAAGGAGCTCAACCGGCACCTGAAGGTCACCAAGGACTGGATGCCGCACGAGTACGTGCCGTGGTCCGACGGCCGGAACTTCCCCGGCTTCTTCGAGGACGGCGAGGCCTGGGACCCCAAGCAGTCCAAGGTCACCGAGATCGGAAAGATCGCCCTCGTGGTGAACCTGCTCACCGAGGACAACCTCCCGAGCTACCACCACGAGATCGCCAGCCTCTTCGGCCGCGACGGCGCCTGGGGCACCTGGGTGCACCGCTGGACCGCCGAGGAGGGCCGCCACGGCATCGTGATGCGCGACTACCTCCTGGCCTCGCGCGCGGTCGACCCGGACAA
Organism: Streptomyces sp. NBC_01255; assembly: GCF_036226445.1. Lineage (NCBI taxonomy): Bacteria > Bacillati > Actinomycetota > Actinomycetes > Kitasatosporales > Streptomycetaceae > Streptomyces > Streptomyces sp. NBC_01255. The sequence continues at coordinate 1,583,269 of NZ_CP108474.1, forward strand.
GCTGGAGCAGTTCCGGATGTCACACATGAGCGAGGGCTTCGAGTCCGACAACCGGCACTCGATGCTGCACTCCGTGGCGTACGTCGCCTTCCAGGAGCTCGCGACCCGCATCTCGCACCGGAACACCGGCCACCAGTCGGGCGACCCCGTCTGCGACCGGATGCTCTCCCGCATCGCCACCGACGAGAACCTGCACATGGTCTTCTACCGGAACCTGCTGGGCGCGGCCTTCGAGCTCGCCCCCGACCTGACCATGATGGCCGTGCGGGACGTGGTCGTGAACTTCCGGATGCCCGGACACGGCATGCCGGGCTTCGAGCGGGCGGCGGCGCAGATGGCGATCGGCGAGATCTACAACATGCGCATCCACCACGACGACGTCCTCCAGCCGGTCCTGCGCTTCCTCAAGGTCCTCCAGATCGAGGGGCTCGGCCCGGAGGGCCTCCAGGCCCAGGACGAGCTGGGGCTGTACATGAACGGCCTGGACAGCGAGGCCAGCAAGTTCGACGAGAAGCTCGCGGCCCGCAAGGCCCGTATGGCGGCCCGAGCGGCCGGCTGATCCACCTCTCGCACCCCCGAAAAGGAGCGCGTGCGGCTCAGCGGCTGCCCTGCTGCCGCTTGAGCCGCACGCGCTCCTTTTCGGAGAGCCCGCCCCACACCCCGAAGCGCTCGTCGTGGGCCAGTGCGTACTCCAGGCACGCCACGCGCCCCTCGCACGCCCCGCACAGCTGCTTGGCCTCGCGCGTCGACGAGCCGGGGGCCGGGAAGAAGAACTCCGGGCCCGCCTGGGCGCACAGGGCGTTCTCACGCCAGGAGAAGTCGGGAGCGGTCAGCACGTCGGTATCCGTCTGCATGACCCACACGTTGCCTGCCTGCCGTAAACAGGCCATCAACGTTCGATCAATGGCGGATACCCAGTGCCGGGAGGACCGTCTCCGCGACCCGGTAGGCCTCCTCCAGGAGCGGGTTCCCGGACAGGATGAACGTGTCCACGCCCAGCTCCCGGTACTCCTGGAGGCGCTCCACGACCTGGGCCGTCGACCCGACGACCGCCGTTCCCGGACCGGGCCGGAACAGCCCCATGCCGGGCCAGAGATTCGGGTGGACCTCCAGTTCGCGCGCCCGCGCGGGGACCCGGCCGCCGTGCTGCCGGAACTGGCGCTGCCAGCCGACACCGTCCTCGCCCGCCCGCTCGCCGAGCTGCCGGGCGTACGTCGCCTCGCTGGTGACGTCGAGCAGCCGGTCGGCCGCCGCCCAGGCCTCGTCCTCGGTGTCGCGGACGATGAGGTGGAGCCGGAGGCCGATCCGGAGGGTACGGCCGTGGGCCGCGGCCCGGGCCCGTACGTGGTCGAGCTTCTCCTTCAGCAGGTGCGGGGGCTCGCCCCAGGTGAGGTAGACGTCGACGTGCTCGGCGGCCATCTCGATGCCGGGCGCCGACGAGCCGCCGAACCACAGCGGGACGTGCGGCTCCTGCACGGGCCTGAGGTCCCGGAAGGAGGCGCCCGCGTTCCTGAGGTCGTAGAAGCGGCCCTTGTGGTCGAAGACCTCCCCCGCCGTGAGCCGCTTGACGATCGACCAGTACTCGGCGCTGAGTGCGTAGCGCTCGTCGTGCTCGACGTGGAGCCCGTACTCGCGCAGGGCGGCGGTGGAGCCGTTGACCACGTTGAAGCGGAGCCGGCCGTCGAAGAGGTTGTCGAAGCTGAGCGCCATCTTGGCGAGCAGGGTCGGGGCGATCAGGCCCGGGTGGACGGCGAGCAGCGGCTTGAAGCGGGTGCTGGTGGAGGCCGCGAGTGCGGAGCCGAGGGGCCAGACGTCGTAGAGGTCGGTGGCGAGCAGCGCCCCTGTGTAGCCGAGGCGTTCGACGGTTCCGGCGAGCTGCGCGAGGTAGCCGAGGTCGACGGGGCGGCGGCCCGCCGGCTCCCACGGGTAGGCGCCTTCGCGCGGGATGATGTACCAGAGGACTTCGGGTGCGGGGGTCGTCACGGTGCTCAGGCCTTCCGGGGCAGCGCGTCGGCGACGGTGATCGCGCGGTCGATGAATCCGGTGCGGTGGAAGATGTCCGCCGCCTGCTGCTGCTCGGCGATGAACTCCTCGGTGACCGGCTCGATCGTCCAGGGCAGGGCGCGCAGCGCGGTCTCCCAGTCGTCCGCGGTGCCGCCCTGGTCGGCGGCGGCGATCTCGGCGGCCTCGCGCGGATGCGCGGCGGCCCAGTCGTCGGCCCGCCGGAGGGCGCGGGTGAGCGCCTCGACGAGCTCGGGCCGCTGCTCGGCCAGGTCTCGGCGGGCGAAGAAGACGGACCGGTCGGTGATGACCTCGCCGGTGCGGACCAGGGTGCGCAGTCCGCCGGCGCGGCGGGCGGCGGCGAGCTCGGCGCCCTGCGCGACCCAGGCGGTGATCTCACCGGAGCGGAGCTTCGCCTCGCTGGCCGAGTCGCCGCGTACGGGGGTGATGTCGGTGGCGTACGAGAGGCCGGCGTCGTCCAGGGCCTTGGCGACGAGATGCGTCTGCCAGGAGCCGACGGCGAGGTGGACGGTGCCGCCCTTGAGGTCGGCGACGGTACGGACCGGGCTGTCGTCGGGGACGAGGAGGGCGCCGTGGTCGGGGCGGGGCGCGGAGACGGCGGTGTAGACGATGTCGTGGCCGGCGGCCTGCGCGGTGACGGGCGGCGTGGAGCCGGTGCCGCCGAAGTCGATGGTGCCGTCGGCCAGGAAGGCCCCGGTGCGGACTCCGTCGGTGTACGGGTGCCAGGTCACGGTCTCGCCGAGGGCGGCGAGCTCCTGCTCCGCGTAGCCGAGGCGGGAGAGGTGGTAGAGGGAGGGGTTGCTGCGGTGGACACCGATGGTGACGGTCATGCGGGGGCTCCTTCGAGCGGGGCGGGGGCGGCGGGGGGTGTTCCCTCGGGCGTGTGGACGCCGAGGTCGGCGAGGAGGCGGCGGCGCAGGGCGACGAAGGCGGGGTCGCCGGGGTCGCGGGGCCGGGCGACGGCGACGGGGACGTCGGTGACGAGCCGCCCGTCGCGCAGGACGGCGACCCGGTCGGCGAGGCGTACGGCCTCGTCGACGTCGTGGGTGACGAGCAGGACCGCGGGGTGGTGGACGCGGCGCAGCTCGCCGACGAGGTCCTGCATACGGAGCCGGGTCAGCGCGTCGAGCGCGGCGAACGGCTCGTCGAGGAGCAGGAGTTCGGGCTCCCGTACCAACGCCCTGGCCAGTGCGACGCGTTGGGCCTCGCCGCCGGACAGGGTGGCAGGCCAGGCGTCGGCATGTCGGTCGAGGCCGACCTCGGCGAGGGCCCGCAGGCCGGTCGCCCTGGTCGCCGCCCCGCGCGGCAGCCCGACGGTCACATTGCCGAGGACCTTCGTGGAGGGGATGAGCCGGGGCTCCTGGAAGACGATCGTGCGGGCGGCGGGGACGAGGGCCTCTCCTCCGTCGGCGCCGTCGAGGCCGCCGAGGATGCGCAGCAGGGTCGTCTTGCCGCTGCCGCTCGCCCCGAGCAGGGCGAGGAACTCGCCGCGCGCGAGGGTGAGGTCCAGGCCGTCGAGGACGGGGCGGGTGCCGAAGACGCGGCGCAGGCCCCGTACCCGTACGGCTGTGGCTGGGGCTGTGGACGTGGACGTGCTCATCGGGTTCCTCCTCCGGGGCCCGCCGTGCGCCAGGGCATGAGGATCCGCTCCAGTCCGCGGACGAGGACGTCGGCGGTGAGGCCGAGCAGTCCGTACACGAGGATGCAGACGGCGAGGATGTCGGTGCGGGCGTAGCTCTGGGCCTGGGACATCAAGTAGCCGATGCCTTCGGTGGCGTTGATCTCCTCGGCGGCGATGAGCGCGATCACGCTCAGCGTCATGGAGAGCCGGAGTCCGGCGAGCAGCGAGGGCAGCGCGCCGGGCAGGACGACCTGGCGCACGATCGCGAGGCGGCCGAGGCCGAAGCTGCGCATCGCCTCGACGAGCTTGCGGTCGGTGTTGCGGACGCCGCCTGAGGCGGAGACGTACATGGGGAAGGTGGTGGCGACGGCGATGAGCAGGATCTTCGCGGTCTCGTTGATGCCGAACCACACCATGAAGAGCGGGACGAGGGAGAGGAAGGGGATGGTCCGCAGGGTCTGGAGGGAGGAGTCGAGGAGCTCGTCGCCGAGCCGGGTGAAGCCGGTGGTGATGCCGAGGGTGAGCCCGGCGGCGAGGCCGATGACGAGCCCGATGCCCGAGCGGGTGAGGGACGTGGCGAGCGCGTCCGGAAGCTGACCGTTCCCCCACAACTCCCCTACGGCTTTGATGACTTGGGGCGGAGACGCGAGCACGTCGGGGGTGAGGAGGCCGGTGGCGGAGGAGATCCACCACAGGGTGAGGAGGGCGACCGGGCCGAGGGCGCGGACGGTGAGGGAGCGGGCGCGGGAGCGGGGGCGCCTGACGGGCGGGCGGGGCGCGACGAGTCCGGTGGCCGTCGTGGTCGCCTTGGGCTCCTCGCTCGCCCTGACCTCCTCGGTCGCTTCGGCCGCCTGGTCCGCCTTGGTCGCCTGGGCCGTCACGCTCGTCATGACAGCTTCTCGATGTCAAGGAGATGGGCGGCGATGTCGACCTTGTTCGGCGTGACCTTCTGGTCGGCGTAGAACCCGGCGACGGTCTCGAAGCGCTTGATGTCCTCGGCGCCGATCGGATCGACGGTGCCTCCCTTGCGGGTGAAGCCGATCTGGACCTCCTTGGCCTTGCCGTTGACGGCCGTGGGACCGGCGTCGGTGAAGACGTTGAGATAGGCGGCCGGGTCGCTCTTCTCCTTGGCGCTGTTCTCGTGGAGGTAGCGGTAGAGCGCCTTCACGACCTCGGGGTGCTGCGCGGCGAAGTCCGAACGGACCGCGTTGAGGCTGTAGTTGTCGGAGTCGATCGCGGTGCCGTCGGCGACGAAGTGCGCCTTGCCGGAGCCGATCTCGGCGACGGCGTAGGTGGACCAGACGGCCCAGGCGTCCACCTGGCCCGCGTTGAAGACGGCGGCCGTCTGGTCGGGGCGCAGATAGACCCGCTCGACCTTGTCGGCGGGGACGCCTGCCCGGGCGAGGGCCTTGAGCAGCAGGTACTCGCCGGTGCCGCCCTTGTTGACGGCGACCTTGCGGCCGACGAGGTCCTTGACGGAGGCGATGTCCGAGCCCTCGCGGACGAGGATGCCCTCGCCGACGGGGTCGGGGTCGGTGGCCGTGAAGAAGGCGAAGCCGGGGCTCTGGGAGAGGGACGTGATGCCGGAGGTGATGGAGCCGGTCGCGATGTCGAGCTGGTCGGCGTTCATGGCCTGGGCGGCGGGGGCGAAGGGGCCGGCGCTGCCGGTCCAGGCCACCTTGGCGCCGACGGCGGCGAGCGCCTTGTCGAGGCTGCCGTCCTTCTTGCCGCGGGCGAGGACGCCCGCGTTGCCGGGGTCGGGGATGCGGACGGTGACGGTTCCGCTCGTTCCCTTCGACGCCTCCGTCCCCGTGGCGCCGCCGCAGGCGGTGACGGTGGAGAGGGCGGCGAGGGCCGCCAGAGCGGCGAGCGGGGTGAGTGGGCGCATGACGGTCGTCCTTCTCGGAGTCGGGTCGGGGGGCGGGGAAGGGGCGGGGGCGGGGCTCGGCGGTTACGGGACGGGGTGCGGCGATCGCTGCCCGCTGGCGGAGGCGAGGAGCCGGGCTCGGCGGAGCGGCTCCGGGTCGGCCCAGGCCCGTACGTCCACGGCCTCGGGCAGGAAGCCGTGTGCGCGCAGCGCCTCCTCCTGGCGGGCGAGGAGGTCGAGTCGGGTGGCCGACAGGTCCGGGTGGAGGGTGCGGTGGATGCCGGGCCGATAGGCGCCGGCGACACCCTCGGCGCCCGCGCCGGTCTCGGCGCCGAGGATGCGGGCGACCTCGGCGGGCTCGTCGGCGGCCCAGTCGGCGGCGCGGAGCAGGACGGCGAGGAAGCGCGCGACCAGCTCGGGATGCTCGTCCAGGAGGTCCTGGTGCACGGTGAGGGGGCGCGGGGTGCCGTTGTTGACGCGGTGCGCGGGGTCGGGGAGCTCGTCGAGTTCCACGGCGACCTCGGCTCCGGCGCGGCGGGCCGCCTCGACGGCGAGGGCTCCCTTCACGTACACGGCGTCGACCTCGCCCCGGCGCAGTGCGGCCAGCTCGGCCGCCCACTGACCGGAGTGGCCGTCGGCCGGTACGTCGACGAGGACGGCGTCCGTGAGCCCGTACCCCGCCGAGGCGAGGACGCCCTCGAAGCCGCGCACGGCCATGGCCCGCCAGAAGTCGATCGGCACGGAGTGGCGGGGCACGGCGAGCCGGAGGCCGCGCAGGGCGGCGGCGCCACGGACCGGTGAGCCGGGGCCGACGAGTACGGTCTGGCGCTCTTCGATCCAGGTGAGGCCGACGAGCCGGGTGCGCTCGCCGCGTGAACGGGCCCACAGCGCGGGCACGTTGCCGCCCTCGCGGAAGAGCCCGGGAAGAGCGTGGGTGAAGTGGGCGGCGCGGTCGGCGCCGGGTTCGGCGTCCTGGAGGGAACGGACGGCGATCCCGTCCGGGGCGAACTCCCCGGCCAGCCAGCCGCGGTCGGCGGCGACACCGGTGGCGGTGGGGACGGGGCAACGGGTGAACCAGAGCGTGTCGGGGACGCGGGCAGGGGTCATGGCGGGATTCCCGGGGTGTGGTGGGGCCGGCGGCGCACAGGGGCGCCGGGCCGCTCAGCGGCGTGGTGGAGGCGAGTACGCAGGTCAGGAACGCGGCGCAGGGGACGGGAGGCGGACGGGAGACCGTACGCAAGTCACAGGTCACCGGTCGCAGCGGAAAGGACCCGTTTCAGCGGGAGTCAGGAGTAGCGCGGCGAGCGCGCCGCGGCGCGAACCACGTACCGGTGTGGTGGCAAGCCGGTGACGGTGTGCGCGGGGCGACGGCGTACGGACGGCTCAGCGACAGGTCAGCGACAGGTCGCGGCGGCGACGCGCGCCAGGTCGATGTGGCGGCGCCGGGTGAGCGCGGGAGCCTCGGGAGGGGCGGCGGGCGTGGAGCGTGCGGTACGTCGTCCGTTCATCACGGGCCTGCTCCCTTCGCGTCGTCGCCGCTGCGGTGTGTTGGCCGGAACCCTGCCACGGAAGTTCCGACCGTCACAACTCGGCTCCCACGATGTGGGATTGCGTATGAACAGAGTGTTTCCGACCGCGTCCCCCACCTGATTCGGCTCCCGCCATGTGGGAGCGTGGGAGCCCGATCACCCACGGGGAGCGAACTCTATGACGACCGAGGCCGGCATCGCCCGACCCCCGGCGGGCGCCCAGGCGGTCCGCCGCGCCCTGGACGTGCTGCACTGTTTCCACGACAACGGGCCCGATCTGAGCGCCTCCGACCTCGCACGCCGGCTCGAGCTCTCCACCTCCACGGCGCACCGGCTGGCGCGGACCCTGCTCGGTGCGGGATTCCTGGAGCAGGACGCCCGGACCGCCCGCTACCGGCTCGGTCCGGCGATGACCGAGCTGGGCCGGCTCTCGTACCACCAGCGGGGGCTGCACCTGGCCACGCCCGAGCTGGCCGATCTGGCCGAACGGACGGGCGCGACCGCCGACTTGGCGCTGCGCAGCGGCCCGCACGTGGTGATCGTGGCGGGCGGTTCGGTGACGCCGAAGGTCGGCCTGCGCCGGCCCCTGCACTCCACGGCGCTCGGGAAGGTGCTGCTCGCCTGGCCCCGCGCGGGCGAGGGCGGCCCCCGCTCCCTGCCGCCGCTGCCCGCGTTCACCGAGCGGACCATCGTCGAACCTCCGGCCCTGACCGCCGAGTTGGCCCGCGTGCGGGAGGCGGGGTACGCCCTCAACGACGGCGAGTCGGCCCACGGGGTGCGGACCGTGGCCGTGCCGGTCCTGGAGCGGGCGGGGCACGCGCGGTTCGCGCTCGCGGTCCGCGCGACGCCGGAACTGATCACCGACGCGCGGCTCGACTGGTACCTGGCGCAGGCGCGCGAGTGCGCCAGGGCGCTGGAGGTCCTGCTCCTGGCCCCGACGGAACGGCGGGACCCCGGAGACCGCGCCTGACGGCGCCTGACCGCGCCTGACGGCGCCTGACACCCCCGCCAAGTAGGTCACGATCCGTCCTACTTGGCGCCTAGCGTTCGTCGCGTGCGGCGGCGCGGACGAAGCCTCGCCGCCCCGTGCGGACGAGGAGTGAGCGACGTGACGATTCTGGTGACCGGTGCGACGGGGACCCTGGGGCGCCGGGTGGTCGAGGGGCTCCGGCGCGAGGGGCGGAAGGTGCGGGCCCTGACCCGTACCCCGGCGGGGGCGAACGGTCTGCCCGGGGACGTGGAGGTGGCGGGCGGCGATCTCACCGACCCGGGGACCTTGGAGGCCGCCCTCGACGGGGCCTCCGCCGTACACCTGCTCGGCACCACCGGCTACGACCACGCCCCGCTGCGGACCGGAACGCAGCTCATGGCGATGGCCGCCGCGGCGGGCGTGCGGCGGCTGACGGTCCTCGCCCCGGACGAGGGCGGCGAGTTGGAGCGGGCGGTCCGGGCGAGCGGCCTGGAGTGGACGTTCGTCTGGCCGATCGACCTGATGGCCAACACCCTGGGGTGGGCGGACACCGTTCGCGCCACGGCGGAGGTCCGCGAACCGTACGGGGGGCGCAGGACCGCCTCGGCCGACGAGGCGGACGTCGCCGACGTGATCGCGGAGCTGCTCGTGCGGGGCGGCCACGCGGGACGGCGGCTCGTCGTGACGGGGCCCGAGGCGCTCACGCCGGCCGACAAGGTGGCCGCGCTCGCGGCGGCGACCGGCCGCGAGCTCCGCTTCACCGAGCTGACCGACGGCGAGGCCCGTCACCGGTGGCGGGCCGAGGGCTGGCCCGAGGAGGGCATCGACTTCATGCTGCACATGTGGGCGACCGTGCCCGCGTCGGTGGCCGAGGTGACGCCGGCCGTCGAGGAGGTCCTCGGCCGTCCGCCCCGGAGCTTCGCCCAGTGGGCGACGGCCCACGCCGCCGCCTTCCGCGCCTGACCCCGCAGGGTTCGGCACGCACGTGCGCGGAGATTTCCGCACGGTCGTGCGTTCAGTACGATGGGGGGCATGAGCGGCAGCACCGGAAGCACCACGGGTACCCGCACCGGCACGGCCACAGGATCCGGCACGGGCACCAAGACGGACGGACGTGTCGAGCGCGGCAACCAGACGCGACGCCTCGTCCTCGGCCGGACCATGGACATCGCGTCCGTCGAAGGCCTCGAAGGCCTGTCCCTCGGCCGGATCGCGACCGAGCTGGAGCTGAGCAAGAGCGGCGTCTTCGCGCTCTTCGGCTCCAAGGAGGAGCTCCAGCTCGCCACCATCAGAGCCGCCGTCGCCGTCTTCGCCGAGCAGGTCGTCGCCCCCCTGAAGGACGTGCCGCCGGGGGCATCGCGCGTGCGCGCCCTGTGCCGGAACTGGCTCACGTACTCCTCGGGGCGGGTCTTCTCGGGCGGCTGTTTCTTCTACGCGGTCTCGGCCGAGTTCGATGCCCGTACGGGTCCGGTGCACGACGCCGTGGCCCGCGCCCGCCTCGACTGGAACGCGTACATGGAGCGGACCCTGTCGGAGGCCCGTGCGGTGGGCGACTTCACCGAGGACCTGGACGTGGAGCAGCTGGCCTTCGAGGTGATCGCCCTCATGGAGGCGGCCAACGCGCAGTCCGTGCTGCTCGGCGACACCCGCGCGTACGGCCGCGCCGAGCGGGGCGTCACGGCCCGGCTGCGTTCCTCGGCCACGGACCGGGGCCGCGCGGCACTCGCGGATCCGGCCTGATCACCGCCTCCCCTTTTCCTCGCCCCAAGAGTCTTTCCTCTCACGTCCCACCGGTCTCCGCACCCCGGGCCGTCCACCCGACTCCTGCCCGGGAACTGATCAGGTGAAGGCCGGGTGTCGCTCACGCGTACGCGACGGGGCGCGCGCCCATGGTGAGCGCGTCGGCCGGAGCCCTCGGCGATCCCGCCCGCGGTCCGGTCCGCCCCGTGAGAGGAGCGCGTATGTCCGTCTCGGACACCCGTCCCGGCGCCCGCAGGAGGACCGGTCTTCGAAGACCACTCTCCGCGATGGCCGCCCTGGCCACCTCGCTGGCCGCCGCCCTGGTGCTGCCCGGTCTCGGCCTGTCGTCCCGTCCCCCGCGTACGCCGACAGCGCGGGCGGGCGGGACATCCGTACGGGCCCGCCGGGCACCGCCCTCGCCTGGGGGACCAACGCGTCGGGCCAGCTGGGCGACGGGAACACCGCCGGGCACAGCACCGTCCCAGGGCGGGCCTGCGGGAACGCGACCTGTACGACGCCGCTCGGCAAGGTCGTGCAGGTGGCCGCCGGAAACGGGCACAGCATCGCCCTGCTCGAGGACGGTTCCGTCGTCGGCTGGGGCGCCAACATCAGCGGCCAGCTCGGAGACGGCACCACGACCGACCGCATCTCGCCCGTCCGGGTCTGCACTCACGGCCAGACCGCTCCCTGCACTCGGTTCCTCGAAGGCGCCACCGCGATCGCCGTCGGCGACAATCACACCGTCGCCGTCCACCAGACGTCGGCCGACCTGGCCACGTCGATCACGGCCGGCCCTGAGCCGGTCGCCAACGGCGGGACGCTGACCTACACCGTCCGCGTCCACAACTACGGTCCGACCGCCGCGGAGAACGTGGTCCTCACGAACCAGCTCCCGGCCTCCGTCCGTTACGCCTCCGCGAGCCCGTCCACGGGCCACTGCGACACCCCGCCGACCGGCACCACGGACACCGTGACCTGCTCGTTCGGCACCGTGGCCAGGGGCGGGGCCGCCACCGTCACGATCGCGGTGAAGGTCCGCTCGGCCAGCGGCGCCGGAGGCGTCGTCAACGCCGTCACCAACGCCGTCTTCGCGACCAGTGACACGCCTGACCCCAGGCCGAACAACAACTCGGCCGTGATCACCACGCCGGTGAGCTGACTCAGCCTGTCGCGATCCTGTCCTCGGGCGCGGTCCTGCCCTCGGGCGCCGTGACCGCCGGCTCCGGCTCGGATCCGGCGGTCGCGAACTCCACGGCCTCGGCCACGACTCCGGGGTCCGTCAGGATGCGCCGGTGACCGAGGCCCCGGGTGACGACGAGCCGGGCCCGGTCGCCGTGGGCGCGGGCCAGCCGGCGTGCCTGGACGACCGGGACCATGTCGTCGCCCTCGTCGTGGAACAGCAGGACGGGGAGGGCGAGTTCGGCGGCTGCCCGGTCGGCGTCGAGCCGATCCCAGATCCCGGGCTCGCCGGGCGCGACCCGTCGCTCGACGTGGGCGCGCATACGCCGGATCACCAGCTCGTCCACGCCGAAGCCGGCCCGGAAGCCCGCAAGGAGCATGGTGAAGGAGCCGACGCCGCCGAGCCCCACGAAGCGGCCGACGCGGACGCCGTCGCGGAGGGCGAGGTGGGTGGCGAGGACGCCGAAGGAATGGGCGACGACGGCGTCGAAGTCCCCATGCCGGGCATGCAACTCCTTGATGACGGCGCGGTATTCGATGATGTTGCTCGCCTTGCCCGAGGACTCGCCGTGGCCCGGAGCATCGAAGGCGACCGGGCTGTAGCCGCGTTCGAGCAGGGCCTCGGCGAAGGCGGTGAGCCGTGAGGCGCGCGAGGACCAGCCGTGGACGAGCAGGACGGGCCGGCGCCCGTCGCCCCAGGCGTACGTGACGACGTCCTTGCCCCGGACGTGGAGGCGTTCCGTACGGGCGGCGGCGAAGAGTGTCTGCTCCTCGGGCCGCTGCCGGGCCCGGCCCAGCGGGCGGACGAAGAGGTGGAAGGCCAGGCGGCCGGCCGGTCCCGGGGCGACGCGGGCGGCGAGGTTCAGAACGGTGCGTACGAGCGGAGCCATCGGGTACATGCCGGATCTCCTCGGTCGGCCAGGATGTGTCAAAAATGTTAGCACGACCGTTCGTGTTGTTTTAGGATCGGAGAGGCAGGGCGGACCGGCCCCCACCCGGAACGGGCCGGCCGCCTTGTCACGCCTCTTCGGACGGCTCCTTCTTCGCGCGGCTCGGCTGGACCCGCTTCGGCTCGCCCGGCATCTTCGGATACTCCGGCGGATACGGCAGGTCGCCGAGCCCGTGCTCCGCCTCGTCCCGCCGGGCCAGTTCGAGCAGGGACTCCAGGCTGAACCGCTCGCCGTCCATATCGGCGTGGACGTCGCCGAGTTCGGCGTACCGGAGCTGCATCGTCCTGATGTCGAAGTCGCGCGGCACGGCGTCGTCGATCTCGTCCCACCGCAGCGGCGCCGAGACGGGCGCGTGCGGGCGCGGACGTACCGAGTAGGCGGAGGCGATGGTCCGGTCCCGGGCGGTCTGGTTGTAGTCGACGAAGATCCGCTCCCCGCGCTCCTCCTTCCACCACTTCGTGGTGACCTGCTCCGGCATGCGTCGCTCCAGCTCCCGGCCGCAGGCGATGGCGGCCCTTCTGACCTGTGTGAAGGTCCAGTCGGGCACGATCGGTACGAAGACGTGGATCCCGCGGCCGCCCGAGGTCTTCGGCCAGCCGCGCAGTCCGTGCTCATCGAGGACGGAGCGCAGCTCGTGGGCGGCACGGACGGCGTCTGCGTACTCCGTGCCGGGCTGCGGGTCGAGGTCGATGCGGAGCTCGTCGGGGTGGTCGGTGTCCTCCCGCCGTACCGGCCAGGGGTGGAAGGTGACGGCGCCGAGGTTGGCGGCCCAGAGCACGGCGGCCGGCTCGGTGGGGCACATCTCGTCGGCCGACCGGCCGCTGGGGAAGGTGATGTGGGCGGTGGGGATCCAGTCGGGCAGGTACTTCGGGGCCCGCTTCTGGAAGAAGGACTCGCCGGTCACCCCGTCGGGGTAGCGCTCCAGGGTGGTGGGCCGGTTCCGCAGGGCGCGGGTAATGCCGTCTCCGACGGTGAGGTAGTAGGTGACCATGTCGAGCTTGGTGTAGCCGGGTTCGGGGAAGTACACCTTGTCCGGGTTCGAGACCCGCACGGTCCGGCCGCCGACTTCCAGTTCCATCGCTGCTGCCTTGCCTGCCATGCCGGTCAGCCTAGGGTTCGCCGACAAGTCGCGCATACCGGACAATCGGCCCCATGGATCTGCCGGTGATGCCGCCCGTGAAGCCGATGCTCGCCAAGTCGGTGAAGCGGATTCCGCCCGGGATGCAGTACGAGGCGAAGTGGGACGGCTTCCGCGCCATCGTCCATCGCGACGGGCCGGAGCTCGTCATCGGCAGCCGTACCGGCAAGCCCCTGACCCGGTACTTCCCCGAGCTGGTCGAGGCGCTGGCGACCCGGCTGCCGGAGCGCTGCGTGGTCGACGGCGAGATCGTGATCGAGCACGACGGCCACCTCGACTTCGACCGGCTCAGCGAGCGCATCCATCCGGCGGACTCCCGGGTCCGCATGCTCGCGGAGACCACTCCGGCGCGGTTCGTCGCCTTCGACCTGCTCGCCCTCGGGGACGATTCGCTGCTGGACGTGGGGATGAGCGAGCGGCGGGCGGCCCTGGAGCGGGTCCTCGACGGGGTCGACGCCCCGGTCCATCTGGCACCCGCGACCCGGGACGTCGAGGTCGCCGCCCGCTGGTTCGAGCAGTACGAGGGCGCCGGGCTCGACGGGGTGATCGCCAAGCCGCTCGACCTGCCGTACCGGCCGGACGCCCGTCTCATGTACAAGATCAAGCACGAACGGACGGCCGACGTGGTCGTGGCCGGCTACCGCTTCCACAAGAGCGGACCGGTGGTCGGTTCGCTGCTGCTCGGCCTGTACGACGACAGGGGCGTCCTCCAGCACGTCGGCGTGTGCGCGGCCTTCACCGCCGCCCGGCGCGCCGAGCTCGTCGAGGAGCTGGAACCGCTGCGCATGGATCCGCCGGACGGCCACCCGTGGGCGGCGTGGACGGACGAGTCCGCGCACGAGGGCGCCCGGCTGCCGGGTGCGCCGAGCCGCTGGTCGGGCAAGAAGGACCTGTCGTGGGTGGCGCTGCGGCCGGAGCGGGTGTGCGAGGTCGGGTACGACCACATGGAGGGCGACCGCTTCCGCCACACGGCCCAGTTCAAGCGCTGGCGCCCGGACCGGACGCCGGAGTCCTGTGGCTACGGGCAGCTGGACGAGCCCGTCTCGTACGACCTGACGGAGATCCTCTCGTAGCGCCCGTCGAACACGACGAACACGCACGGAATCGCTGTCGGCGGAAGCCACCGGAACCGCGAGTGAGATGGTTCACATTCCGCGGTCCGCCTCCTCCGCCCAACACCCCTTTATCGAGAAGATGTTCGACGAACGCCTTCTCGATGGACGGGCTCCGCCGTGCCGCGCAGGAGCCGCCGACCACCCCCGCACCTGCGGGAACGCATCCAGGCGTGCCGGTCGCCGGGCACCCCTCCCGCTCCCCCGCCGGTCGCCTTCCCCGCCCACCGGGCCTCCCGGCGTCACGCCGTCGCGACAGCCCCGTGCCGGAACCCGAACCGCGATCCGGTACGTATGGAGGTGGAGACACTCCGCACCCTCCCCGGACTCACAAGGACTGCCCCGTGATCGCCTCTCCCTCGCCCCTCGTCCCCGTACCGATCCCCGACAGCGTGGCCGCACTGATCGGCGCCTGTCTCCCGCTGCACGTCCTCCAGGCCGAGGTCGACGCGGACTGCGCGGCGCGCGAGGTGTACCGGTTCCGGGGGCCGCTCTGTGCGGAGGACCGGGCGGACCGCGAGCACGCCCTCGCGGCGCTGGCGCGCGCCAACAAGATCCTCGCCAAGCACCATCCCCAACTGCCCGTCACCCCCTGATCCAGTACACCTGTTCGGCCGTCCCCCGCATGCACGAGGCCGGTGGCGGTGTGACGCTGCGAAGGTGACCACGACCAGCGACGCAGTGCCCGCGCCCCCGGCCGCCACGACCGAGCCACCCGTGCTCGACAAGCGCCGCCGCAACATCGTGTTCGGCACGATCATGCTGGGCGTCCTTCTCGCCGCCCTCGACCAGACGATCGTCGGCACCGCCCTGCCCACGATCGTCTCGGATCTCGGCGGCGCGGCCCATATGTCGTGGGTGGTCACGGCCTATCTGCTCGCCGAGACGGTCGCGACCGTCCTCGTCGGCAAGTTCGGCGACCTCTTCGGCCGCAAGGTGATCTTCCAGATCTCGGCGATCATCTTCATCACCGGCTCGTTCCTCTGCGGGCTCGCCACGAACATGACGCTGCTGATCGTCTGGCGCGGTCTCCAGGGCATCGGCGCCGGCGGCCTCATGGTCACCTCGATGGCGCTCATCGCCGATGTGATCCCACTGCGCGAACGCGGCAAGTACCAGGGCGCGATCGGGGCCGTGTTCGGTGTCTCCACCGTCATCGGCCCGCTTCTCGGCGGACTGTTCACCGACCATCTGAGCTGGCGCTGGGCGTTCTACGTCAATGTCCCCATCGCGATCCTGGTCGTGATCGCCGCCGCCCGCACGATCCCCTCCGTACGCTCCGCGAGCCGACCCGTCATCGACTACGCCGGCATCGCGTTCGTCGCCGCCAGCTCCAGCGCCCTGATCCTCGCGACGAGTTGGGGCGGCAACGAGTACGCGTGGACGTCCGGCGTCATCATCGGGTTGTTCGTCGGCGGCTTCCTGTCGCTCGCCCTGTTCTGCTGGGTGGAGACCCGGGCGGCCGAACCCATGCTGCCCATGCGGCTGTTCGCCAACCCGGTCTTCACCGTCTGCTCCGTGCTGAGCTTCGTCGTGGGCTTCGCCATGCTCGGCGCGATGACCTTCCTGCCGACCTATCTCCAGTACGTCGACGGGGACTCGGCGACCGTCTCCGGCATCCGTACCCTCCCCATGGTCGTCGGGCTGCTGATCGCCTCGATCTTCAGCGGCAACGTCGTCAGCAAGACGGGCCAGTACCGGATCTTCCCGATCGTCGGCTGTCTGGTGATGGGCATCGGGCTCTATCTCCTGTCACTCATGGGGCCGGAGACCGGCACCTGGCTGGAGTCGCTCTACATGTTCGTGCTCGGCGTCGGCATCGGCCTGTGCATGCAGGTCCTGACGATCGCCGTGCAGAACACCGTCGAGTACGCCGACCTCGGCACCGCGACCTCGGGCGTCACCTTCTTCCGTACGCTCGGCAGCGCCTTCGGCACGGCCGTCTTCGGCACCATCTACGTCAACGCCCTCACGCCCAACCTGACCGCGGGGGTCGCCGAGGCGGCGGCGATCGCCGGGAGCCTCGGCATCGACCCGGCCGGCCTGGAGCAGGCCGCGCAGAGCCCCGCCGGGGTGCACGGCCTGCCCGACGAGGTCGCGGAACCGATCGTGCACGCCTACGCGGACACCCTCCACACCGTCTTCCTGTGGACGGTGCCGGTCGCCGCGATCGGGTTCGTCGTGGCCCTCTTCCTCAAGCAGGTGACGCTCCGCGACTCGGCCCGTGCCGCCGCACCGGACATGGGCGAGGGCTTCGCCTCCCCCACCATGTCCGGCGACTCGGCGAAACTCCTCGAACTGTCCGTGGGCCGGATCCTGCGCCGCATCGACCTCGACACCGCCCGGAGGATCGTCGGCTCGTCCGATACCCGGCTCGACACGGCGGGAGCCTGGGCGGTGATGCAGGTCGAGCTCTTCACCCGGACGGTCGGGCACGCCAGCCTCGGCCTGATCGCGGCCGGGCGGCGGGTGCCGCCCGAGGTGCTCGTGCCGGTCTTCGACCGGATGGTCGACGAGGGCTTCCTCACCCGGGACGGCAACCTGTTCTCGCACACCCCGGCGGGCGAGCGCGAGGCGGGGGTGATCACCCGGGCCTGGGGCGACTGGCTCTCCGACCGGATCGAGCAGGAGCGCGGCCGGCCGAGCGGCCCCGAGCTGCGGGTGGCGACGGACGCCATCGCGAAGAAGGTCGTCGCCGAGGACCTGGCGAGCGGACTCCCGGCGGGGCGGTCGGGGGACGACCGCACGGTATCCGTGACGCGGTGACGCCGCCGCCCTGCCACGCGGTGACGCCGCCGTCCTGTCGCGCGGTGACGCCGCCGTCCTGTCGCGCGGTGGCCTCGCCGTCCTGTCGCGCGGTGGCCTCGCCGTCCCTAGTCGGTGACGTCGCCGTCCACGTACACCCAGGCACCCTCGTGGCGGGCGAAGCGGCTCCGCTCGCGCATCGCGCCGGGCTCGCCGCCGTGGACGTAGGCCGCCGCGAAGGTGACGGTGCCGTGCTGGTGGAAGGCGGTGCCGTCGGTGGTCTCCTGGATCTCCAGGCCGGTCCAGCGCAGTGCCGGGTCGAAGTCGACGTCGCCGGGGCGGGTCTCCGGTGCCCAGGTGCGCAGCAGGTACGCCTCGTCGCGGACGACGAAGGCGCTGTAGCGGGAGCGCATGAGCAGCTCCGCCGTCGGCGCCGTGCCCGCCGTTCCGCTGTGGAAACGGCCGCAGCACGCGCCGTACGCGGCATCGAGGCCGCAGGGGCAGGGGGAGTCCGCGGTGACGGCCCGGGCGGCGGCGGCCGCCGGGGACGTACGGGGACGGGTCTTGCGTCGGGACATGCCGCCATTCTCCCCCAGCGGCGCACGGGCCCCGCGCCCGGCATGTGGACGGCTCCGTGGACGCCCGCCCGTCGTCCCGCTGCCGGGCAGGTGCGCCCGAGTAGCGTACGGGCATGAAACTGACGATTCTCGGAGGCGGCGGATTCCGGGTGCCGCTGGTGTACGGCGCCCTCCTCGGCGACCACGGCCAGGGGCGGGTCACCCACGTCACCCTGTACGACCTCGACGAGGGCCGTCTCTCGGCCATCGCCAGGGTGCTCCTGGAGCAGGGCCAAGGGGTGCCGGACGCGCCCGTGGTGACAGCGACGTCCGACCTCGACGAGGCGCTTCGCGGGGCCGACTTCGTGTTCTCCGCGATCCGGGTCGGCGGCCTGGAGGGCAGGGCGGCGGACGAGCGGATCGCGCTCGCGGAGGGGGTGCTCGGCCAGGAGACCGTCGGGGCGGGCGGTATCGCGTACGGCCTGCGGACCGTGCCCGTCGCGGAGCGCATCGCCCGCAGGGTCTCCGAACTCGCCCCGGACGCCTGGGTCATCAACTTCACCAACCCCGCCGGGCTCGTGACGGAGGCCATGTCCCGGATCCTCGGCGACCGGGTCGTCGGCATCTGCGACTCGCCCGTGGGCCTGGGCCGTCGCGTCGCCCGCGTCCTCGGCGCGAACCCCGGCGAGGCGTGGATCGACTACGTGGGCCTCAACCACCTGGGCTGGCTGCGCGGTCTGCGGATCGGCGGCCGCGACGAACTCCCCCGCCTCCTCGCCGACGAGGAGGCGCTCGGCTCCTTCGAGGAGGGCAGGCTGTTCGGCCCGGAGTGGCTGCGCTCGCTCGGCGCCGTCCCCAACGAGTACCTGCACTACTACTACTTCAACCGCGAGGCCGTGCACGCCTATCGGACCGCCGAGCGCACCCGCGGCGCCTATCTGCGCGACCAACAGGCCGGTTTCTACGAGGAGATGGGCAAGCCCGACACGCCCGCCCTGGACACCTGGCACCGGACGCTCGCCGACCGTGAGGCCACCTACATGGCCGCCAACCGCGAGGCCGCCGGCATCGGCGAACGCGACGAGGAGGACCTGGAGTCGGGCGGTTACGAGAAGGTGGCGCTCGCCCTCATGAGGGCGGTCGCGCGCGATGAGCGGACCACGCTGATCCTCAACGTGCGCAACGGCTCCACGCTCGCCGCGCTCGACGCGGACGCCGTGATCGAGGTCCCCTGCTTCGTGGATGCGAACGGCGCCCATCCGGTGTCGGTGGCCCCGCTGCCGTACCACGCCGTGGGTCTCGTGACAGCCGTGAAGGCGGTGGAGCGGGAGGTGCTCGCCGCGGTGGAAAGCGGCTCGCGGGCGACGGCGGTCAAGGCGTTCGCGCTGCATCCGCTGGTCGACTCGGTGTCGGTGGCCCGGCGCCTGGTGGAGAACTACACGGCGGAGCACGCCGGTCTGGCCTATCTGCGGCACTGAGCATGGCCGACCGGCACTGAACCGACGGGGAGCGTTCACGGATCCGTCGTGATGCAGTGCGGCTGGCGAACATCTTTACGGGATCGGGGGCGCGGCCTAGGCTCGCGCCCCATGACCTCACAGCGTCGCAAGGGAGCACGGAGAGGCCTGGCCCGCCTCGTCGCGGTCTGTCTGCTGGCCGTCGGACTCGTGGGCACGGGACCGGCGGCCGCCGAGACCCCGACGACGGCCGGTGGTCCGGTCGTCGTCCCCGTCCAGACGACCGGACCCGCGGACCGGCGGTTCAACCTGGTGTTCATGGGCGACGGCTACACGGCCGCGGAGATGCCGGCCTTCCGGGCCGACCTCGAACGGCATCTGAACACGTTGTGGAGCATCGAGCCCTTCGCCTCGTACCGCTCGTACGTCAACGTGTGGGCGGTGGAGGCCCCTTCGGCCGAGTCAGGGGTGGACTGCGACCCGGGCCTGGCGGCCCCCGCCCGCGACACCGCGCTCGACATGGGCTTCTGGGGCGGCTGCAACCCGGACAGCGTGCAGCGACTGCTCACCGTCGACAGCGCGAAGGCAGGCGCGCTCGCCGATCTCGTCCCCGGCACGAGCCGCGCCAATCGGCAGATCGTCGCCCTCGCCCACAGCTCCACCTACGGCGGCGCGGGCGGGAGTTACGCCACGGCGTCCGGCGGCAACGCCCTGTCCTCCCTCATCACCCCGCACGAGATAGGCCACTCGCTCGGCGGCCTCCAGGACGAGTACGACTACTACGCACGCGGCGTGCCGGGCGAGACCTACTCGGGACCGGAGCCCGGCTCCACGCATCACACCCTTCTGACGGAAGATCAGATGCGGGAGCAGCGCGCCAAGTGGTGGCGCTGGCTCGGCGAGGAGAGCGAGTCGGGCGGGGTCATCGGCCGCCACGAGGGCGGCCTGTACAGCACGAAGGGCGTCTGGCGGCCCAGCCGGCACTCCCTGATGAAGACCCTCGGCTACGCCTTCGACCAGGTGGAGCGCGAGGTGATGGTCCGGGCGATCTCCGCGAAGGTCAACCTGATCCAGGACCACACACCGAACACCACGCCGCTCGGCGCGGACCGGACCGTATGGGTGGACACCCTGCACCCGGTCGGCGGTGAACTCGCCGTGACCTGGCGGCTGGACGGGCACGCGCTCACCACCCGCGGTGCGCGCACGATCGACCTGCGGAGGCTGGGCCTCTCCCCCGGCACGCACACCCTCACGGCGACGGTCACCGACCCGACGCCCTTCGTGCGCGACCCGGCGGTCCGCGCTTCCACGGCGCTCACCCGCACGGTCGGCTGGACCGTGGACACCTCGCTCACCACGCGGGAGGCGCCGGTGGCGGCCGCGTTCACCGGTCACACCCCCACCAGGGACCCGGTCGGCGCCCGAACGGTCGTCCACGCGGACACCACGCACCCGACGGACCGCACTCCCGCCGTGCAGTGGCGCCTGGACGGCCGCCCCGTCCACCCGGCCGGCAGCAAGGGCCGCAACGACCGTGACCTGGACCTGGGTTCACTGAACCTCACACCCGGTACGCACCGGCTGACGGCCCGCATCCCGGGCACGGACGAGGAGTTGCGCTGGACGATCGACGCCCGTCCGGCCTCGTCCTCGTACGAACTGTCCGCGCCACTGCGCACCGTGCGGCGTCCCGGCCTCCCCGTCGAGTACGTCTACGACGGGCCGTTCACGATGCGACTGACCGCGCGCGACGACCAGGACGGCGCCGTGGTGAGCCAGTTCCGGGTCGACGGCGACGGCTGGTACACGTACTACGGCTGGCCGACGGACGCCGACGCGCCCTTCCGCTTCTCGCCGAGCGGCACCGTGATCGACGATCTCGTGTACGGGAAGCTCGGCCGGAGCCGGGCGGTGCCGTGGGACGACGCCACCCCGGACTACGGCACGCACACGGTCGAGTACCGCACGATCGACGCGGCCGGGAACGTGAGCCGGGCCCGGAGCTTCCGCGTCACGCTGCTCGCCCCCTGACCGCCCTCAGCCGGACACCAGGACGCAAGCGGAGGCCCGCGGACTCTCGGTCCGCGGGCCTCCGCGCCGCGCTGTTCCGGTATCTCGTCAGGGCTTGCGGGCCACGGCGGCCCACCCCGGGATCGGGTCGTCTCCCTGGACCGGGACGGGCTCGCCCAGCTCCGGGTGCCATTCGGCGGTGAGCGAGACACCCGGCTCGACGAGCTCCAGGCCCTCGAAGAACGCGGCGAGTTCGTCGCGCGAGCGGGGCCGCAGGGTCAGGCCGCGCGCCTTGTACATGGCGCTCGCCTTCGCCGCGCCCTCCGGGTCGAAGTCCCCGGTGACGTGGGAGAGGACGACGTAGCTGCCCGGGGCGAGCTTGTCGACGAGCTTGGCGACCAGGTCGTAGGCCCCGTCCTCGTCCCCGACGAAGTGCAGCAGGGCGAGCATCGACAGAGCGATGGGCTTGTCGAAATCAAGGACCTTTCCGGCCCTTTCGAGGATGATCTCGGGCTCGCGGGCGTCCGCCTGGATGTACTCGGTGGCCCCTTCCGGGGTCGAGCGCAGCAGGGCGGCCGCGTGCGCGAGCACGATCGGGTCGTAGTCGCAGTAGACGATGCGGGACTCCGGCGCGGCCCCCTGCGCGATCTGGTGCAGGTTGGGCTCGGTCGGGATGCCCGTACCGACGTCCAGGTACTGCCGGACGCCGTGGGCGCTGAGCCAGCGGATGGCGCGGTGCATGAAGGCCCGGTTGACGCGGGCCATGTCCCGGCCCCGGGCGTCGACGGTGAGCAGCTGCTTCGCCATGGCCTCGTCGACCGGGTAGTTGTCCTTGCCGCCCAGGAACCAGTCGTACATGCGCGCCGGATGCGGCTTGCTGGTGTCGATCCGTACGGATGCGGGGTCCTGGGTCATCGGCTCTCCTGGTCGGGACGAACGAGTGGCACTTCAGCAAGAGTTACGCGACGGAGCGGGCGAGGCGGAAGGGTCAGGTGAGCAGAAAGTCAGCCTGACCGGATTTGGCCCCCTGGATGAAAGCGGCGATCTCCCCGTGGGTGTAGATGAGCGCGGGTCCTTCAGGGTCTGCGGACTGTCGCACGGCGACTCTGCCGTCGGCCAGCTTCATGGCCTCCACGCAGTTGCCCCCGTTCCCGCCGCTCCAGGGCTTGTGCCAGCCGTCGGCACCGAGCTCAGCGGCGGGCATGCCGTTGTATATGCGATCCATTCACAGCTCCTTGCGGAGATCCCGGAGGATCTCCTTCGTGCGTTGTGCAGTCGCGGCCTGAGCCGCCATGCGGTCCATGACCTCCAGGTGGGATGCCACCTCGGGGCGCGCGTCGAGGTAGACGGCGCCGGTCAGGTACTCGCTGTAGACCATGTCGGGGAGTTCGGGCATGGCGAAGCGGAAGAGGACGAACGGTCCGTAGGTGCCGGGGTGGTGGCCGGACGCGAACTCCGCGATCTGCAGGGTGACGTTCGGCAACTCGGACGCTTCGAGCAGCCGGTCCAGCTGGTCGCGCATCACTTCGGGCCCGTCACCGACCGGTCGGCGGAACACCGTCTCGTCCATGATCACCCAGAACTTCGGGGCGTCCTCCCGCGTCAGCAGGGACTGGCGCTCCATCCGTAGGGCTACATGACGCTCGGCGTCCTCGTCATTGCCGGCATCGCTGGCGCCGACCGCCCCGCTGCGCAGAATGGCTCGGGCGTAGGCCTCGGTCTGCAGGAGACCGGGGATGAACTGGGGTTCGTACGCCCGGATCAGGCTGGCCGCCCCCTCCAGGCTCACGTACATGGAGAACCAGCCGGGCAGCACGTCGTGGAACCGCTGCCACCAGCCCGGGAGGTTGGCCTCCTCCGTGAGGGCGACGAACCCCTCCGCCTCGGCCTCCGTGATCCCGTACTCCTTCAGCAGGAGTTGTACGTACGGAACCTTCAGTGCGACCTCGGCCGTCTCCATGCGCCGGACGGTGGCCGGGGCCACCCGGAGGATCTTGGCGGCCTCTTCCCTCTTCAGGCCGGCGCGCTCCCGCAGATCCTGCAGACGCCGGCCGAGAACGACCTGTCCCACCGTGGGGGCGGACCGCGGCTCGCTCACTCTCAGACCTCCCCGACGCACTGTTTCGACGAGTGTGCCACGAAGCCGGGCCAGAGAGAACACGGCACTCTGCAATTTTCAGAGTGCCACTTGCCAAGTGTCCGAGTCAGGAGGACAGTGTTCCGGTGAACCAGTACACGCTGCCGTCGTGCGCCACCGCGCCACGGGGGCAGCGCCGTACGGCAGTCCTGCCCACTGTTGTGAGGAACCGGTCGTGGCTTCTGGTAACGCGCAGCCTTCAGGTCTCATGAGCCCTCGAGTCATGGCCCAGCGCCCGGAACCCCTGACCGATACCGGTATCCGCACCGACGACGTACGCCGCTTCGCGTTCGAGCTCCCCGCCCTGACCGCCTCGGTGGCGCGGGCCCGCCGCCTCGCGGAGGAGCGGCTCATTCTGTGGGGCTGCGGCCCCGGCATACGCGACACGGTCGCCCTGGTCGTCTCCGAACTCGTCACCAACGCCGTCGTCCACACCGCGAGCAACCGGGTGATCTGCGAACTCCGCGAGGGCGAGGACACCTTGCGCATAGCGGTACGCGACGAGGGCGGGCCTGCGGGGCCGCGGATGCGCGACTGCGGCGAGGACGAACGCGGCCGCGGACTCCTCATAGTCGACGCGCTGTGCACCGCCTGGGGCGCCGACCGCACCGGGCACGGCACGGCGCAGATCGTCTGGGCGGAGCTCGCCCACGGCATGGGGGAACCGTGCTGAGGTCGGTGGCCACCCTCCTGATCCCCCGGTCGGCCCGCAGGCCCCCGGAGAACCCGACCGTCCCGCGCCAGGGCGGCGCCTCGGAGCCCAGGGGACCGCACGGCAGGACACTCGGCTCCACGTCGCCCGGCTCCGGCACCCTCGACTCCCCGGAACTCGGCGCGACCCGCCTGACCGTCCCCGCCGGCCTGTACACGGGCCTCGGCTGCGACGCCGTCGGCGTCCCGGCCCGCTTCGGCTTCAAGATCCTCTCCCGCCTCCCCGCCAAGGGCTGCGTCTACGCCGACACCGACTGGTGGTGGTGGCTCGTCCCGGCCGGCTCCGACCTGGACCTGACCTGGCCGCTGCCCGCCTGCTACGCACCGGGCGCCGAGGTCCCGGACCGCGGCCCCCGCCTCGTCCACCACCCCGACGGCACCTCCCCCTACACACCGCCGATCCCCCTGTACCTGCTCGCCTGCCAGCTGACGGGAATCGCCCCGGCCTGGTCCGTGCCCCCGGCGCCCCCCGTACGCAGTGCGCTCTGACGCTCAGGGGCGATGACCGCATAGGCTCGGAACCATGTTCACCCCGCAGGGCCCCAGCCTCCGCGAGCTGACCGTCCAGGCCCTCTCCTCGGTCGAGCACGGTTACGACCTGCTCGCGAACAAGTTCGACGCGACTCCTTTCCGCACCTCCGACCGCCTCCTGAGCGCAGTGGCCGACACCCTGGAGGAGCTCGGCCCCTTCGACTCGGGGCTCGACGTCTGCTGCGGCACCGGCGCCGGACTCGGCGTCCTCCGCTCCGTGTGCGCGGGCCGCGTCACGGGCGTCGACTTCAGTACGGGCATGCTGACCCGGGCCCGCCGCGCCCACCCCACGGCCACCCTGGTCCGCTCGGACGCCCTGGCCCTGCCGTTCGCCCCGGTCTTCGACCTGGCCGTCAGCTTCGGCGCCTTCGGCCACTTCGTCCCGGACGACCAGCGCACCCTCTTCACCCAGGTCCACGCCTCACTCCGCCCCGGCGGCACCTTCTCCTTCCCCCTCCCGGCCCCACCCCGGGTCGGCTCGCGCCTCTACTGGACGCTGTGGGGCTTCGACGCCACGATGCGCGTCCGGAACGCCCTGTGGCGCCCGAGGTTCGTCATGTACTACCGCACCTTCCGCCTCGCGGACGTCCGCACCCGCCTGGAAGAAGCAGGCTTCGAGGTCTCCCTGATCCCGATCGAGCCCCTGGGCAGACGAGAGGACGACAGCCCCCACTGCCGCCTGGTGGTGGCCCGGAAGCGATAACCGCCACCGGGGTCGCCCGGCCTGTCAGGGGATCGCTCCACCCCAGAAGGGGTGGGGGTGGTCTCCTGGAAGGAGATGTCCGCGGGGCGGACGGTGTGGGCGCTTCCGTGGCGTCACCCCGCCCGCCCCTTTCGAAGGCACCCGCCCGGTCCCCCGCATACCGAGCCGTCGCCGCCGCGACGGCCTGGCTTCAGGCCTTCTTGACCACGCTGGACTTGAGCTGCATCGCGCCGAAGCCGTCGATCCTGCAGTCGATGTCATGGCCGTCGACGCCGTCGACCAGGCGGATGTTGCGTACCTTGGTGCCCGCCTTGATGCCCGACGGGTTGCCCTTGACCTTGAGAGCCTTCACGACGGTCACCGTGTCGCCGTCGGTGAGCACGTTGCCGACGGCGTCCTTGATCACGCGCTCGCCGGCCGCGTCCGTACCGTCACCGTCCGTCGCGCCGTCGGTGGCCGGAACCCACTCGTGGCCGCACTCCGGGCACACCACCAGGTTGTTCATCTCGTACGTGTACTCGCTGGAGCACTGGGGACACGGGGGAAGGTTCTCGATCACTCCCCCAGGATAGGCGCCGGGCGCCATCGGGCGTCCCGGCCGCTCGCCCGGCCTGTGGAAAACGAGAAGTGCCGGTCGATTCGAGATCGACCGGCATTTCTCTTCGGTGTCCGAGGGGGGACTTGAACCCCCACGCCCGATAAAGGGCACTAGCACCTCAAGCTAGCGCGTCTGCCATTCCGCCACCCGGACAAGGTGTCTGTCGCTTCGGGGTTTCCCTCGCGGCGACAGAGATAACTCTACCAGGGGTTTGGGGTGCCCTTCACCAGGGTTTTCCGTGGTCAGCGGCGTGGAGCAGTCGGAATCTCCATGATCCAGACCGGACTGCCCGGTGGTGTGCACAGTGTGTGTTCAGCGATGTACAAGGGGTGGGCGGGCGGCCTCGGGCCCCCCTGTGAGGGGCCCGAGGGGTGGGTCAGCGGCCCTTCTCGCGCAGGGAGTGGAGGTGGGCACTGGACCTGCGGGCGAAGTCGAGCGAGTCGACCGGGTTGTCGCGCTCGGCCTGCCAGTGGTGGGCGTGCCTGCCGTGGTGGGTGCGGTTGACCGCCGAGATGAAGCGCCGGTAGTCGATGTCCCCGTCCCCGACGTCGGTCATGCGGTAACCGTAGGGAACGGCGGAGTCGTCGCGGTCGCCGTCCTTGACGTGGAACAGCGGGTAGCGGTGTGGCTGGGCAAGGACGTAGTCGAGCGGGTCGAAGGGGGCGGGGGTGCCGTCCGGACGCGTCGAGTAGCGGTACTGGCCCACGTACGCCCAGAAGACGTCCATCTCCAGGTGGACGAGGTCCGGGTCGGTCTCGGCGAGGAGGACGTCGTAGAGCCGCACGTCGGGGCGGTCGGTGGCGAAGGAGAACTCCTCTGAGTGGTTGTGCTGGTAGAACTTCATGCCGCGCTTCCGTGCCGCGGCGCCGTACCGGTTGAACTCCTCTGCGCAGCGCTTCCAGCCGTCGACGGTGGCGCCGTAGCGCCAGGGGCCGGACGCGGTGCCGATGTGGGGCAGGCCGAGGGCTGCCGCGTCGTCGAGGACCCGGTCGAGGTTCTGGGCGAAGGTGTAGGCGCCGGGGTCGCTCGCGTAGTAGCCGACGTGGCTTCCGATGCCGCGCAGCCCGTGGTCACGGGTGAGGCGCTTGAGTTGGGCGAGTGTGAGGGGGCCGCCGGTGCCCTGGGTGTAGCCGGCGTACTCGACCTCGTCGTAGCCGAACCTCTGGAGCTCGGCGAAGACCGCGGCGAATCCGAGGGCGGCGATCTTGTCGCGCAGCGAGTAGAGCTGGATGCCGAGGCGGCCGGGAGGCAGAACCGGCCTGCCGTGGCCCTTGCCCTGGGGTTCGGCGGCAGGGGCCGCGGGGGTGGCCGCGGCGGGGGTGGCTGCCGCGCCCAGCAGGGCGGCGGCGGTCGCGCCGGCGGCGACGCCGAGCATGTTGCGCCTGCTGAGCCGGTGGGTGAGCTCGGGGTCGGCGGCTTCCGTACGGCGGCTGAGATTCATCTGTGGACAACTCCTCGGGTGTCGGTGGCGGCTGCTTCACTGGATTCAGGTCGGCTCCTCACGCGAGTCCGGCCAGTCGGAGCAGCAGGGACTTCACATCGGTGGCCGCGACGCGGCCGCTTACGGCGCGGGGGGTGGAGCACAGAATGAGCGGACCTTCGTCATCGCTCGTGGGGAGGCGGCCATGGCTGCCGCGAATAGGTGAGGGGTCGAGGGGCACCACCGCGAGCCGGTAGCGCATGCCGAGCTTCTTGCGGGCGACCTCCCTGGCCGCCTTGAGCCGTACGTACGGATCGAGCGGGTCCATGAAGAGTTCGGCGGGGTCGTAGCCGGGCTTGCGGTGGATCTCGACGAGCCGGGCGAAGTCGGGCGCGCGGGCGTCGTCGAGCCAGTAGTAGTACGTGAACCAGGCGTCGGGCTCGGCGAGGGCGACGAGTTCGCCGGAGCGCGGGTGGTCGAGGCCGTGTTCCTTCTTCCCCTCGTCGTCGAGGAGCGATTCGACGCCGGGAAGGTCCAGGAGGACGTCCCGGACCGTGGGCAGGTCCTCGGGGCGGCGGACGTAGACGTGCGCGATCTGGTGGTCGGCGACGGCGAACGCACGGGAGGTCATGGGGTCCAGGTACTCCATGCCGTCCTGGGTGTGGACCTCCAGGAGCCCGGCGCGGCGCAGGGCGCGATTGATGTCGACGGGCCTGTTCACCCGGGTGATGCCGTACTCGGAGAGGGCGACGACCGTGCGTCCTTCGGCGCGGGCGTCGGCGAGGAGCGGGGCGAGGGCGGTGTCGAGGGCCGCGGCGGCCCGGAAGGAGCGCGGGTCGTCGGGGCCGTAGCGCTGGAGGTCGTAGTCGAGGTGCGGGAGGTAGCAGAGAGCGAGGTCGGGGCGGCGGGTGCGGAGGATGTGGCGGGTGGCGTCGATGATCCACCGGCTGGAGACGAGGTCGGCGCCCGGACCCCAGAAGTGGAAGAGGGGGAAGGTGCCCAGTTCCTCGGTGAGTTCGTCGTGGAGGGCCGGGGGCCGGGTGTAGCAGTCGGGTTCCTTGCGGCCGTCGGCGTAGTAGACGGGGCGGGGGGTGACGGTGATGTCGGTGTCGGCACCCATGGCGTACCACCAGCAGATGTTGGCGACGGTGTAGTCGGGGTGGGCGCGGCGGGCCGCGTCCCAGAGGCGGTCGCCGGAGACGAGGCCGTTGTGCTGGCGCCAGAGCAGGACGTCGCCGAGTTCGCGGAAGTACCAGCCGTTGCCGACGATGCCGTGTTCGGCGGGGAGGGTGCCGGTGAGGAAGGTGGTCTGGGCGGTGCAGGTGACGGCGGGCAGGACGGTGGAGAGCGGCGCCTGGGAACCGGCCCGGGCGAGGGCGGCGAGGTGGGGCATGTGGTGGAGGAGCCGTGGGGTGAGGCCGACGACGTCGAGCACCAGGAGGGGGGTGGGGTCAGTGGAGTGGCTCACGGCAGTTCCTTGAGGCCGAGGTCGGTCAGCAGGTCGCGGGCCAGGGTCAGTTCGGCGGCGATGCCGTCCGCGAGCCGGGCGCGGGTACGGGGGCGACGGTCGGCAGGGAGGGCCTGCCAGGTGTAGGTCTCGACCTCCAGGTGACGGGTGAGCGGGTGGGGTCCGCCGACGAGGAGGCCGAGGGTCTCCTGGAGGACGGGAAGCGTGGAGTCGAGCGGAGGGGCGGGTGGGGCGTGGAGGGGGACGTGGAAGTGGGCGCGCCAGGGCGTCGCGTCGGGAAGGCCGGCGCCGGGGCCGGGGCCCGCGCCGGGGGTGGCGAGGGCTTCGGGGAGGTCGTCGGTGCCCCGCAGGCCGGCGGCGGTCCTCGTACGGGTCTGGTGGAGGAAGCGGGGTTCGGCGAAGGCACCGAGCGCGGCCCTGACCTCGGGGAGGTGCGGGTGTTCGGCGTGGAGCGCGGCGGAGAGCTGCGCCTTGGGGACGGCGATTCCGGCGGCGGTGAGCGCGTCGAGGGCGGTGCGTGGGTCTTCGAAGGAGGTCGCGAGGTGGCAGGTGTCGAGGCAGACGCCGATGCGGGCGCGCGGTACGCCGCTGAGCGCGGCGACGGCGTCGGCGACCGTTTCGACGGTGCAGCCGGGTTCCGGTTCGAGGCCGATCCGGATGCTTCGTCCGGTGAGCTCCTCGAGTGCGTCGAGGCGGGTGGCGAGCGTGGCCAGGGCGGTGCGGGCGGTGGCGGCCGCGCGGGTGCCGAAGGGGGTGCGCCAGGCGAGGGGCAGGGTGGAGACGGATCCCTCGCTGACGTCCTCGGGGAGGAGCGCGGCGAGGAGCCGGGCCAGGTCGGTGGTGTGGGCGAGGCGTTCGGGACGGGTCCAGTCGGGCTGGTAGACCCGGTGCTTGACCTCGTCGGCGCCGAAGCCCTCGTAGGGGAAGCCGTTCAGGGTGACCACTTCGAGGCCGCGGCGGTCGAGTTCGGCGCGCAGGGCGCGGAGCGAGGCCGGGTCGGTGGTCAGGGTGTGGGCGGCGGCGCGTGCGAGCCAGAGGCCGATGCCGAGACGATCGCGGCCGAGGCGGCGGCGGACGGGCTCGCAGTGGTCGCGGAGCTGGGCGAGGACGCCGTCGAGGGTCTCGGCCGGGTGGACGTTGGTGCAGTACGCGAGGTGGACGGTGGAGCCGTCGGGGTGCCGGAAGCGCATGCGGGGTGCCTCATTCCCCGCCGCGGAGGAGGGAGTTGCCCTCGTGCAGGCCCTGTGGGGAGGGGAGGTCGAGCCGGAGGCGCCCGCTGAGTCCGTAGAAGGCGACGGGGTTGCGCCAGAGGACCCGGTCGACGTCGTCGTCGGTGAATCCGGCGGCGAGCATGGCGTCGCCGACGGCACGGGTCTTGAGGGGGTCGCTCCTGCCCCAGTCGGCTGCCGAGTTCACGAGGACCCGCGCGGTCCCGTGGTTCCGGAGGATCGCGACCATCCGGTCCACGTCCATCTTGGTGTCGGGGTAGACGGAGAAGCCGAGCCAGGCGCCGCTGTCGGCGGCCTCCTTGACGGTGGTCTCGTTGAGGTGGTCGAGGAGGACGCGGTCGGGGGCGAGCGCGGACTCGCGGACGACGTCGATGGTGCGGCGCAGGCCGGTGAGCTTGTCGCGGTGCGGGGTGTGGACGAGGGCGGGCAGGCCTTGGTCGGCGGCCAGCTGGAGCTGGGCGGCGAGGGCGGTGTCCTCGGCCGGCGTCAGGGAGTCGTAGCCGATCTCGCCGACGGCGACGACACCGTCCTTGGCGAGGTAGCGGGGCAGGTCGTCGAGGACGGGGGTGCAGCGGGGGTCGTTGGCCTCCTTGGGGTTGAGGGCGAGGGCGCAGTGGTGGGTGATGCCGTACTGGGCGGCGCGGAAGGGTTCCCAGCCGAGGAGCGAGTCGAAGTAGTCGAGGAAGGAGGCGGGCGAGGTGCGGGGCTGGCCGAGCCAGAAGGAGGGTTCGACGAGGGCGCGGACGCCGGCGTCGCGCATCGCCTGGTAGTCGTCCGTGGTGCGCGAGGTCATGTGGATGTGGGGGTCGAAGACGCGCATCAGGACTCCTCGACGGGTGCGGTGGCGGTGAGGGCGAGGACGTGGGGCAGGTCGGCGGGGAGGGGGCGGCCCGCGGCGGTGAGCTCGGCGGCGTGGGCGGCGAGCATCCGGGCGAGTTCGGTGTCTCCGGCGGAGCGCTCGGCGAGGCCGGCGACGGCGGTGACGGGGACGCCGGTGAAGAGGCATTTCAGCAGGGCGTGGCGCCAGGTGTGGGGGGTGAGGTGGGTGGCGGCGTAGGGGCCGAGGGCGGCGGCGATGAGGGTGGTGTCGTGGGTGCGCAGGGCGTCCTCGACGAGGGGTACGGCCTCGGGGCCGGGGACGAGGGAGGGGAGGGCGAGGAGGACGGCGCGGCGCTCGGCGGCGGCGCCGTGGTGGTAGAGGCGGGTGAGTGTGGCGGCGTCGGCGGCGGCCGTCCGGAGGAGGAGGGTGCGGGCGGAGTCCGCGTGGGTGTGGCCGCAGTGGCGTCCGGCGGCGACGAAGTGCGATTCCCAGTCGGGGGTGCGGGCGGCGGCTTCGGTGAGTGCCGAGTCCAGCCAGGTGCGGGCGGTGCCGGTCAGCATTCCGGGGCCTCCTGCCGCAGGAAGGAGAGGGCGGTGCGGGCGATTTCGGGGCCGGCGTGGGAGTGCCGGGGCAGTTCGACGACGGTGAGCCCGGTGTAGCCGGCGGTGGTGAGGTCGGCGAGAGCGGCGAGGACGGGCGGGAAGTCGATGTCTCCGTCGCCGAACGGCAGGTGTTCGTGGACACCGCGGCGCATGTCCTCGATCTGGACGTGGTGCACCCAGGGGGCGGCGGCCCGTACGCAGTCGGCGGGAGGGAGGGGTTCGAGGCACTGGCAGTGGCCGATGTCGAGGGTGAGGCCCAGGACGGTGGGTGGGGGTGCTCCGAGGAGTCCGCGCAGGTGGTGGAAGTCGTCGAGGGTGGCGAGGAGGTGACCCGGTTCGGGTTCGACGGCGAGGGGGACGCGGGCGGCGTCTGCGGCTTCCAGGACGGGTGTGAGGGAGGTGGTGAGCCGCTTCCAGGCCTCGTCGGGTGAGGTGTCCGCGGGGACGGTGCCGCTGAAGCAGTGCACGGCGTGTGCGCCGAGGTCGGCCGCGACCCTGACGGCCCGGAGCAGCAGCCGGGTGCGGGCGGCCCGGTCCTGGGGGTCCGCGTCGAGCAGCGACGGTCCGTGTTTGCGGCGGGGGTCGAGGACGTAGCGGGCGCCGGTCTCGACGGTGACACCGAGTCCGAGGGCGGCCAGTCGCCGGCCGACCCGGGCGGTGTGGGCGGCCAGGTCGGGCGCGAGCGGGTCGAGGTGCATGTGGTCGAGGGTCAGGCCGACGCCGTCGTAGCCGAGGTCGGCGAGGAGGCCGAGGGCCTCGTCGAGCCGCAGGTCGGTGAGGCCGTTGGTGCCGTAGCCGAGCCTGAGGCGGGGTGTGGGGCGGGGCCCGGGGTGGGGGGCGGTGCTCATGTGGGGCTCACCTTCCGGGCGAGGGCGCGGGCGAGCGGGACGAGCCCGAGGAGCCCGAGCGCCGTGCCGGGGGCTCCGGCGCGGGCGGCCAGCGCGGCCTGGAGCGGGATCGTCGCCCGTATCCCGCCGCCGACGGCCCGCTCGGTGAGCGCCGCGGAGGGGTTGAGCGCCGCATGCAGGAGGTGGGTGGCGGGGGTGCGGGCGTAGGCCAGGGCGAGGAGGGGGCCGAGGCGGGGAGGGGGGAGGGTGGGGCGGGGGCGGGGGGCGGGGGCCCCGGAGGGAGGGGATTGTTTCGCGCGGCTCGATACCGTCCCGGCCACCGCCAGGGTCACGGCGAGCGCCGCGAGCGGGGTGCGGGTCGAGCCGCCGTGGGTCTCGTGGCGGGAGACGGCGGTGACGGCGTAGGTGTGGGCGCCGAGGAGAGCGGCGGCGGGCAGAGCGGCGGGGAGCGAGCGGAGGGCGCGGCGCGGCGGGTCGGTGGTGGCCGTGGCGCCGAGGAGGAGGTCGAGGGCTCGGGCGGTCGCCATCGTGGCCGGGCCCGCCGGAGTGTGCTTGAGGCCGAGGTCGTAGACCCAGACGGTGGTGGCGAGGGCGGTGGCGACCGCGAGGGCCGGGCGGCTGGCGCGGGAGGCGAGGCCGAGGCCGGTCGCCGTCAGGGCGGCCGAGGCCGCGAGGGCGGCGGCGGGGGTGATGCGGCCTGAGGGCAGCGGGCGGTGCGGGCGTTCGGCGGCGTCCTCGTCGCGGTCGGCCCAGTCGTTGAGTGCCATGCCCGCCTCGTACAGGCAGAGGGACGCGGCGATCGCCCACAGCGTGCCGCGCCCGGGGCGCGAGCCGGCGGCGGCCGCCCCGGCGAGGACGTCGCCGGGTACGGAGGCAAGCGCCGAGACGCGGAGGAGTTCCGCCCAGGCCCTCGGGCCGCCGGTCGCGCGGGTCGTCATCGTCGTACCCCTGGCGTCGGGGCTGCTTCGGGCGTCGGCTCTTGTCCGGGTGGGGGCGTGTCCGTGGCGTGTGTCGTGCTCAGGGTCCTGCCGAAGCTGACGAGGCGGGTGTACTGGGCCGCGAGGGAGGCGGGAGGGGTGCCTTCGGGGTCCTTGAAGTAGAAGGCGAGGTCGTCGAGGGAGCCGGTGAGGCCCCTCTCGTGGGC
The DNA here is from genome assembly GCF_036226445.1 of Streptomyces sp. NBC_01255. Classification (NCBI taxonomy): domain Bacteria; kingdom Bacillati; phylum Actinomycetota; class Actinomycetes; order Kitasatosporales; family Streptomycetaceae; genus Streptomyces; species Streptomyces sp. NBC_01255. The sequence goes on from NZ_CP108474.1 coordinate 1,616,380, forward strand.
GCGGGCGGTGAGGCGGGCGAGGTCCAGGACGAGGGGTGCGGCGAGGGCGGAGTCGCAGCCCTGCCAGAGGGTCTGGAGGATCATGCGGGTGCCGAGGAAGCCGTCGAAGGCGATGTGGTCCCAGGCGGTCTTCCACTCCCCCAGGGCGGGGACGTCGTCGATGTGGACCTGTCCTTCGACCGCGCCGCCGAGGGTGTCGGTGAGGACGCGTTCCTTCCCGGCGTTCTTGGCGGCGGCGGCCGCCGGGTCGGCGAGGGCCGCTCCGTCGCCGCCGCCGAGGAGGTTGCTGCCGGACCAGGCGCGTACGGTCAGGGCGCGCTGGAGGAACATCGGGGCGAGGACGGCCCGCAGGAGGGTCTGTCCGGTCTTGCCGTCGCGACCGGCGTGGGGCAGTCCGCTCGCCGCGAGCGGTGCGGCGAGTGCGGGGTGGCGGAGTCCGGTGGACGGGGTGAAGTTGACGTACGGGCAGCCCGCGCGGAGCGCGGCGGCGGCGTAGAGGCTGCTGGGTGGGAGCCCGACGCCCCCCGACGCCGGCTCCGTGGAGGCCACATTGACGACCACGACGCGGTCCAGGCCAATGCGTTCCCGGAAGTCCGTCAGGTCGGCGGTGAAGGCGGTGACGAGCTGTTCGTCGGTGCGGGTGTCGCCGGGGAGGGGGCCGCCGGGGCGGATCTCCCGGTCGGCGGCTTCGAGTTCGGCGGTGACGGCGCTCGCCAGGCCGTACGGGAGGACTCCGGCGGTGGTGAGCTGTTCGGCCCGTTTGGGGAGGGGGAAGTCGGTGGTGTCGTGGCCGCCGAAGACGAGTGTGGCGAGTGGTGGGAGGCCGGCGTCGGCGAGGTCGGGTGTCTCGGTGGCCATGCCGGTGGGTGGGTGGAGTCCGGCGACGAGGGCGGCGCAGCCGGCCACGGTGGTGGTGGCGACGGATCCTCGCGCGCCGATGAGCCAGATTCCCGTGCGGTGTCCGGTGGGCATGTCGACGGCCTCCCTGCTCGTCCTGCGGGGGTGGTGTGTGGGGTGGGGGACGGTGGGCGGGTACGGCGGCCCCGCCCACCGTCGTCCGGTGGGGGTGGTCAGAGGGCGGTCAGGAGGAGAGCTCCCTGATCTGGATGTTGCGGAAGGCCGCCCGGTCCGCGGCTCCGTGGTTCTGGATGCCGATGTGGCCGGTGGTGAGGGAGCGGGCGGGGTCGGTGTTGGTGAAGTCGTTGATCTTGACGCCGTTGAGGATGACCTGGAGGCGTTCGCCCTGGACGCGGATCTCGTACGTGTTCCACTGGCCGGGCGGGCGGAGGACGCGGTCGCGGGCGGTGAGGTTGGCCGACTTGAAGCCGTAGACGGCTCCGGTGGTGCGGTCGGCGGTGTCGGTGGCGTCGATCTGGATCTCGTAGCCGTTGTTCACGGCCGACCAGGGGTCGTCGGAGGCGGGGAATCCGACGAAGATGCCGGAGTTGTCGTCGCCGGTGAGTTTCCAGTCGAGGGTGAGGGAGTACGACCGGAATTCCTTGGCCTGGTACCAGAGGAGGCCCATGCCGCCGGTGGTACGGAGTTCGCCGTCGGTGACGTCGAAGGCGCCGGGTCCGGCCTGCTTCCAGCCTTCGGTGGTCGCGCCGTTGAAGAGGCTGCGGCTTCCGGTCTGGGGTCGGCAGTCGGCCTTGACCTGGCCGGTGGCGTACTGGAGTCCGCCCGACAGGTGCTGTCGGAAGGCGGGTTCGGCGTACGACTCCTTGGTGTGGCCGCCGCCGGTGTAGAAGGAGCGGCCGCCGCCGTAGCTCTGGCACCAGGCGATGGGGTGGTCGCCCTTCATGGTGCCGCCCTGGTAGGTGGTCTCGTCGAGGGTGGCGAGGATGCGGGCCTGACCGCGGGGGTTGGTGCGGTAGTTGTACCACTCGTCGGTGCGCTGCCAGGGGCCGTCGAGGTGGGCGGTGGCGGGGTGGGTGTGGTCTTCGACGCGTACGGTGGCGGGCTGGATCTGGGGGTGGGACTGGAAGTGTGCGCCGACGAGGCCGCCGTAGAAGCTCCAGTCGTATTCGGTGTCGGCGGCGGCGTGGACGCCGAGGTAGCCGCCGCCTTGGGAGACGTAGTTCTCGAAGGCGGTCTGCTGGTCGGTGTCGAGGACGTCGCCGGTGGTGGAGAGGAAGACGACGGCGTCGTAGCGGGCGAGGTTGTTGGTGGTGAACTGGCGTGGTTCTTCGGTGGCGTCGACGGTGATGCCGTGTGCGGCGCCGAGTTCCTTGAGGGCGGTGATGCCGGTGGGGATGGAGTCGTGGCGGAAGCCGGCGGTCTTGGAGAAGACGAGGACGCGTTTGGCGGTGCGGTCGGCGGGGGTGCTGGAGATGGTGAAGTCGTCGAGGTCGTAGAGCGCGCCGGTGCCGCCCTTGAAGACGAGGTAGAGCTGGGTGGTCTTGCGGGGTACGGCGCGGAGGGGGACGTCGACGTCCTGGAAGGTCTCCCAGCTGCCGGTGACGGGGACGGTGGTGGAGCCGAGGAGGGGGCCGGTGGGTGAGCCGGTGCGGACTTCGAGGTAGCCGCCGGTGCCGCCGGAGGAGACGCGGGCGGTGAGTTCGGTGGCGCCGGTGAGGTTGTACGGGGTGAAGGCGATCCAGTCGCCGTCGTTGATGTCGCCGACGGTGCGGCCGCCGTTGGCCTGGGTCTTGTCGTAGGTGCGGATGCCGTCCTGGCTGTCGAAGTGTTCGGCCTGGCGGTGGCGGGGCTGGAGTTTGGCCTGGTCGCGGCCGGTGAGGGCGGCTTGTCCGCCGCCTCCGCCGTCGGTGTACTCGGCGGTGAAGACGGCGAAGATGTTGGCGTCGTCGTCGTGGCCGCCGTCGGCGGAGGTCTTGATGGTGCCGGTGCAGCCGTTGGCGGAGGTGACGGGGTGGCCGTGGCTGTCGTGGCCGAGGACGTAGGTGACCTTGATCTTGGCGCAGTCGATGGGGCCTGTGGCGGCGTCTTCGGGGTCGGTGACGGTCACCTTGAAGGGGACTTCGTCGCCGAAGGCGAAGAGGGCTCCTTCTGCGGGGAGTTGGAGGTCGACCTTGGGTGCGGTGTTGCCGACGACGATGTGGGCGGAGGCGGATCCGGTGCGGCCGGTGGGGTCGTGGGCGGTGACGGTGGCGGTGTAGGTGCCGTTTGTGCGGTAGGTGTGGGTGGGGTTGGCGGTGGTGGCGGTGGTGCCGTCGCCGAAGTCCCAGGTGTAGGTGAGGGGTTCGCCGTCGGCGTCGGTGGTTCCGGCGGAGGAGAAGGCGACCTTGAGGGGTGCGGTGCCGGAGGTCTTGTTCGCGGTCGCTTCGGCGACGGGTGAGCGGCCTCCGGTGGCGTTTTCGATGCGGTAGAGGCCGGAGTTGTCGTCGCCGCCGAACCAGGCGGTTCCGTAGTCGAGGACGTAGAGGGCTCCGTCGGGCCCGAAGGCCATGTCCATGATCTGGGTGCCGGTCCAGGGCACGGGGTTGATGGACTGGACGGTGCCGTCGGTGTTCTGGTCGACGCGCTTGATCCAGCGGCGGCCGAACTCGCCGGCGAAGAAGTCGCCGTCGTAGGCCTCGGGGAACTTCACCGGGGAGGTGTTGGCGGGGTCGTACCGGTAGACGGGGCCGCCCATGGGTGATTCGGAGCCGGTGCCGAACTCGGGTACGGAGTCGCCGTTGTAGGGGATCCAGGCGGGTTCGGCGGGGGGCAGGTCGACGAGGCCGGTGTTGTGCGGCGAGTCGTTCTTGAGGGCTCCGCAGTCGAAGGTGGCGCCGGAGGTGCCGGTGGCGAAGTCGTAGTCGACGTAGGGCTCGTTGTCGCCGGTGCAGAAGGGCCAGCCGAAGTTTGCGGGCTTGGTGACACGGGCGAACTCGACCTGTCCGGCGGGGCCGCGGGCGGGGTCGGCGGCGCCGGCGTCGGGGCCGTAGTCGCCGACGTAGAGGATGCCGGTGGCCTTGTCGACGCTGAAGCGGAAAGGGTTGCGGAAGCCCATGGCGTAGATCTCGGGCCTGGTCTTGTCGGTGCCCGGGGCGAAGAGGTTGCCGGCGGGGACGGTGTACGTGCCGTCGTCGGCGACCTTGATACGGAGGATCTTGCCGCGGAGGTCGTTGGTGTTGCCGGAGGTGCGGCGGGCGTCGAACGCGGGGTTGCGGCCGGGGCGTTCGTCGATGGGGGTGAAGCCGTCGGAGGCGAAGGGGTTGGAGTCGTCGCCGGTCGACAGGTAGAGGTTGCCCTGGGCGTCGAAGTCGATGTCTCCGCCGACGTGGCAGCAGATGCCGCGGGTGGCGGGGATGTCGATGACCTTCTTCTCGCTGGCGTTGTCGAGGGTGAGGTCGGCTTTCAGGGTGAAGCGGGAGAGGCGGTTGACGCCGTCGAACTTCGCGAGCTCGGCGGGGGTGCCGTCGTTGGGGGCGTCGCCGGCGGGGGTGGTGAGGGGTGGGGCGTAGTAGAGGTAGATGGCGTGGTTGCGGGCGAAGTCCGGGTCGAGGCCGATGCCTTGGAGGCCCTCTTCGTCGTGGGAGTAGACGGGGACGGTGCCGATGACGGTGGTGTTGCCGGCGGCGTCGGTGCGGCGGAGTTCGCCGTTGCGGGAGGTGTGCAGGACGCTGCGGTCGGGGAGTACGGCGAGGGACATGGGTTCGCCGACTTCTGCGGCGCCCTTGGCGAGGGTGACCTGCTGGAAGTCCTCGGCAGCGGCAGCGGCAGCCGAGGCGGAAGTGGTGGTGTCCGTGTCGGCGGCGTGGCCGGTGGGGGCGCCGAGGGTGAGGGCGGTGAGGGCGAGCAGGCCGCCGGTGAGCAGGGCGAGGGGCTTCCCCAAGAGGGGGCGTCCGGCGAGCGGGGTCCTGGTGCGGGGCCGTCGTTGTGTGTGCACGAGTGTCCTCCGGGAAGGGGGGCCGGTCGTACGGGGTTCTCCGTGCCGTTGGGGGCGCGGGGAGGGGTGGGTGCCGTGGTGTCCGGGGGTGGGCGTGCGCCGTCACGCCGTCCGGGTCGACATTCACGTCGCGTTACGTCATGTACACATCAGGTACGTCTGGGACCGTAGCGGTGTTCGTCCGGGTCGCAAAGCCCTTGTGCACGAGGAGGCGTGAACTTTCTCCCGCCAGTGGACAAAGGCGTGTGCGGGCAGCACGGCCCGGCCCGGCGGCGGTGTCGCCGCCGGGCGTGGACCTGCGCGTTCAGTTCAGTCGGCGTTCCCGAAGGCCGCGTCGAAGGAGGCGGCGGGCGGGTCGAAGTCGTACCGCTTGAGGTGGGCGAGTGCCTCGGGGGCCCCGGTCAGGCGGTCCATTCCGGCGTCCTCCCACTCCACCGAGACGGGCCCCGCGTAGCCGATCGACCGGAGCATCCGGAAGACGTCCTCCCAGGGCACGTCGCCGTGCCCGGCGGAGACGAAGTCCCAGCCGCGCCGCGGGTCGCCCCAGGGCAGGTGGGAGCCGAGCCGCCCGTTGCGGCCGTCGAGGCGCTTGCGGGCCTCCTTGCAGTCGACGTGGTAGATCCGGTCGCGGAAGTCCCACAGGAAGCCGACGGGGTCGAGGTCCTGCCACACGAAGTGGCTCGGGTCGAAGTTGAGCCCGAAGGCCGGGCGGCGGTCGACGGCCTCCAGGGCTCGCTGGGTGGTCCAGTAGTCGTAGGCGATCTCGCTGGGGTGGACCTCGTGGGCGAAGCGCACGCCTTCGGCGTCGAAGACGTCGAGGATCGGGTTCCAGCGCTCCGCGAAGTCCTCGAAGCCGCGCTCGATCATGCGCTCGGGCACCGGCGGAAACATCGCCACGAGGTGCCAGATGGAGGAGCCGGTGAAGCCGATGACGGTGTCGACACCGAGGGCCGCCGCGGCCCGCGCGGTGTCGGCGAGTTCGCGCGCCGCCCGCCGCCGTACACCCTCGGCGTCGCCGTCGCCCCAGATCCGGGCGGGCACGATCGCCTGGTGGCGTTCGTCGATCGGATGGTCACAGACGGCCTGCCCCACCAGGTGGTTGGAGATCGCCCAGCACTTCAGCCCGTACGCGTCGAGTAGTTCGCGCCTGCCCTTGACGTACGCGGGGTCGGCGAGGGCTTTGTCGACTTCGAAGTGATCGCCCCAGCAGGCGAGTTCGAGTCCGTCGTAGCCGAAGTCGCGGGCGAGCCGGCAGACCTCCTCCAGGGGCAGGTCGGCCCATTGGCCGGTGAACAGCGTGAAGGGTCGGGGCACGGTCGGGCACCTCCTAGCTCGATGCGGGTGCGGGCAGGGGCGTGGGCAGGGATGTGAGTACGGGGGCGGGTACGGGGGTGTAGACGGCGTTGTTCCGGGCGCTGTCCTCCACCGCTGCCAGGACCCGCTGGACCTGGAGGCCGTCCGCGAAGGAAGGTGCGGGGGCGGTGCCGCTCGCGATGGCGAGGACCAGGTCGCGGGCCTGGTGGGCGAAGGTGTGCTCGTAGCCGAGTCCGTGACCGGGGGGCCACCAGCCCTCCAGGTACGGGTGGTCGGGTTCGGTCACGAGGATGCGGCGGAAGCCGGCGGAGACGGCGGGCTCGGTGTGGTCGTGGAAGGACAATTCGTTGAGCCGTTCCAGGTCGAAGGCGAGTGAGCCCTTCTCGCCGTTGAGCTCCAGCCGCAGCGCGTTCTTGCGGCCGGCCGCCATCCGGGTGGCCTCGAAGGAGGCGAGCGCCCCGGAGGCGAGTCGCCCGGTGAACAGGGCCGCGTCGTCGACCGTGACCTGCCCGTACGCCTCCGAGCCCGCTCCCCCGGCGAGGCCGCCCGCGGCGGCGCCCGCGAGCAGGGGACGCTTCCGTACGAAGGTCTCGGTGAGCGCCGACACCCCGACGAGCGGCTCCCCCACCAGGTACTGGGCGAGGTCGACGGCGTGCGCGCCGAGGTCCCCGAGGGCGCCCGAGCCTGCGTGTTCGCGTTCCAGGCGCCAGGTCAGCGGGAAGCCACGGTCGACGAGCCAGTCCTGGAGGTAGGTGACGCGGACGTGCCGCAGCTCGCCGAGGCGGCCGTCCGCGACGAGCTGCCGGGCGTACGAAAGGGCCGGCACCCGGCGGTAGTTGAAGCCGACCATGGCGATCTGGCCGCGGGCGGCGGCGGCCGCGGCGGCCGCGGCCATCGTCTCGGCCTCGGCGACCGAGTTGGCGAGCGGTTTCTCGCACAGGACGTGCTTGCCGGCCTCCAGGGCGGCGACGGCGATCTCGGCATGGCTGTCGCCCGGGGTGCAGACGTCGACGAGCTGGACGTCGTCGCGGGCGATCAGGGCGCGCCAGTCGGTCTCGGCGGCGGCCCAGCCGTGGCGGCGGGCGGCGGCCCTGACGGCGTCGGGGTCGCGTCCGGCGACGGCGGCGAGGACGGGGCGCAGCGGCAGGTCGAAGGCGCGGCCCGCGGTGCGCCAGCCCTGTGAGTGGGCGGCGCCCATGAACGCGTAGCCGACCATGCCGACGCCGAGCGTCGGCGGTGCGGCCCCGCTCTCCGTCGTGTCCATTCGGTTCCTCCGTTTCGTGGTGCGGCGAGGTCCTGCTCCCCCGGGGGCGGTCGGGCCGCCGGGGCCGGTCAGCTGAAGCCGGTGGGCAGGTACTCGTCGACGTTCTCCTTGGTGACGACGGCCGAGTAGAGGGTGATCGAGGCGGGGATCTCCAGCTCGGCCATGCCGCTGATGCCCTTCTTCTGACCGAGGGCGCGGGCGAGGTCGATGGCGGAGGCGGCCATGGTGGGCGGGTAGAGGACGGTGGCCTTGAGGACGCCGTCGTCGGCCTTGATGGCGTCCATGGCGGACTTGGCTCCGGCGCCGCCGACCATGAGGAAGTCCTTGCGGCCGGCCTGGGCGATGGCGCGGAGTGCTCCGACGCCCTGGTCGTCGTCGTGGTTCCAGAGGGCGTCGAACTTCGGCTGCGCTTGGAGGAGTTGGGCCATCTTGGCCTGGCCGGACTCGACGGTGAAGTCGGCGGCCTGGCGGGCGACCTTGCGGATGTTGGGGTAGTTCTTGAGGGCGTCGTCGAAGCCCTGGGTGCGCTGTTTGGTGAGTTCCAGGCTGTCCATGCCGGCGAGTTCGATCACGGTGGCGTTCGGCTTGTCCTTGAGCTGTTCGCCGATGAAGCGGCCGGCGTTGAGGCCCATGCCGTAGTTGTCGCCGCCGATCCAGCAGCGGTAGGCCTGCGGGGAGGCGAAGATCCGGTCGAGGTTGACGACGGGGATGCCGGCCTTCATGGCCTGGAGGCCGACCTGGGTGAGGGCCTTGCCGTCGGCGGGGAGGATGACGAGGACGTCCACCTTCTTGTTGATGAGGGTCTGGACCTGGCCGATCTGGGCGGCGGTCTCGTTGGAGCCCTCGGTGATCTCCAGGGTGACGTCGGCGTACTTCTTCGCGCGCCGCTGAGCGTTCTCGTTGATGGCGTTGAGCCAGCCGTGGTCGGCCTGCGGTCCTGCGAAGCCGATGGTGACGGGGGTGCCGGGCTTGTCGTCGGCGCCTGCGGCGGGGGCGGAACTCGCGGCGGGTGTCTGGTTCTTGGGCTCGTTGCTCGTGCAGGCGGTGAGGACGGCACCGGCGGAGACGGCCGCGCCGCCGAGGAGGAGGTGTCTGCGGCTGGTTTCGGGCATGGCGGTGGATCCCTTCTGGAGAGGGTGGTGCGCGCAAGGGGTGGAGGGGGTCGTCAGGGAGGGGGGAAGGGGGCGTCAGGGAGGGGGAAGGGGGCGCCGGGGAGGGGAAGGGGGGTCGTCAGGTGTCGCCGTCGCGGGCCGAGCGGCGCTGGACGAGGACGGCGGCGACGATGATGGCGCCCTTGGCGATCTGCTGGACGTCGCTCTGCAGGTTGTTCAGGGCGAAGATGTTGGTGATCGTGGTGAAGACGAGGACGCCGAGGACCGAGCCGACGATGGTGCCGCGGCCGCCGCTGAGGAGGGTGCCGCCGATGATGGCGGCGGCGATGGCGTCCAGTTCGTACAGGTTGCCGTTGGTGTTCTGTCCGGAGCCGGCGAGGACGATCAGCAGGAACGCGGCGACGCCGCAGCACAGTCCGGAGAGGACGTAGAGGAGGAGGCGCTGGCGGCGGACGTCGATGCCGGCGAGGCGGGCGGCCTCGGGGTTGCCGCCGACGGCGACCGTGCGGCGGCCGAAGGTGGTGCGGTTGAGCAGGAGCCAGCCGGCGCCGGTGACGGCGGCGAAGACGAGGACCAGCGGCGGGATGCCGAGGATGTAGGCGTCGGGGATGCCGAGGTCGAGGACGGAGTCGACGGTGACGATCTGGGTGCGGCCGTCGGTGATCTGGAGGGCGAGGCCGCGGGCCGAGGCGAGCATGGCCAGGGTGGCGATGAAGGGGACCATGCCGCCGTAGGCGATGAGGACGCCGTTCACGAGCCCGCAGCCCACGCCGACGACGACGGCCGTGAAGAGGATGCCGGCGAAGCCGAACTCCTGGGTGGCGAGGGTGGTGGCCCAGACGGAGGCGAGGGCGACGATCGCGCCGACGGACAGGTCGATGCCTCCGCTCGTGATGACGAAGGTCATGCCGACGGTGACGACGCCGATGACGGAGGCCTGGGTCAGGACGAGTTGGAGGTTGGAGCCGGCGAGGAACTCGGCGGGCCGGGTGAGGCCGCCGACGGTGATCAGGACGGCCAGGACGCCGAGCAGGGACAGGTTGCGGACGTCGGCCTTGAGGCCGAGTGCCCGCCAACGGCTTTCCTCGGCCGGGGCCTTGGCCGGGGTGGTGAGGGTCATGCGGTCGGGCTCCCTTCCATCACGAGGTCGAGTACGCGGTGTTCGTCGAGGTCGCGGGCGGGCGCCGTGTGCACGACGCGGCCTTCGCGGAGGACCAGGACGCGGTCGGCGAGGCCGAGGACCTCGGGTACCTCGCTGGAGACGAGGAGGACGGCGAGGCCGTCGTCGGCGAGTCGGCGGATGACGGCGTAGAGCTCGGCGCGGGCGCCGACGTCGACGCCGCGGGTGGGTTCGTCGAGGAGGAGGACGCGGCAGCCGCGGAGCAGCCAGCGGGCGAGGACGGCCTTCTGCTGGTTGCCGCCGGAGAGGGTGCGGACGCGGGCCTCGGGCCGGTCGGGGCGGAGCGAGAGCGTACGGGTGGCGGCGCGGGCGGCCTCGCGTTCGGCGGCGCGGTCGAGCCAGCCGCCCCAGGAGAAGCGGGCGAGGGAGGAGACGGAGACGTTGCGGGTGACGGATTCGAGGAGGAGCAGGCCCTGTGCCTTGCGTTCCTCGGGGGCGAGGCCGAGGCCGGCGCGGACGGCGGCGGGGACGCTGCCGGGGCGCAGGGGCCGGCCGTCGACGAGGACGCGTCCCGCGGTGGGTCGCCGTGCCCCGTAGACCGTCTCCAGGATCTCGGAGCGGCCGGAGCCGACGAGTCCGGCGAGGCCGACGATCTCCCCGGGGCGGAGTTCGAGGTCGACGGGATCGAACTCGCCTTTTCTGGTGAGGCCTTGGACCTGGAGGACGGGTGCGGCGGTGGGCGGGCGGACGGGCCGTTCGGGGAAGACGTACGGGACGTCCCGGCCGGTCATGAGGGCGACGACGTCCCGGGTGGGGGTCGTGGCGGGCAGTCCGCGGGCGACGGCCCGGCCGTCCTTGAGGACGGTGACGCGGTCGCCGATGCGGCGGATCTCCTCCAGTCGGTGGGAGATGTAGACGACGGCGACCCCGTCGGCGGTGAGGTCGGCGACGATCCGGAAGAGGTTGGCGACCTCGTCGGGGTCGAGGGCGGCGGAGGGTTCGTCCATGACGATGAGGCGGACGTCGTGGGAGAGGGCCCGGGCCATGGAGACGATCTGCCGCTGGGCGGCGGAGAGTTCGCGGAGGTGCCGGTCCGGGTCGATCTCGGGGTGGCCGAGCCGTGCGAGGAGGGCGGCGGTGGCGGTGCGGGCGGTACGGCCCCGGACGAAGCCGGCGGTGGTGGGCTCGTGGCCGAGGTGGACGTTCTCGGCGACGGAGAGTCCTTCGACGAGGTCGAGTTCCTGGTAGATGGTGGCGATGCCGAGGCGGACGGCGGCGCTCGGGGAGCGGAGCCGGACGGGTTCGCCGTTCCAGGTGATCCGGCCCGCGTCGGGCTGGTGGGCGCCGGCGAGGACCTTGATGAGGGTGGACTTGCCGGCGCCGTTCTGGCCGAGGAGGCAGTGGACTTCGCCGGGGGCGACTTCCAGGTCGACGCCGTCGAGGGCGCGGACGCCGGGGAAGGACTTGGTGATGCCGTGCATCGTGAGCAGGGGCGGTTGTTCTTGGGGCATGACGGGGATCCCCTCGGCGGGTACGGGTGGCGCCGGAGCGGGTGGGTGAGGTGGGGCCCGGCGGTGCGGGCCGATGGGCACACACCGTGGGGAGTCGGCGAGCTACGCGGACGGGCTACGCCGGTGAGAAGAGGTGGTCGCTGATGAGGCGGGCCGCGCCGGTCACTCCGGCGGTCTGGCCGAGCTCTCCGAGGACGATGGGGAGGTTGCCGGTGGCCAGGGGCAGGGACTGCCGGTAGACCTGGGTGCGGACACTGGCGAGGAGGTTGTGACCGAGGCCGGTGACACCGCCGCCGATCACCACCAGACCGGGGTTGAAGAAGCTGACGAGTCCGGCGATGACCTGCCCGACCCGGTTTCCGCCCTCGCGGATGAGGGCGAGCGAGGTGGCGTCGCCCGCGGCGGCGGCCGCCGCGACGTCGACCGCGGTGAGCCGGCCGGCTGCCGCGAGGCGGGCCGCCAGCTCCTCCGACCTGCCGCCGCGCGCCGCGTCCTCGGCGTCGCGGGCCAGGGCGGCGCCGCTGAAGTGGGCTTCCAGGCAACCCGTGTTGCCGCAGGCGCAGGCGCGGCCGTCGGGGTCGACCTGGATGTGGCCGATGTCGCCGGCGCTGCCCGTCGTCCCGCGGTAGACCTCGCCGCCGACGACGATGCCGCAGCCGATGCCGGTGCCGATCTTGACGCAGAGGAAGTCGCCGACGGAGCGGGCGACTCCCGCGTGCTGCTCCCCCATGGCCATGAGGTTCACGTCGTTGTCGACCATGACGGGGCAGCCGAGTTCCTGGCTGAGGGCCTCCCTGACGGGGAAGCCGTCCCAGCCGGGCATGATCGGCGGGGCGACCGGGACGCCTTCGGGGAAGCGGACGGGTCCGGGGACGCCGATCCCGGCGCCGTCGAAGCCTTCCGCGATGCCCGTGTCTCGGAGCTTCGCCGCCATCGACAGGGCCTGTTCGAAGACGGCGACGGGCCCTTCGCGGACGTCCATGGGGTGGTTGAGGTGGCCGAGCACCTCCAACTCGGCGTTGGTGACGGCGACATCGATGGAGGTGGCGCCGATGTCGATGCCGAGGAAGCGGAGTTCGGGAGCGAGTCGGATGTTGTGGGAGCGGCGGCCGCCCCGGGAGGCGGCGAGACCGTCGGCGACGACGAGTCCCGTCTCCAGGAGGCGGTCGACCTCGACGGCGAGCTTGGAGCGGGAGAGATCGATCTGATCACCCAGCTGCGCACGGGAGTTGGGACCTCCGTCGCGCAGCAGGCGGAGCAGTCGCGCCTGATGCCGGTTGGCGGGTCGTGCCGTCATGCGTCTCACGCGCCCCTCCCTCTCGTCGCACGCTCTCCTTCGGGCTTTCGGCAGGAACGTAGCAGCGGGGTTCCGGGGTGGGAAGAAGTCGCGCAGGAATCCGGGCAGACTTTTTCCCCGATGGGGACAAAGGAGGGGTGTGGCAGGAAGAAGGAAGGAAGGGTGAGAGGTGTCAGCGGATCTCGACCAGGCGGGCCGAGACCACCACGTTGCCCTCGTAGCCGGTCTCCCGTGTGAAGGTGCCGCCGCAGGTGATGAGCCGCAGCTCGGGGAGGCCGGAGTCGCCGTAGACCCGTGCGGCGGGGAAGCCGTCCTTGGGGACGACCTCGACCCCGTACACGGCGAAGACGGCGGTCCGGCCGTCACGGCGGACCACTTCCACGCGGTGGCCCTTGCCGAGGGCGCCGAGGTCGTAGAAGACGGCACGGCCGGACGGGGTGTCGACATGGCCGACGACGACGGCGGTGCCGCGCTCGCCGGGGGTGACCGCGCCGGTGAACCAGCCCGCGAGGTGGTCGTCCTCGGGGGGCGGGGCCTCGATCCAGCCGTCCGCGTCGAGGCCGACCTCCGTGAGCGGCGCGTCGATCCGGACCGCCGGGACGCGGACCCGTACGGGCGGCGAGGCGGGCAGCGGATCCGGTACGGAGTCGGTGACCGGCGCGGTACCGGCCGCCCGGGTGCCGGCGGGGGCGGCCACGGCGAGGGGCTGCGGGGGGCCTTCGGCGCGGAGCTCCTCCGCGCCGCCGCGCACGAGGTGCACGCCGACCAGGAGGACGACGGCTATGACGCCCCAGGCGCCGCGCCTCCCCGTTCCTGGCGTCCCCGTTCCGCGCGTCCCCGTTCCTGGCGTCCCCGCTTCGTTCGACCCCTGCACGGCCGTACTCCTCCGTCTCCGCGTGGGTGTGTTGGCGCCCCTCCGCCCCGGTCCTCGTCACACCGGGGCGGAGGGGCAGTCTCGGGCCCCCCTGGTTCCGGCCGGTGTCAGGCGCTGCCGTCGGCGCCGCGGCGGCGGGTCAGGACGACGGCGGCGCCGAGCGCTCCGGCGATCAGCACGACGCCGGTGACGAGTTCGGTGGCGCCGAGTCCTTCGTCGGCGGACCCTGCCTCGGAGCCGAAGCCGGCCTTCACGCCCTTGTGGGCGCCGGGGGACGTGTCGGGTCCCGTGACGTTCCCCGTGTCGTGGCCCGGGCCGGCGGGCGGGGCGATCGTGAGGCTCGTGGTGCCGCGCTCGCCCTTGCAGTCGAAGGTGATCTCGTGGCGGGCGCCGGCCTTGGCCTCGAAGTCGACGGTGGCGGTGCCGCTCCGGCCCTCGCTCAGGGTCACCGTGTCGAAGACACCGGAGGTGACGGTCACGGACGGCACTTCGCAGCCGTCGGAGGTGAGGGTGACGGTGCCGCCGGGGGCGACCGTCGCGGGGGTGACCGAGAACCCGAACGACGTGATGTTCGGTTCGTTCTCTTCCGCCGGCGCGGCCGGCTCGGCCGGTGCCGCCAGGGCCGTCGCCGCCGCCAGGGCCGTCGGCGCCGCCGCGAGCCCCAGGACCGCGGCGGAGAGCAGGGCGGCGGAAGCGATACGTATCGCGCGCATGACGGTCCTCCCGATCACGCGAGGGTGCGGGGGCGGAGCGATTCCGCGCCCGTGGACTGGACGACCCTCACCGCGATCGAAGCTAGGTGCGCCCCCGGCGCGCCGCCACCGGGCTCCGCCGAACGGGGCACGGGGCACGGTCGGCCGCGGGCCCCGTCGTCCGTTCGTCCCGCCTTACGGAACCCGGATGACCTGCCCCGCGTACGAGAGGTTGCCGCCGAAGCCGAAGAGCAGGACCGGGGCGCCGGAGGGCAGTTCGCCCCGCTCGACGAGCTTGGCCAGGGCCAGCGGGATCGAGGCGGCGGAGGTGTTCCCGGAGTCGACGACGTCGCGGGCGACGATCGCGTTGACGGCGCCGATCTTCGCCGCGAGCGGTTCGATGATCCGCAGGTTGGCCTGGTGCAGCACCACGCCCGCGAGCTCCTCGGGGGCGATGCCGGACCGCTCGCAGGTCTTCCGGGCGAGCGCGGGCAGCTGCTGGGTGGCCCAGCGGTAGACGGACTGGCCCTCCTGGGCGAAGCGCGGCGGGGTGCCCTCGATCCGGACGGCGTTGCCCATCTCCGGGACCGACCCCCACAGGACCGGGCCGATGCCGGGAGCGTCGGCCGGATCGGCGTCGTCCACGGCCTCGACGATCGCGGCGCCCGCGCCGTCGCCGACGAGGACGCAGGTGGTGCGGTCCGTCCAGTCGCACACCTCGGTCATCTTGTCGGCGCCGATCACCAGGACCCGGCGGGCGCCCCCGGCCCGTACGGCGTGGTCGGCGGTGGCCAGGGCGTGCGTGAAGCCGGCGCAGACCACGTTCAGGTCCATGGTCGCGGGCGAGGGCATGCCGAGGCGGTTGGCGACGCGGGCGGCCGTGTTGGGCGAGCGGTCGATCGCGGTGGAGGTGGCGACGAGGACGAGGTCGATGTCGTCCGGCGTGAGCCCGGCGGCGGCCAGGGCCTTGCCCGCGGCGTGGGCGGCGAGCTCGTCGACGGGCTCGTCCGGCCCGGCGACGTGCCGGGTGCGGATGCCGACCCGGCTGGTGATCCACGCGTCGTCGGTGTCGACCAGTTTCGCGAGGTCGTGGTTGGTGAGCACCTTGGCAGGCTGGTAGTGCCCGAGCGCGGCAATGCGAGTGCCCGTCATACCGGGACCCCCTCGGTGGTTCGTTCGTCCGGCAGGACCCCCCAGTCTTGCCAGCGACTCATGGGTAACAGGTGACGTAAACCACCAACATTCACCCGTACCGCTTGGCCGACCATGACAAGGACCCCGGTGGGGCACGGGGCCCCGGTGACGGAGAATGGCCCCGTCAGGGCCGATTCCGTCGCGTTTTCGCGGCCCCACGGCCTTCCACACGAGAGAATCGAGTGCGATCACGATGGGACGGGTCACCGAGCGGCGGCGTGTCATGCGGATCCGCGGCGGGGCGGTGAACACGCGGCCCGACACCCTGGTGGCCGAGGAGCCGCTGGAGATCCGGCTGAACGGCAAGCCGATCGCCATCACGATGCGCACCCCGGGGGACGACTTCGCGCTCGCGGCGGGCTTCCTCGTCAGCGAGGGTGTTCTCGCCGCCGCCTCGGACGTACGGAACATCGTGTACTGCGCCGGGGCCACGGACGACGGCCGGAACACGTACAACGTGGTGGACGTGCAGCTGGCGCCGGACGTGGTCGTCCCCGACATCAGTCTGGAGCGGAACGTCTACACGACGTCGTCGTGCGGGCTGTGCGGGAAGGCCAGCCTGGACGCGGTACGCACCACGGCGCGCTTCCCGATCGCCGACACTCCCCCCGTACGGCTCGCTCCCGCGCTGCTGTCGCTCCTGCCCGAGCGGTTGCGGGCCGCGCAGCGGGTCTTCGACTCGACGGGCGGGCTGCACGCGGCGGCGCTGTTCACGGAGGACGGCGAGCTGCTGGACGTGAAGGAGGACGTGGGCCGGCACAACGCCGTGGACAAGCTGGTGGGGCGGGCGCTGCGGGAGGGGCTGCTGCCGCTGGAGCGGGCGGTGCTGCTGGTGTCGGGGCGGGCTTCGTTCGAGCTGGCGCAGAAGGCGGTGATGGCGGGGATTCCGGTGCTCGCGGCGGTGTCGGCGCCGTCCTCGCTCGCGGTGGACCTGGCCGCCGAGACGGGTCTGACGCTGGTCGGCTTCCTGCGCGGGCCGGACATGAACGTGTACGCGGGCGAGCACCGGATCGCCGTGTAGCGACCGCGGCCATGATCCGCCGGACAGGCCCTGGGTGGGGGGCTCAGGGCGTCGGGGCCCAGAGTCCGTCGGCCTCGCCGCGGGCGAGGTGTTCGGCGTAGACGCCGACCTTCCAGGTGATGAGGGATCGGCAATCCTCCAGAGCCTGGATCCGGGCGTCGACGCGCTGCCGGTGGGCATCGAGGAGTCGCAGGCGTTCCGCCTCGTTGCCCTGGCCGTGCCGCACGAGCTCGGCGAACCGCTTGAGGTCGGCCAACGGCATCCCGGATTCCCGTAGCTTGACGCAGATCAGGAGCCAGTCGACATCGAGGGTGGTGTACCGCCGCCGACCGCCGGCGGTGCGCTGGATCGGTCCGACCAGCAGGCCCTCGCGCTCGTAGAAGCGCAGAGCGTGCACGGTGAGTCCGGTCCGCTCGGCCACCTCGCCGATGGCCAGTGGCTCCGCAGAAGTCTCGATGGTTGCCATGCGCCACAGCCTAGGACTTGATCTAGACCTCACTCCAGATCGTAGCGTCGTGAGCATGACCAGCACTGATCAGCAGCCGCTCGGCTCGCCCTTCTCCGCCGCCAGCACCGCCCGGGACATCACCGCCGGCCTTGACCTCTCCGGCACGAGCGCCGTCGTGACCGGGGGCTACTCCGGACTCGGTTTGGAGACCACCCGCGCCCTGGCAGCCGCCGGGGCCCGGGTCCTCGTCCCCGCGCGTCGACCCGACATCGCCCGCGCCG
The DNA here is from genome assembly GCF_036226445.1 of Streptomyces sp. NBC_01255. NCBI lineage: Bacteria > Bacillati > Actinomycetota > Actinomycetes > Kitasatosporales > Streptomycetaceae > Streptomyces > Streptomyces sp. NBC_01255. The sequence continues at coordinate 1,633,339 of NZ_CP108474.1, forward strand.
CCCTCGCGGACGTGGAGGGCTGCGAGGTCGCCCCCATGGATCTGGCAGACCTCGGCAGTGTGCGCGCCGCCGCCGCACGGATCAGCGGCTCCCTGGCCAAGATCGACCTGCTCATGGCCGTCGCCGGAGTCATGGCCACCCCCGAACGACACGTGGGGCCCGGCTGCGAGAGCCAGCTCGCCGCCAACCATTTCGGACACTTCACTCTCGTCTGTGAGCTCTATCCGCTCCTGGCCGCCGCCGGGAGTGCCCGCGTCGTGGTCAACAGCTCCGCCGGCCACACGCTGACCGACATTCGCTGGCACGACCCCCACTTCCGTACCGGCTACGACAAGTGGCTGGCCTACGGCCAGGCCAAGACCGCCAACGCCCTCTTCGCCGTGCACCTCGACGCCCTCGGCCGCGGTGACGGCGTCCGCGCGTTCGCGCTCCACCCAGGCAAGATCATCACCGGGCTGCAGCGGGAGATGACACTCCAGGAGCAGATCGACCGGGGGTGGGTGGACGAGCACGGCAAGGTGATCGGCGCCGACTTCAAGACCCCGGCTCAGGGCGCCGCCACCGGCCTGTGGGCCGCTACGTCCCCCCTCCTCGACGGCCTCGGCGGCCTCTACCTGGAGGACTGCGACATCGCCGGCGTCTCCGCTCCTGACGCTCACATGGACGAGGGCGGAGTCCGCGCGTACGCCATCGCTCAGGATGCGGCCGCACGGCTGTGGGACCTGTCCGTCGCCGCGACCGGCGCCACCCCGATCGCCCGATGACCCCGCCCCACATCCCGCGTGCGACACCGGTGTGGGTGGGGTACTCAGTTCTTCGGCGGGTCGATCATCTGGAGGGTGAGGGTGGCCGGGGGCTTCGCGATGCCCGGGCCGCCGGCCGCCGTCCAGGCGAGGATGTCGTCGAGGCAGTCCTCGTCGAGGGTGAAGCCGATCCAGGCGGCCCGGCCGCCGCGCCGGCGACCCTCGGTGGAGGGCTGGACGACGACGATATTGGCCTGGGCGCAGGGGCCGAGGCAGTCGCTCGTACGGACGGCCAGGCGGCCGCCGGAGGCCGCGGCGGCCTCGCGGAGCCGGGTGAGCTGGGCGTCGTGGTCGGTGCCGGGGTTCTTGCGGGCGTCGCCGCAGCAGCAGCCCCGGCAGACGACGAGGGAGCAGGGGCGGGCCCCGTACCGTATCGGGACGGGTGTCACGCGGGGCCGTCCAGGGTGATCGCCGATACGGGTGCGACGGTGCCGAGGCGGGGGAAGTCGAGCTCGACGGAGGCCCGGTGTTCGTCGGCGGTGAGGGCGGTCATGGCGTCCTCGGCGAAGACGAGGTCGTAGCCGAGGTCGCAGGCGGCGCGGGCGGTGGACTCGACGCCGAGGTTCGTGGCGATGCCGCCGAGGACGAGGGTGGTGGCGCCGGATCCCGTGAGCAGTTCGTGGAGTCCGGTGTCGTGGAATCCGCCGATGGTGCGCTTGACGACGACGTGGTCGTCGTCCTGGACGAGGTCCGGGACGAGTTCGCTGCCGGGCGGCTGGGTGGCGACGTTCGGCCGTTCGACGCGGATGTGGACGACGGGTGCTCCGGCGTCCCGGAAGGTGTCGGCGAGCCGGGCCGCGGCGGCGAGGACGTCGGTGCCGGGGCGGGGGGCGAGGGGCAGCGCGACGATGCGCTCCATCAGGTCGACGAGGACGAGCGCGGTGCGGCCGGGATCGAGTGAGGGCATGGGAGCACCGTAGCGGCCCGGATGATCATCGTGGGGCGGGTGGGGGTGTGATCCGGCCGATGGGTGCGCGGAGCGGGGTGGAGGCGGCCGGGACCGGGGCGGCCGGGTCGTGGGAGCGGCGCTTGGCGATGACCGCGCAGACCATCAGCTGCATCTGGTGGAAGAGCATCAGCGGGAGTACGGCGAGCGAGGCGTGTGCGCCGAAGAGGACGCTGGCCATCGGCAGTCCGGCGGCGAGGCTCTTCTTCGAGCCGGCGAACTGGATGGCGACGCGGTCGGCCCGGTCGAAGCCGAGGCGCTTCGCTCCGTACCAGGTCAGTGCCAGCATCGCGGCGAGCAGGACGGCCTCGACGGCGAGGAGCAGCCCGAGGCGCGCGGGGGTCACCAGGTGCCAGACGCCGGCGACCATGCCCTGGCTGAAGGCGGTGTAGACGACGAGGAGGATCGAGCTCCGGTCGACGTGTCCGAGGGCCTTCTTGTGGCGGACGAGGAAGCCGCCCACCCAGGGGCGCAGGAGCTGCCCGGCCAGGAAGGGCGCGAGGAGCTGGAGCACGATCTTGAGGAGGGCGTCGGCGGAGAGGCCGCCCGTGCTGCCGCCGAGGGCCGTGCTGCCGCCGAGGAGGAGGGCCGCGAGGAGCGGGGTCAGGACGATGCCGGCGAGGGAGGAGAAGGAGCCCGCGCAGATCGCGGCGGGGACGTTGCCGCGGGCGATCGCGGTGAAGGTGATGGAGGACTGGATGGTGGAGGGCACGAGGCAGAGGAAGAGCAGTCCGCTGTAGAGCTGCGGGGTGAGCACGGTGGGTACGAGGCCGCGTGCGGCGAGCCCGAGGAGCGGGAAGAGCAGGAAGGTGCTGCCGAGGACGGTGAGGTGGAGGCGCCAGTGCCGGAGGCCGTCGAGTGCCTCGCGGGTGGAGAGGCGGGCCCCGTAGAGGAAGAAGAGCAGCGCCACGGCCCCGGTCGACGCGCCTTCGGCGACGGTGGCGGCGGTTCCGGAGGCGGGGAGGAGCGCGGCGAGGGCGACGGTGCCGAGCAGCGCCAGGATGTACGCGTCGACGGGGAGCCAGGACGGCAGGCGCGGGGTGTGGCGGGGCGTGCGGCGGTTCATGGGCTTCAGCTCTGTGGAGTGCGGGGTGCTTCCATCCTGGTCCGGAGGGCGGTGATCGGGAATCCCGTACAGCGCTCTGACTGTCATCGCGGTTCATGATGAGAGAGGCGTACCGTCGTTCCCGTGTACGAACCGACGCAGCTCCGCACGTTTCTCGCCGTGGCCCAGACGCTGAGTTTCACGCAGGCCGCGCGCCGGCTCGGCGTGCGGCAGTCGACGGTCAGCCAGCACGTCCGGCGTCTGGAGGAGGCGACGGGGCGTCCTCTCTTCTCGCGGGACACGCACAGCGTGGAGCTGACGGAGGACGGCGAGGCGATGCTCGGTTTCGCGCGGGCGATCCTCCAGGCGCACGAGCGGGCGGCGGCGTTCTTCGGGGGGACGCGGCTGCGGGGGCGGCTGCGTTTCGGGGCGTCGGAGGACTTCGTGACGACCCGGCTGCCGGAGATCCTGGAGTCCTTCCGGCGCGAGCATCCCGAGGTCGATATGGAGCTGACGGTCGAGCTTTCGGGGACGCTCCAGGCGCGGCTGGCGGCCGGCCGGCTGGATCTGATCCTGGCGAAGCGGCGTGGCGGGGAGGGTGAGGGTGTGGAGAGCGAGGGGCGGCTCGTGTGGCAGGACGCCCTGATCTGGATCGGGGCGCCGGGGCTGCGGGTCGAGCCGGACCGGCCGGTGCCGCTCATCCTGTTCCCGCCGCCGGGGATCACGCGGGCGCGGGCGCTTGAGGCGTTGCAGGCGCAGGGCCGGGCGTGGCGGGTCGCGTGTACGAGTTCCAGCCTGAGCGCGAACGTCGCGGCGGCCCGGGCGGGGCTCGGGGTGATGGCGCATACGCGGGGCCTGGTGCCGGAGGGGCTTGTTCCGGTGTCGGCCCGGGCGGGGCTTCCGGAGCTGGGCGAGGTCGGGTTCGTCCTGCTCCGGGGGCGGCGGGGCGGGGCGGCGCAGGAGGCGGCGGACGCGCTGGCGGAGGCGATCCTGGCGGGCGGCGACCGCCTGCACCGGCCGCGCTGAGCTGCCGGCCGGGCCGTGCCGAGCTGCGGGCCGGGCCGCGCTGAGCCGGGGTCTCGGAGAGCCTCCGTGCGCAGCGGGTACAGATTCCGTGGAGATTCGCGCCGGGTGGACGTACCGAGCGGTCCGCAACCCACCCGCCGCACCCGCGACTTGACCCTCCCACCCGCTCTGACCTGTGGGAACGCGGAATGTCCCGGCTTGGTGAAGGCCCTCCCGCCGGGCAGACGGGTGGGGTACCGTCACCCGCGCCGTACGGAGCGCGACAGCGGTCCTTTTCAGCCACCGAGCCACCGGGTCGCGGAGCCGTCGAGTCGACGGAGCCGACGGAGCCGTCGAGCCGTCGAGCCGTCGAGGGAGGAGCAGGCCAGTGCGCGAGTTCACCGTGCCGCCCGTCGCGGCGGCGCCTCAGGTCGGCGGTCTGGCGGACGCCGTGTTCGATCACGCCCTGGCCGATCCGGACCGGGTCGCGTTCGGCCGCAAGGGCCGGGACGGGGAGTGGCGGGACGTGACGGCCGCGCGGTTCCGGGACGAGGTCCTCGGGCTCGCCAAGGGGCTGATCGCGCAGGGTGTGCGGTTCGGCGACCGGGTCGCGATCATGTCCCGTACGCGCTACGAGTGGACGCTCTTCGACTTCGCGCTGTGGACGCTGGGCGCGCAGCCCGTGCCGGTATATCCGACGTCCTCCGCCGAGCAGGTCTTCTGGATGCTGCACGACGCCGAGGTCACGGCGTGCGTGGTGGAGCACGAGGACCACGCGATGACCATCGGGTCGGTGATCGACCGGCTCCCCCGGCTGCAGCGGCTGTGGCAGCTGGACTCGGGGGCGGGAGCGGTGGCCGAGCTGACGGCGGCCGGCGCGGAGATCGACGAGGACGTCGTGCAGCGGCACCGGCGGGCGGTGACGCCCGAGTCGGTGGCCACGGTCATCTACACCTCGGGGACGACGGGCCGCCCGAAGGGCTGTGTGATCACCCACGCCAACTTCATGTTCGAGTCGGACATGCTGACCGGCCGCTGGGACCCGGTCTTCCGGTCCCGGCCCGGGGAGCAGGCGTCGACCCTGCTGTTCCTGCCGCTGGCGCACGTCTTCGGGCGGATGGTGGAGGTGGCGGCGGTCCGGGCCGGGGTGAAGCTCGGGCACCAGCCGGTGATGGCGGCCGCGGAGCTGCTGCCGGATCTGGCGGCGTTCCGGCCGAGTTTCGTCCTCGCCGTTCCGTACGTCTTCGAGAAGGTCTTCCACGCGGCCCGGCGCAAGGCGGAGAGCGACGGGCGGGCGGCTCCCTTCGACAAGGCCGTGGAGGTGGCGGTCGCGTACGCGGAGGCGCTGGAGCAGAAGGCGTTCGGCACGGGCCCGGGGCCGTCGGCGGCGCTGCGCGTGCAGCACCAGTTCTTCGAGAAGACGGTGTACGGGAAGATCCGGGCCGCGCTGGGCGGGCGGATGCGGCACGCGATGTCGGGTGGTTCGGCGATGGACCGCCGGCAGGGTCTGTTCTTCGCGGGCGCCGGGATCACGGTCTTCGAGGGGTACGGGCTGACGGAGTCGTCGGCGGCGGCCACCGCGAACCCGCCGGAGCGGACCCGGTACGGCACGGTCGGGCAGCCGGTCCCGGGGACGACGGTGCACATCGCGGAGGACGGGGAGGTGTGGCTGCACGGCGGGCAGGTCTTCTCCGGGTATCTCAACGATCCGCGGTCGACCTCGGCCGTCCTCAACGACGGCTGGCTCGCCACCGGCGACCTGGGCTCGCTCGACGAGGACGGCTATCTGACGATCACCGGGCGGAAGAAGGAGATCCTGGTGACCTCGGGCGGCAAGAGCGTCGCGCCGACGGGCCTGGAGGAGCGGGTGCGGGCGCATCCGCTGATCGCGCAGTGCATCGTGGTCGGCAACGACCGGCCGTACATCGCGGCGCTGGTGACGATCGATCAGGAGGCGGTGGAACACTGGCTGGCGATGCAGGGGCGGGCGCCGCTCTCGCCGGCCGAGCTGGTGCGCGATCCGTCGCTGGAGACGGAGATCCGGCGGGGTGTGGTGGCGGCCAACACGCTGGTCTCGCAGGCGGAGTCGATCCGTACGTTCCGGATCCTGGCGCATCCGTTCAGCGAGGAGCACGGGCTGCTGACGCCGTCGCTGAAGCTGAAGCGGAAGGCGATCGAGCGGGCGTACGCGGCGGAGGTCGAGGCGCTGTACGGCTGACCGGAGCAGAGGCCGCAAGTTCCTGACGCATCATCAATTGACGTTGCGTCAGTTATTGACGGTTCATCAGCCCGGTCACAGAATGCGGTCACCCGACGGAGGGACGACCGACCGTGTTGCGACCGACCCGCACCCTGCGACCGATCCGCACCCTCGCCGCCGCAGCAGCGGCACTGCTCCTCGCCACAGCCTGCAACTCGGCCTCGACCGGTGGGGCTTCGGAGAAGCCCGGCTCCCCCGGCGGCTCCGCACGCGGAGTCACCGCCGACGCGATCAAGGTCGGCGGCATCGTCTCCATGACCACCGCGAGCGGCTACTCCAAGAAGGACACCGATCTCGGCGCCAAGGCGCGCTACGACCGGGCCAACGCCGAGGGCGGGGTCAACGGCCGCAGGATCGACTACCTGGGCGCCGAGGACGACGGCCAGGACCCGGCCAGGAACCTGGCGGCGGCCCGCAAACTCGTCCAGCAGGACAAGGTCTTCGCCGTCTCCCCCATGAGCTCGGTCACCTTCGCCGGAGCCGACTTCCTCGACGGCCAGAAGGTCCCCACCGTCGGCTGGGGCACGCTCCCCTCGTTCTGCGGCCCGAAGTACCTCTACGGCTTCAACGGCTGCCTCGTCCCGACCCCGGGCGGCACCCTCAACCAGACCTGGCCGGAGGGGCTCGCCACCGTCCTCGGCGGCGCGCGCGGCAAGTCGGTCGCGCTGATCGCCGGCGACAACGACGCGGGCAAGTTCGGCATGCGTACCTTCACCCAGGGCTTCAAGGCGGCCGGCTTCCATGTCGCGTACGCCAAGGCCGCGGTGCCCGCGACCTCCATGCCCAGCGACTGGTCGGCGTACACGAAGGAGATCCTCCGCTCGGGCCCGGGCGGCCGCGCGCCCGACGCCGTCGTCTCCGTGATGCAGACCCCGTACAACATCGGCCTGTTCACCGCCCTCAAGCGGTCCGGCTACAAGGGCGTCATCTCCGACCCGACCGACTACGACCCCGGGCTGCTCGCGAAGGACGCGACGCGTCAGGCCCTCGACGGGGTCCATGTGCTGCTGCAGTTCCAGCCGTTCGAGGCGGACAGCCCCGCCATGACGCAGTTCAAGGCGGACATCAAAAAGGCTGCGGGCGGGAAGGACGTGCCGCTCAACATGCACATGATGACCGGCTACATGTCGGCCGACCTCTTCCTGTCCATCGCCGCGAAGGCGGGCAAGGACCTGACCGTCGAGTCCTTCCAGAAGGCGGCCGACGGCTTCTCCGACACGGGCACGCTCGTCGGCGACCGGGCCGAGCCCAAGGGGCAGAAGGAGAGCTTCGGCTGCGGTGCGCTCGTCCGGCTGAAGAACGGACGCTACGAAGTGGCCGTGCCGTTCAAGTGCTATCCGCCGATCCCCTTCGGATGAGGACGCCTCACCGTGGGTGACCTGCTGGGCTTCGTACTGAGCGGTCTGGTCTCGGGCGCGCTGTACGCGCTGCTCGCGACCGGGCTCGTCCTTTCGTACTCCGCCTCCGGGCTCTTCAACTTCGCGCACGGAGCCACCGCCTACCTGTGCGCGCTCGCCTTCTACGAGCTCCACTCCGGCTTCGGCTGGCCCGCCGTGCCGACGGCGCTCCTGCTCGTCTGCGTCGTCGCGCCGGCGCTCGGCTGGGGCCTGGACCGGCTGATGTTCCGCAAGCTGGCCCGGGTCGGCGAGACGGCGCAGATCGTGGCCACGATCGGCCTCCTTGTCGCGCTGCCCGCGGCGGGGTTGTGGGCGGTCGAGCTCCTGGAGCGGGCCGGTGCCCCGGTCCAGCCGGCCGAGAACCAGTTCGGGCTGCCGGGTGTCGGACCGAGCCCCGCGGTGTCCTGGCAGCCCCTCGACGGCGTCGGCATCGACTCCGACCAGCTGATCACCTGGGTCGCGACGGCGCTCGTGGCGGCCGGGCTGTGGGTGCTGATGCGGCACACGCGTCTCGGGCTCCAGCTGAGGGCGGCCGTGGACAACCGCTCGCTGACGGAGCTGCGGGGCATCAGCGCGGACCGGCTGTCCTCGATCGCGTGGATGCTGTCGTCGGGCCTCGCGGGCCTCGCCGGGGTCCTCGCGACCCCGCTCCTCGGCCTCTCCGCGCACGACTACACGCTGTTCCTGTTCGTCTCCGCGACCGCGGCGGTGCTCGGCCGCTTCCTCTCCGTGCCGCTCGCGTTCGCGGGCGGGCTCGGACTCGGGGTGCTGCAGAACCTGGTGGCGGGGTACGCGTCGTTCGCCGAGGACATCACCGGGTTCCGTACGGCGGTGCCGTTCCTGATCCTCTTCGGCGGCCTCGTCGTCCTGGCGCGGCGCGGGCGCGCGGCGGGCACGGCCGCCGCGGATCCGCCGCCGGTCGACTATCTCGCCGGGAAGCGCTGGGGCCGCAGATGGGGCGCGTGGGTCGTCGCGGGCGTCCTCCTCGCCACCGCCTTCTACACGGTCACCACACCGTTCTGGTCCGGCATCCTCGCGCAGGGCCTCGCGATCGGGCTCGTCTTCATGTCGTTCACGGTGGTCACCGGCCTCGGTGCGATGGTGTCGCTCGCCCAGGCGACGTTCGTGACGGGAGCGGCGCTGGTGGCGGGGCTCCTGATGAGTCACGGCTGGCCGTTCGTGGCCGCGGCGGCGGTCGGTACGGCCGCGGCGGCGCTGCTCGGCGCGGTGGTCGCGCTGCCCGCGCTGCGGCTCGGCGGCCGGTCGCTGGCGCTCGCCACCCTGGCCCTCGCGTTCCTGGCGGACCAGGTGCTGTTCCAGGTGGGGTGGTTGCGCAACGGGGACACGGGGTGGGAGATCCCGCGCCCCGTCCTCGGCCCGGTGGACCTCGCCGACGACCGTGCCCTCGGGGTCGCGCTGGTCCTGCTGTCCGGGGCGGTCGTGTGCCTGCTGACCTGGCTGCGCGGCTCCCGGTGGGGCCGGGCGGTCCTCGCGGTCCGGTCGGCGCCGGAGGCCGCCGCTGCCTCCGGGGTGTCGGTCGTCCGCACGAAGCTCCTGGTCTTCACGGTGTCGGCGGGCCTCGCCGGCTTCGGGGGCGTGCTGTACGCCTCGTACAACACGCGGATCACGGCGACGGACTTCACGGCGATGACGGGTCTGGTGTGGCTGGCCGTCGTGGTCGCCGCGGGGGTACGGCGTCCGCAGTTCGCGGTGGTGGCGGGGCTGGCCTTCGCGGTGGTCCCGCATCTGATGGCGACGTACGTGACGGAGTCCGCGCATCTGCCGGTGATCCTGTTCGGTCTGGCGGGTCTGGCCCTCGCCAACGACCCGGACGGGTACTGCGCGGCGCTGCCCTCGCGACGGGCGGCACGGGCCGCGCGGGGGACGACGGCGGTACGGGGGACGGCGGCGGTACGGGGGAGCGCGTCGGCGCCGCTGCCCGTGCAGGGTCGGGCCCCGACGCCGGTGCCCGCCGGAGCCACGGTCGTCCGCCCGCGGAGCGAGGCGGAGGCGGGGCCCGGCTCCGGGACGCCCGCGCTCGCGTTGTGCGGCGTGCGGGCCGGGTACGGGGGCGCGGCGGTGGTGCACGGGGTCGATCTGGAGGTCCGCGGCGGGGAGGTGCTCGTGCTGCTCGGGCCCAACGGGGCCGGGAAGTCGACCCTGTGCCGGGTGGCCGCCGGCCTGCTCCGGCCGTCCGCCGGACACCTCCACGTGGGGGGCCGGGACGCCACCGGGGACGACACCGTCCTGCGGGCCCGGCGCGGGGTACGGCTCGCGCCCGAGGGGCGGGGGATCTTCGCCGGACTCTCCATCGAGGAGAACCTGGCCCTGCAACTTCCCACGCCCGACGACCGCGACGCCGTGTACGCGCGTTTTCCCGCGCTCGCGGCCCGCCGCTCCGTAGCCGCCGGCTCCCTCTCCGGCGGCGAACAGCAGCTCCTCGCGCTCGCCCCGCTGCTCCAGCGCCCGCCCACCGTCCTCGTCGCCGACGAACCCTCCCTCGGACTCGCGCCGCGCGTCGTGGACGAGGTCTTCCGCCTCCTCACCGAACTGCGGGCGAGCGGCACGGCGCTGCTCCTCGTCGAGGAGAAGGCGGCCGAGGTGCTCGGTATCGCCGACACCGTCGCGTACCTCTCACAGGGCGAGATCGCCTGGTCCGGGCCGCGGTCCGAGGTGGACACGGACCGGCTCGCCGAGGCCTATCTGGGAACGGGAGTCCGCCGATGACACGCGCGATGCTCCACGCCGCCGGGGTCGACGTCCGCTTCGGCGGCGTCCACGCCCTGCGGGACGTGACGATCTCCGTACGCCCCGGAGAGATCTGCGGCCTCATCGGGCCGAACGGCGCGGGCAAGACCACGCTGTTCGACGTCCTGTCCGGGATCCGGCGGCCCGACGGCGGGCACATCACGTTCGCGGAGGAGGACATCACCCGCCGCTCCCCCGTGTGGCGGGCCCGGCACGGCATCCGCCGGACCTTCCAGCGCCAGCAGCTCTTCGGACAGCTGACGGTGACCGACAACCTGGTGGTGGCCCAGGACTGGCGGGGCGGGCTGCGGCCGGGTACGCGACGCCACCGCGAGCGGGCCGCCGCGGTGCTCCGCGAGTGCGGGCTCGACGCGCTCACGGACGCGTACGCCGGCGCGCTGCCGGTCGGGCAGGCCCGCATGGTCGAGCTCGCCCGGGCCCTCGCCGACCCTCCTCGCGTGCTCCTCCTCGACGAACCCGCCTCCGGGACGACCGCCGACGAGCGCCGCCGACTCGCCGCCGTCGTCCGCCACATGGCCGAGGAGGAGAACTGCGCGGTGCTGCTCGTCGAGCACAACGTGCCCTTCGTGATGGAGCTGTGCTCGCGCGTCGTGGTCCTGGACCTCGGCCGCGTCCTGGCCGAGGGAACGGCGTCCGAGGTACGGGCCGACCCGGCCGTACGGGAGGCGTATCTCGGCACGTCGCCGGGCACCTCTCCGGCCACGTCTCCGGACGCCTCTCCGGACGACTCTCCGGGCGCCTCTCCGGACGCCGCGGAATGCGAGGAGGACTGAGATCGTTGTACAGGGGATTACCCCCGACGATGTGAGGACCGAGCGCACGTGAGCACGGACAACAAGGTCCCTTCCCGCACCCTGAACAACGGCGTGGCGATGCCGCAGCTGGGCTTCGGCGTGTGGCAGGTGCCGGACGACGAGGCCGCGACGGCCGTGGCCACCGCCCTGGAGGCCGGCTACCGCTCGATCGACACGGCCGCGATCTACCAGAACGAGCGGGGCACCGGGCAGGCCGTGGCCGCCTCGGGAATCCCGCGCGAGGAGCTGTTCGTCACCACGAAGCTGTGGAACAGCGATCAGGGTTACGACGCGACGATGCGCGCCTTCGACGCCTCGCTCGACAAGCTGGGCCTCGACCACGTCGACCTGTACCTGATCCACTGGCCGCTGCCGTCGAAGGACGCGTACGTCGACACGTACCGGGCCCTCGAGAAGATCCATGCGGACGGGCGGGCGCGGGCGATCGGCGTCTCGAACTTCCTTCCCGAGCACCTGGAGCGGCTGATCGGCGAGACGTCCGTCGTGCCCGCCGTCAACCAGATCGAGCTCCACCCGCAGCTCCAGCAGACGGCCTCGCGCGAGACGCACGCCCGGCACGGCATCGCGACGGAGGCGTGGTCGCCGCTCGGTCAGGGCAAGGGGCTCCTGGAGGTTCCGGCGATCGTGGCGATCGCGCGGAAGCACGAGCGGACGCCGGCCCAGGTGGTGCTGCGCTGGCACCTCCAGCTGGGAAACGTCGTCATCCCGAAGTCGGTGACCCCCTCGCGCATCCGCGAGAACATCGACGTCTTCGACTTCACGCTCGACCCGGAGGACCTGGCGGCGATCGCCGCCCTCGACGAGAACCGCCGCATCGGGCCGGACCCGGCCGAGTTCCACGTCGGCGCGTGAGAGAAGTCGGCGCGTGAGAGAAGGGGAACGAACCGTGAGTGGTGCCCCGGGGCCCGTCGAGGAAGGCCTCTACCGGGTACGGAACGTGGCGAGCGGGCTGCTGATGGAGATCTTCGAGGGGTCGGGCCGCAGCGGTGCCAAGGCGCAGCAGGGTGCCGAGAGCGGGACCCCAGGGCAGCACTGGCACGTCACGCCCGTGCCGAACGGCGGCGGCCTCTACCACCTGGTCAACGCGGCCAGCGGCAAGCGGCTCGACGTCATGAACGCGTCCACGGAGAACGGTGCGCTGATCCAGCAGTGGAAGCCGAACAACTTCGGCGCGCAGGAGTGGATCATCGAGCAGGACCTCCAGTCGCCGGGCACGGTGGCCCTCGTGAGCTTCGTCAGCGGGCTGTTCCTGGAGGTCGCGGACGACTCGCGGGAGGCCGGTGCGTCCGTACGCCAGTGGGAGGACACCGACTCCCCTTCCCAGTGGTGGCGGTTGGAGCCGGTGTCCTGACGTCGCGGCCCGGGCCGGCCGTCAGCCCTTGCGGGCGGTGTGGACGGTCCGGGCCGTGAGGTGGAAGAGGTCCGTGCGGTGGTGCAGGGACCTCTCGTCGGCCGGGTCGAGGAGCCGGTCGAGCGTCGTGAGGTCGTCCGGGTCGATCCGGTCGCCGAAGCCCTCGCGCAGCCGCTGGTAGTGCGAGACGGCCAGCTCCCGCACGACCGGGGAGACGGGCGCGGGGACGTCCGTGAGGAAGGTGCGGGTGCCGGCGGGGGTGAGGCCGGCGGAGGCGAGGAGCGCCCGCCAGTCGTCCGGCTCGTCGACGGAGCCGGGCAGTCCGGCGCGCATCTCGCCGAACGAGTCGGCGTGGGCGGCGTCGAGGCGGGCTTCGAGGCCCGGTCGGCCGATGCCGATGTGCCAGGGCAGGTGGCGGGTGGGCAGGCCGCCCTCGACGAGCGCGATCAGGCCGCCGGGACGCAGGATGCCGGCGAACTCCGCGAGCGCGGCCCGCTGGTCGCCGATGTGGTGCAGGGAGTTTCCCGCCCAGACGAGGTCGGCCTCGCCGAGGGAGCCGATGGCCTCGGGGAGTTCGGCGTGGAGGGTGGAGACCCGGGCGCCGAGACCCCGGGCCTCGGCGCGGTCGCGGGCCCGTGCGAGGAGTTCGGGGGTGCCGTCGACGGCGACGGTCTCGGCGGCCGGGAAGGCCTCCGCGAGCAGACCGGTGACGACGCCGGGGCCGCTGCCGATGTCGAGGACGCGCCGGACGCCGTAGACCGGGGCGAGGGTGCCGAGCCAGGCGGCGGCCTCGGCGTAGGCGGAGCTCGCGATCTCGGCCTGCCGCTCCAGGTGCGAAGCCAGCTGGTTCCAGTCCAGAGGGGCGCTGCCGTGGTCGTGGCCGGGCTGGTGGCCGGGCCCGTGACCGTGGTTCTGGCCGTGGTCGTGGTTCTGCCCGTGGCCGGGGTGGGATGCGCGGTGCTGACTCATCGTTCCAGGGTGCGGCGGGGCGGCAAAATGCGCGAGAAATGTTGCCGGTCCGGCAAAGAGCACCAGGCCGAGTCGAGTCGCATCGAGTCGACGCGCGCTCCGCTCAGCTCCGTGCGCGGTGCTCCTGCGGGCTGAGGCCCCGTACCCGCTTGAAGGCTGCGCTCAGGGCGAACGCGCCGCTGTAGCCGACCTGCCGGGCGACCGCCTCGACGGTGGTGTCCGTCTCGCGCAGAAGGTCGGCGGCGAGTGCGAGCCGCCAGCCCGTGAGGTACGCCATCGGGGTCTCGCCGACGAGCTCGGCGAAGCGGCGGGCGAGCGCGGCTCGGGACACGCCCGACTTGGCCGCGAGCGAGGCGACGGTCCACGGGTGGGCGGGGTCGTTCTGGAGCAGCCGCAGCGCCCGGCCGACGACCGGATCGCCCATGGCCTGGTACCAGGCGGGCGGCTGGGCTCCCGGCCGGGAGAACCAGGCACGGACGCCGGCGATGAGCATCAGGTCGAGGACCCGGTCGAGGACGGCGCTCTGGCCGGGTTCGTCGCGGGCGATCTCCTCCCCGAGGAAGGGCATGAGGGGGCAGTTCCACGCGTCGGCGGGCAGGTGCAGCAGCCCTGGCAGGGCGTCCAGCAGCCGGCGGCCGACCTCGCCGTCCATCCGGTAGGTGCCGACGAGGACCGTGTTGCGGCCGGCGGGGGCGTTGCCCCAGGTGCGGACGCCGAGCCGCATGGTCTCGGCGAGCGGCTCCCCGGCGAGGGTGGTGCAGGCGCCGTCCGGGCCGATCACGGCGCGGGGCGGGGCGTCGGGGGCGTCGCCGACGGTGTACGGCTCGGGGCCGCGGGCCATGGCGAGGTCGCCGGGCTTCAGTAGGACGGGTTCGCCGGTGTCGGGGACGAGCCAGGCCTCGCCCTCGGTGACGCACATCAGGCATATCGCGGCGCCGTCCTCGATGCGCACGGACCACGGCGGATCCATGATCATGCGCAGGAGGAAGGCGCCCCTGGCGCGGGGCCCGTCGAGCAGTCCGGCGAGTGCGTCCATGGTCGGCAAGCGTAGGGGGTGCCTTGTCGATCAGGCCGGATCAGGGAGCGGCGAAGGCCCGGCCGGCACCGGGGCCGCGACAAGGTTGGTCTGCGGGGCCGACGGGACCGGGTAACGTCTTTGTCATGTTCTTCCAGGCGCCGATTCACGAGTGAGAGCGTGATGGGCCTCTGCTGACGTTCATCGACGTCGCCGCCTGTCCCTCACAGATGAATCCGTAGACCACTTCACATCATGACCGGGAGAACCCGTGACCGACAGCAAGAACATCAACAACCCCGTGGGCCAGGGCGGCGGCCAGCGCAAGAAGCTGTCCCGCGCCGAACGGCAGAACAACGGTCCGCACCGCAACCTCGACCGCCAGAATGCCGCTGACCGCAAGGCGGAGCTGGTGCGCAAGATGCGCGAGAAGGCGGCCGCAGCCGGGGGCGCCGGGCAGGCGGGCGACGACACCGCCCAGAGCTGACGCACCGCCGCCGCGAGGGCGGCACCGCACGGGGCAGGGCCCGGACCGCGACGCGCGGTCCGGGCCCTGCTGCCGTACCGCACGTGAGACGCAGGCGTAGGGGTGTGAGACTGCGGAGCATGGGCGGCGGGGGCCGTGGGCGGGAGTCTTGAGCCATGACGACACACACGAACACGACGAGCGACATGAACGCCACGGACGACACGAACGCCACGCCGCGGACGATCCTGGTGACGAGCGCCACCGGCAAGACCGGGCGGCGCGTGGCCGAGCGGCTCGCGGCGCGCGGGGTGGCGGTCCGCGCCGGGTCCCGTACCGGATCGACCCCCTTCGACTGGGAGGACCCGGAGACCTGGGGTCCGGCGCTGCGGGGCGTGGACTCCGCGTACGTGGCCTACTACCCGGACCTCGCCGCCCCGGGCGCGATCGAGGCGATGCGGGAGTTCGGCCGCCTCGCCCGGGAGAACGGCGTACGGCGGATGACCGTGCTGTCCGGGCGCGGGGAGCCCGAGGGGGTCGTGGCGGAGGAGGCGCTGCGGGAGGCGGCCGTCGGGGTGGAACTGGCCGTCGTACGGGCCTCGTTCTTCAACCAGAACTTCTCCGAGGGACTGCTCGCGGAGGGCGTCGCGGAGGGGACGCTTGTCTTCCCCGCGGGTGACACGCGCGAACCGTTCATCGACGCGGACGACCTGGCGGACGTGGTCGTCGAGACCCTGACGGCGGACGGGCACGCGGGGCGGGTGCACGAGGTGACGGGGCCGGAGCCGGTGTCCTTCGCGGAGGTGGCCGCGGAGATCGCGCGCGTATCGGGTCGCCCGGTGGTCTACGAGGCGATGCCGGAGGCGGAGTACGCCGGGCTCCTCACGGGGTTCGGGCTCCCGGCGCCGGAGGCCGAGTGGCTCGCGGGCCTGTTCGCGACGCTCCTCGACGGCCACAACGCCTCGGCGACGGACGGGGTGAAGCGGGTCCTGGGGCGCGAGCCCCGCTCGTTCGCCGCGTTCGCGGCGGACACCTGGGGCGGTCCGAAGTCCTGAGCGGACCCCCACGAAGATCGCCGGCCTTCACTGACAGAAGGTGTCAGTGAAGGCCTCGTACAGTCCGGCCATGACGTTCACGGAACAGCGGGACAAGCAGGAGACGCAGGAGACGCAGGAGAAGCACCGGGGCTTCGACTTCCTCGACGGGGAATGGAACGTCCGCAACCGGTGGCTCGGGGACTTCCTCGACCCGGATAGCGGCTGGGAGGAGTTCGACGGGCACACGACGGGACGGCTCTTCTGGAACGGCCGCGCGCACGCCGACGAGATCGTGTTCCCGTCGAAGGGCTTCAGCGGCCTGACGCTGCGGCTGTACGAGCCGGAGACCGGTGAGTGGACGCTGAACTGGTCCAACAGCGCCACGGGGAGGCTCGACCCGCCGGTCAGGGGCCGGTTCGCGGAGGACGGTACGGGCACCTTCCACGGGACGGACACGTATGCGGGCCGTCCGGTCCGGGTGCGGTTCCGCTGGTCGGGGATCGGCGCGGACGCGGCCCGCTGGGAGCAGGCCTTCGCGCCGGCGGACGGCGACGGCAGGGACGCCGGCGGCGACCCCGGTGACGGGCCCGGCAACGGCCCCGCGTGGGTGACGAACTGGGTGATGGAGTTCAGCCGCGCCTGACGAAGCGGGCCAGCCGGTAGCGAGGGTCGTCACGGGGGCGATCCTGGTCCGGGAGGGCCGTGAGGGCGGCGGCGAGCGCGTCGACGGACACGGTGTCGCCGTCGAACCAGGAGGCGAAGTAGCCGCTGCGCAGTTTCCGTACGGTGTCGCGCGGGGTCCCGCCCTGGCCGTGGCCGGCGAAGACGGTGCCGGGGGCGGGGTCGAGGCCGTGGGCGGCGGCGTGCCGGGTGATCAGGTCCGAGCGGTCGGTGGCGCCGGACTCCGAGCGGTGGGGGCGGAGGATCTCGTCGATGTCGCTGCCGACGTCGTGGGCGGCGTCCTTGTCGACGGTGGCGATGAGGACACCGCCGGGGCGCAGGACGCGGGCGGCCTCGGCGACGATCTCCGGCGCGAAGGGGACGAGGTGCAGCAGCCAGACGGCGGATACCGCGTCCAGGGAGGCGTCGGGCAGCGGCAGCCGCCGGGCGTCGGCGCGGACGGTGCGTCCCGGCAGGCGCCCGGTGGCCGTCCGCAGCATCGCGTGGGCGGCGTCGGCCCCGTACACGAGCAGCCCGGTCCTGGTGAGGCGCTCGGTGACGAGGCCGGTGCCGCAGGCGAGGTCGAGGAGCGTACGCGCGCCGGGCGGCACGAGGCGCAGCACGGCCTCGGCGGCGGCCTCGGCGCGGGGCACGCCGCCGCGGGTCCGGTCGTAGTGCGCCGCCTCGGCCTCGTAGTCGAGCATGGTGTCCGCCATGCCGGTGATCCTACGGAGGGAAGGGAAGGGACCGGCGGGTCAGTCGGCGCCGTGGCCGGGGGCGATTCCCTCCACGCGTTCGGCGAGCTGGAAGTCCTTCTCGGTGACGGTCCCGCCGGCGGAGTGGGTGTTCACGGACAGGGCCACGGTGTTGTAGCCGAGGGTCAGGTCGGAGTGGTGGTCGAGCTCCTGCTGGATCCGGGCCACGTGCACGACGAGGGCGGTCGCGGCGAAGTGGTCGCCGAGCCGGTAGGTGCGGAGGAGACGGTCGCTCTCGACGGACCACCCGGGGAGCTCCCGCAGTCGGTCCTCGATCTCCTTCTGCGACAGCGGCTGTGTGGGCACGGTGGTGCTCCCTCCGATGGGGTGGTGCGCGGTGCGGGACGGGGTCCCCCGGGGAAGCTACCCGGGTCCCCCTCTGGGATACCGTCTGGCCATGACAACTGTCGTGAGCGACACGGGGGTAGGGCCGCTGTTGCGCGGATGGCGCGAGCAGCGGCGGCTGAGTCAGCTGGAGCTCGCGCTGCGGGCCGATTCCTCGGCGCGGCACATCTCCTTCGTGGAGACGGGCCGTTCCCGGCCGAGCGAGGAGATGATCCTCAGGCTAGCGGAGCACCTGGACGTGCCGGTGCGGGAGCGGAACGCGCTGCTGCTCGCCGCCGGTTACGCCCCCCGGTACACGGAGTCGCCGCTCGGCGCCCCGCACCTGGAGGTGCTGCGGGAGGGCATCGAGCGGCTGTTGCAGGGGTACGAGCCGTATCCGGCGTTCGTGGTGGACGGCTCGTACACGGTGGTGGCGGCCAATCGGGGCATCGGGCTGCTGCTCGGCGGTCTGCCGGAGCATCTGCTGGCCCCGCCGCTGAACGCGATGCGGCTCACCCTCCACCCGGAGGGCCTGGCGCCGCGGATCCGGAACCTGCGGGAGTGGCGGGGGCATCTGCTGGCGCAGATGGAGCGGCAGATCGCGCTGGCCCGGTCGGAGGCGCTGCGCGAGCTGTACGAGGAGGTGGCGGCGTATCCGCTGCCGCCGGGCGCGGAGGAGGAGAGCGCGCCGGACGCGGAGCCGTATCCGTACATCGCGCTGCCGATGCGGATCGAGCACGACGGGCGGGTCCTGTCGTTCGTGTCGTCGATCTCGACGTTCAACACGCCGATGGACGTGACCGTCGCCGAGCTGGCCATCGAGACGCTGCTCCCGGCCGACGCGGAGACGGTCGCGTACCTCCAGTCCCTGGCGGCGGCGGTCAGCGAGTAGCCGGGACGGCTCGCAGGGCGGTCCACTGGAGCAGGGCGAACCCGGCGACGGTGGCCGCCTGCATCGGTGTCCACAGGAGGCCCGCGGTGGTCGGCTCCAGCCAGGCGAAGAGGGCGACGATGCTCAGGACGGCCCAGAGGGCGTTGACGTCGACGACGAGCTTGACGCCGAGGGCCGGGGGCTGGGGGCGGCTCGCGAGCCAGGCGACGCCGGCGGCGTACGCGGTGAGCAGGACGCCGAGTTCGAGCAGGAGGGCCGCGTCGATGCCGAGGAGCTCGCCGAGGGGGCCGGAGGCCGTCAGGTAGGCGAGTCCGTTGGCGCCGGTGACGACGGCGTCGAGGGCGAGGAAGCGGCGCAGCGCGGTCTGGGGGCGGGTGGTGCGGGCGAGGCCGGCGAACAGGGCCTGGGACATGGCGGATCACCCTCCATGGGGGACGTTCGAGCTGGTGGTGGGTCCGGAGCCCGAGCGGAGTGCGCCGCCCGGGTTCCGGTGTTCATGAGCATGCCGCGCGGTCCGGGCGGGGTCGATTACGTGAGAGGTAATGCCGGACTCCGGACAGCCGTGTCGTCGTGCCCGTGGCGTGAGTAGTCTTCGCCTCCGGGTGGCCGGAACCGGTCTCCCGGAGGGGGAGACAGCGCATGGCGTGGAACAGGGAACGGGCTCTCGTCGTGGCCACCGGTGACGATCACCGGGTGACGCCCGCGGAGCTCTTCTTCGACCTGGTGTTCGTGTACGCGATCACGCAGGTGACCGCCCTGATGGCGGCGCGACCCTCACCTCTGGGGGTGGTCGGCGGGATGGTCGTGCTCGCGCTGCTCTGGTGGTGCTGGTGCTGCTTCGCCTGGCTGGGGAATGTCGTACGGGCCGACTCCGGTGGGGTGTTCGCCGTCCTCGTCACCGTCATGGCCGTCGTCCTCATCGTGTCGCTCGCCGTGCCGGAGGTCTTCGCGGACGAGCCCGGCGGGCTCTCGGCCCCTCTGGTGTTCGTCGTCTGCTACGGCGTGGTGCGCGTCCTGCACCTGACCTCGTACTGGGTCTCCAGCCCCGGGGACGCGGTGCTGCGCGCCACCCTGCGCCGTACGGCGCTGATGTCCGTGCTGCCGCCGCTCGTGCTGCTGCTGATCGGCAGCGCGTACAGCGGCCGGGTCCAACTCCTGCTGTGGCTCGGCGCGGTGGCCGTCGACTACGGCGGCATCTACGTCACCGGCTCCTCCGGCTGGCGGGTCAACTCCCCCGGGCACTTCGCCGAGCGCCACGGCCTGATCGTGATCATCGCGCTCGGCGAGTCCATCGTGGCGATGGGCGTCGGCGTCTCCGGCTTCCCGCTCACCTTCGCCGTCCTCGGCGCCTCGGCCGCCGGGCTGCTGCTCGCGGCCGGGCTGTGGCGGCTGTACTTCCGGCAGCTCGGCGAGCCCGCCGAGCACCGGCTCGGCGGGCTGGACGGCGACGACCGGACCCGCTTCGCCCGGGACGTGTACACCTTCCTGCACCTGCCGCTCGTCGCGGGCGTCGTGCTCTGCGCGCTCGGCATGAAAAAGGTCCTCCAGCAGGTCGCCGACACCGGCCACTACGGTCTCGCGGAGCCGCTGCACGGGGTCGTCGCCTGGTCCCTGACCGGGGGCGTCGGCGTGTTCCTGCTCGGCGCCGCCGCGATCGTGCTGCGCACGACGGGCCGGCGGCCGACCGCCCTGGCCGTCGGCGGCGTGTGCTGCCTCGCGGCGGGTCCGCTCGTCGGGCTCGTCCCGGCCCTGCCGGCGCTGGCGGTCCTCGCCACCACGACGGCGGTGCTCGTCACACTGGACGGCCGGCGGGGCCGCCCGGAGGTGGTCGCGGTGGCGGAGACGGAGGCGTAACCGCGCCCTGTTGGAGGAAAGTGACGGTTCGCCACACCCGGACAAGCCGATCGAACAAGGCTCGGGCCACCGGGGCTCGGGCGGGCGAGGTGCTCGGCAGACTGGGCCCCATGGCCCCCTCCACGCCCACGCTCATCAGTTCCGTTCGCCGTGCGCTCGTGCTGCTCGAAGCGGTCGCCGAGCACGGCGAGATCACCGCCAAGCGGCTCTCCCGGGAGACCCGGCTGCCGCTGCCGACCACGTACCACCTCCTGCGGACCCTGGTGCACGACGGCTATCTGCGGCGCGAGCGCGGGACGTTCCGGCTCGGGCCCGCCGTGCCCCGGCTCGCCGGACGCGGGCCGGGGCCCGGGCCGGGGGTGCGGCTCGCCGAGTGGCTGGGGGTGCTGCGCGACGAACTCGGCGCGCCCGTGTACTACGCGGACCTCGCCGACGGGGAGGTGCGGGTGGTGGCCGTGGCGGAGAGTCCGGAGCGCCGGGCCGTCGAGGAGTGGGCGGACTCCGGACGACCGCGCACGCCCACGCGCTCGGCCAGTGCCTGCTCGCCCAGCTGTCCTCGGAGGCCCGCCGCGCCTATCCGGTCCGCCGCCCCGTGGCCCGGCTGACCCCGCACACGGTCCGGGACGAGGAGGCACTCCTGACCCGGCTGGCCGGGATACGGCGGGGAGCGCCGGTGCTCGAACGGGAGGAGTACGCCCTCGGCGCGGTGTGCGCGGCCGTGCCGATCACGGCGGGCGGGGCCACTCGGCGGTCGGCTTCTCCCTGCCGGTGAGTGAGCGCGCACGCCTGGAGACGACGGCGGCGCGCCTGCGGGAGCGGCTCGAACGGGCCCTGACGACACAGGCGTTCACGGTACTGACCTGACGGGCCGCCGCTCAGTAGGCCGCCTTGCGGTGGCGGATGAAGGCGCGCAGGCGGGTCGTGTCGGCGGCGGTCCAGTCGGGTGGCGGCAGGACCGCCGCCCAGCCGTCGACGGCCCCGGCCCCGTACCGGTGGCCGTGCGGGGCGTCGACGCCGTAGGAGACGGTCATGTCGACGGACGTCTGCCAGAAGGCGACGATGGGAAACCAGCCGATCTCGGGGGTGACGTCGGGGCCGAGCGGTTCGTCGAGCCATTCGGGGCGGTCGAGGAGCAGTTCGGGCGACCACCAGACGACGGGGTCGGAGGCGTTCTGCAGGTAGACCGCGCGCGGCCGTTCCCAGACGGCGGCGGGGCGTTCGAGGTCGGTACGGGGGAACTGCGCGAAGCGGATGTGGGCGCCGCCGCGGTACTCGGGGCGCCAGACGGGGCTGCCCGGGTCGCGGTCGCGGCGGATCTCCCGGGAGATCGGGGAGAAGTGGGGGGCGCCCATCAGGAGCGCGCCGTCGGTTCCGGCGAGGAGCTCGTCGGCGGTCCCGAAGGACGCTTCGACGGCGTAGGCGCCGAGGCTCTCGCCGGTGACGACGAGCTTCGGCCGCCGGTCGGCGGGGAGGGCGGCGAGGCGGGTACGGACGGCGTCGAGGAGGGCCCGGGTGGCCTGCCCTGCCTTCTCCTTGTCGACGAGGAAGGAGACCCAGCTCGGGAGGTACGAGTACTGGACGGCGACGATCGCGGTGTCGCCGCCGTACATGTACTCCAGGGCCTCGGCGACGTTCGGGTCGATCCAGCCGGTGCCGGTGGTCCCGGCGACGGCGAGGACGGCGCGGTCGAAGGCGCCGGTCCGGTCGAGTTCGCGGACGGCGAGGCGGGCCTGGGCGGCGAAGGGGCGGTCGTCCGTGAAGGCGGCGGGCAGCGCGGAGGGTATGTAGACGCGGACGGGTTCGCGGGCGGGCCGGCCGGTCCAGGCGGTGAGGGCGGTGCGGGTGGGGGTGGAGCCGGTGAAGTTACGGCCCTGGTAGCCGAGGTCCTGCCAGGGGATGAGGGAGCCGGGGCCGCCGGAGACATGGCGGGACGCGGGGCGTCGGATGCCGTCCTTCGTGCCGCCGTTGGTGGCCTCGGCGATGCGGTCGGCGAGGTCGACGACGCCCCGGTCGAAGACGACGTCGCGGACGCCGACGAGGACGACGAGCGCGGAGAGGGCCGCGCCGACGGCGAAGGCGACGGGACGCGGCAGGAGCCTGCCGAGGAGCCGGATCAGGGTGACGGCTCCGAGCCGTACGGAGCGGGCGACGAGGAGCGCGGCGAGGAGGAGGCCGAGGGCGATCAGCGCGATCATCGGCGTGTGCCAGGTGAGGGTGGGCGGAAGGCCCTGGAGGACCCGCAGCTGACGCTGCATCCGGGCGCTCTCGGAGATGAGCCAGACGGCGATGACCGGGCTGAGCAGCCAGTAGGCCTGCCAGCAGCGGGCGCGGACCGGCTCGCCGGGGCACCGGCGGACTACGGCGCGGAAGAGCCAGGCGAGTCCGGCGCCGAGGGCGTAGCCGATGGCGGCGGTGATGCCGCCGACGATCCCCTGGAGGTACCAGGGCCGGGGCACGAGGGAGGGTGTGAGGCTGGACCAGAAGAAGACGGTGGCTAAGCAGAGCGCGGTGAGGTCGGGCCAGCGGCGGATGCGGAACGAGGGGTCGGGGCGGTCCCAGTAGGGGCGCCGCGCGAAGGCGAGGAGACGGGCGGCGGCACGAGCGGCGGCGGCGCGGGTCCTGGTCCCGGTCCTGCTCCCGGTGTCGAGGGTCGTCTCGGTGGCGGGGCCCGGGCCGGACGCGGGTCCGGCGGACCGATCGGGGCTGGTGTTCCGGTCGGTCGAGGTCATCGGATCAGCCTCGTACGTCCGTACACCCGTCCGCAAATCGTATTTTCCCCAGGGCCCGCGTCCCGCGTCCGCGTCCGCGTCGGTGTCCGAAGCGGATCCGGTCGTTCAGCGGGTGCGGTCCTCCCGAGGGGCGGGCGGCTCGGCCACCGGGGCGGGCTGCGCCGGTTCGGCGGGCTCGGCGGAGCGGCGGTCGGCGCGCTGGGCTCGGGAGGCCTCGGCGCGCAGCAGGGCCTGGAGGACGGCGTACGGGTCGACGGGCATGGCGGAACTCCTCGCGTGGGGGGTGATGTCTGGGCTGACTGCCGGGAGGTCCCGGGCCTGTCAGCAGCGCATCACCACGCGCCGGGGCGCGCCGCCACGCGGGGCGGGTACGGGAGCGGGGGCGGTGGTACGGGAGCGGCGGCGGGCGGGACGGGGGTGGTGGCGCGGCGGGACGGGCCGGACGGGCGTGCGGTGCCGTCGGGTCCTGCCGGGAAGCCCCGCCTCCGCGGCCGCCGGGTCGAACGTCTCGGCGCCCGGGTCGGAGGCCGGGGCGGAGGCCGGGGCTGCGGCAGCGACGCGGAGTTCGGCGCCGCCGGGGAGGGCGTTGGCCGCGCCCGTGCCGAACAGGGTGGTGAGGATCAGGAAGAGCGCGACCCACCAGGATCCACCCGGCGCGAGGCGCGTCCGGCGGCCCGCCGGGGTGGCGGGCGTCGCGGTCGGCTCGGGCACGGGGCTCACGGAGATGCGTCCTGCCCCGCGCGGGTCCGCACGCGGCGCTCCGGGGGCGAGATCCGCCCGGGCGGCCTACGTCCGGAGCCCCGGATTCACCGCACCGGCGGTCAGGGCGTGGGTTCGCTCTCCCCCGCCGTGGCGCCCTCCACGGACGCTCTGCAGGGCGAGGACTCCGGCGCGCCCCGTGCCGGCGAGATCTCCCGCGCCCCCGCCGGCCCCAGCGGCACCTGCGGGCCCGCGGACTCGCGCAGCCAGCGTCGCAGCACCCGGTGGATCCGCTCCGCGCCGACCAGCTCCTCCCCCGCGCCGACCGGCGCCGTCAGCTCCGGCGGCGACAGCAGGAAGGGGTGCGACTGCTCGCCGCCGAGCCCGCCGTGCGAGCCGATCTGCTCCTCGAAGGCGTGCACGGTGCCGGTCGCCGGGTCGTACATCGAGTTGACCATGATGTCGGCGACGTGCGGGAAGCCGTCCGTACGGCGCACGGCGTCCGCCGCGCCCCGCCCGAAGACGGCCAGCGGCCCGTCGTCGGCGAGCTCGGCGACCGGCACCTCCACGCCGTCGCGGGCGAGGACGAGCGAGCCGTGCTCGGCGCTCGCCACGAGCACGAAGCCGACGCCCGGGTGGTGGGCGAGGGTCCGCAGCAGTGCCGGGTGGCGCCGCTCGATCTCCTCGCGGGTCATCCGGTGCGGCACGTCGGGGAAGGAGATCAGGCCGAGGTTGCCCGAGGCGAGGACCACCGGCTCGGAGGGCTTGGCGGGCAGCTCCTTCGCCGTCTCGCCGGTCTCGTCGAGCGGCCGGTGCAGGGCGCTGCGCAGCGCGTCCCTGGCCGCGTCGCGCGCCTCCGAACCACTGCGGGTGCGCCGCACGCGGCGCGGCACGGGCAGCCCGCACCCGGCCCGTACGAGCTCCTTGAGGGAAAGGCCGTACGCCGACTCGAAGGTCTCGCCCGGGCTCTGCCCGTGGTCGGATAGGAGCACGATCCGGTACGGCCTCGGGGCGTGCTCGGCGACGGTCGCGATCAGCGCGATCGCGCGGTCGAGGCGGCGCAGGACCTGGTCGGTGTCCCGGCCGTGCGGGCCGGAGTGGTGGGCCACCTCGTCGTACGCGACGAGGTCGGCGTAGACCGCGGTCCGCCCGGCCAGCATGTCCCCCATCACGGCGGAGACCACCACGTCCCGCTCGACGACCGTCGCGAAGGCGCGGACGAAGGGGTACGTGCCGCCGCGCGAGACCCTCGGGGTGTCGCGGCGCAGCAGCGCCCGGGTCGACTGGCACATCTCGCGGACGCACTCGGTGACGAGCGAGCCGGCGGTGCGGACGGCGTTGGCCGGGTCGGAGAAGTACGCGAAGTAGCCGGCCCGGGAGCGGTTGCGCCGGCCGCGCCGGGCGGCCATCGACAGGACCAGGGCGAGCTGGTCGGCGCCGCCGCTGAAGAGGTTGCCGCGGGAGGCGCCGTCGAAGGTGAGCAGCCCGCCGTCCCCGGTGCGGCGCACGGCCCGCCGCTGGAGTTCCACGGCGCTCGCGGGGCGGTTCGACACCATGAGCCGGCCGGTGTCCTTCTCGTACCAGCGGAAGGCGGGCACGTCCTCGTTGGAGCCGTGCAGGATGCCGAGCTGGCTTGCGCCGGTCTGGCTGGACCAGTCGGTCCGCCAGGGGGTGAGCCGGTGGCCGGCGTCGAGCCAGCCGGCGACGGTCGGCATGAGCCCGTCGGCGACGGCGGCGCGCAGCACGTGGTGGCCGACGCCGTCGAGCTGGAGGAAGACGGTGCCGGGAGCGGCCTCCGGCGAGGCCTCGGGGTCGCGGGGGCGGGTGCGGCCGGTGAGCCGGTAGAGGCGGCGCCGGTAGGCGTCGTCGTCGCGGACGGCGAGGGCGGTGGCGGTGGCGGAGGCGACGGCGGACATGACGGCGGCGACCACGACGGCGGTCTCGGGGTCGGCGGCGCCGCGGCCGTCGGGGATCAGCCAGAGCGCGACGAGCAGCAGCGAGCCGTTGAGGAAGAACACCAGCAGGCCGAGGACGAGCGCCGGGACGAGGAGGAGGGCGCGGACGATCACCGGCCACACGAGCGCGCCGAGCAGACCGAAGACGCCCGCGGCGGTGGCGGCGGTGACGGCCGTCCTCGTCAGGCTGTCGCCGTCCGCGGACTGGAGCTCGAAGTCGGGGAGCAGTCCGGCGAGGGCGAGCATGGTGAGGGTGGACACCGCCCACACCACGATCATCCGCATCACCGCGCGGCCCGTGGTCCGCCAGCGGCCGGCGCCACCCCATCGCCCGTCTCCCACGCCCGATTCACCTTTCACCCGTTTCCTGCCTCAAGCGTGGCACAACGCCCACGGTCAAGGCGCGAAACGGGTGACGGGGAACGGCCCGGGTGTGTCAGGTCGCGCGCTCCCGTGTCGGGTGGTGCGGACGGGTCAGGAGCCGTCGTACCCGGCGGTGGGCATCGAGAGCCGCCGGTGCACGCCGGCCTTGGCCGCCGTGTCGTACGCCGGTTCGTCGAGGCCGACGGTCTCGACCCGTACCCCGCGGCGCTCGCACTCGGCGCGGAAGCCGGGCACCGAGGTCAAGGCCCGGGCGAGGACCCGCTCGTTGGCGGCGACGAAGAGGTCCACCTCGCCCGCCTCCACGTCCTGCCACAGGGCCGCGTGGTCGGGACGGATGCCGTAGAAGAGGAGTTGGCGGACGAGCGTGTACCCCTTGTCGGCGGCCCAGCGGGCGCACTGCTCGTGCTGGCCGCGCGTGTCCACCAGGAAGGGGTCGCTGTCCAGCTCTTCGAGCGGGGTGAGGCTGGCGATCGCCGCCACCCGAACGTCGTCCATGGACCGACCCTACTGGGGAACGGCACGGCCGAACATCCTCCGGAGCACGCTCCGGACATTTACCCTCGTTACGGAGGTACGGAACGGTCGCGGACATCGGGGCGCGGCGGCCGGAGCCCCCGAGGACGGCAGACGGACGACGGAAGGCGGCATGCCGGTGGAGGTCACCTGGTGGGGTCACGCGACCTGCACGGTCGAGGACTCCGGGGTCCGCTTCCTCACCGACCCGCTGTTCACCCGCCGGCTCGCGCACCTGCGCCGCCGGCGCGGCGCCCTGCCGCCGCCCGAGGCCACGCTCGCCGAGGCCGTCCTCGTCTCGCACCTGCACGCCGACCATCTGCATCTGCCCTCGCTGGCCCGGCTCGCGCCCGGGACGCGGATCGTCGTGCCGCGCGGCGCGCCCGCCGCCGTACCGGGGCTGCGGAGGCTCGACGGGAACGGGCTGCGGCTGACCGAGGTGGAGCCGGGCGACACGGTGACGGTCGAGGGCGTGACGGTACGGGCCGTGCCGGCGCTCCACGACGGGCGGCGGCTGCCGGTCGGACCCCACCGCTCCCCCGCGCTCGGGTACGTCGTCGAGGGCGAGGCGCGGACGTACTTCGCCGGGGACACCGGTCTCTTCGACGGGATGGCGGAGGCGGTGGGTCCGGTGGACGTGGCGCTGCTGCCGGTGGGCGGCTGGGGCCCGTACCTCGGGCACGGCCACCTCGACGCAGGCCGCGCGGCCGAGGCGCTCGCCGCACTGTCGCCCGCGGCCGCGGTGCCCGTGCACTACGGCACGTACTGGCCGATCGGGCTCGACGGGGTCCGGCCGCACGAGTTCCACGCGCCGGGGGACGAGTTCGTCCGCCAGGCGGCGAGGCTCGCGCCGAAGGTGGTGGTGCACCTGCTCGCCCACGGCGAGCGAGTGCGGCCGGAGGTCGCCCGGTGATCGACGGCCTCGTCGGGATCGCCGGGGCGGTGCGCGAGCTGCCGCCCGAGTCGACGCAGCAGGCGGTCGGCTACCCCTCGCTGTTCCTGCTCGTGGCGCTGGGCGCGCTGGTGCCGGTCGTGCCGACGGGCGCCATCGTCAGTTCGGCGGCGGTGGTCGCCTTCCACCAGTCCTCGCCGCTGTCGCTGCTCTTCGTCTTCCTGGTGGCGGCGTTCGCCGCGTTCCTGGGGGACATCGCGCTGTACTGGCTCGGGCAGCGCGGGGTCCGGTCCCGCAACGGCTCGCGGTGGCTGGCCGCGCTGCGGAGCCGGGCGACGCCGGAGCGGACCGCGCACGCGCAGCAGCGGCTCGACACCCATCAGGTGTCGGTGCTCGTGCTGTCCCGGCTGGTGCCGGCGGGGCGGATCCCGGTGATGCTGGCGTGCCTGCTCGCGAAGATGCCGCTGCGGCGCTTCGCGCGGGGGGACGCGGTGGCGTGCCTCGCGTGGGCGGCGACGTACCAGCTGATCGGGATCCTGGGCGGTTCGCTCTTCCCGGAGCCGTGGCAGGGCGTCGTGGCGGCGGTGGGCCTGACGGTGCTGTTCAGCGCGCTGCCGTCGCTGTGGCGGCGGGTGCGGGGATCTCGAAGGGTCGCGGGCCCGTCAGGGAGCCAGCACCCGTGAGGCGCCGACCGGGAGGTCCCACAGGTCCTCGCGGGGCAGCCCCGCCTTGTCCCAGGCGGCCCTGACCCGGGTGAGGGGTTCCAGAACGGGTTCGGAGGACAGGACGAAGGTGGCCCAGTGCATGGGGGCCATCCGCCGCGCCCCCAGGTCCTGGTGGGCGCGGACCGCCTCCTCCGGGTCCGTGTGGACGTCGCTGAGCCACCAGCGGGGGTCGTAGGCCCCGATCGGGAGCAGGGATAGGTCGATGCCGGGGAAGCGGCGGCCGATCTCGGCGAACCAGTGGCCGTAGCCGGTGTCCCCCGCGAAGTGGACGCGGCGCCCCGACGGGTCGGTGAGCACCCAGCCGCCCCACAGGGAGCGGCAGGTGTCCAGGAGGGTGCGCTTGGACCAGTGGTGGGCGGGGACGAAGTCGAAGCGTACGCCGTCGAGTTCGGCCGCCTCCCACCAGTCGAGTTCGGTCACGCGGCCGAACCCGCGGCGGGCGAACCAGCGTCCGAGGCCTGCCGGGACGAACACGGGGGTGCGCCGGGGCAGTCGCCTGAGGGTGGGGGCGTCGAGGTGGTCGAAGTGGTTGTGGCTGATGACGACGGCGTCGACGGGCGGCAGGTCCTCCCAGCGGACGCCGACCGGGGTGAGCCGGGCCGGGGTGCCGAAGATCCGGCGGGACCAGACGGGGTCGGTGAGGACGGTGAGTCCGCCGAGGCGCAGGATCCAACTGGCGTGCCCCGCCCAGGTGACGGCGAGCGAGTCGGGTCCGGCGGACGGCAGCGGCCCCGGCTCGAACGGGAGCAGCGGGACGTCGCGGAGGCCTTCGCGGCGGGGCCGCACGGCACCCTCGCGGGCCAGCCGCGCCATGGCGCGGACGCCGGGGAGGGGGGCAGTGAGCCGGTCGACGAAGGTCCGGGGCCAGTCCGCGCGCAGCCGGCCGATCGGCTGGAGTACGGACGTGGGGGCGGGAGCCGGGAGTGGGGCGGGGGCGTCGGCCGCGGGGGCGTCGGAGGGGTACGGGGCCTCGGCGGCCTGGGCGGGGTGTGCCGTCCGTTCGGTCATCTGCGGGCTCCGTCCTGCGCGGCTCGTACGGGGTGGGCGGGGTGGGCGGGGTGGCCGGGATGGGGATTGCCGGGATGGCCGGGATGGTTCACCGGAGTTCCTCCAGGGCTCCTCCGAAGTCCGTCAACGCGCGTGCCACATGAGGGAGTTCCTCGGGGTTCCGGGATCCGAGGGTCTCGGCGCGCTCGTCCTCGGTGCCGCCCAGGAACATCTCGGTGCCGAACCGGGCGCGCAGGGCGCCGAGTTCGTCCCCGAAGCGGTGGCCGCCGGGGACGGAGGCGCCGAGTCGCGCGGTCAGGTGGCTCTCCAGCTCCAGGGAGTCGGTGACGCCGCGGGCGGCCAGTCCCGACCTCAGCCTGCCGAGGTCCACGTAGAGATGGCGTCCCGCCTGCGGGGGCCTGGAGAGGGCTCCGGCGGCAAGGGCGGTGCGGTGCGCGGCGGCGGCGAGCCGGCCGTGGACGGTGGCGGCGCGCCGGGCCCGTACGGTCACGTCCTCGGGTTCGTCGAGGGCGTGCGCGGCGGCGGGGGCGACGGGGCCCGGGACGACGGCGCCGATCGCGGTGAGGACGTCCAGGACGCGGGCCCTGCGGTCGGTCCAGCGGTCGGCGCGGGACGGGTCGGTGGGCGGGAAGCGGGCGACGGCACAGGGCCAGGCGGCCGGGGTGAGGGGCGCGCCGCCGAGGTCGACGAGGACGGTGACGTCGTCGGGGCACATCTCGGCGGGGCTCAGGAGCACGGTGTCGTGCGGGTGGTGGAGGGTGTCGCGCCAGGTCTCGTCGCTGATGACGTGGAGGCCCTCGGCGACTGCGGCCTCGCAGGCCTCTCGGACGATCTCGGGCGGGGCGACGGTGGCGGTGGGGTCGTCGGCGACGGAGAGCAGCAGGACCCGGGGGTCGCCGCCCTCTGCGCGGACCCGCCGGACGGTCTCCAGGAGGGCGTACGGGTCGGGGACGCCGCCGCATTCGGCGGGGGTGGGCACGTGGTAGGCGGGGCGGCCGAGGAGGCGGGCCTGCGGGGTCCACCAGGCGGGGCAGGGACGGGGCAGCAGGAGGTCGCCGCCGTGCGCGGCGATCAGGGCGAGGAGGAGGGCGGGCGCGCCGGGGGCCGCGACCACGTCCTCGGCGTGCGTCCGCAGGCCGCGGCGCCACCAGTAGCCGGCCGCCGCCTCCCGCAGGACGGGGCCGCCGCCGGGCGGCTCGGGGGCGGTCCGTCCGGCCGCGGCCGCGAGGAGGGCGGCGAGCCCGGGGAGGACGGGCAGGCCCGCGTCGGGCGCGGGAGGGCCGTAGCGCACCGGGCCTCGGGCTTCCGGAGCCGTGTGGTGCATGTCCCGTACCTCCTGAGCGCACGGGGGCACCGGGAACGGCACCCCGAGCCCTTTATACGAAGATCCGGGCGGTTTCGCCGCTCAAGCAGGCGCTCGGTACGACGTTTCAGGCGACGGTGACCGGGTGGCGTACGACCGCGTCGAAGAGGTAGCCCTGGGTGTTGTGGACGGCCCGCTCGGGCTGGGTGTTGCCGGCGGCGTCGGTCGTACGGGACAGCAGGGTGACCGGCCCGGTGCGGTGCGGGCGCCACGGCGCGGCCCAGCGGACCCAGCCGTTCCGCCTCGGGGTGTCGAGGAGCCGGGCCCGCCGCCAGTGGGTCCCGCCGTCGGTGGAGACCTCCACCGAGCGGACGGGCGCGTGGGCGGACCAGGCGCGCCCGGTGAGCCGGTGGACGCGGTCGGCCTCCAGGGTGGCGCCGAAGGGGAGTTCGTACGCGGACTTGACCGTCTGCACGCTGATCGGGGCGCTGCCGCCGGACGGGTGGGCGGGCCCGAGAAGGCGGTACCAGTCCGTGGACCAGGGCGAGGACAGCGGGCGGGTGGAGACCTCGATGTCGCCGAGCCACTTGATCGAGGCGATGCCGACCCAGGAGGGCACGACGAGCCGGACCGGGTGGCCGTGGTCGTACGGCAGCGGTTCGCCGTTCATCTCGTAGGCGAGGATGGCGTCGTCGAAGGCCTTGGCGACCGGCAGCGGGCGGCGGACCCGGCCGAAGTCGACGCCGCCGGAGACGTACGGGTCGTCGAGGCCGCGCGGCTGGAGGGCGACGGCGTCGCGGGCGATCCCGGCGCGTCGCAGCACGTCGGAGAGGCGGACACCGCGCCAGCGGGCCGCGCCGACGGCGCCGAGGGTCCAGGAGGTTCCCGTGACGGACTCGCCCTGCTGGCTGGTGTAGAGGCTGCGGCCGTTTCCGGCGCACTCGATCAGGGCCGTTCGGGTGACGGAGGGGAGGTCGCGCAGCTGACCGTAGGTGAAGTGGACGGGGCTGCGGCCGTGGAGGCCGTCGCCCCAGAGCGTCAGGCGCCAGTCGGCGGCGTCGAGGACGGGGGTGGAGGTGTGGTTGCGGACGAAGAAGCGGTCGGTGGGGGTGAGGAGGCCGGTGTCCGCGAAGGCGTCGAACCGCGCCTCGGCGTTGGTGCCGCGGACGGTGAACCACTCGGGCGGGAGCGCCTTGACGATGCCGGGCACGGCGGCCCCGCTCGCGGGTGCCGCGAGTGCGCCTGCGGGCGCGGCGGTGGCGAGCCCGCCGAGGGCGGAGACCGCGGGGGCCGCCGCGAGCAGCTTCAGCAGGGAGCGGCGGTCGGGCGCGGGCGAGTACGGCACGGGACTCCTCGACACGGGGAACGGGCGGGCCACCGGGCGGCGGCGGGCCGATCCTAGGGGCGGGGAGGGGGCGGGGAGGGTGCCTGGACGGTCCGTTCACGGGGCTGTCACACACGGGCCTGCCGGGTCGGGGGCGACGCGGGCGAAAACGGGAGCGGACCACGGCCTTCCGGGCCGAGAATGCGGCATGCCGACAGCGATACGAGAAGCGATGCCCGAGGACGCGGCGGCCCTCGCCGCCGTACACGTCCTGTCCTGGCAGGCCGCCTACCGCGACCTGCTGCCCGGGCCGTACCTGGACGCCCTGGACCCGGGGGAACGGGCCGCCGTGTGGCACGCGCGTCTGACGGCGCCGGACCGGCCCACGGTGCTCCTGACGACGGAAGCCGACGGGCGGGTGGTGGCCTTCTCCTGCTTCCGCGCCTGGCCCGACGGGCCCGACGAGGCCGGCGAGTCCGACGGGACCGCCGAGGCCGCCGGGGCCGCCGACGAGCCCGGCGCGCTCGACCCCGCCACCACCGCCGAGCTGGCGGCGCTGTACTCCCTCCCGGAGGTGTGGGGCACGGGCGTCGGACGGGCTCTGCTCGCCGCGTCCACCGAGGCCCTCGCGGCGGCCGGGTTCCGTACCGCCGCCCTGTGGGTCCTCGCCGGGAACGCGCGGGGCCGGCGGTTCTACGAGGCGGCGGGCTGGCGGCCCGACGGCACGAGCGTGTGTGACGTCACGGGCGGGCGGGAGCTGGAGGAACTCCGGTACCGGCGGGAGCTGTTCACTTGAGACGATGTCCACATCCCAAGACGCACATCTCACTATGCGGCGCGAGTGCGTACGGTGAAGGAACGCACCCACACCGAGGGAGTCGCTTCGATGACGCATGCCTCCACCCCGTCCGCGGCCCACGAGACCGCCGTCTACACCCACGGCCACCACGAGTCCGTCCTGCGCTCGCACAGCTGGCGGACCGCCGCCAACTCCGCCGCCTACCTGCTGCCCGAGCTGCGCGCGGGACTGGACGTCCTGGATGTGGGCTGCGGCCCCGGCACGATCACGGCCGATCTGGCCGCGCTGGTGGCGCCCGGCCGCGTGACCGCGGTCGACGCCGCGGAGGACGTCCTGGACAAGGCCCG
Organism: Streptomyces sp. NBC_01255; assembly: GCF_036226445.1. Taxonomy (NCBI): domain Bacteria; kingdom Bacillati; phylum Actinomycetota; class Actinomycetes; order Kitasatosporales; family Streptomycetaceae; genus Streptomyces; species Streptomyces sp. NBC_01255. Next base: position 1,666,380 of record NZ_CP108474.1, read on the forward strand.
CGCGGTCGCCGCCGAACGCGGCCTGGAGAACGTCGAGTTCGCCGTGGCGGACGTCCACGCCCTGGACTTCCCCGACGACTCCTTCGACGTCGTCCACGCCCACCAGGTACTCCAGCACGTCGGCGACCCGGTCCAGGCCCTGCGCGAGATGCGGCGGGTGTGTCGGCCCGGCGGGGTCGTCGCGGCCCGTGACAGCGACTACGGAGCCTTCGCCTGGTTCCCCGAACGACCCGCGCTGGACGGGTGGTTGGACCTGTACCACCGGGTCGCCCGGGCGAACGGCGGCGAACCGGACGCCGGGCGGCGCCTGCTCTCGTGGGCCCGGCAGGCCGGCTTCACCGACGTCACGACGACCGCGGGCACCTGGTGTTTCGCCACCCCGGAGGAGCGCGCCTGGTGGAGCGGCCTGTGGGCGGACCGGACGACCGCCTCGGTCTACGCCGAGCTGGCCGTGAAGGGCGGCCACGCGACCGCCGACGAGCTGACGGCGATCGGCGAGGCCTGGCGGGAGTGGGGCGAGCGGGAGGACGCCTGGTTCATGGTCCCGCACGGCGAGATCGTGTGCCGGGTGTCCTGACCGCAGCGCGCCCCCGTCCCTCGATCAGCTCGGACGCATCCTGAACTCGTAGGCGTACGGCAGGGGTTCTTCGGTGACCTCCGACCAGAGCTCGCCGAGGATCTCGGCGCCCTCGCGCAGGTCCGCGACCTCGAAGCCCGCGTCGAAGACGGCGCGGGCCTCGCCCGTCCTGCCCTCGGCGAGGAGCAGGCGGGCCTCCAGGAGCCGGAAGGCGCCCCTGCCCCGGACCTCTTCCGGCAGTCGCGTCCACGTCTCGCGCGCCCGGCCGGTCCGTCCGGCGGCGAGCAGCGCGACGACGGCCTCGCGGCCGAGGGCGGCGGCCACCACCTCGTCCTCGGCCGCCCGGTCGGCGTGGTCGGTGAAGGCCTCGGCGAACCGTTCGGCCGCGCGTGCCGGGTGTCCGTCCTCCCGGTCGGCGACGGCGAGGCAGTAGAGCAGCGGCCAGCGCACGGCGGCCTCGCGCAGTCCGCGTTCCCAGCTCCGTACCGCCTGGGCGCGGTCTTCGGCGTGCCACTGGGCGATGCCGAGGTGGTACTCGGTGGAGGGGTCCGCCGGGGCGGTCTCCAGCATGTCCCGCCAGGGCGCCGAGACCAGCGGCGCGCCGGGCGCGGCACCCTTCTCGGGGACCGGCAGGACTCCGGTGAGCAGCAGTTCCCGCCAGGGCTCCTGCTCCGGTCCGAGCGTCGACTCGGGGAAGGGAGTCCCGGGCAACTCATGGCGGCCGCGCAGGACTTCGAGGGCGCCCCAGCCGGAGCCGACGGCGAGGACGGTCTCCGGCTCGGCGTCGGCGGCCCGCTCCCGCCACGCGGTGTACGCCGCGTCGACCCCGGCGCGCGGAAGCACCCCGGCGAGGCCGCTCTCGACGGCCTCCCGGGCCACGCCCCAGTCGTCGCCGAGCGCCGCGGCGGGATCCGCGGCGAGCGGTCCGTACGCCTCCAGCCAGCTGAACTCCCCGCCGCCCGGCAGCTCCAGGTGTTCCAGCTGCGTGCGGGCGAGGCCGGCCTGGATCTCGGCGTAGCCAGGAGTGCCGGGCTCGGTGAGCCACTCCTGCCAGCGCCGGCCGCCGCGCTCACGGCCCCACAGGAAGAGCTTGCGGCCGCGCAGCGGATCGGTGGAGGTCTGGACGAGGCCGGTGCCGTCGGCGTCGAGGGCGGCGATCCAGCGGCGCTGTCCGTCGGGCAGGTCGTAGAACCAGTCGGCCGCGTGGTCGCCGTTGAGCGGGTACGAGCGGTCGGTGCCGTCCGCGGTGACGGGGACGGGCACGCGGCGCAGCCCGCGCTCGTAGCCGTGGTGCCAGGCCGAGTCGGCGGGGGCGATGACCCGGCGGTCCTCCGGTACGGCGGTGTTGGACCACCAGTAGACGGGGGCGGGCCGCTCGTGGGGGTTACGGACGCGGACGCCGACATGGAGGAAGTCGGAGTCCTCCGGGAGCCACAGGTCGACCTGGAAGGGGAGGTCCCGCAGGCGCTCCCACTCCCACAGGCGGAGCATCGGACCGCCGTCGGGCGCGCGGACGACCGCCGCGTGCAGGGGTGAGCAGGAGAGGGTGGTGTGGCCGGTGGCTCCGATGTTCCACTCGATGCCACCGGAGTACCAGGCGCCGTTGAGGGCGAAGGCCGCCGGCTGGAACACCGGGTTGCGGTAGAGGAGTTCACGTCCGGTGGGCTTGTGGTGCAGGGAGTGGACGCGGCCGCCGAGGCCGGGGAGCACGGTGGCCCGGAGCCGGTCGTTCTCGATCACGATCGCGTCGAGCTCGGCGGGGGTGCGTTCGCGCCCGTAGCCGTCTCGTACGGGGGCGGGCAGCAGGCTGCGCAGGGGTGCGCGTCCGATGCCCCGGGCCATGTCGCGCGGGAGCTCCGCGAGGGTCTGCTCGTCGACCGCGTGATTCCCGTGATGGGTCCGCAGGGCGGGCAGGGGGTTGTCCGGGCCCAACGGGGCCGCGGGCAGCGTCAGTACGGCACGTCGCACGGTCGTCATCCACCCATGGAACACGCCGGGGCCCGTCCTGACCAGGGGCTCTCGCGCCATGGTTCGACGGAGCGGGCACGCGGGGCCGCCCGGATATTCCGGGCGGCGCTGATGCCGGTCGCCGTACTGAAGATCAACTACAAGCGCTGACCGGTACCCGGGGGCTGCGGGGGGTACGGGGGCTGCGCGGGCTCCGGCGCGGTGATCGCCCAGCGCTCGTGGTCCCGCCAGGCTCCGTCGATGAACAGCATCGCGGGCGAGAAGCCCTCCAGGCGGAAGCCCGCGCGGCGGACGAGCGCGCGGGAGGCGGTGTTGCCGGGCTGGATGTTCGCCTCCAGGCGGTGCAGATCCAGGGGCCCGAAGGCGTACGCCAGGAGCAGCCCGAGAGCCTCGGTGAACAGTCCGCGTCCGGCGGCGTGCGCGAAGGCTCCGTAGCCGAGGGCGCCGCTGCGGAAGGCGCCGCGGACGATGTTGTTGATGTTGACGAAGCCGGCGATCCGGCCGCCGCCGGCGTGCTCGGTGCCGTCGGCGTGCTCGCACACCAGGAACCCGGCGCGCGCCGGGTCCTCGATGAGCACGCCCGCGTAGCCGGCGTACGCCTCGGGGGTGCACGGCGGGAACAGCCAGGGCCGGTGGAGCTCCCGGCTCTCGCGGGCGCGGGCGGTGAACTCCTCCGCGTCGTCCGGGGAGAAGGGGCGCAGGCCCACACGGGGCCCGGCGGCGAGGAAACGGCCGAGATCGTCGGGCATGGACCAAGGTTAGGGCCCGCCCCGGACGGACCGCTCGCCCGGACGGGCCACTCGCCCGGACGTCCGTCGCCCGGGCCGCCCTCCCCCGCCGGTCAGCGCCGGGCGGTGCGGACGCGGGGCGGGCAGGTCTCACCTTTGCGTACGACCCCGATCGTGACCGCGGTCCGCCGGTCGAGGACCGTGGCGGCCGCCGGGTACTGCGTGCACACCCGCCAGTTCGGCGGCCACAGCACCCGCCGGTCCCGTCCGCTCGCGTCGTGGACGTCGAGGCGGGTCCGGCGGTCGAGCCGGGTGAAGACCCGCCACAGCCGTACGCCCAGCAGGTCCGGCATGGCCCGTGTCCCGGCGCCCTCCTCCGGTACGGCGGGTTCCTCGGCCGAGGAGACGGCGACGGCCGCGAGCGCGAGGACGGCGGTCGCGCCCACGACGGCGGCCCGCTTCACTTCTGCCTCCGGCCCGCGACGTAGTAGCCGCAGGCCGCTCCGAGGACGGCGGTCGCGAGGAGCGCCAGATAGAGCGGCATGGACACCTCGGGGATCAGGATCCGGATCCTGACCTCCCGGGTGTTCTCGAAGATGAAGACCAGCGTGAGGACCGCGACCGCCGTCATCGCGATCCGGCCCGGGGTGAAGGCTCCGCTGAACCGGGACGTGCCGCCCGCGCGGGACGCCCCTGACGTGTCCTTGGGACTCATGCCCGGCCCTCTCCTCCGTCGTGCCGTCGGGGGTGCCCGTCGGTCGCACCCGGCCCGCGCCGCGGGACCAGCCGTGGGACCAGAATGGGGCGAGTCGAGCCCCACCGTGTCGGTGGGAGGAGCCGTACGGGTGACTTGTCAGACAACGTGGGCCGACTACGGTGGTCCCGGACACCGGCGGGAAGCCAGACGGGAACCAGACGAGGAGGCGGCCGTGGCGGTCAGCGGACAGCGGCGGCGGCCGGTCGTGGCGCTGTACGAGCGGATCGCGGACGCCGTCCACGACGGCACCTACCCGCCGGGCTCGACGCTCCCCTCCGAACCGAAGCTCGCCGTCGAACTCGGCGTGAGCCGGCCCGCCCTGCGCGAGGCGCTGCTCCTGCTCCAGGAGGACGGTCTCCTGACCGTGCGCCGCGGGGTCGGCCGGACCGTCAACGACCGTCCGCCGCGCAGGGGTTTCGAGCACATCCAGCCGCTGGAGGAGCTGATCGGCGCGGGGGGCCCGCTGCGCGTGCGCGCGCTGCTGCGGACCGTGGAGGAGCCCACCGACTTCACGACGCAGCATCTGCTCGCCCCGGCCCGCGCCGAGCTGCGGTTCTGGGAGTCCGTGCTGACCGGGGAGGGTACGGCGGCGGCTCTGAGTCACGAATGGGCGGCGGCCGACGAGGTGCTCGACCGGGTGCATCCCGAGTTCGCCCGCGCTCTGCGGGCGGCGGAGCCGGACGCCCCCGCGCGAGCCGGCGGGCCCGGCCCCGCCACCTCGATGCTCGCGGTCCTCGTCGGGGCCTCGCCCGAGACGGCCCTGAGCGCGCACAGCGGCATCACCGCGACCCTGCTCGGGAGGCGGCGCGGGGACCAGCTGGGCCGCCCGGCGGACACCCCGGCCGTCCTGGTCACCCAGGTCGTGCGGGTCGGGGAGACCCCGGTCCTGGCCGCCAAGCACATGCTGCCGACAGGCACCCCCGCACTGCCGGTGCTCCAGTCCCACTGAGCGGCCCGGAACCGGCCCGCACCCGGCCGTCGCCGCACACCCCTCGGCCGTGGCGTACACTTCCCCGCCATGCACTTGTCTGACAACCCTGCCACGCCTGCCGCCGCCACCGTCTCCGAGTGGATCCGCCGGGCCCCCAAGGCCGTTCTCCACGACCACCTCGACGGCGGGCTGCGCCCCGCGACGATCGTCGAGCTGGCGCGGGAGCACGGCTACACCGCGCTGCCGACCGAGGACCCGGCCGAGCTCGCGGTGTGGTTCCGGGACGCTGCCGACTCCGGCTCGCTGGAGCGGTACCTGGAGACCTTCGCCCACACCTGCGCGGTGATGCAGACCCGCGAGGCGCTGACCCGCATCGCGGCCGAGTGCGCCGAGGACCTGGCGGCGGACGGTGTCGTCTACGCCGAGATCCGCTACGCCCCCGAGCAGCACCTGGAGGGCGGGCTGACCCTCGACGAGGTCGTCGAGGCGGTCAACGACGGCTTCCGCGAGGGCGAGCGCCGCGCCGGCGGCCGGATCACCGTCCGTACGCTCCTCACGGGCATGCGGCACACGGACCGCTCCCTGGAGATCGCGCGGCTCACGGTCGCCCACCGGGAGAACGGCGTGGCGGGCTTCGACATAGCCGGCGGCGAGATCGGCAACCCGCCGGCCCGCCACCTTCCCGCGTTCCAGCACCTGAAGCGGGAGAACTGCCACTTCACGATCCACGCGGGCGAGGCCGTCGGCGCGGAGTCGATCCACGAGGCCGTGCAGGTCTGCGGCACGGAGCGGATCGGCCACGGCGTGCGGATCACGGACGACATCGCCGAGGACGGCACGCTGGGCGGGCTCGCCGCGTACGTCCGGGACAACCGCATCGCCCTGGAGGTCTGCCCGACCTCGAACCTCCAGACGGGCGCCGCCAAGGACTACGCCTCGCACCCGATCGACGAGCTGCGTCGCCTCGGCTTCCGGATCACGCTCAACACCGACAACCGCCTGGTCTCCGGCACCACCATGAGCGAGGAGTTCCAGCACATGGTGGACGCCTTCGGCTACGGCCCCGAGGTGTTCGAGGAGTTCACGGTCGCCGCCCTGGACGCCGCCTTCCTGCCGCTGCCGGAGCGGCAGCGGCTGATCGACGAGGTCGTCCGCCCGGGGTACGCGGCGCTCTGACCCGCCCCCTCTACCCCACCCTGCCGTTCACGAGCGGCAGCTCCAGCGTCCCCGCGTCGTCGGGGGCGCTGGTGACGGTCACCGGCCTGATGCCCCGGTTGCCGAAGTAGGCCGAGTCGCTGCCCGCGATCACGAACTGCAACCGGTGGCCGGCTTCGTAGCGGTGCACGATCGCCGGCAGTTCCACCGTGAACGGGCGCTTGACGTCGGGCACCCGCACCGGCGCGACGAGCCGCTTGACCAGGGTCTTCGTGCCGTCCGGCGCGATGTCGTAGACCTTGGCGAAGAGGACGAGTTTGTCGGCGGCGTCCCCGGAGTCCTGGAACCACTCGGTGACCGGGGACTGGACCCGCAGCGTGGCCTTCGGGGAGCCGACGAGGTCGACCGGGGCGGTCAGCGGGGCGCTGGTCCAGTCGACGTAGGTGCCGGCGGTGTCGGAAGGCCCGGGCTGGGGGATCCCCATCATGCCTGCCAGCGAGATCTCCGAATGGCTCGTCGGGACCAGCGCGTTGCTGTACGTCCGCGATCCGCGGGCGACCTTCGACGTGTTGTCGACGAGCTTGCCGTCGCCGGAGAGGTAGAGCTTCTGACTGACGGCCGGGACGGTGTCGGCGGTGCCGTATCCGCTCTGCCAGTCGCGGTGGTACGCGAACTCGGCTCCGGTGTCCGCGTTCCGGTTGCCGTGCAGGTAGCGGTCGAACCAGGCGAGGATGCGCCGGCCGACGTAGCTGGTCTCCAGATTGCCCTTCGCGAGGTCGAGCTCGCCTTCGTCGGGGTTCATGAGACCGCCGCTGTGGCCCCAGGACTGCCAGACCATCTTGGTCTCGACGCCTTGCGATTCGAGCTTCTCGTAGGTGGCCCGGGCCTCGTTGAGGTTGAAGACGGTGTCCATCTGCCCCTGGACGAGCAGGGTCGGCGCCTTGACCCCGTCCAGGTACGAGGCCGGGGAGACGCTCCGGGCGTAGTCGAGCATCTTCTTCGTGCCGGCCGCCGGGAAGCTGCCGGAGTTCAGCAGCCGCACGGTGTCACAGGCGTCCGTGACGAAGTGCAGACAGTGGAGCGAGTTGATCCTGCTCGGGTCGAGCGAGGGCGAGAGCAGCGGCTGCGCCTCCCCCATCAGGTAGAAGCCGTTGGCCCACTGCCACTTGAAGACGCCCGGGGTGGCGCGGTCGGCTCCGTTGGGGGCCAGGGCGTAGGCGAGGTCGTTCCAGGTGATGAGGGGGACGAGGGCGTCGAGCCGGGGATCGACGGAGGCGGCGGCGAGCTGGATGGCGCCGCCGTAGGAGCCGCCGATCATGCCGACCCGGGGGTCGCCCGCACCGTCCTTGGTGACGAAGTCGACGCGGGTGCCGTCGTCGGCGGCGCGGGTGCCGGCGAGGAAGTCGACGAGCCGGGCGGCGGCCTGTCCGTCGATGCGCGGGTCGTCGAGCGAGATGAGGCAGCCGGACTTGCCGAAGCCGAGCCCGGAGTAGACGAGTCCGACGTAGCCCCGAGACGCGAAGGCCTTGCCGAGGACGTCGGTCTGGCCGTCCGCCTTGCTGCCGCCGAAGCCGTTGGTGGCCATGACGGCGGGCGCCGGACTCCCGGCGTCGACCCCGGCCGGCCGGTAGAGATCGGCCTCGACGGTGCAGGTGCGGCCGCCCGCGTCGACCGTGAACGTGAGCGGGGTGACGGTGTACGCGCCGGGTTCGGCCGCGCTCACCGGACCGGCGAGGGCGAGCGGCGCCGCCATCGCCGTACCGGCCATCAGGGCGAGCATCTTGCGGGATCTGGGCAGTGCACGGGACACGGAGACCTCCACGACGAGGACGCATGAATGACTCACCAGCGACTTACCTACCGGTAAGTAAGTGGGCCGCGCCCATGCTGTGACACGTGTCAGTGCATCGTCAACAGAGGCGACAGGGTTACTGACGGAGATGCAGTGAAGCCCGCGCCCCCGGCCGTTCACCTCTGCCGGGCCTGGTGGTTCCCTCAGGCCAGGGCGGGCATCTCCAGCGTCAGCGCGCACGTCTCCGCGTCCAGGACCGCGGGCACTCCCAGCGGAACCGTCAGCGCCGTGCCGCTGTGGCCGAAGCCCAGCTCCTCCACCACGGGTATGCCCAGGCCGCCCAGCCGGTCGACGAGGACCGCCCGCACGTCCTCGTACGGGCCGCACTCCTCCCATGAGCCCAGGCCGACGCCTGCGACACCGTCCAGCCAGCCGGAACGCAGCAGTTGAGTGAGGACCCGGTCGAGCCGGTACGGCTCCTCCCCCACGTCCTCCAGGAGCAGCAGCCCCCCGCGCGCCGAGGGCCTGCCGTGCGGGGTTCCGAGGTCGGCGGCGAGCAGACTGACGCAGCCGCCGAGCGTGACCCCGCGGGCGCGGCCGGGGACCAGCGTCCGCGCCGTGTCCAGACCGAGCGTCAGCACCTTCTCCGGCTCGAACAGCGTGGCCCGCAGGGACTCCTGGGTGCGCGCGTCCGACAGGAACGTGGCCGCGGCGACCATCGGTCCGTGGAGCGTGGCGAACCCCGTCCGGACGGCGAACGCCTCGTGCAGGGCGGTGACGTCGCTGTAGCCGACGAACGCCTTGGGCCCGGCCGCCTTGATCGCCGGCCAGTCGACGAGGTCCACCATGCGCTGCACCCCGTAGCCGCCGCGCGCGCAGATCACGGCGGAGACGGACGGGTCGCACCAGGCGTCCGTCAGGTCGCGGGCCCTCGCCCGGTCCGCGCCCGCGAGGTAGCCGAGGGTGGGATGGGCGTCGAGGACGTGCGGGGCGACCACGGGATCCAGGTCCCAGCCGCGCAGGATGTCCAGCCCGGCCAGGAGGCGCTCCTCGGGTACGGGTCCGCTGGGGGCGACGACGGCGACCCGTGACCCGGGCCGGAGGCGCGCGGCCCGGGTCAGGGGTTCGGCGGTGGTGTGCGGGGCCTTCGGGGTCACGAGCGGAGCTCCAGGTCGGGGACGTCGGTACGGGTGAGGCCGAAGGTCCGTGCGTACAGGGCGAGTTCGGCCTCCAGTGCCCTGATCATCGTGTCGGCCCTGCGGAAGCCGTGCCCCTCGCCCTCGAAGGCGAGGTAGGCATGGGGGACGCCCCGGCCGGCCATCCGGGCGACGAAGCGCTCGGCCTGCGCGGGCGGGCAGATGACGTCGTCGAGTCCCTGGAGCAGGAGGAAGGGGGTCGTGACCCGGTCGACGTGCTCGATCGGTGAGCGTTCCTCGTAGCGGGCGGGGACCTCGTCGAGAGGGCCGATGAGGCCGTGGAGGTACTGGGACTCGAAGTCGTGGGTCTCGTCGGTGGCCCAGCCCAGCAGGTCGAGGATGGGGTAGATGATCGTGCCGCAGGCGTACACGTCGGTGGTGACGAGGGAGGCCGCGGTCGTCCAGCCGCCCGCGCTGCCTCCGCGTACCGCGAGCCGGGCGGGGTCGGCAGTGCCCTCGGCGGCGAGGGCCGCGGCGACGGCCGCGCAGTCCTCGACGTCGACGACGCCCCACTGCTCGCGCAGCCGTTCCCGGTACTCCCGGCCGTAGCCGGTCGAGCCGCCGTAGTTGACCTCGGCGACGCCGATCCCGCGCGAGGTGAAGTAGGCGATCTCCAGGTCGAGGGCGAGCGGGGCGTGCCCGGTGGGTCCGCCGTGGGCCCAGATCACGTAGGGCGGCAGTTCGCCGGCGGGGCCGGTGAACCCGGGGTGGTGCGGCGGGTACACCTGCGCGTGGATCTCGCGTCCGCCGGGGCCGGTGAAGGTGCGGATCCGCGGCTCGGGGTAGTAGGCGGGGTCGACGGCGTCCGTGTGCGCGGCGCCGACGACGCGGGTGCGGCCGGTGCGGGTGTCGAGCTCGACGAGTTCGTAGGCGCTGCGCGGTCCCGCGGCGACGCCGACGACGCGGGTGCCGTGCGCGGCGAGGGTGGAGGCCCATTCGGTCCAGGGTCCTGCGGCGTCGACGAGGGTTCCGCTGTCGGGATCGAGTATCCCGAGGGCGGTGGTTCCCTTGCCGTGGACGACGGCGATCAGGCCGTTCTCGAGGGGTGTGAACCAGTTCAGCCCGATCTTCCAGAGCGGTCCGGCGAACTCCTCGTCGCGGGGGCAGAGCGCGAGGGGTTCGCCGGCCTCGCCGGCCGCGTCGAGCTCCGTCCGGTAGAGGTTCCACCAGCCGGTGCGGTCGCTCGCGAAGAGCAGTCGCCCGGGCGCGTCCCAGGCGACCTGTGCGATCGACTCGGCGGGGCCGCCGGCGACGGTCCGGGTGCCGTGGAAGGTGCCGTCGGGGGCGACGTCGGCGAGCTGGACCTCGGTGCCGTCCCAGGGCATGCGGGGGTGGTCCCAGGCGATCCAGGCCGCCCGGTGCCCGTCCGGGGAGAGCCGGGGGCCCGTGACGAACCGGTGTCGCCCGTCGGAGAGTTCGCGCACGGCACCGCGGTCCTCTGCGGCCGATCCGTCCAGCGGCACGGCGGCGAGGACCCGGCGGACGTCGGTCGGCGCGGGCCCGGTGAACTCCTCCAGGACGCACCACACCTCGCCGCGGTCGGGGTGGATCACCGGGTCGACCCAGCGCAGTCCGCCGCCGACGCCGGAGACCGGTGTGAGCGGCCGGGGCCCGGCACCGGGCCCTGCCTCCGGCTCGTAGGCGTACAGGCGCTGGTCGGGGAAGTGGCTGAAGACCACGAGCGGTCCGCCGCGCGGCCGCGCGCTCGCGGCCCAGGGCTGTCCGCCGTACTCGACGACCCGGCTGCGGACGTTCCACGGCGCCGGGAGCACCGGCTCCTCGGTACCGTCGGCGCGCCGCCGGACGAGGGCACGCCTGCCGCCCTCGGCGGGCCGGGGCGCGGTCCACCACAGCTCGTCGCCGACGGTGCCCACGTACTCGGGTCGCCCGTCGTGGGCGGCGGCGAGCGCGGCGTCGACGGGCGACGGCCAACTGCCGTGCGCGGCCGTGGTCGCGGTCGTGGACGTGGACGCGGCCATCTCGGCTCCCCCTGTCACTGCGTTCTCCTAGGCGGACTTCATGTAGTGGTCGAGCACCCGGACGCCGAAGTGCAGGGCGTCGACGGGGACGCGCTCGTCGACGCCGTGGAAGAGCGCCCCGTAGTCGAGCTCCGGTGGCAGCCGCAGCGGAGAGAAACCGTAGCCGGTGATGCCCAGCCGGGAGAACTGCTTGGCGTCGGTGCCGCCGGACATGGTGAACGGCACGACGTGTCCGGCCGGGTCGAAGCGCTCGACGGCGGCCCGGAGCTTCGCGAAGGTCGGCGAGTCGACCGGCGCCTCCAGGGACACCTCGCGGTGGTGGAACTCCCACTCCACGTCGGGCCCCGTGAGCGCGTCCATGGTCGTGGCGAACTCCTCCTCGCCGCCGGGCAGCGTCCGTCCGTCGATGTACGCGACGGCCTGGCCCGGGATGACGTTGACCTTGTAACCGGCCTTCAGCATCGTCGGGTTGGCGCTGTTGCGGACGGTCGGTGCGACGAGTGCGGCGGCGGGGCCGAGCTTGTCGAGGAGGAGGTCGACGTCGAGGTCGGGCGCGCCGGTGTCGACGTCGATGCCGTACAGCGCGGCGAGTTCGGTGAGGGCGGCGCGGACGGTGGTGGTGAGGCGCACCGGCCAGGTGTGCGCGCCGATCCGGGCGACGGCGGAGGCGAGGCGGGTGACGGCGTTGGCGGTGTTCACCTTGGAGCCGTGGCCCGCCTTGCCGTGGGCGGTCAGCTTGAGCCAGGCAGTGCCCCGCTCCCCCGCCGCGATCGGGTAGAGGGTCGTGCCGGGCTGCGGGTGGAAGCTGAACGCCCCGGACTCGCTGATGCCTTCCGTGCAGCCCTCGAAGAGCGCGGCGTGGCGGTCGGCCAGGAAGCCGGAGCCGTCGTCGGCGCTTGCCTCCTCGTCGGCGGTGTACGCGAGGACGATGTCGCGGCGCGGGCGGACGCCCTGTCGGGCCCAGGAGCGGACGACGGCCAGGACCATCGCGTCCATGTTCTTCATGTCGACGGCGCCGCGCCCCCACACGAGCCCGTCGCGGACCTCCCCGGAGAAGGGGTGCACGGTCCATTCGGCGGGGTCGGCGGGGACGACGTCGAGGTGGCCGTGGACGAGGAGCGCGTCGGCCGAGGGGTCGGTGCCGGGGATGCGCGCCACGACGTTGGTGCGGCCGGGGGTCCGCTCCAGGAGGGTGGGTGCGATCCCGGCGGCCGCGAGCCGCTCGGCGACGTACTCGGCGGCGGGGCGCTCGCGGCAGTCGCCGCCGCCCCGGTTGGTGGTGTCAATGCGGATGAGCTCGGAGGTGAAGGTGACCACCTCGTCGAGCGCCGTCGTGTCCGGGCCCCGGACCTCCTCAGCCATACTGCTCCTCCACTGCGGCCGAGACGATGGTCGTGACCGCCTTGAACGTGCGAATTGCCTCGTACATCGTCTCCCCCGTGTAGGAGACGCGCCGCTCGCCGCTCCGCGCCACGCCGGGAACCACCGTGGCGGCCGCGCCGAGGTGGTCGGCGTCGAACTCCAGCTCCACCGTGAACGGTCCGCCGCGGACCGGCTCGTGCCGGACGGCGAGGGCGGTCGCGTCCTTCGCCGCCGCTCTGATGTCGGCGGCGGTCCTGGCCGGGGTGCGGCACACCGCCGCGTACCGCGAGACGTGGTCCTTGACGGCCACCTTGCGGGCCTCCGGCGCGTACCCGAGGGCGTCCTCGCAGGTCAGGTCGTCGCCGGTGACGAGCACGACCGGGACGCCGTACTCCGCCACCACATGGGCGTTGAGCAGGCCCTCGCTCGCGCGCTCGCCGTTCAGCCAGACGCCCGTGATCGAGTTGGCGAGGTAGGTGTGCGCGAGGACGCCCTCGGTGCCCGCGCCCGTGTGGTAGCCGACGAAGGCGATCCCGTCGACGTCCCCGTGCTGCACGCCCTCGACCATCGACAGCGACTTGTGCCGGCCGGTGAGCATCTCGGCGCGCTCGTCGAGCCGCTCCAGGAGCAGGTTCCGCATGCTCCAGTGCGCTTCGTTGATCAGGACCTCGTCGGCGCCGCCGTCGAAGAAGCCGAGCACGGCCGCGTTCACGTCGGACGTGAACATCGCGCGGCAGCGCTCCCACTGCGGTGTACCGGGCAGCACGTCGGCGGGCCAGGTCACCCCGGTCGCGCCCTCCATGTCGGCGCTGATGAGGATCTTCATGTCTGGCACCGTACGCGCCGCCCGGCACCCCTACCACCCCTGTGGATAACCGCCGTTGGAGTGGACCAATGACAGCCTGTCGGAGGTCACCGGGACGGCGGTACGGATCATCCGCGGAGTTCCGGATGCCCAAGGTCATGGGAGCATGCTGCCCTCCGGGCCTCCCGACCCGCCCTCGAATGAACGGGCGCCTCGACGATGGCTCGAATAGGGCGAAATATCGTCAACATGTGCGTATAGGCTGTCGGCCGCAGTTGTCGTACCGACCCCGGAGAGCACTCGGTGACCATCGCCATCACCCCGTCCGACACGTCCGCCGAAGACCGCGAGGCCGCCCCCGCGGCGATCTCGGAGCCCGAGTTCTGGGTGCCGGAGGCCCCGGAGCCGGACGCCCCGGAGCCGGAGGCCTCCACGCCGGAGGTCCCCGCGGCCGAGGTCCAGGACGAGGAGCCGGAGCCCGTGTCGCCCGACGCGCACGACCCCGTCGTCGTCCGCGACGCGCAGGACTTCGGGATCTACGCGCGGACCGGCGGCTGGGCCTTCGCGCTCAAGGTCGCGCGGAGCGTGCGCCCCGGCGGCCAGCCCGCCGAGGGCACGGCCGCCGCGAAGGTCTCGGCGAAGGCGTTCGCCGCGCTCGCGGGGTGCTCGCCCGACCGGGTCATGCGCTACTACAAGGCCTGGGACATGGCGGCCGACGACGGCCTGGTCCCGCAGTTCGAGGTCCTGGTGCCCGGCGAGGACGTCGAGCTGCCCGACGCGGACGTCTGGCTCTCGTACTACACCTCCCGCAACAGCGCGTCCTCCGTGCGCGGCCAGGCGATCAGCGCCGCGGCCGAGGCGGAGGGCATCCGGCCGACGAAGGCCCTGGAGGTCGCCGAGAACCCGACGGCGCTGCGGGCCGCGATCCTCGCCGACCCCGGGACGGCCGAGGCGGCACGCGGCGCGCTGCTCGACCGGATGAAGGAGGACCCGGCCCTCCAGACGGAGATGGCCCGCGCGTTCGCCCGCACCGACGACCTGAAGAAGGCGGTGGCGAGCGAGGCGAAGGCGGCCGACCGCATCGGGTACGTGCGGCAGATCGTCGAGAACGGTCAGATCAAGACCCCGGCCGGGCAGACGGTGGACGCGCCGGCCGAGCTGCGCGCCGAGGCGGAGCGCCACCTGTCGCTCATCGACGAACTCGACGACTCCGAGGAGGCGGGCGAGTGGGCCGGTGAGGCGTACGACGCGGTGAAGGGCCTGGTCGCCCGGGCCGTCGAGGAGGACCCGACGCTGCGGGTCCAGGAGCGGCGCACCAAGTTCTACAACAGCTTGCAGAAGGCGACGAAGGTCTTCGAGGAGCTGACGCTGGACGAGGTGATGGAGGAGGACATCTACGAGGCCGACATGCTCCAGCGCCTCGAAGCCCTCCAGGACGCGATCGGCACCTGCATCAGCGCGCTGCGCAAGGCGTCGACCGGTTCCTGACCCGGCACCGAGATCTCGATCGTCGGCGGGCGGTTGCCCACCTACCTGTACGAGCCGCCCGGCCTGCCGGCCTTGCCGCCACCGGATCCGGAGCCCGTGGAGGTCTGACGTACGACACAGCGAAACGGAGGGTCGCCCCCGGCACGAAGCCGGGGACGACCCTCCGTCATGTCTCCTGGATGCTGTCAGTCCGACGGGACCTTGATCCCGCGACTCATCAGCTCCAGTTGTTCGCCTCGGAGAATTCCTCCAGAGACGGTGTCACATCGTTCGAGAACGCTTCCGCGAGGTCGCGCAACTCGGTCAGGGTCGATTCCGCACCCTGACGTTCTCCTGCCTCGCCTCGCTCCCTCAGCAGGATTGCGAGCGCTCGATCCTCAGCATCCCTCTCCCCCTGGACCAGTGGCCCAGGAGCCGGCTGAGGCTCACCGCTTCGCACGATCACGGGCTTCTCTCCGGAGAGCTTGAAATCAACCATGGAGAAAAGCGTTCGCATCGTTTTGTAACCGGTTTCGATGCGATCGACGGACGGCCTCAAGGAAACTGCCAGCGCTTCCCCGACGAGACCGACAGCCATCTCCGCGTAGAACCCGGGAGACGCGGTGGGATCCGCGTCTTCGAATTCACCCTCGTCATCTTCGACGAGGGAATCGAGGAAGGCTGCGCACTCGTCCGCCTCGTCGTGACCAGCGGCCATACGCCACGCGAGTTCCAGACCGGAATCGATCCAGTCCTGCTGCTCTTCGGATCCCAACACCCGACAGAAGGCTGCCGCCCGCTCCGCTGTTGCCGCAGCGAGGAGTTTCAACTCGGTATCCGATGGGCTAGGAAGGTTCTCAATCACGACGTCCCGCTAATCTTCGCTCGAAATCCAGAAGTACCTGAACGGGGAATACTTGATGGTTCCGTGTCCACCCATGAGGTTCACATCCCTCGTGTCCACCAGGGGGAGGCAGTGTTCGTTGCAGAAGTTGGTCGACGCCGCACCGAAGATCGCGTGCTCGTTCGAGGCCAGGTTACCGAGGATGGCTTCCTCGGCATGTCCTGCAGCTTGGATGAACTCCTCGCCGTCGCGGAGCGACCATGCCGGCGGCTGCGCGGCCCCACCACTGATTCCGATGCGAATCGTAACGCTCCGGGTGTCGGAGTTGTAGACGCCGATCACCGCGGTGACCCCCCTGTAGTTGGCGCCAGGGAAGTCGTCTCGGGTGGACTGCAGTTCCAGCGCTCGGTCGTGCGCGAGGCGGGCATCGTCTTCAGTCGCGACACCACAGTTGTGAACCAGGACGGGTGTCGCCCCGGCCAGCACGTAGTACGTGTGGGTGTCCGAGACGGTCAGGTTGTGGACCGTCTCGCTCCGGGCCGTCCATCGCTGGACCGCGGTGACCTGGACGGAGACACCCGCGCTGGTCCTGAGCCACTCACGCGGCTTCAGGTCCGTGGCGCTGATCCACTCGCCCAGTTCGGGGACCCAGAAGGGGTGACCATCGGTCGCGGTGACCTCGGCCGTCTTCGTGCCCTTCGGGCCGTCCGTGTCGATGGTGACCTTGACCAGGCGCTTGAGGCCCTCGCCCTTGATCTCCGCCGTGACCGTCTCGGTCCGGGTCTCCCCGGTCCTCGGGTCGGTGGCGACGATCTTGTCACCCGTTCTGACGTCCTCGATGGCCTTGACGGAGCCGTCCGCCATCAACACCTTCGTGCCCTGCACGAAGCTGTTGTCCGCCGTCTTGCAGGAGCCGCCGCTGGACCCGCCGTTGCTACGGGAGGAACCACCGGAGCTTCCGCCCGGCTTCGACGTGCTGACCTTGCCGCCACCGCCGCCCTTGCCACCGCCCTTGCCGCCACCGGCCACGGACGAGGACTTCGGGGCCGCCTTGGCCTGAGCCCGCTTCTGGACCGGGTTACCGGTCTTCTTCTTGGCGGCCGCCGCAGCGTCGGCCTTTCGTTTCGCCGCCTCGGCCGCCTTCTTCTTGGCCCGTTGCGCGGCCTCCTTCTTCGCCTTCTCGATGGCGGCCTTCTTGGCTCTCAGAGCCGCCGCCTCGGCCGCCTTGGCGGCCTTCAGGACCGCTTCCGCGGCCGCCTTCGCCTTCTTGAACGCCTGGATGGCGTTGATCGTGCGGTCGACCGCCCTCAGGACGGAGGGGATCTTGCCCAGCTTGGTCCACGGGATCGCCCCGATGATCATGCTGCCGCAGGACCACATGTCGCCGCCGAAGCAGGCCATGGCGTCACTGAGTCCGATGAAGTCGCTCAGGACGCTCCATGCGGCGGCGAGGATCACCGAGGTGAGGGACTTGCCCATGGTGGCCTGCGCCTGCGCGACCTGCGCCGCGGACAGGCCCGCGCCCACGAGGGCCGCCGCCTTCTCCGAGGCGGTCAGGGTGATCGCCAGACCCGTCGGGTCCGCGTGGGTGACCGGGTTGTTGTGCGCGTAGACGTATCCGTTGGCCTGCAGAGGATCGTTCAGGTCCATCTGCGGGTCGGCGGAGAGGAAACGTCCGACCACAGGGTCGTACAGACGGGCGCCGAGCAGCGTGTAGCCGGAGGAGTCGTCCCTCGTCTTGCCGAGGAACCCGGTGTGCGTCTGCAGGTTGACGCCGGCCGTGCCCGCACCCCGCTGGTTGCCGAACGCGTCCTGCTTGCGGATCCGGACGTCCATCGCGCCACCGAGCAACACCTCGGTGTAGGTCGAACCCTGGTGGTCCGTGGTCAGGGCGACCAGTTGGTCCCCGGCCGTGCCGTTGGCGTAGCGCATGACCGCGCCGGCAGGGGTCGTGTAGGTGCGCTGCGAGTTGACCAGGACGCCGCCCTGCTGGACGGTGACCTCCGTGTCACCCAGGTTCAGGGTGGCAGTCTTGCCCTTGATGGTGAGCAGGCGTTCGCCGGTGGGACCGTAGATGTGACGGGTGTCGTTCTGCGGCGCCCAGAGCTGCGCGGCGGAGGCTCCGTCGCACGTGGCCAGGACGATCGCCGTGGCGTTGGCCGAGTTGGCGCCCTGCACCGCGAGGCACAGGTTGGACGCGACGTGCGTCAGCTGGCCGGCCGCGTTGCGCTTCAGCTCCTGCGCCGTAGCCGCCGCGGCGGTGGCGGCGCACTTCTGGATCTGCAGCGCGGACCCGGCCGTGTTGGCGGCCGGCTGGAGGCACCAGTCGTCGTACACCGACAGCGTGCCCCGGTTGGGGTCGGTCTGCGGAGTCGCCGGGGTGCTCGGGGTGGGCGTGAACTTCCAGCTCTGCGCCAGGGTGGTGTTGCAGCTGTAGAGCTGGACCGGCTGCGCCGCGACCGCGAGACCGCTCTTGAGGTCGATGCACTTGTCGGCCAGGCCCACGTAGGAGGTCTTGCCGCCGGTGCCCGCGCCGGTGATCCGGTCGATCTTGCCGTCCGGCGTCCAGGTCAGCGTCTGCTTGTCACCGTTGTCGAGCGACGTGACGGACTTCGTCTCACCCGTCAGCTCGTACAGGCGCTCGGCCTCGGCCTTGACCTGCGCACCCGCGGGGGTGGCGTAGGTCTTCGAGACCTTGGTGAGCGTGTGCGGCTGGCTCTTGGCCGCGCCCACACCGTACTGATACGTGGTGGTCGCGTCCTTGGCCGTGGCGCCGGTCAGGTCCTTCTCGACCAGCTTGGTGCGGTTGCCGAGCAGGTCGTACTCGTACTCCTGCCAGTAGCCGGAGCTGTCCTTGCCCGGGGCGACGTTGAGCGTGCCGTCCGGGTTCTTCGGACCGGTGCAGTTCTCCTGGTCCTTCGAGGTCCAGGCGTTCTTCAGCTGGCCCAGCGGGTCGTACGTGAAGCACTGCCGCTCCTCGATCCCGGTGGCGTGCTCACGGATGCCCGTGACATTGCCGGCCGGGTCGTAGGCGTACTCGCGCTTCGAGACCAGATTGCCCTCGACCGGACCGGCACCACCGGTCTGCTCCCGGTAGACCATCTGGTTCTGGAGCTCACCGGTGGACTCGTCGAAGGAGTTCTGTGCCCACACCCGGTACGGCACCGCGCCCAGGGTCGAGCGCAGGACCTGGCCGTAGGGCGAGTAGAGCGTCTCCGAGCCGTACCAGTCCTTGCCGGAGATGGAGAGCGGGTTGCCCTCCTTGTTGTAGCGGATGACCAGCTTCTCCGCGTCGAACTTGCCGGCCTTCGGAAGGTTCGTCTCCTCCAGCATGCCGTTGTCGGAGAACGTGTAGTCGTACTTGTAGTCCGCGGGGATGCCCCACGTGGTGGCCAGCGACGGGGGAAGGGACAGCGTCGTCGAGGTCGGCTGGTAGTCCTTCGTGTAGCCGTTGACCTTCTGGGTGTAGGCCAGGCCGTCGGTGTACCGGGTGGCGGAGGCGGGCATGCCCTTGCCCCCGGCGACGGTGTCGTACGCGAGCGAGGCGAGCAGCGTGCCCGTGGAGCCGCCCAGACGCTGCTCCTTGGGCCGGGACAGCTCGTCGTACGAGTTCCAGGTCGTGATGCCCCGCGCGTTGGTCGTCGTCAGCGGACGGTCGCGGTGGTCGTACGTCACCCGGGTGGTGCCGGTGTCCGGGTCGGTCGCGGTCTCGAGCCGGCCGCGCCGGTCGAACGTCCACGACCACGGGTGCGTCGGGTCGACCGAGCTGGTCGCCGTCGTCAGCTGACCACGGCTGTCGTACGCGTAGCGCGTGGACGTGTGGCCGCCGGGCGCGTCCGGGGTGAAGGTGTCCGTGCGGACGGTGCGGCCCAGGGCGTCGGTGAAGACCTGGTAGGACGAGGCGCCCTGCGGGTGGATCACCTTCGACCAGTCGGCTCCGTACGCGTAGCGGGTCGCCTTCTCCGGCACCTCCTGGGAGATGGCCTCGGTGGTCCCGGGGGCCTTCACCTTGAGGACCGGCATCTCCTCGAGCACGCGGCCGAGGCCGTCGTACTTGTACCGGGTGATGTTCGGGACCGTGGTGTCGGCGCGCGGGGTGAACAGCTCGCCGTTCGGAGCGTCCTCGTTGAGGTAGGCGTTGTTGGTCTGGTAGACCTCACCGGCGCTGTTGTACAGCGTGTCGGTGATCAGACGGCCACCGCCGTCCGCCTCCTCCTGCGACTGGCGCTCGCGGCCGAGACCGTCGTAGATCGTGACGGACTTCTCGATCCGGTTCTCGTAGCCACGGCTGTAGGTCGTGATGTACGGGGGCTTGCGGAGCTTTCCGCCGTCCGGGTCGTTCGGGTCGGGCTGGTCGCCCGGGGTCACGTACTCGGCCCTGAAGTCCGGGACCGCGTTCGGCGACGGGGTCCGGCCGGGGGACCATGCCTCGGCGAGACGGCCCAGCGGGTCGAACGTCGCCTCGCTGACGTGGCCGTTGACGTCGGTGGTCTTCAGCGAGACGCCGCGGCCCGGCTCGACCTCCTGGACCTGGGTGTGACCCAGCGGGTTCGTCTGGGTGATCTTGAAGACCTGACCCGTCGGCGGGTCGAAGGTGGTCGTGTACTCCTTCTTGTCGACGTCGATCTGCTTGGTGACCCGGCCGAGGGCGTCGAAGGCGACGGTGCCGCCGGTCTGCCAGCCGGTGCCGCTCTCGTTGATGGACCACGTCTCGGTGGCCAGACCGCGGGTGGTGTCGGCGAGCGCCGTGCCGTACGCGGTGTTGTCGTAGGAGGTCCGGCCGCCGGCGCTCAGCTTCGTGAGGTCGGACCAGTCCGCGGCAGCACACGAAGTGGACGAGACGAGAACCTGCTTGGTCAGGCCGATGATGTTCTTGGCCGTGTTGTGCAGGTACTCGAGCTTGGTGCAGGACTCGTCACCGGTCTTGGTGGGGTCGGTGTCGCCGAACGACTCCACCTGCGTGGGCAGACCGTGGACACTGTCGAACGTCGTCCTGGTGCGGACGCTCCGCAGGGTGCGGGCGTCGTCACCCGTGCCCGACGACTTCGTGTACGCGATCTCCTCGGGCTCGGTGACGCGCCACGCCTTCAGCGGGTCGAGGCCGTCGCCGCGGACGCGGCTGGCGAGCTCGGTGGCCTCGGGGACGGTGAGGCTGCGGGTGAGCCAGTCGCCGTCGGCGTCGGCCGCGTTGGAGTAGCTGAACTCCTCGGATATGCGGCCGGCGAACGCCTCACGGTCGTAGACCGTCGCACCGTCGTGGGTGAGCGTGGCGCCCGCGATGTTCTTCATCGGGACGGTGTCGCCCATGCCCCGGTAGAAGCGGGTGACCGCCTTGGTCTTCGGTCCCTCCGTGCCCGGCGTGTCCTCGCCCGGGCTGGAGCCCTCGCCGTTGTCGGCGGCGACCTTCCGCTCTCCGGTGACGACGGCCGTCTGCTCGAAGCCCGCGAACTGCGAGTACGTGCGCGTGGACTTCTTGCTGAACTCCGCCTCGGCGAGCTTCCAGCCGGCGTTCTTGTAGTCGTACGACGTCCGCGTGGAGTACGAGCCGTCGACGTTCGGCAGCTCCTCGATCGAGTCGACCACGTACTTGTGGAACCAGTCGATGTCCTCGACCTCGGCGTCCGGGTGCCAGAACATCGGGTAGCACAGACGCGTGTTGGCCTTCAGCGCGGCCGTGTCCGTCTTGCCGGGCAGACCCGTCCTGCTGGCGCAGCCGTCCGCCGCGTCACCCCAGGTCGGCATCTTGTAGGTGACGACGGTCTCGCCGCCGTACTCGTTGATGACGCGACCGATGCGCAGCCTGGCGAAGCCGGGACGCGGGTCGATCGGCGCCCCCTTCTCCTCCCCGGTCGTCTTCCGCAGGAGGACGCGGTTCGGCATCTCCTCCTCGTTGGACTCGAACCGGATCGGGTTGAGCGTGACCGCGGCGTCCGTCGAGCCCTTGCGGGCGTAGCCGGTGCGCTGGATGGACTCCAGCCACAGGGCCGTGTTCGGGCCGGTCTTGAGGACGGGGAAGTTCTGCTTGAGCTGGTACTGGTCGACGTCCTGGCGCGCGGTGGTGTCGGTGCGGCGCTGGGCCGAGGTGGTGATCTTGTCCAGGCGCTTCGTCGACCAGAAGGTCGGGCCGGCGTTCCAGCACTTCTTCTTGTCCGTCGAGGTGACCGCCTGGCACCGCAGGTCGGCGGGGGTGTCGTACCAGATGCGGTACTTGCCCGGGTCGCTCGACGTGAAGTTCTCGTCGCTGCAGGTCAGCGTACCCTCGGTGAAGCAGCGCTCGGCGACGTCGAATCGCACGCGGGCCGGGGCCGTGGCGCTGAAGACGGTGTCCTTGCGCTGGCCGTAGTCGATGCGCTTCAGGTAGCCGCCGCGGTGGTACTCGACCGGCCCCTTGAAGTAGAAGTTCTTCGCGTAGTAGTTCTTCTCGCGCTCCCACCACAGCGACATGGCGTTGCCGTGGACGTCCTCGACGTAGTCGAGGTTCCACTGCCAGGCCTGGTTGCAGGCGGAGGACTTCCAGTCGGCGGTCGTCGCGCCCTTGTAGCAGGGCTCGCCCGCGTGGTTGCCGTAGACCGGCACCGCGAGCACGGAGTCGGTGTACGGGTCGTCGGCGGCGGTGCCGTTGTCCGACCAGCCCGGGAGCTTGTTCAGGCCGAAGTGGTACTTCGTGCCGTCCTTGGTGGTGACGACCCAGTACTCGCCGTCGGCGTCCTTCATGCCCGAACGCGGGTCCTTGGACGTGTCCTTGAACCGCTCGATCTTCGAGCCGTCACCGTTGGCGCTGAACCACTTGTCCTTGGACTCGTCCCACACCAGCTCGGTGGTCATGCCGCCCAGGGAGAGGGTGGCGTTCTCCGAGCCCCAGCACAGGTCGGCCGTCTTGTGGGTCGCGTTGTTCGCCCCGGCCTTCTTGGAGTCCTGGCGGCAGTTGACGTACGTCCGGCTGATGGAGCCCGGGTTGTAGTCCCAGCCGTCACCGATCCAGGAGGCCTGGTTGTTCGACGCCGAGGTACGCCCGTCGACCGTCTGCGACGAGTAGCCCAGGCTGACCTTCGGCGTCAGACCGCCCGCGGCCTCCGGGACCTGCACCTGGTAGCCGTAGGTGAAGGCACCGTTCGACGAGCCCGCGGCCCAGGAGCCGGCGGACAGCAGCGGCGAGGCGGTGAAGTCGCCGGTCGCCGAGGCGCCGGTGTCCATCGCGCCGACGACCTGGCGGCCGGAGGTGTCGACGGCCGGGAGGGCGACCTGCCGGGCCGAGGCGCCGGAGACGCTCGAGCGGGCGACGCCGTCCTCGAGCAGGTTCGCGACCGGCACCGATCCGGACAGGATCTTGCGGGTGGGTGCGTTCTTCTTGAGCTTGGCCTTGGTGGGGGCCTTGGCGGCCGGCACCTCCTTGACCGTGGAACGCAGCCGCTCGATGTCGTCGGCGACCTCGGACGTGCCGGACATGGTCTCCGTGCCGGTGTCCGGGGCACAGTCACCGGAGTCCGGGGAGTCGATGACGCAGTTCGGCAGGAGGACCAGGCCGAAGCGCTCGGCGGCCTGGGGGCCGTAGCGGTCGGCGAAGCCGGTGGTGTCGACCTCGAGCGTGACCTGCGCGGCAGGATCGGCGGTCGCCGGCGGGACGACCTCCAGGATCATGCCGGGGACGCCGGTCTCCTCCGACGTGGTGGTCGACTTGACCGCGACCTGCCAGTCACCGGCGATCGCCGCCGGGTCCTGACCGACCGGCACGCCGACCGCGACCGGCAGACCGACCGACGTGGTCTCGTTCACCACCGGGACCGTGGTGCCCGGCTGGGTCTGCGCCGTCAGCGGCGCCTTGCCGGCGTCCTCCGCCCACGGGGCGACGTTCTCCGGCGCATAGGGGACGACCTGCTGCTCGTCCCCGAGGCTCAGCGCCTTGTCGGCACTGGCGTCGTCGGCGAGCGCGGTGCTCTCGGGGATGTCCGGCAGATCGACCTGAGAGGTCGTCTCCTCACGGCTCATCCCGTCGCCGGGAACGGCCAGGGCCTGCGAGCCCAGACTCGTCACCGTCAATACCGATGACAAAAGAAGGACGGTCGCCGTGCGGCTTCGCCGACGGCGCCGTCGTTGTGACTCTGTCATGGCCAGGCGATTCCGCCCCACCCATGACAGTGGTTCTGAAGCACGCATCACGCGTCGACTCCCACCCAAACGAACAAGACAACGGAGGAGGTGCGGAAACACCAAAGAGCACGCGCCTGGTTCAGGCGCGTGCGTGCGCACTCTGTGTCATGTGTGCGCCAATTTCAAGATCGGCCAAGCGGTCGAAGCGCGTCGACAGTGAGATTCGCCACGGTGCAGTCGCAAACAGAAGCTCACACTGCCGATGTTCGCGATAGATCAGACACCGAGTGCAATTACGACCTAAAACATCATCAAAACAGCCCGAACCAGAGCTAAATGACCTGCTGTCAAACCCGTTCCATGAATCGCATAACATCTTCATAAAGTCTTCAGATATGGACGCCACGTGCCGCACGTGTGATCGTGTGCGCGCCTTGTGCCCCACGGACGGTCCGTCGGGGCCGTCTGTGCTGTCCGAAAATCCCTCTGGTCCCACGGGAGTAGACCGCCGTGCCCGCGCCGCCTCGTCTTCTCAGCCCGTTCGTGCGCACGCGCACACGGCTCACGCTCACTCTCGGCCTCGTACTGGCCGCACTCACCGCCGCGCTCCTGCCCTGGTGGCAGCCGAGCACGCCTTCGACCACCAGCTCCCCCAGCGCCCCCAACTCCCCCCGCACGGATGCCAAGCAGGCGTCGACCGGGCCGAAGGACGAGGCCGCCGCCTCGGCCGAGGCCAAGCGCACCGGCAAGAAGGTGCTCGTCGACACGGCGACCACCGCCACCGAGCTGATCTGGGCGCTGCCGAACGGCCAGATGCGCACCCAGATCCACGCACTGCCCCAGCGCGCGAAGAACGCCAAGGGCAAGTGGGCGCCCATCGACAACACCCTGCACCGGACGGAGAACGCCGGCGCTCTGACCGTCCGCCCTGCCAACCCGGCCGTACCGGTCCGCTTCTCCGGGGGCACCGCCGGCGAGAACCGCGCCGACCGCTCGTACGCCCGGGTGCCGCTCGCCGAGGGCGCGGGCGACACGTCCGTCCTCGCCGAGGTCGACCTCAACGGCCACACCATCGCCTACACCTGGCCCGGCGCCCTGCCGAAGCCGGTGCTCGACGGCCCGCGCGCCCTCTACCCCGAGGTGCTTCCCGGCGTCGACCTGCTCCTGGTGGTACGTGAGGAGGGCGGCTTCGGCCAGCTCCTGATCGTCAAGAACCGCGAGGCCGCGCAGAACAAGGACCTCGCGACCGTCTTGTACGGCCTGCGGTCGAAGACCGCGGTCTTCCGGCAGGACGCGAAGGCCAACCGGATCCAGGTCCTGGACAAGACGGGCGCGGAGGTCGGCACCATCCCGACCCCCTTCGCCTGGGACTCCAGCGGCCGGGACCCCGAGCTCAAGCCGGGCACCCCCCAGCGCACCTCGGTCGCCGGCCCCGCCGACGTACTGAAGCTGTCGGGCCTGACGGGCATCGAGCCGGGCGCGCGCTCCGCGCAGCTCCCGATCGCGCTCGACGGCGACGACACCGGTACGGCCACCCTGAACCTGGGCCTGGGCCGGACCGGCCTCCTCGCCCACCAGGACACGAAGTACCCGGTCTTCATCGACCCGCCGCTCAACAGCGGCTGGGCGGCCTGGACGACCGCGTACAAGAAGTACCCGACCTCCAGCTTCTGGAACGGCACGAACTTCTCCTCCGGCACCTCCGACGCCCGCGTCGGCTACGAGAGCGACACCGGCGGTCTCGGCCGCTCCTTCTGGCGGATGAAGTTCTCGACCGGCTACGAGGGCGCGAAGTTCACCCGCGCCACCTTCAAGGTCAAGAACAACCACTCCTGGTCCTGCACCGCGCGGGAGTTCCAGTTCTGGCAGACCGGCTCCATCTCGTCCGGTACGACCTGGAACGCGCAGCCGAGCTGGTCGACGAAGCTGGACTGGCAGTCCTTCGCCCACGGCTGGTCCTCGACCGGCTGCCCGGACGCGTACGAGGCGTTCAACGTGCTGGCCGGAGTCCAGAAGAGCGCGGACGCCGGCGCCGAGACCCTCACCTTCGGCATGCGTGCCACCAGCGAGGGCGACACCCAGACCTGGCGCAAGTTCCTCGCGACCTCCGCCGTGGTGGAGGGTGACTACAACCGTGCCCCGTCCCAGCCGACCAACGGCACGTCCTCGCCGGGCGGCGCGTGTGTGCCCGGACCGACCAACAGCGTCACCATCGGCCGGACCACCATCACCCTGAAGGCCAAGGGCTACGACGCGGACGGCACCATTCCCAAGCTGCGGTTCCGTATCTGGAAGGCTGGCTCGACCACCAAGACCGAGTACCTCGCCACCGCGGACTCCACCGGCTACGGCCAGATGGTCATCCAGGCCGACAACCCGCTGCTCACGGGCCTCACGGGCAACACCCTCTACTCGTGGGACGTGCGGGCCGAGGACGCGGCCGGTGCGGTCTCCACGTTCTTCCCGGAGGGCACCGAGTCGTGCCGGATCACCGTGGACCCGACCGCGCCGCCGCAGCCGGACATCACGAGCACCGTGTTCACCGAGGCCACGCCCGACGGCAAGACCTGGGCCAAGGTCAAGTACGGCACTCCCGGTGACTTCACCTTCAGCGCCACCGGCGCGACCAAGTTCAAGTACGCCTTCGAGGGCGAGGCGCTCATCGAGACGCCGCCGCCCGTGAACGGCAAGATCACCCTCCCCGGCGTCCAGCCCCGGCACGCGGGTCCGACCAGCCTGTACGTCTACGCCTACGACGTGAACGGCAATCAGAGCATCAAGGGTGACTACTCCTTCTACCTGCCGCCGCGCGACCGGGCCGACGGTCCGATGGACACCGGTGGCGACGACATCGCCGACCTGCTGGTGCTCTACCCGGACGGCAAGCTGAAGAACTGCGTGGGTGCCCCCGCCGACCCGGCGGTCCCCGGTACCGGCGGTGAGCTGTACAGTTGCCTCGCCGCGTCGTACGTGACCAAGGACAAGCAGGTCGACCCGCCGAACCACTGGATCGACGCGGCGGGCACGGCGTCGCTGATCGCGCACTACAACGACACGTACCCGGGCGACGGTTCGACCGACATGTTCGCGGTCACCCCGGACAAGAAGTTCTGGATCTACCCGGGTGACGGCTACGGCACCTTCAACGTCGACGAGCGGATCGAGGTCCGCCTGCCGGCCAACGCCCCCGCGCCGTCCACCTGGACGCAGCTGAAGGCGATCGGCGACATCAACGGCGACAAGCTGCCCGACCTGACCCTGCGGGCCGGGCCGGCGTTCTGGGTGCTGTCCGGCTACACCGGTGCCACCTTCCAGACCGCGACGCTGATGGAGGGCACCGCCTGGGCCCGCCGCGAGATCGTCAACATCGCGGACATGAACAAGGACAGCACGCCCGACCTGCTGTGGCGCAACCTGGACAACGGCAACATGTACGCCCGCCACGGCAAGCCCGGTACGGGCGGCGGCGTCGACCTGGAATCGATCAAGGTGGCGGCCAACTCGCTCAACGGTGACGTCGCCTTCGGTACGAACTGGACCGAAGTCAACGTCATGACCGCGATCGGCATCCCCGACGTCAACAAGGACGGCGTGCCCGACATCTGGGCCCGCTTCGGTGACACGGGCAACATGAAGCTGTACTACCCGTCCACCGCCAACACCAACCCGCCGGTCCGGACCGTCCTGGGCGTCGACTGGCGGGGCATCCGCGCCTTGGGCTGACCCCGCCCCCGGCCGCTGATCCCGAGCCCCGGTCGCCTGCCTCGCAGCAGGCGGCCGGGGCTTCGTGTCCCCGTCGGCCGGTCAGTCCTGGTGGCCGAGCTGGAGGTCGCGCTCGGTGCGCCCCCCGCCGGCCATCTGGAGGACCGTGGCGACGGGCGGGTACCCGGCCGCGATGACCGTGTACTCGCCGGAGGACAGGTCCACGAAGCGGAAGGTGCCGTCCGCCCCGGTGGTGAGGGTGTCCATGACGTTGCCCGCGGCGTCGAGGAGGGTGACGCGGGCGTCCTCGACGGGGCGCCCGCCGCCGGCCCGCACCGTGCCGCGCAGCACCGCCCCGCCGGCCAGCTCGATGTCCTGGCGGGTCTCGCGGGAGGACTGGACGCTCACCGGGAGCGCGGCGGGCCGGAAGGCGGGGGCGCTGGCGGCGAGCGTGTACTCGCCCGCGACCAGTTCGGTGATGACGTACCCGCCCTCGCGTCCGCTGCGGGTGGAGGCGACGACCTCGCCGCGTACGTCGGTGAGGGTGACGGCCGCGTCCCGTACGGGCGTCCCGTCGGCGGTGACGACGCTGCCCGCGAGCCGCCCCGCGCCGCCGAGGACGACGTCGAGCTCCACCGGCCGGTCGCCGACGGTGACGGAGACCGCCTGGGGCTGGTGTCCGCCGGCCGCCGCGATGAGGACGTAGGCGCCCCGGTCGGGCACGCTCAGCGCGTACCGCCCGTCCTCGCCGCTCGCGCCGCGCCCGACCTGACGGCCCTGGACGTCGATGAGGGTGAGGGCGGCCCGGGGCACGCGGCTGCCGTCGTGGTGCTGGACGGTGCCGCAGACCGGGACGCCGGAGTGGGCGGGCCCCTCGTGCGCAGGGGCGGAGGATGCGTGCCGAGCGTGCGGGACCGCCTGGGTGCCGCGGAAGTCGGTGGCCTCGGTGGCCTCGGTGAGCGGGGTGTGGTGGGACACCAGCGGTTTCTCCTTGAGGAAGAAGGCGAGGACGAGGCCGAGCACGAGGACCGGCACGAGGTAGAGGAAGATGCGCGGCATCGCGTCCGCGTACGCCTGGATGTAGGCGTCGCGCAGGGCGGGCGGCAGGGTGTGCACCGACTGCGGGGTGATCGACTCGGCCGGCGGCAGGGACGCGGAGGCGCCGCTCTGGGCGGTCACCCGCGCGAGCCGGTCGCCGAGGGCGTCGTCGAGCCGGGAGGCGAAGAGGGTGCCGAAGACCGCCGCGCCGACGCTGCCGCCGATCTGGCGGAAGTAGTTGTGGGCGCTGGTGGCGGTGCCGAGGTCGGCGGGGCGTACGGAGTTCTGCACGGCGAGCACGAGGACCGGCATGACGAGTCCGATGCCGGTGCCGAGGACGGCCTGCCAGAGGCTGTGCTGGAGGCGCGGCGTCTCGGTGTCCATGCGGGAGAGCAGCCACATGCCGAGGACGGAGACGGCCCCGCCGAGCACCGGGTAGATCTTGTAGTGGCCCGTGCGGCTGATGAGTTGGCCGGAGACGACGGACGCGATGACGATCCCGCCCATGAGCGGGAGCATCAGGAGGCCGGACTCGGTGGCGGTGGCGCCCTCGACCATCTGCAGGAAGCTGGGGAGGTAGCTGGCGGCGCCGAAGAGCGCGATGCCGACGACCGCCCCGACGAGGGCGGTGACGGTGAAGACGGAGTCGCGGAAGAGCCGGAGCGGGATGAGGGGTTCGGGCGCGAAGTGCTCGACGACCAGGAAGAGCAGGGTCGTTCCGGCGGCGCCGCAGGCGAGGGCGAGGACGACCCTGGAGTCCCAGGCGTACTCGGTCCCGCCCCAACTGGTCAGCAGGACCAGGCAGGCGGAGGCGGCGGCGAGGAGCAGTGCGCCGAGGACGTCGAAGCGCCCGCGGGCCGTGGGCTTGGGGAGTTTGAGGACGACGGCGACGACGGCGAGGGTGACGAGCCCGAAGGGCACGTTGAAGTAGAAGCACCAGCGCCAGGAGACGTGGTCGGTGAAGAAGCCGCCGAGCAGGGGTCCGGCGACGGAGGCGAGGCCGAAGGCGGCGCCGATGAGGCCCATGTAGCGGCCGCGTTCCCGGGCGGGGACGATGTCGGCGATGATCGCCTGGACGCCGATCATCAGGCCTCCGGCGCCGGCGCCCTGGAGTGCGCGGAAGGCGATCAGCTCGTCCATGCTCCGGGACCAGCCGGCCAGGCCGGAGCCGATGACGAAGACGACGATGGCGAAGAGGAAGACGCTCTTGCGGCCGAGGAGGTCGCCGAGCTTCCCGTAGATCGGGAGGCCGATGGTGGAGGTCAGCAGGTAGGCGGTGATGGCCCAGGACATCCGGTCCAGGCCCTGGAGTTCACCGACGATCTTCGGCAGGGCGGTGGCCACGATCATCTGCTCGAGCGCGGCGAGGAGCAGCGCGAGCATGAGGCCGCAGAAGACGAGCCGGACACGGCGGGGATCGAGGGGGGCCGGTCCGGGGTCGGGAGGTGGGGCTAGGCCGCCGGCGGGGAACGGCTCCGCGCCCTCCGCTCCGCCCTCGCCCCCCGTGCCCTCGGTGGACTTCTCCATCGTGATCGCACCCACGTACCTGCTCCCCTCGACACGGCGTCTGCGCCGCGCCATTCTTCGCATTGGGCGCGAAGCGGGAGCAAGTCGGGCGGTATGGAAGGTCAGTGGCATCCCGGACTGCGAACGACCCTGCGACACGGCGCACTTGGGTCGCTCATCAGCGCGTTTACGAGAACGCCCGCGCCCCCTCCGCGCGCGGGCGCTCGGGTACGGGGGTGCGGGCGAACCACTCGAATCGGTGAACGCCCTGAGCGTTACTTCTCGACCTCGTCGGCCAGCTTGACGAGCAGGGCGTCGTAGATCCGGCCCAGACCCTTGGGTGCGAAGGTCCTCTCGAAGAAGCCGCCGACGCCGCCGGCGCCGTCCCAGACGGAGGTGACGACGGCGCGCGACTTGCCCTCGCCGGCGGGGGTCACGGTCCAGGTGGTGACCATGGACGAGTTGCGGTCCTTCTCGACGAGCTGCCCGTCGGTGGGCTCGGTGACCTCCAGGAGGCAGTCGCGGACGCGCTTGCTGGTGGCCTGGAGCTTCCAGTGGACGAGGGTGCCCTCGCCGTCGCCGCCCTCCCGCACCTCGTACTCGCTGAAGTGCTCGGGGAGCACCTTCGCGCGCGTGCCGCTGTAGTCCGCCAGCGCGTCGAACACCGTCTCCGCGTCCGCGGCGATGATCCGTTCCGTCGTGGCCTCGACCTGCGCCATTGACTTCCTCCAGCTTGTGGTTCCTCGGGGGTGTGGGCCAAGCGAACCACGCGGGCTCCGGGGCGCGAAATCCGGGTTGCGGTGATCAAGGGAACAGGTGTTCTATTCTGGGCGCAGGATGGAGCCAGAGGCGAGGCAGAGCAACCGAGGAGGCGTCCGTGCGCTGGGACAATCTGGGCGACAGACCGACCGCGCCCGCCGACATCGGCCTGTTCGGTACGGACGCGGTGACCACGCGGACGTTCGACACCCCGGAGTTCCGGGGCATCACCTTCCACGAGGTGCGGGCCCGCTCGATCCTCAACCGGGTCCCCGGCGCCTCGCGGATGCCGTTCGAGTGGACGGTCAACCCGTACCGGGGCTGCACGCACGCGTGCGTGTACTGCTTCGCCCGCAAGACCCACAGCTATCTGGACCTCGACACCGGGCTCGGCTTCGACTCCCAGATCGTCGTCAAGATCAACGCCCCGGAGGTACTGGCCCGCCAGCTCGCCTCCGCGCGCTGGCAGGGCGCCCACGTCGCCATGGGCACCAACGTCGACTGCTACCAGCGTGCGGAGGGCCGCTACCGCCTGATGCCGGGCATCCTCACCGCCCTGCGCGACCGGGCCAACCCCTTCTCGATCCTCACCAAGGGCACTCTGATCCTGCGCGACCTGGAGCTGCTCACCCAGGCCGCCCGGGTCACCGAGGTCGGCATCTCGGTCTCCGTCGGCTTCATCGACGCGGAGCTGTGGCGGACGATCGAACCCGGCACCCCCTCCCCCGAGCGCCGCCTCGACGTGGTCCGCACCCTCGGCGAGCACGGCATCGACTGCGGCGTCCTGATGGCCCCCGTCGTCCCCTTCCTCGGCGACCGGCCCGAGCAGCTGCGCGCGACGGTCCGCGCGATCGCCGAGGCCGGGGCGAGCTCGGTCACCCCGCTCGTCCTGCACCTGCGGCCGGGCGCCCGCGAGTGGTTCATGCGGTGGCTGCGCCACCACCACCCCGGCCTGGTGGGACGGTACGAGCGGATGTACGCGGACGGGGCCTACGCACCGACCTGGTACCAGCGCCGGATCACCCGTCAGGTCCACGAACTGGCCGCCGAGTTCGGAATAGGACCCGCCGACCGGGGCACGCCGCGCCGGATCCCGGTGCCGGAGGAGCCCGCCCTCGCGGCCGCCCCCGAGCAGCTCACGCTGCTCTGACCATCGGGCCGATCATCGGACCGGTTCACCTGACACGCCGTCGGATCGTCCTCTGTTCGGGTCAACTCTCGGTGAAACAGGTCCCTCCACCGACCGTTCGGGGCACGGACGCCCTATGACCCCACGCGCAGGAATGCTGATCGCCGCAGGAGCGCTGGTCGCCGGGACGGTCACCGTCCTGCCCGCCACCCCCGCAGGCGCCGGTGAACCGACCCCCCGGCCGTTCCCCAAGCTCGCCTGGACCGGCTGCGCCACCCAGGCGTACCCGAAGCTCCAGTGCGCCACCCTGAAGGTGCCGCTCGATCATGACGACCCGGCCGGGCGGAGCATCACGCTCGCCCTCACCCGGGTCCCGCACACCGCGAAGACCTTCCAGGGGCCGCTGCTCGTGAACCCGGGCGGGCCCGGGGGCAGCGGACGCACGATGGCCGGGTACGTGGCGGCCTCGCTGCCCCCGAAGGTGGCCGCCGAGTACGACGTGATCGGCTTCGACCCGCGCGGGGTCGGCAGGAGCGAGCCCGCGCTCGACTGCCGGCCGGGCCATTTCGCGCCGGTCCGCCCCGACTCGGTGCCGCGCGGCGCCGACGCCGAGACGGTCGCGGTCGAGCGGGCCCGGGCCTTCGCCGAGGCCTGCGGCGACAAGTACGCCGACGTGCTTCCGTACATCGACACCGTGAGCACCGCCCGGGACCTCGACGCGATCCGCGACGCGCTCGGCGCGCCGAAGGTCAACTACCTCGGCTACTCGTACGGCACCTACCTGGGCGCGGTCTACGCGCGGCTGTACCCGGACCGGGTGCGGCGCATGGCGCTCGACTCCGTCGTCAACCCGCACGGCGTCTGGTACGAGGACAACATCGCGCAGGACTACGCCTTCGACACCCGCCACAAGGACTTCATGGCCTGGGTGGCCCGGCAGAACGCGGTGTACAAGCTGGGGACCGACCCGGCGGCGGTCGAGGCCGCCTGGTACCGGATGCGCGACGCGCTGCGCGAGGCCCCGGCCGGCGGGAAGGTCGGACCGGGCGAACTGGAGGACACCTTCCTGCCCGGCGGGTACTACAACGGCTACTGGCCCCGCCTCGCGAGCGCGTTCTCGTCGTACGTCAACGACGGCGACGCGGCGCCCCTGACGGAGGCGTACGAGAAGTACGGGGAGGCCGACGCGTCAGCCGACAACGGCTACTCGGTCTACACGAGCGTGCAGTGCCGGGACGCGGCCTGGCCCCGCGACTGGAACGTCTGGCGCAAGGACAGCTGGGACGTCCACGCGAAGGCGCCGTTCTCCACCTGGAACAACGCCTGGTACAACGCTCCCTGCGCCTTCTGGCCCGTGCCGGCGCTGACCCCGCCGGACGTCACCAACGACCAGCTGCCGCCGACCCTGATCCTCCAGGCCACGGAGGACGCGGCGACCCCGTACGAGGGCGGTGTGGCGCTGCACCGGCTGCTGCGCGGCTCCAGCCTGGTGGTCGAGGAGGGCGGCGGGAACCACGGGGTGACCCTCGGCGGCAACGACTGCCTGGACGACCACCTGGCCGCCTACCTCGCCACCGGCACGGTGCCGCGCGGCAAGGACGGGGCCGAGGTCGACGCGGTCTGCGAGGCGCTCCCCGAGCCGGAGCCCGAGCCCCTGGCCCCGGCCGGGAGGAAGGCGACGGAGAAGGCGACGGAGAAGTCGGGCAAGCGGGTCGGCACCCTGCGGGCGGAGGCGACCGGCGTCACGCTCCACGGGCTCCTCGGCCACGTCCGCTGACGACGACCGCACCGACCGCCACAGCCCACTGACAGGGCCCGCGCCCCCCGGGACGCGGGCACTGTCAGTGGCGTGCGCGAGGATGTGGGGCATGACGAGCCACCTGACCCACGTCCCCGCGCCCGACGGCCTCGCGCCCAGTCCGCAGTACAGCCACGTCGTCTGGGGGACGGGCCGGTTCGTCGCGATATCCGGGCAGTGTGCGCTGGACGCCTCCGGCGCGGTGGTCGGGGAGGGCGACGCGGTGGCCCAGGCCCATCAGGTCTTCGCCAATCTGGAGCGCTGCCTCGCCGCCGCCGGCGCGGGGTTCGGGGACGTGGTGAAGCTGACGTACTTCGTCACGGACGTGGCCCACCTCCCCGCGGTGCGGGACGCCCGGGACGCGTACTTCGCGGGGGCGCCGCTGCCGGCGAGCTCGGCGATGCAGGTGTCGGCGCTGGTCCGGCCGGAACTCCTCGTGGAGATCGAGGCCTTCGCCCTCGTCCCCGAGCGGGAGACCGGGGATGTCG
This sequence comes from Streptomyces sp. NBC_01255, assembly GCF_036226445.1. Lineage (NCBI taxonomy): Bacteria > Bacillati > Actinomycetota > Actinomycetes > Kitasatosporales > Streptomycetaceae > Streptomyces > Streptomyces sp. NBC_01255. The sequence goes on from NZ_CP108474.1 coordinate 1,700,449, forward strand.
AGGCGGAGCTCCGGTTGGTGCGCTGACGCCGTGTTCCTCAGCCGAGCGGGCCGAGCCGCGTCAGTGAGTCCTCTGCCGCGCGGCCGAGCCGGGGGTGCGGGAGCGCGGCTTCAAGAGCCGGGCGGGCCCGGGGGTCGCCGAGCGCTCCGAGACCCTCGACGCAGGCGAGTCCGACCCGCCAGTGGGGGTCGTCGGCCGGGAGTCGCCGCCGGAGGACGGTGATCAGGGCCGGTACGGACTCGGGGGCGCGGAGTTCGGCGAGCAGCCGGACCGGCAGGAGGGCATAGGCGACCCGGAGTTCGTTGGTGGCGAGGGTGGCGGCCGCGCGGGCGGTCCGCGGGTCGCCGAGCCGGACCAGGGCGTGGGCGGCGGTGACGCAGCGCTCGGGGTCGCGGTGGTTGAGGAGGAGGACGAGCGCCTCGAAGGCGCGCGGGTCGCCCGCGAGTCCGAGCTTGCAGGCGGCGATCTCGCGGGCCCAGAGCGGCTGCCCGGGTGCGGTGAGGACCTGGTGGAGTTCCTCCGGGTCGTCGGTTCCGGCGAGTTCTCCGAATGCCGCCGGGACTTCTCCGGAGTCATTCTCGATCTCGTCCCGCAATCGATCGATCATCGAGCAGAATTCCGGATCCTCGGCGCTTTCCATGAATCCGAGCCTATCCGCGATCCAGATCACACTTTCTCAACTTGCCGGGACTGGCGCGCTCGTTACCGGCCGGTTAGTCTCAGGTGAGCGGGTCACCACCCGCACTCCTCGCGACAACCTGGTGACGCAGTTGTCGTGAGTGCTTCGTCGGTTCGGCAGTTTCGATGCGACTCCGGGACAGAGTCCGTCGCCCCTTTCTTCAGGGCATCGCCCTTCTTTCCAGGGCCTCGCCCTCGATCTTTCCCGCGCCCTTTCTCTCTCGCGCGCGCACTGCCCTCAGTCGTCACTCTTCCTCCCTGGAGTCCCCTGATGGACACCCCTCTCTCCACCATCGCCGTCGTCGGTCTCGGCACCATGGGCACCGGCATCGCCGACGTCCTCGCCCGGGCCGGCCGCGAGGTCATCGGCATCGACATCGACGACACCGCCGCCGCCCGGGCCGTCGCCGCCCTGGAGGCCTCCACCGCCCGCGCCGTGGCCCGCGAGCGGATCACCGAGGAGGAGCGGCAGGACGTCCTGGCCCGCTTCCGTACCTTCTCCGACCTCCAGGCGGCCGCCGAGGCCGACCTCGTGATCGAGGTCGTGCCCGAGTCGTACGAGGCGAAGCAGGAGGTCTTCCGGGCGCTCGACGGGATCGTCCGGCCCGACGCGATCCTGGCCACCGGCACCAACGCGCTCTCCGTCACCCGGCTCGCCGCCGACTCGGCCCACCCCGAGCGGGTGCTCGGCCTGCACTTCTTCACCCCCGTGCAGGCGATGAAGCTGGTCGAGGTGGTCTCCTCCGTGCTGACCGACCCGCGGGCCGTCGACGCCGTCACGCGGCTCGCGGAGGACCTCGGCAAGGAGCCGGTGGCGGTCGGCGACCGGGCCGGTTTCATCGCGGACGGGCTGCTCTTCGGCTACCTGAACCAGGCCGCCGCCATGTACGAGGCCAAGTACGCCTCCCGCGAGGACATCGACGCGGCCATGAAGCTGGGCTGCGGCCTGCCGATGGGGCCGCTGGCGCTGCTCGACCTGATCGGCGTCGACACGGCCCGTACGGTCCTGGAGGCCATGTACACGTCCTCGCACGACCGGCTGCACGCCCCCGCCCCGATCCTCAAGCAGCTCAGCGAGGCGGGCCTGACCGGCCGCAAGGCGGGCCGCGGTTTCTACACGTACGAGGCGCCGGGCTCCGGCGAGGTCGTGCGGGACGCGCTCACCCCGCTGACCTCCGCCGACGCCGGCGGCGGCCGTGAGGTCCGGTCGGTCGGCGTCGCCGGCTCCGGCACCATGGCCTCCGGCATCGCCGAGGTCTTCGCCAAGGCCGGGTACGAGGTCGTCCTCGCCGCCCGCTCCCAGGAGAAGGCGGACACGGCCAAGGCCCGGATCGCCAAGTCCCTGGCCCGCTCCGTCGACAAGGGCCGGATGACCGGCGAGGCCCGCGACACGACGCTGGCCCTGATCACCGCGGCCGGCACGCTCGACGCCTTCGCCGAGGTCGACCTGGCCGTCGAGGCGGTCGCCGAGGACCTGGGGATCAAGCAGGAGCTGTTCGCGCGGCTCGACAAGATCTGCAAGCCGGGCGCGGTGCTCGCCACCACGACCTCCTCACTGCCGGTCGTGGCCTGCGCCCGCGCCACCTCGCGCCCGCAGGACGTCATCGGGATGCACTTCTTCAACCCGGCGCCCGCGATGAAGCTGGTCGAGATCGTCCGTACGGTCCTGACGGCCGACGACGTCCACGCCACCGTCCGCGAGGTCACCACGAAGATCCGCAAGCACCCGGTGGACTGCGGCGACCGTGCCGGCTTCATCGTGAACGCGCTGCTCTTCCCGTACCTGAACAACGCGATCAAGATGGTCGAGGAGCACTACGCGACCCTCGACGACATCGACGCCGCGATGAAGCTGGGCGGCGGCTACCCGATGGGCCCGTTCGAGCTGCTCGACGTGGTCGGTCTGGATGTCTCGCTCGCGATCGAGCAGGTGCTGCACCGCGAGTTCCGCGACCCGGGCCTCGCCCCCGCCCCGCTCCTGGAGCACCTGGTGGCGGCCGGCTGCCTCGGCCGCAAGACGGGACGCGGCTTCCGCGAATATGCCCGCCGCTGAGCCGCCCACCGCGGGCTGGGGCGGCCTGCTGAGCTCCCCGGGCACCTCCGGTGCCCCGGGGGGCTCCCCGCCCCCACCTGGGCACACTCCCACTCCGATGCAGTACGTTCGGACCATGCCCAAGGCCGCGAAGACACCCCGTGCCACGTCCACGTCCGACGCTCCGGAGAGCGCGGCCGGCACGCGTGCCGCCGCCCAGCGGCTCAAGATGCGCCGGGAGCTGGCGACGGCGGCGATGGAGCTCTTCGCCACCAAGGGGTACGAGGCGACGACCGTCGACGAGATCGCGGCCACGGCCGGGGTCGCCCGGCGGACCTTCTTCCGCCACTTCCGGTCCAAGGAAGAGGCGATCTTCCCGGACCACGACGACACGCTGGTGCGGGCGGAGGCGGTGCTGAACGCCGCCCCGCCGCACGAGCACCCGCTCGACACCGTGTGCCGGGGCATCAAGGAAGTCATGAAGATGTACGCGGGCTCCCCCGCGGTCTCCGTGGAGCGCTACCGGCTGACCCGCGAGGTGCCGACCCTGCGGGAGCGCGAGATCGCCTCGGTGGCCCGCTACGAGCGGCTGTTCACCCGCTATCTCCTGGGCCACTTCGACGAGCGCGACCACCACGACGGCAACGACGACCCGCTGCTCGCGGAGGTGGCCGCCTCGGCGGTCGTCACCGCGCACAACCACGTGCTGCGCCGCTGGCTGCGGGCGGGGGGCCAGGGCGACGTGGAGGCCCAGCTCGACCACGCCTTCGCGATCGTCCGGGACACCTTCGGCACCGGCATAGGCGCGGGCCGGCCGGCCCAGCCCCCGCAGGCCGAGCAGGCGCCGGCCGTCCGGGCCTCCACCACCGGTGACGTGGTGATAGCCGTGGCCCGCACGGACGCTCCGCTCGACGAGGTCATGCGCACGATCCAACAGGCACTCAAGAACCCCTGAGGAGCCCCTTGAGGAGCCCCTGAGGGCCCTTGAGACCGCTCCACCAAGAAGGCCGCCCCCGGTTTCCGGGGGCGGCCTTCTTCGTATCGTCCCAGTTCAGGGGGGATTTCGATCGATCATCGCTCATCCGTGACGGGCAGATTGCATCTGAGTGAAATTGTTGGCACGCAGTGCCTTGTGCGGTGGCACGGCGTGTCATACGTTGATGTTGTCCGGGCGGCCGGCGAGCAGAGAACACCTCGTTCGCCGGCTGTCCCCACAAGCCGACGGCTCGTGCGCCCGGACGCCTGCGTCACAGGCACCCTCGCGCCACCAGCGCCGCGCCACCGCACCACCCGAGCCGAACCGACGGCACACCTCCACAGCAACAGCACTCCCCGCCGTAACCCTCAGGCGTCCCTCCCTCAGGACGCTCATCGCCGGAGGCAACCCGTGAAGGAAATCCTGGCCGCGATCCAGTCGCAGGACGCCACGTCCGCCGACTTCGCGAACATCCCGCTCCCCGAGTCGTACCGGGGCATCACCGTCCACAAGGACGAGGCCGAGATGTTCGCCGGGCTCGCCAGCCGCGACAAGGACCCGCGCAAGTCGCTGCACCTCGACGACGTGCCGCTGCCCGAGCTCGGCCCGGGCGAGGCCCTGGTCGCCGTCATGGCCTCCTCGGTCAACTACAACTCGGTCTGGACCTCGATCTTCGAGCCGGTGTCGACCTTCGGCTTCCTGGAGCGCTACGGCCGGCTCAGCGACCTCAGCAAGCGCCACGACCTGCCGTACCACGTCATCGGCTCCGACCTCGCGGGCGTCGTGCTGCGCACCGGCCCCGGCGTGAACTCGTGGAAGCCCGGCGACGAGGTCGTCGCCCACTGCCTCTCGGTCGAGCTGGAGTCCTCCGACGGCCACAACGACACGATGCTCGACCCCGAGCAGCGCATCTGGGGCTTCGAGACCAACTTCGGCGGCCTGGCGGAGATCGCCCTCGTCAAGTCGAACCAGCTGATGCCGAAGCCCGGCCACCTCAGCTGGGAGGAGGCGGCCTCCCCCGGCCTCGTGAACTCCACCGCCTACCGTCAGCTGGTCTCCCGCAACGGCGCCGGCATGAAGCAGGGCGACAACGTCCTCATCTGGGGCGCGAGCGGCGGACTCGGCTCGTACGCCACGCAGTTCGCCCTCGCCGGCGGCGCCAACCCGATCTGTGTCGTCTCCTCCCCGGAGAAGGCCGACATCTGCCGCGCGATGGGCGCCGAGGCGGTCATCGACCGCAACGCCGAGGGCTACAAGTTCTGGAAGGACGAGCACACCCAGGACCCGAAGGAGTGGAAGCGCTTCGGCAAGCGCATCCGCGAGCTCACCGGCGGCGAGGACATCGACATCGTCTTCGAGCACCCCGGCCGCGAGACCTTCGGCGCCTCCGTGTACGTCACCCGCAAGGGCGGCACCATCACCACCTGCGCCTCCACCTCGGGCTACATGCACGAGTACGACAACCGCTACCTGTGGATGTCGCTGAAGCGGATCATCGGCTCGCACTTCGCCAACTACCGCGAGGCGTGGGAGGCGAACCGCCTGATCGCCAAGGGCAAGATCCACCCGACCCTGTCGAAGGTCTACTCCCTGGAGGAGACCGGCCAGGCCGCCTACGACGTGCACCGCAACCTGCACCAGGGCAAGGTCGGCGTCCTCGCGCTCGCGCCGCAGGAGGGCCTGGGCGTCACCAACCCCGAGCTGCGCGAGAAGCACCTCGACGCCATCAACCGTTTCCGCAACATCTGAGCCCGGGACCATAGATGACTGAGCGCCAGAAGGACCGGCCGTGGCTCATGCGGACCTACGCCGGTCACTCGACCGCCGAGGCGTCCAACGAGCTGTACCGGCGCAACCTCGCCAAGGGTCAGACCGGCCTGTCGGTCGCGTTCGACCTGCCGACGCAGACGGGCTACGACCCCGACCACATCCTCGCCCGCGGCGAGGTCGGCCGGGTCGGCGTCCCCGTCTCGCACCTCGGTGACATGCGCCGGCTGTTCCAGGACATCCCCCTGGAGCAGATGAACACCTCGATGACCATCAACGCCACGGCGATGTGGCTGCTGGCGCTCTACCAGGTGGCCGCCGAGGAGCAGGGTGCGGACATCACCCAGCTCCAGGGCACCACCCAGAACGACATCGTGAAGGAGTACCTGTCGCGCGGGACGCACGTCTTCCCGCCCGGCCCCTCCCTCCGCCTCACGACGGACATGATCGCGTACACGGTCAACCACATCCCGAAGTGGAACCCGATCAACATCTGCAGTTACCACCTGCAGGAGGCGGGGGCCACTCCGGTCCAGGAGATCTCGTACGCGATGGCCACCGCGATCGCGGTGCTCGACTCGGTCCGCGACTCCGGGCAGGTCCCGGCGGACCGCTTCGGCGAGGTCGTCGCCCGCATCTCCTTCTTCGTGAACGCGGGCGTCCGCTTCATCGAGGAGATGTGCAAGATGCGCGCCTTCGGCCGCATCTGGGACAAGATCACCCACGAGCGGTACGGGATCGAGAACGAGAAGCAGCGCCGGTTCCGCTACGGCGTGCAGGTCAACTCGCTCGGCCTGACCGAGGCCCAGCCGGAGAACAACGTCCAGCGGATCGTCCTGGAGATGCTGGCCGTCACCCTCTCCAAGGACGCCCGCGCGCGGGCCGTGCAGCTCCCCGCCTGGAACGAGGCGCTCGGTCTGCCGCGGCCCTGGGACCAGCAGTGGTCGCTCCGCATCCAGCAGGTGCTCGCCCACGAGTCCGACCTGCTGGAGTACGAGGACATCTTCGCCGGCTCGCACGTGATCGAGGCCAAGGTCGAGTCGCTCGTCGCGGAGTGCCTGGCCGAGATCGACCGGATCCAGGAGATGGGCGGCGCCATGGCGGCCGTCGAGTCCGGCTACCTCAAGTCGCAGCTCGTCTCCTCGCACGCCGAGCGGCGCGCCCGGATCGAGTCCGGCGACGAGAAGATCATCGGCGTCAACATCTTCCAGTCGACCGAGGAGAACCCCCTCACGGCCGACCTCGACACCGCGATCATGACGGTCGACCCGGCGGTCGAGGCGCGTGTGGTCGGCTCGCTGAAGACCTGGCGGGACAACCGCTACCAGCCGCCGTTCAACCACCCGCGCCCCTGCAAGGCCCTCGAACGCCTCAAGGAGGCCGCCAAGGGCACCGGCAACCTCATGGAGGCCACCCTCGAGTGCGCCCGCGCCGGGGTCACGACCGGTGAGTGGACCGAGGCCCTGCGCGAGGTGTTCGGCGAGTTCCGGGCCCCCACCGGCGTCTCCTCGGCCCCGGTCGCGGTGACGGCCGAGGAGGGCACGCCGCTGGCTCTCGTACGGGAGAAGGTGGCGCGGACCGCCGACGAGCTCGGCGCCGGGCGGCTGCGGCTGCTCGTCGGCAAGCCGGGCCTGGACGGGCACTCCAACGGCGCCGAGCAGATCGCCGTACGGGCCCGTGACGCCGGTTTCGAGGTGGTCTACCAGGGCATCCGGCTGACCCCCGAGCAGATCGTCAACGCGGCTCTCGCCGAGGACGTGCACTGCGTGGGCCTGTCGATCCTCTCCGGCTCGCACGCCGAGCTGGTCCCGGACGTCCTCGACCGCCTCCGCGAGGCGGGCGCGACCGACGTGCCGGTCATCGTCGGCGGGATCATCCCGAACGCCGACGCCGCAGATCTGAAGCGCGCGGGTGTCGCCGCCGTCTTCACACCGAAGGACTTCGGTATCACGGAGATCATCGGCCGTATCGTCGACGAGATCCGGAAAGCTCACCAGCTCAGCCCCCTTGAAAGTACGGAGGTCCTCGCATGACCAGCCCCGTGAACCGTCTGCGTCCGCGCCGCTCCTGCCTCGCGGTCCCCGGCTCCAACCCGCGCTTCCTGGAGAAGGCCCAGAGCCTCGCCGCGGACCAGGTCTTCCTCGACCTGGAGGACGCCTGCGCGCCGCTGGCCAAGCCCGAGGCACGGCACACCATCGTGAAGTTCCTCAACGAGGGCGACTGGACCGGCAAGACCCGCGTCGTGCGGGTCAACGACTGGACGACCCACTGGACGTACCGGGACGTCGTCACGGTCGTCGAGGGCGCCGGCCAGAACCTCGACTGCATCATGCTGCCGAAGGTCCAGGACGCCCAGCAGATCGTCGCGCTCGACCTGCTGCTCACGCAGATCGAGAAGACGATGGGCTTCGAGGTCGGCAAGATCGGCATCGAGGCGCAGATCGAGAACGCCCAGGGCCTCGTCAACGTCAACGCGATCGCGCAGGCCTCCCAGCGCGTCGAGACGATCATCTTCGGCCCGGCCGACTTCATGGCCTCCATCAACATGAAGTCGCTGGTCGTGGGCGAGCAGCCGCCCGGCTACCCGGCGGACGCCTACCACCACATCCTGATGAGCATCCTGATGGCCGCCCGCGCCAACAACCTCCAGGCGATCGACGGCCCCTACCTCCAGATCCGCAACCCGGAGGGCTACAAGGCGGTCGCGCAGCGTGCCGCCGCCCTGGGCTTCGACGGCAAGTGGGTGCTGCACCCGGACCAGGTCGCCGCCGCGAACGAGATCTTCTCGCCCGCGCAGGAGGACTTCGACCACGCCGAGCTCATCCTGGACGCGTACGACTACTACACGTCCGAGGCCGGCGGGAAGAAGGGCTCCGCGATGCTCGGCGACGAGATGATCGACGAGGCCTCCCGCAAGATGGCCCTGGTCATCTCCGGCAAGGGCCGGGCCGCCGGCATGCAGCGCACCAGCAAGTTCGAGATCCCGGAGGCCTGAGTCCGATGCAGTTCGGCCGTACCTACGAAGAGTTCGAAATCGGTGCCGTCTACAAGCACTGGCCCGGAAAGACGGTCACCGAGTACGACGACCATCTCTTCTGTCTGCTGACGATGAACCACCATCCGCTGCACATGGATGTGAATTACGCCGAGAACACGACGGACTTCGGAAAGAACGTCGTCGTCGGCAACTACATCTACTCGCTGCTGCTCGGCATGTCCGTGCCGGACGTCTCCGGCAAGGCCATCGCCAATCTGGAGATCGAGTCGCTGCGGCACGTGGCGCCGACCTTCCACGGCGACACGATCTACGGCGAGACGACGGTCCTCGACAAGACGCCGTCGAAGTCGAAGAACGACCGCGGCATCGTCTACGTCGAGACCAAGGGCTACAAGCAGGACGGCACCCTCGTGTGCGTCTTCCGCCGCAAGGTCATGGTGCCCACCGAGACGTACATCAAGGAGCGCGGCGGCGAGCAGCCCGGCCGCCCCGAGCTGATCGAGCCCGCCAAGAAGACGGAGAAGTAGCCATGGCCCGACTCGCCCAGACCGCCGGGCTCACGGACGTCCAGCAGGAGATCCTCAAGACCGTCCGGGAGTTCGTCGACAAGGAGATCATCCCGGTCGCCACCGAGCTGGAGCACCGCGACGAGTACCCCCAGCAGATCGTCGACGGGCTCAAGGAGCTCGGCCTCTTCGGTCTGATGATCCCCGAGGAGTACGGGGGCCTGGGCGAGTCGCTGCTCACCTACGCGCTGTGCGTGGAGGAGATCGCCCGCGGCTGGATGTCGGTCTCCGGCATCATCAACACGCACTTCATCGTCGCGTACATGCTCAAGCAGCACGGCACGCAGGAGCAGAAGGACTACTTCCTTCCGCGGATGGCGGCCGGCGAGACGCGCGGCGCGTTCTCGATGTCGGAGCCGGGCCTCGGCTCGGACGTGTCCGCCATCACCTCGAAGGCGGTCAAGGACGGCGACGAGTACGTCCTCAACGGTCAGAAGATGTGGCTGACGAACGGCGGAACGTCAACGCTGGTCGCCGTTCTCGTCCGAAGTGACGAAGGACACCCGGAGGGCACCGCCCCCCACAAGTCGATGACGACCTTCCTCGTCGAGAAGGAGTCCGGCTTCGGAGAGGTCCGCCCCGGCCTCACCATTCCCGGAAAGATCGACAAGATGGGTTACAAGGGCGTCGACACGACCGAACTCATCATGGACGGACTGCGCATTCCGGCCAATCGGGTCCTCGGCGGCACGACGGGCCGAGGGTTTTACCAAATGATGGACGGCGTGGAAGTCGGCCGCGTGAACGTGGCGGCCCGTGGTTGCGGCGTCGCGCAGCGTGCTTTCGAGCTGGGTGTCTCGTATGCCCAGCAACGTCACACTTTCGGCAAGGCGATCGCCGAACACCAGGCAATTCAGTTCAAGCTTGCCGAGATGGCTACCAAGGTCGAGGCTGCTCATGCCATGATGGTGAACGCAGCACGCAAAAAGGACTCCGGGGAACGAAACGACCTCGAAGCAGGGATGGCGAAGTACCTCGCCTCCGAGTACTGCAAGGAAGTCGTGGAGGATGCCTTCCGCATTCACGGCGGCTACGGGTTCTCGAAGGAGTACGAGATCGAGCGTCTCTACCGCGAGGCGCCGATGCTGCTCATCGGTGAAGGTACCGCCGAGATCCAGAAAATGATCATTGGTCGTCGGCTGCTCGAGGAGTACCGCTTCCAGGGTTGATTGTCGCGTTTGAGTCGGTTCGGCCGCGAAGAAGATCACACCCTGTGTTCGTCTTCCGGCCGTCGACTCGGTTCCTGGCTTGCCCAGTTGCGCCCCGCAACCGATAGCATCGCCGGAAAGCCGCCGTCCCCCGTTGCCAGTGCGGCATCATCCGCTACGAAGGTCATCCATGCCCCACAGCCAAACCTCTGCACACCGCGACAGCCTCTCGGGCGTACGCCTCGCGCGCGGAGCATCGCCGTGGCTTCTGCCGACCGTCGCCACCGCGGCGCTCTCCCTCTTGCGCGCGCGCAAGTCGCGACGAGCCGCGGCCATCGCCGTGCCGACCACCGCGCTCGCGGCCGGCATGCTGTGGTTCTTCCGCGACCCCGAGCGCGAGATCGCGCAGGGCCGGGTCATCTCCCCCGCCGACGGTGTGGTGCAGAGCATCATGCCGTGGAAGGACGGACGCACCCGGGTCGCCATCTTCATGAGCCCGCTGAACGTCCACGTCAACCGCGCGCCGCTGGCCGGCACGGTGACGTCCGTGGAGCACATCCCCGGCGGGTTCGTCCCGGCGTTCAACAAGGAGAGCGAGAACAACGAGCGCGTTGTCTGGCACTTCGACACCGAGCTCGGCGACATCGAGATGGTGCAGATCGCGGGTGCCGTCGCACGACGCATCGTGCCGTACATCCCGCAGGGGACGAAGGTCGAGCAGGGTGACCGGATCGGTCTGATCCGCTTCGGTTCGCGTGTCGACATCTACCTCCCGGAGGGTGTCGAGGTCGCCGTCGAGGTCGGCCAGGCCACGACCGCGGGGGTGACTCGCATTGACCGTGATTGATCCCGACACACGGGCTGCCGAATGGGTTGCCGACGCCGAGGACGAGGCGGCCGAAGAGGCCGAGGAGATGCCGCTGTCGTTGAGGCTGTCCATAGCGGACGCCCTCACGCTCGGTAACGCCACGTGCGGCTTCATGGCGGTCTACTTCACGACGACCGGCATCCTGATCCCGCACCTCACCGGCAGCACGGAGACCGGCATGGCGCGCAACAGCGCCGCCACCGCCGTGATCCTCATGCTGGCCGCGGCGATCTTCGACCTCTTCGACGGCATCGTGGCGCGCAAGCTCCGCAGCTCGCCGATGGGCGCCGAGCTCGACAACCTGTCGGACCTCATCAGCTTCGGTCTGGCCCCGGCCTACTTCGTACTCGTGTACGGCATGGTCACGCCCGGCGCGCAGCAGAAGGTCTCGGCGGTGGCCGCGATCGTGGTGCTGCTCGCCGTGGTGCTGAGACTCGCGAGATTCTCGTGCGTGACGATGAAGGACGGCATGTTCCAGGGCATGCCGAGCCCCTTCGGCGCGCTGACGGTCGTCTCGATCGTGCTCCTCGAGCTGCCGTTCATCCCGACGCTCCTCGCGATCATCGGGGTGGCCTGGCTGATGGTGAGCCGGGTCGAGTACCCCAAGCCGCGGGGTGTCCTCGCGGTGGCGATGCTCGCCTGGATCGTCGGTGCCATGGGCATGCTGGCGGCCTGGGCGTTCGACGCACCGGGCGGGGCGTTCCTGCTCCAGACCGGCTGCGCGCTCCAGGTGGTGTTGGGCGCCGTGATCCCCCTCTTCGCGACGGCCCGCCGGGTGAACACGTTCCGCGGCAACCGCCGTGAGAGCCGAGAGGCTCGCGCGGCGCAGCTGCGGTAGCGGATCGAGTGGTACGTGAAGGGCCCCGGGAGGCGACAAGCCTCCCGGGGCCCTTTCGTGTGCCCGGGGTACGTTCCCAGGGATCAGCCGAGGCGCTTGTAGTACAGCGTGGTGGGGCGGAGGGTGCCGGCCGGGTCGGCGGCGAAGTCGGGGATCGTTCCCGCGGCCGTCCAGCCCGCTCTCCGGTAGAGGCGTTCGGCGGGGCTGTCGGTCCGGGTGTCCAGGACGAGCAGGCTCAGGCCGGTGGCGGCGGCGTGGGCCTCGGCGGCGGCGAGCAGCCGGCGGCCGAGGCCGCCGCCCCGGGCGGAGCTGTGCACGAGGAGCCGGGCGATCTCGCCGCGGTGGCGGCCGTTGGCGGTGCCGGTACGGACGAGGGTCACGACGCCCGTCAGGCTCCCGTCCGGGGCGTGGGCGGCCCAGACGTCCCGTACGCCCGCCGCGGCCTCTTCGGCGACCTCGGACCACCAGGCGGCCGCCCTGGCCGTCTCCAGGGGCGCCAGGAAGCCGACGGAGGCCCCGCCGTCGACGGCGTCCACGAGGAGCGCCGCGAGACCGGCGGGGGCGTGGGTCCGTACGGCGTCGGGGGAGAGCCGCTCGATGGCGTCCGGGGTGGGGAGCGGCTTCTCCAGGCAGACCAGGTCCGGCCGCTCGTCCCAGGAGTCCACGGTCGCGAAGCCGAGGCTCCGGTAGAGGGCGAGCGGCTCCGCCCGCCAGGCCCAGACCGTGAGGCGTACGGCGGGGGTGCCCGCGGCGGCGGCCCGGCGCAGGGCCTCGGCCATGAGGGCCTTCGCGAGGCCCTTCCGCCGGGCCTCGGGCGCGACCCAGAGCCGCTTGATCTCGGGAGCGGCGCCCTCGCGGGGCGCCTTGAGGACGACGCAGCCCGACGGGGTGTCGTCGCCGGGCGCGGTGATCAGCAGGACGGTGTCGGCGGCGAAGGCGGCGGCCGGGTCCTCGGCCTCTCCCCGGTATACGGCCGGGAGCTCGGCGACCGTCTCCACCGCCGTGCCCTTCTCGGCCTGGTTGACCAGGTGGTAGGCGGCCAGCAGGTCGCGGAGGCGCGGGTGGGAACGGTTCTCCTCGATACGTGCAGTCATGGGCCAGAGCTTCACACCGCGATGTTTCGGGGATGTGAAGATCCACTAGGGTCGGATCCATGCGCGTACTGGTCGCGGGCGCCACGGGCGCCGTGGGTCGTCAGCTCGTCCCCCGCCTCGAAGCGGCGGGCCACGAGGTCGTGGGCATCTCCCGGCGCGGTCCGCGCCCCGTGGACGTCCTGGACGCCGGGGCGGTGCGGCGGGCCGTCGCCGAGGCCGCGCCGGACGCCGTGGTGCACCAGCTGACGGACCTGGGCGGGGCGGACGGGGCCGCGAACAACCGGGTGCGGATCGAGGGCACCCGGAACCTCGTGGACGCGGCGCGGGCGGCGGGGGTGGGCCGTATCGTCGCGCAGTCGATCGCCTGGGCGTACGGCCCCGGGGACGCGCCCGCCGACGAGTCCGTACCGCTCGACGCCACGGAGGAGCTGCCCCGGGCCAGGATCGTCGCCGGGGTCCGCGCGCTGGAGTCGACCGTGGCGGAACTGCCGGAAGCCGTCGTCCTGCGGTACGGGATCCTCTACGGCCCCGGCACCTGGTACGCGCCCGGGGGCGCGGTGGCCGCCGCGCTCGCGGGGGACCCGGAGGCCCGGTTCCTGGGGAACACGGCGGCCGACGGTTCGGTGAGCTCCTTCGTGCACGTCGCCGATGCCGCCGAGGCGGCCGTACAGGCGCTGGCGTGGGTCCCGGGGGCGTACAACGTGGTGGACGACGAGCCCGCGCCCGGTCACGACTGGCTGCCGGTCCTGGCGGGGGCGCTGGGCGTCCCGGCCCCGGAGCGGAGCGGGGGCCGGGCGCCCTGGGCCCGGGGCGCGGCGAACTCCCGGGCCCGCGCGCTGGGCTGGGCCCCGGCCCGCCCGTCCTGGCGGACGGGCTTCGCGGACCAGGGCTAGGGGGTGTCCGGCGGCTTACGGCGTGTAGGACTTCGCCGCCTCCGCGACGAACGGCTGCCGGATCGTGCGCATGCCGCCGGGGACGGACTTGTCCGGCTGGATGATGACGGACTGGCGGGAGGACGGTGCCTTCGGGTCGCTCAGGTCGTGGGTCATGCCGAAGCCCGCGTCGTGGGCCTTCAGGCTCAGGAGCGCCTTGTCGACGCCCTCGCGGGTGAGGTCCTTGTCCGCGCAGGCCTTCTTCAGGGCCTCGCCGAAGACGCCGGCCGCGGTCCAGCCGGCGACGATGCCGTTGTCGAGGCTGTCGCCCGGGTAGGCGGCCTGGTAGTCGGCGACGAGCTTCTTCGCCGTGGGGGTGTCCGCGCCGATGGGCAGGCTCGGCGAGGCGAACCAGTACATCTTCTCCAGGGCGGGCCCGGCCTGGGTGCCGAGCAGCTGCGGCGCGAAGGCCGAGTTGTTGCCGACGACCGGGACCTTGAGTCCGGTGGCGGCGGCGACGCCGACGAGGGAGGCGGCCTGGCGGGGGCCCGCGCTGATGACGACGGCCTTGACCCCGGCCTGCTTGAGCGCGGAGACCTGCGCGGACATGTCGTTGTCGGTGGGCTTGATCTTCTGCTCGACGACGGTCAGGCCGGCCTTCCCGGCGGCGAACTTCGAGCCCTTCAGCGCGTTCTCGCCGTAGTCGCCCTCGAAGTAGACGTGCCCGAGCTTGTCGCCGGACTTCAGGCCCTTCTCCTTGAGGAGGAAGTCGACGGCGTTGATCGTCTCGACGTCGTACGTGGCGCCGAGGACGCGGATGTACGGGGAGCCGAGCAGGGAGGCCGACCAGGCCTGGGGCAGGACGAGTCCCTTGTCCTTGCCGTCGACCTTGGGCTTGACCGCGGCGACGAACGGGGAGCCGATGAACTGGGTGTAGCCGACGACCTTCGGTTCCAGCTCGGTGTAGGCGGCGAGCGCCTTCTGCGGGTCGTAGCCGTGGTCGCGGACCGTGAGCTCCAGCTGCCGGCCGCAGATCCCGCCGGCGGCGTTGACCTGCTTCACGTACAGCTGCTGGGCCTGGGTGACGCTCTTCCCGAGGGTCGCGTACACGCCGGTCATGTCGGTGAGGGCACCCAGCGCGATCGTCTTGTCGGTGACGCCCTGGCCGGTCTTCACCCCGCCCGCGCCGGTCTGCTTGCCGTCGCCGGTCTTGGCCTTGGAGCTGCATCCGGCGGCGGTGAGGGCGACCAGTGCGGCGAGCGCGGCGGCCAGGCCCCGCACGGCCTGTCTGCTGTGGGTCATCGTGTCTCCCCAGAGGGTTCGGTGGTGGGTGTGGGGCTTTGGGGTGTGGGGCTTGGAGGTGTGGGACTTGGGGGTGTGGGGCTCTTGGGTGGGGGGCTCTTGGGTTTCCGGGCGGCGAGGCGGACCAGGCCGCCGGGCACGAACAGCACCACCGCGACGACGGCCGCGCCGTACAGGTAGCGCGAGGCCTCCCCCGGGGCGATCCCGCCCGTCCCCGGGGCGGAGACCAGGGGCAGCGCGTCGCTGTACCGGGTGAGGAGCTGCGGCAGGAGGGAGACGAAGACGCCTCCGACGACCGCTCCGGCGACCGAGCCGAGACCGCCGATGACGATCATGGCCAGGTATTCGAGGGAGAGCGCCATGCCGAAGTACTCCGGCACGGTGCGCTGGAAGACCAGGGCGAGCAGGACGCCCGCCAGGCCCGCGTACATGGAGGAGAGGACGAAGACGGCGCCGCGGTAGCGGGCCACGGGGATGCCCATGACCCCGGCGGCGATCCGATGGTCCCGGATGGCGTTCATGGCGCGTCCCGGGCGGCCCCTGAGGACTCCCCTGGCGAACAGGACCCCGCCGAGGAGCAGGATCAGGCCGAGGTACCAGAGCTTCTCGACGGCGCCGAACGGCACCTGGGCGACGAGGAGTTCGGTGTCGTCGAAGGTGAGGCCGAAGAGGGACAGGGGCGGGACGGCGCGGCCGTTGTAACCGCCGGTGAGGTCATGGGCGTTGAAGAGCACGTGCTGCCCGATGAAGATCAGCGCAAGGGTGGCGATGCCGAGGTACGCGCCGCGGAGTCGGCCCGCGATGGGGCTGAACACCCCGCCGGCCAGGCCCGCGAGGGCCACGGCGAGGACGGCGGCGAGCCAGCCGGGCAGGCCGAGACCGACGAGTCCGTCCGCGCCGTCGCCGGCGAAGAGGCAGTAGCCGTAGGCGCCGACGGCGAGGAAGAAGGCATGGCCCATGGAGAGTTGGCCGGTGGCGCCGGTCAACAGGTTGATGCCGAGGGCGCCGAGGGCGGCGACCATGGCGAACAGGCCCGCCTGAAGCCAGAAACGGTCCAGGTAGAACGGGAGGGCGACGAGGAGGAGTCCGGCGGCGGTCCACCCGTACAGCCCGGTGGTGCGGGCCCGCAGGCCGATCCGGGCGAGGGTCTCAGACACGGGCGAGCTCCTTCGTGCCGAAGAGTCCGGCCGGGCGGATCAGCAGCACCGCGACCATGACGAGGTAGGGGGCGAGGTCGCCGATGCCGCGGCCGAGGAAGGCCAGGTCGCTCTGGTAGCCGGTGGCGAGGGACTCCGTGATGCCGACGAGGAGTCCGCCGACGAGGGCGCCCGTGGTGGAGTCGAGGCCGCCGAGGATGGCGGCGGGGAAGGCCTTGAGGGCGGCGAGCGAGGTGGCCCGTTCCAGACCGGGCGTCGGGAAGACGGTGAGGAAGAGCGCGGCGACGGCGGCGAGGGCGCCGGCGACCGCCCAGGCCCCGAGCGAGACCCGGCCGAGCCGGATGCCCATGAGGGCGGCGGTCTCCTGGTTCTCGGCGGCGGCCCGCATGGCGACGCCCCAGGAGGTGTACCGGAAGGCGAGCAGGAAGGCGGTGATGAGGAGCGCCGCGACGAGGAGGGCGGCGATCCGGGTCTGGGCGATGGTGACCGGGCCGACGGTGAGGACCGCGTCGCCCCACGGGTCGCCGAGGGCGAGGATGTCGGTGCCGATCCGGCGGGTCAACTCGGTGGCGAGCAGGATGTCGACGCCGATGGTGACGATCGCGAGGACGCTGTGGTCGGCGCCCCGGTGGCGGCGCATCACGAAGAACTCGACGGCGGCGCCGACCACGGCGGCGCCCGCGATCCCGGCGAGCAGCGCGGGCCAGAAGCCGATCTCGTCGTGGAGCACGGCGGTGACGTAGCCGCCGGCCAGGAGGAGGGAGGCGTGGGCGAAGTTGACGACCTCGGTGGCGCGGAAGATGACCACGAAGCCGAGGGCGATGAGGGCGTAGATCGAGCCCAGTGAGACGCCGTTGATCAGGAATTCGGCGAAGGTGCTCACGCGGCGGTCTCCTCTCCGAGGTAGGCGCGGACGACCGCCGGGTCGTTCTGGACGTCGCCGGGGGCTCCGTCGGCGATGCGGCGGCCGAAGTCGAGGACGGTGACGGAGTCGGCGAGCCGCATCACCAGGCCCATGTCGTGCTCGACGAGGAGGACCGAGATGCCGAGGCCGTCGCGGACGCCCGCGATGACGGAGGCGGTACGGCGCCGCTCCTCGGCGGTCATGCCGGCGACGGGTTCGTCGAGGAGCAGGAGCTTCGGCTCCATGCAGAGGGCGCGGGCGAGTTCGGCGAGCTTCTGCTGCCCGTACGGGAGGGAGCCCGCGGGCTGCGCGAGCTGCTTCTCCAGGCCGACGAAGGCGGCGATCTCCCGGACCCTGGCCCGGTGGCGGGCCTCCTCGCGGGCGGCGGAGGGGAGGCGGAGCCCGGCGGCGAGGAAGCCGGTGCGGGTGAGCCGGTGGCGGCCGAGCATCAGGCTGTCCTCGACGGTGGCGCGGGGCGGCAGGGCCAGGTTCTGGAAGATCCGGCCGACGCCGAGGTCCGCGATCTTGTGCGGGGGCAGGGCGGTCAGCTCGTGCGGGCCGAGGCGGACGGAGCCGGCCGTGGCCCGGTAGACACCGGAGAGCACGTTGAAGCAGGTGGACTTGCCGGCGCCGTTGGGTCCGATGAGGGCGTGGACGGTGCCGGGCCGGACGGTGAAGCCGATGCCGTCGAGGGCGGTGAGTCCGGCGAACCGTACGGTCAGGTCCTCGACGACGAGCGCGGGGACGTCGACCGGGGGCGCGTCCTGTGCGGGGGTGTCGGTCATCGGGACTCCTCCCAGCGGGACAGGACCGGATGCGCGGCCCTGGCGCGGGCCGCGTCGGCGGCGGCGTCCTCGTCGACCACGCCCAGATAGCGGCGGCGTACCTCGTCGGAGGCGGCGAGCTCGGCGGCCGGTCCTGAGAGGGTGACCTCGCCGACCTCCAGGACGTACGCGCGGGAGGCGAGGCGCAGGGCGAGCGCCGCGTTCTGCTCGACGAGCAGCACCGCCGTGCCCTGGGCGTTGATCTCGCGGACGGCGTCCGCGATCCGGGCGGCCATCAGCGGGGCGAGCCCGAGGGAGGGCTCGTCGAGGAGGAGCAGGCCCGGCGCGGCCATCAGGGCCCGGCCGACGGCGAGCATCTGCTGTTCGCCGCCGGAGAGGAGCCCGGCCTGCTGGCGGGCCCGGTCGGCGAGGACCGGGAAGAGCTCGTGGACCCGGCGCAGTGCGGCGGCCTTCGCGGCGCGGTCGCCGCGGCGGCCCAGGGCGCCGGCGCGCAGGTTGTCCTCGACCGTCATCCGGGCGAAGACCTGGCGGCCCTCCGGCACCTGGGAGACGCCTGCGGCGACGACCCGGTCGGGCGGGAGCCCGTCGAGCGGCCGGCCGTCGCGGCTCACCGTGCCGGAGACCACGGACCCGCCGTGGAACCGCAGGGTGCGCGAGACGGCCCGCAGCAGGGTCGACTTGCCGGCGCCGTTGCCGCCCAGGACGGTGACGACGGCGCCCGCCGGTACGGTCAGCGACACCTGGCGCAGCGCGCGCACCGGTCCGTATCCCGCCGTGAGGTCCTTGACCTCCAGGGCGGGTGCGGTTCCTCCCATGGATCCCCTTCCCCGGCCGTTGTTGTTACCCGGCCGTTCAGTGGCGCTCACCCCAGCACCGCGCCGGACCGCCCGTCCACGTCCCGCGGCCGAATCGCTGCCGGTGACCAGCGGAGACGGCGCACGGCTGTGCATGCGCACAACGCTGCGCGTCAGGGCTGTGCCGAGGGGCCCGGGGCGGTGGATCCTCCGGGCATGGGACGGCGCAGACGGCGGACCGGTGACGACTGGAAGGTGCTCGCTCAGGCGTGCACGGCGCTTCTGGAGCGGGTGCCGGAGCTGGTGGACGAGCATCTGAGAGAGCTGCACGCGTACGAGCCCGCCTACGGGCGGATCCTGCCGTACGACCAGCACTGGCAGGAGGCCCACGAGGCGATGCGGATCGGGATCGAGATGATCTCGGCGCCCCGGAGCTCGCCCCGGCGGGATCTGGAGCAGGCGGAGGCGATGGGCCGGCGCCGGGCCGCGCAGGGCATGCCGCTGGAGCTGGTCGTGCACGCGTACCGGCATGCCGGGCACCTCGTGTGGGACGCGCTGATCGAGGGCGCCGGGGAGGACACGGCGCAGCTGGCGGCGCTGATGCAGTCGGCGACGACGGTGTGGTCGGCGGTGGACGCGCAGGCGGACACGGCGTCGGAGGCGTACCGGTCGACGGAGGCGGAGCTGCGGCGCCGGACGGACGAGCAGCTCCAGGCGCTCCTGGACGCGCTGCTCCAGGGGCAGCGGTCGGCCGAGCTGGTGTCGCGTGCCGCGGCGGGCCTGGACCTGCCGGAGCAGGGGCGGTACGCGGTGGTGGTGCTGCGCTACGACCGGCGGGAGGAGCGGGAGTCGTTCCACCGGCAGGTGCAGGGCGAGGGCGTGCGGTTCCTGTGGCGGATGGGCGCGGACTGCGAGATCGGGGTGGTGGCGCTGGCCGGGGAGACCGGTCTGGACGCGCTGTCGGAGCTCCTCGACGGGCGGTGCCCGGGGCCCGGCGGGATCAGCCCGGTCGTGGTCGGCCTGACCGAGCTGGGCCGGGCGCGCCGCCTCGCGGAACTGGCCCTGCGCACGTGCCCGCCGGGCAGCCGGCAGATCGTGCGGCTCGACCGCCGGATGGCGGGGGCGCTGGTGGTGGGCCAGCCGGAGGTGGCGAGCCTGCTGGTCTCGGACGTCCTGGGCGGGCTGCTGGAGCTGGACCCGGCGGACCGGGCGGTGCTCCTGGAGACGCTGGACGTGTGGCTGGACTGCGAGGGCTCGGCGGGGCGGGCGGCGGGCCGCCTGTACTGCCACCGGAACACGGTCTTCAACCGCCTGCGGCGCCTGGAGCAGCTGACGTCACGGTCACTGTCCCGGCCGCGGGACCTGACGGAGATGACGCTGGCGCTGGACGCGTTCCGGCTGACGGCGTCGGGGTGAGGTACGGGTACGAGGGCGGCGCCCGTACCCGTACGCCTGCGTACGGCTACGCCAGGAAGTCCCGGGCGATGTCCGCCGCGACGTCCTCCAGGAGCGGGCCCGCGTTCGCGATGCACTTCGCCGTGTCCGGCTCGATGGCGGTGAGCGGGTAGGCGCGGCGGATGCCGGCCGTGCCGAGGGCCTCGGGCGGGAGGGCCAGGCGGCCGCAGACCGCGACGACCTCCTTGCCTGCGGCGCGGGCCGCCGCGGCGACGCCCGCCGGGGCCTTGCCGTGGAGGGTCTGCTCGTCGAGCGAGCCCTCGCCGGTGATGACGAGGGTGGCCCGCTCCAGGGCGGGGGCGAAGCCGAGGACCTCCAGCATCAGCTCGATGCCGGGGCGGAAGCTCGCGCCGAGGATGAGCGCGCCGTAGCCGATGCCGCCCGCGCCGCCGGCGCCGGGAGCCAGGGCCGCTTCGGCCGCCTTGGGGCCGATGGCCTTCTCCAGGACGGTGGCGAAGTGGGCGAGGGCCGCGTCCAGGGTGCGGACGTCGTCCGGGGTGGCGCCCTTCTGCGGGCCGTAGACGGCCGGGGCGCCCTTGGGGCCGGTGAGCGGGTTGTCGACGTCGCTGGCCAGGATCAGGTCGACCGAGGCGAAGCGCGGGTCGAGGCCGGTCAGGTCGGCCGTGGCCAGCTCGGCGAGGGCCGCGCCGCCGGGGCCGACGGGCTCGCCGGCCTCGTCGAGGAAGCGGGCGCCGAGCGCGGCGAGCATGCCGGCGCCGCCGTCGGTGGTGGCGCTGCCGCCCACGCCGAAGACGAGGGTGGTCGCCCCCGCGTCAAGGGCCGCGCGGAGCAGCTCCCCGGAGCCGTAGGTGGTCGCGGTCAGCGGGGCGAAGACCCCGGCGGGGAGGAGCTGGAGGCCGGAGGCCTCAGCCATCTCGACGACCGCGGTGGTGCCGCGCAGCGCGTAGGCCGCGGTGACCTGCTCGCCGAGCGGTCCCGTGACCTGCACCTCGCGGCGCTCGAAGCCGGCCGCGACCGCGGCCGCGACGGTGCCGTCGCCACCGTCGGCCACCGGCAGCGTCTCCACCGTGAGCTCGGGGACGACCCGTCGCAGTCCTGCTGTGACCCGCTCCGCGACCTGTACGGCCGTGAGCGAACCCTTGAACTTGTCGGCCGCCACGAGTACGTGAGCGACCTGAGTTGCTGCTCCGTCCGTCACCTTGCATCCCTTGCTTTCGAACGTGCAGTCGCGCCAGGGCCGACCCTATCCGTACCCCCAGACGGCGTGCCACCCCCTGATAAGACGATATTCCGCACCATAGTGGGGTCACATGAGTACGGAACCGATCGAACGGACCCCGCGTGAGCGGTTCGCGCCCGATGCCAAGGTCATCGGCATCGGGATCGCGGCCGTCGTGGCGGTCGTCGCCTGGGCGGCCCTGGGCGAGGACTCCTTCGACAGCGCCTCGTCCACCGCCCTCCAGTGGGTGCTGTCCAATTTCGCCTGGCTCTTCGTGGTCGCCGCGGACACCTTCCTGGTCCTGTGCGTGGTGATCGCGCTGAGCCGCTTCGGCCGGATCAGGCTGGGCGCGGACGACTCGGAGCCGGAGTTCACGAACCTCGCGTGGATCGCGATGATGTTCAGCGCCGGTATGGGCATCGGTCTGATGTTCTACGGGGTCGGGGAGCCGCTCCAGCACTTCCTGAGCCCTCCCCCGGCGAGCGGCGTCCCGGCCGGGAGCGGCGCGGCGGCCCGTACCGCCATGGAGTACTCGTTCTTCCACTGGACGCTCACCCCCTGGGCGATCTACGGCATCGCCGGTCTCGCCCTCGCGTACGCGGGATTCCGCAAGGGCCGCGGCAATCAGCTGAGTTCGGCCTTCGTGCCGCTGATCGGGGCACGCCGGGCGGCTTCCTGGCCCGGCAAGGCGATCGATCTGCTCGCGGTGTTCGCGACCGTCTTCGGTACGGCGACGAGTCTGGGGCTCGGCGCCCTCCAGGTGGCCGAGGGGCTGAACCTGACGATGGGCGTGGAGAACTCCACCTCCACCCAGCTGATCATCATCGTCTCGCTGTCGGCGGCCTTCGTCCTGTCGGCGTTCTCGGGGCTCCACAAGGGCGTGAAGTGGCTCTCCACCCTGAACATCGTCCTCGCCGCCTGCCTGATGCTCTTCGTCTTCCTCCTCGGCCCGACCGTCTACATCCTGGACACCATCCCGGCCTCGGTCGGCGGCTATCTGCACCAGCTGCTGCCGATGGCGAGCCGCACGGGTGCCTTCACCGACCCCGACTGGCTGGGCGTGTGGACGATCTTCTACTGGGCGTGGTGGCTGTCCTGGGCGCCGTTCGTCGGCACCTTCATCGCCCGGATCTCGCGCGGCCGGACGATCCGCGAGTTCCTGATGGGCGTCCTGCTCGTCCCCTCCGGCGCGACCGTGGTGTGGTTCTGCGTCATGGGCGGTACGGCCATCCGGCTGGAGTCGACGGGCGAGGCGGACCTGGCGACGGCCGTCAAGGACGGGCCGGAGGCCTCGCTGTTCGCGATGCTGGACGCGCTGCCGATCGGCACGGTCACCTCGGTCATCGCGATGATCCTGGTGATGACGTACTTCGTCACGAGCGCGGACTCGGCGTCGCTGGTCATGGGCTCGCTGACGAGCCGGGGCTCGCTGCACCCGCCGACCTGGCTCGTGGTGACCTGGGGCGTCCTGATGGCGGCCGTGGCGGCGGTGCTGCTCGTCGTCGGCGGGCTGAACTCGCTCCAGACGGCGACGATCCTCGTGGCCCTGCCGTTCGTGGTGGTCATGCTCGTGCTGTGCTTCGCGCTCCTGAAGGAGCTGCGGGAGGACCCGGGCGCGGGCCCGGTCCGGCACCACCCCCTGCACGGGATGCGGGACGCGGTGCGGACGCTGGTCGGCGAGGCGATGACCGAGCAGGGCGGCGGCACCCGCCACCACCACCGGCTGCGCCGGGCGGCGAAGTCCCGTACCGACACGGAGGAAGAGGAAGGCTGACCCGCCATGGAGCTCGCCCACAGGGAACTCACCCGCACGGACCTCGCCGACCGGATCCTGGGCGGCTGGACCGGCCGCATCGCCGGGAACATGCTCGGCAAGCCCGTGGAGCGCGGCGACCACTGGACGCGCGCGCACATCGACGCGTACCTGCGGCTCGCGGACGCGCTCCCGCTGACCGACTACCTGCCGCCCCCGCCGCCCGGGGCGACCGGTTTCGAGCTGCGCCCCGAGTGGCCCCGGTGCGTGCGCGGCGGGATCGACGGGAGCTGCCGGGACGACGACGTCGACTGGTCGGTCCTCGGACTGCACCTCCTGGAGACCCGGGGGTTCGCGTTCACGACCGAGCAGGTCGGCGAGGAGTGGCTGCTGCGGCTGCCGTATCTCCAGACGTTCACGGCCGAGCGGGTCGCCTACCGGAACCTCGCGAACGGGCTGAGGCCGCCGCTGACGGCGACGTACGACAACCCGTACCAGGAGTGGATCGGCGCACTGATCAGGGCCGACGTCTACGGCTGGACCTGCCCGGGGGATCCGCGCCGGGCCGCCTCACTCGCCCGCCGGGACGCGGTCCTCTCGCACACGGGGAACGGCGTGTACGGGGCGATGTGGGCGGCGGCGCTGGTCGCCGCCGCCTTCACCGCTCCCGACGTCCGGTCCGTCCTGGAGGCGGGTCTGGAGCGGGTCCCGGCGAGCAGCCGGCTCGCCCGGACCGTACGGGGCACGATCGCCCTGTACGAGTCCGGGCTCGGCTGGTCCGAGGCGCTGGCCGAGCTGGAGGAGCGGACGGCGGGGCTCGGCTGGATCCACACCGTCCCGAACGCGGCCGTCCTGACCGCCGGACTCCTGTACGGCGAGGGGGACTTCACCCGCACGATCGCGCTGACCGTGCGCGGCGGCCTCGACACGGACTCCAACGGCGCCACGGCGGGCTCGGTGGCCGGGGTGATGTGCGGGGCGGCCGCGATCCCGCCGCAGTGGTCGGAGCCGCTGCGGGACCGGGTGAGCAGCGCGGTCTTCGGCTACGACGGGGTGCGGATCACCGAACTCGCCGAGCGGACGCTGCGGCTGGCTACGCTGACGGAATGACCACCACCGACTACGCCACGTACATCGCCGGCCTGCCCCGCGTCCTGGCCGCCGCCGCCGCCCTCTTCCGCGACGCCGAGGGCCGGGTCCTCGTCGTGGAACCCAACTACCGCGACGGCTGGGCGCTGCCCGGCGGAACGATCGAGTCCGACGGCGGCGAGACGCCGCGGCAGGCCGCCCGCCGGGAGACGGCGGAGGAGATCGGCCTGGACGTGCCGCTCGGCCCGCTGCTCGCCGTCGACTGGGTGCACGGCACGGAGCGGCCGCCGATCGTGGCGTACGTGTACGACGGCGGGGTGCTGCCCGAGGAGCGGTTCGCGGAGATCGGGCTCCAGGAGGAGGAGTTGCTCTCCTGGAAGCTGATCGACCACGGGGAGGTCACCGCCCACCTGCCGGGCAGCCTGGGCCGGCGTGTCCTGGCCGCGCTGGACGTCCTGGAGACGGGCCACGGGCCGGTGGAGCTGGAGAACGGTCACCCCGCGCGGGGATGACGCGGGCCCGGCCCGTCACCCCCGGAAACCCGTTCGCGGGAGCGGTTCGGCGCTGCCTAGGGTCGTCGTATGACGATGGTCGCGATTCTCAGTGGAGCCGGTATCTCGACGGACTCCGGCATCCCCGACTACCGGGGGCCGAAGGGCGTCTGGCGCCAGGACCCGGAGGCCGAGCGGCTCGTCACGTACGGGCCGTACATGGCCGACCCGGAGATCCGCCGCCGCTCGTGGCGGATGCGGCTCGACGGACCCGTCCTGAGCGCCGAGCCGAACGTGGCGCACCACGCGATCGCCGCGTACGAGCGGACGAGCGGCCACGCGCTGCGGGTGATCACGCAGAACGTGGACGGACTGCACCAGGCCGCCGGGGTGCCCGCGCGGAAGGTCCTCGAACTCCACGGCTCCGTGCGGTCGGTGGTGTGCACGGCCTGCCACGCCCGCTCCTCGATGGAGGAGGCGCTCGACCGGGTGCGGGCCGGTGAGGACGACCCGGCGTGCCGGGCGTGCGGCGGGATCCTGAAGTCGGCGACGGTCCCACGCTTTTGACGATCCAAGCAGCCGGGCAGCGGCTCGACCCGGTCGTGCTCGGCGATGCCATGTCGATCGCCAAGGCCACCGAGGTGTTCGTGGCGGTCGGGAGCAGCCTCCAGGTCCAGCCGGCGGCGTCGCTCGCGGGGATCGCGGCCGAGCACGGCGCCCGGCTGATCATCGTGAACGCCGAGCCCACCCCGTACGACCCCGTCGCCGACGAGGTCGTACGCGAAGCCGATCGGCACGGCGCTGCCCGCGCTGCTCGACCGGCTCCGATAGACGCTCCTGGCAGGAGGCGCTCCTAGAAGAGGCCCGCGGGTTCCTCCGTCCCCGATTCGAAGGCGAGCAGGCGCTGCTTGCGGTCGAGGCCGCCGCCGTAGCCGGTGAGGCTTCCGCTCGCGCCGACCACGCGGTGGCAGGGGACGACGATGCCCACGGGGTTCTTGCCGTTCGCCAGGCCGACGGCCCGGGAGGCCGTGGGGTTGCCGAGGGCCTCGGCCAGTTCGCCGTACGTCCGGGTCTCCCCGTACGGGATGCGGCACAGCTCCGCCCACACCCGTAGCTGGAACGGGGTGCCGACCAGGTGGAGCGGGAGGTCGAACTCGGTGAGGTCGCCCGCGAAGTAGGCGTCGAGCTGCCGGACCGTCTCGCCGAAGGGGCGCGGGTCGGACTCGCCGAAGGTCTCCTCGGGCGGGCGGTGGCGCTGGCCGGTCATGTGGATGCGGCTGAGGACGCCGTCGACGGCGACGAGGGTCAGCGGCTCGTAGGGGCTGTCCACGACGGTGTGCTGGACGGTGGGCACGAGGGGCCTCCTCAGGCGGGCAGGTGGTTGATGGGGTGGTCGTCGGTGGCCCAGAGGTACTGGACGGCGTAGGCGCGCCAGGGCCGCCAGTCGGAGGCTCGGGCGGTGAGCGCGGCCGGGGTGCCCGGCAGGCCGAGGCCCTCGGCGGCGCGGCGAACGCCCAGGTCGCCGGGGAGGAACGCGTCGGGGTCGCCGAGCGCGCGCATCGCGATGATCTCGGTGGTCCAGGGGCCGAAGCCCGGCAGGGCGAGGAGCCGGGCGCGGGCCTCCTCACGGTCGTCGGCGGGGCCGAGGGTGAGCGAGCCGTCCGCGAGCGCCCCCACGAGGGTGAGGAGCGTGGTGCGGCGGCTGCGCGGCAGGGCGAGGCTCTCCGGGTCGAGCGCGGCGAGGGCCTCGGGGCCGGGGAAGAGGTGGGTGAGGCCGCCCTCGGGGTCGTCGACGGGGGTGCCGTACGCGGTGACCAGGCGGGCCGCGTGGGTGCGGGCGGCGGCGGTGGAGACCTGCTGGCCGAGGACGGCCCGTACGGCGAACTCGGCGGGGTCGACGGTCCCGGGCACCCGGCGGCCGGGCGCCGCGTCGACGAGGGGCGCGAGCAGCGGGTCCGTGCGCAGCCGGTCGTCGACGGCGACGGGGTCGGCGTCCAGGTCGAGGAGCCTGCGGCAGCGGCTGATCGCGTGGGTGAGGTCGCGGGGGTCGGTGAGGAAGAGGCGGCAGGCGATGTGGTCGGCGCGGGGTGCGAGGCCGACGATGCCGTGTCCGTACGGGAGGCTCAGCGTCCGCCGGTAGGCGCCGTCGCGCCACTCCTCCACGCCGGGGACGGCGGTCGCGGCGAGGTGCCCGAAGAGGTTGGACGGTTCGAGGGGTGCGCGGAACGGCAGCCGGAGGCTGATCACCCCGGGGGTGGTGGCGGCCTTGGCGGCGTGGGGACGGGTCGCGCGGGCGCGGAGCTCCCCGGGGGTGAGGCCGAAGACCTCGCGGACGGTGTCGTTGAAGGTCCGGATGGAGGCGAAGCCGGCGGCGAAGGCGATCTCGCCCATCGGCAGCGGGGTGGTCTCGATGAGGACCCGGGCGGTCTGGGCGCGCTGGGCGCGGGCGAGGGCGAGGGGTCCGGCGCCGAGCTCGGCGAGGAGCTGGCGCTCGATCTGACGGGTGGACCAGCCGAGCCGCCGGGCGAGCCCCGGGACGCCCTCCCGGTCGACGACGCCGTCCTGGATGAGCCGCATGGCGCGGGCGACGGCGTCGGCCCGGACGTGCCACTCGGGCGAGCCGGGGCTGGTGTCGGGCCGGCACCGCTTGCAGGCCCGGAATCCGGAGCGCTGGCAGGACGCGGCGCTCGGGTGGAACTCCATGTTCTCGGGCTTGGGCGGGACGACCGGGCAGCTGGGCCGGCAGTAGATCCGGGTGGTGCGGACCGCGGTGAAGAAGACGCCGTCGAAGCGGGCGTCCTTCGACTGGACGGCCCGCACGCAGCGCTCGGTTTCGGTGTGCATGGTTCCAGGATCGGGGACGGGCGGCTCGCAGGCTGGCGAGAAAACGACATGGACGTCACCTCACATGGCGACGGTCCGGTAGTGGGTCGTCAGCCTGCCGTCCTCGGCGAGGACGTGGAAGGCGAGCGCGGGCGGCAGGTCGAGGTGGACGTGCGGCGAGTCCGGTCCCGGGTTCTCCCAGGGGAGGCGGAGGGCGGAGACGACACCGGGTGCCACGAGGAGCGGGCGCCCGGCGAAGGTGGTGGCGGCCGCCGTGTGGGCGTGGCCCGCGAGGAAGGCCGTGAGGTGGGGGTGGCGCTCGGCGAGGGCGGCGAGCCGCTCCTCGCCGAACTGGCGGATCCCGTCCACGTACGGGGTGTGCAGCGGGACCGGCGGGTGGTGGAAGGCCACGAGGACGGGCACCTCGCGCGGGGTGGAGCCGAGGACGCCGTCCAGCCACTCCAGCGTCTCGTCCTCCAGGAGGCCCTCGTCCTTGCCCGGCACCGAGGAGTCGCAGAGGGCCACGACGAAGCCCTCGCCCCGGAGCACCTGGTTGACGGGCGCGTCCGGGCGGACGGTGGCCTCCTGCGCCTGGTCGAGGAGGCCTGTCCGGAACGCGGCGCGGTCGTCGTGGTTGCCGGGGCAGACGAGCAGCGGGTGACGGGAGGTCAGCAGCTCCCGGACGACCGCGTACTCGTCCGCCGTCCCGTGGTCGGCGATGTCCCCGGTGACGAGGACGGCCGCCAGGTCGTACGGCAGCTCCTCCAGGTACCGCATGACCGCTCTGGTGCGGTCGACGCTGCGCGGTTCCCCGTCGACATGGATGTCGCTGACCTGGGCGATGACGATCACGGGACTCGGTCCTCCGTCGGTTCCGGCGGGCGGCTGCTCGCACGACCGTACGGCGGTCACGGTCCTGACCGTAAGGGCCGGTTCGCGAGCGGTGGACTGCTCGCGGGGCCTCCTACTCGAACCGCGTGGTGTCCCCCGCCCCGCGCCGGACGATCTCGGGCTCGCCGCTGGAGAAGTCGACGACGGTGGTCGGTTCGGTGCCGCAGTCGCCGGAGTCGACGACCACGTCGACCTGGTGGTCGAGGCGCTCCTTGATCTCCCAGCCCTGGGTCAGGGGTTCGGCCTCGTCGGGCAGGAGCAGGGTGCTGGAGAGCAGCGGTTCGCCGAGTTCCGCGAGGAGCGCCTGGGTGACGACGTGGTCGGGGATGCGGACGCCGACGGTCTTCTTCTTGGGGTGCAGCAGCTGGCGCGGCACCTCTTTGGTGGCGGGCAGGATGAAGGTGTACGGCCCGGGGGTCGCGGCCTTGACCGCGCGGAAGACGTCGTTGTCGATGTGCACGAGCTGGCCCAGCTGGGCGAAGTTCTGGCACATGAGCGTGAAGTGGTGCCGGTCGTCGAGGTCGCGGATCGCGCGGATGCGGCTGATGCCGTCGCGGCTGCCCAGTCGGCTGCCGAGGGCGTAGCAGGAGTCGGTCGGGTACGCGACGAGCGCCCCGTTCCGGATGCTGTCGGCCACCGAGCCGATGGTGCGCGGCTGGGGGTTGTCGGGGTGCACGTCGAAGTACTTGGCCATGGGGGCAGTCTATTTTCGCAGTCGGCGCCAGACCGCCTTCGCCGCGTTGTGGCCGGACATGCCGTGGACTCCGGGGCCGGGCGGGGTGGCGGAGGAGCAGAGGAAGACCGCCGGGTGCGGGGTCGCATAGGGGCGGAGCGAGAGGGTGGGGCGCAGCACGAGCTGGAGGCCTCGGGCGGCTCCGCAGGCGATGTCGCCGCCGACGTAGTTGGCGTTGCGCTCGGCGAGTTCGGGGGGGCCGGCGGTGGCGCGGGCCAGGACGCGGTCGCGGAAGCCGGGTGCGAAGCGCTCGATCTGCCGCTCGATGGCGTCGGTGAGGTCGCCTCGCCAGCCGTTCGGCACGTGTCCGTACGCCCAGAAGACGTGCTTGCCCTCGGGGGCGCGGGAGGGGTCGACGAGGCTCGGCTGGGCGGTGATGAGGAAGGGTGCGTCGGGGGCGGTGCCGGAGGAGGCCTGGTGCAGGGCGGTGTCGATCTCGCCGGCGGTGGGGCCGATCTGGACGGTGCCGGCGCGCCGGGGTTCCTCGGCGGTCCAGGGCACGGGCCCGTCGAGCGCGTAGTCGATCTTGAAGACGCTCGCGCCGTACTTGTAGTGGTCGTAGTGCCCGCCGAAGCCGGCGATCCGGGCGAGGGCGGTGGGCGAGGTGTCGAAGACGTAGGCGCGGGCGGGCGGCAGGTCGTCGAGCCGCTTGACCTCGTAGTCGGTGTGGACGGCGCCGCCGAGGTCCTTGAGGTACGCGGCGAGGGCGTCGGAGATCGACTGCGAGCCGCCCCGGGGCATCGGCCAGCCGCCCGCGTGCGCGGCGAGCGCGAAGACGAGGCCCACGGCTCCGGTGGCGAAGCCGCCGAGCGGGGCGATGACATGGCCGACCATGCCGGCGAAGAGCGCGCGCGCCTTCTCGTCCTGGAACCTTCGCATCAGCCAGGTGGCGGGCGGCAGTCCGTCGATTCCGAAGCGGGCGAGGGTGACGGGGTCGCGGGGCAGTCCGGTGAGCGGGAGCTGCATGAAGTCCCGCGCGAGGGTGTCCCACTTGCCGAGGTACGGGGCGACGAGGCGGCGGTACGCCCCGGCGTCGCGCGGGCCGAAGGAGGCGGCGGTCTCGGCGACGGAACGGGCGAGGACGGCGGCGGTGCCGTCGTCCCAGGGGTGGGCCATGGGCAGTTCGGGGTGGAGCCACTCCAGGCCGTACCGATCCAGCGGCATCGTCTTGAAGACGGGTGAGCCGGCGCCGAGGGGGTGCACGGCGGAGCAGGGGTCGTGGCGGAAGCCGGGGAGGGTGAGCTCCTCGGTCCTGGCTCCGCCGCCGACCGTCGACTTCGCCTCGAAGACGGCGACGGAGAAGCCGCGCCGGGCCAACTCCACCGCCGCGGTCAGTCCGTTGGGGCCCGCTCCCACGACGACGGCATCGAGCATCGACGTCTCGTTCGTCACGTTCGGACTCCTTCGTCAGCCGATGACCAAGGCTCTCAGGATAGGCCGGTGGCCGCCCGCGCCTCACGCGCCCCCGAGAAGCGTCCGGATCCGTTCGGCGGTGACCGCGTCCCTGGCCGCCGTGAACGGCAGCGCGTTTCCTCCGGTGATGCGGAACGGCTCCCCGGCGATCGTGGTGTGCGCGCCGCCCGCCTCGACGACGAGGAGCAGTCCGGCCGCGTGATCCCACGCGTACTCCCAGGAGAAGGCGGTCCCGGAGACCGCGCCGCGGGCCACGGCGAGGTACTCGAGACCGGCCGAGCCGCACGGACGCGGGGCGACCCCCTCCACCCGAAGGCCGAGCAGGGCCTGCTTCTGCTCCGGGGTGGTGTAGTCGGGGTGGGAGGCGGCGACCTCCAGGACCTCGCCGGGCGCCGGTGAACCCGACCGTATCGGCTGTCCGTTGAGCGTGGCCCCGCGGCCGCGCACGGCGACCGCCATCAGGTCCAGGGCCGGGGCGAAGGTCCAGGAGGCGAGGAGCTCGCCGCGGACGGCGAGGGCGACGAGGGTGCAGAAGCCGGGGTCGCCGTGGACGAACTGGCGGGTGCCGTCGACGGGGTCGACGATCCAGACGGGGGCGTCGCCGCGCAGCGCCTCGTACACGGCGGGGTCGGCGTGGACGGCCTCCTCGCCGACGACGACCGAGCCGGGCAGCAGCGCGGTCAGCGAGGCGGTGAGGTGGGCCTCGGCGGCCCGGTCGGCGACGGTGACCAGGTCGTGCGGCCCGTTCTTCTCCACGATCTCGTGCGCGGCGAGCTGCCGGAAGCGCGGCATGATCTCGGCGGCGGCCGCCTTGCGGACCGCCTCCTCCACCTCGGTCGTACGGCCGCCGAGGACGTGCTCAAGGAACTCTTCGATCATGCCTCCAGCTAAGCACGGGGCGCTGACAACCGGAATGCCGCACTTGTCACCCACTGTTCTCCCCAGGAGTACCCTTTGGCCCTCTTGATCTAGTTCGCCCCTTACCTACAGGGAGAGTCCGTGCACGGCGCGTTCCACGGCGAGTACAAGGTCCCCGGCGGCAAGCTGGTGGTCGTCGACCTCGACACCGAGGGCGGTGTCCTGCGGAACGTCCGGGTCGCGGGCGACTTCTTCCTGGAGCCCGACGAGGCGATCCTGGCGATCGACCGGGCCCTGGAGGGCGCGCCGGCCGACACGGACGCCGCCGGGCTCGCGGCGCGGATCGACGCGGCCCTCCCGCCGGGCACGCAGATGTTCGGGCTGACCGCCGAGGGCGTCGGGGTGGCGGTCCGCAGGGCCCTCGCGCACGCCACGGACTGGACCGACTACGACTGGCAGCTGATCCACGAGCCGCCGCAGGCACCCGCGCTGCACATGGCCCTGGACGAGGTCCTGACGGCCGAGGTGGCGGCCGGTCGCCGGCCTCCCACCTTGCGCGTCTGGGAGTGGGGCGCGCCCGCGGTGGTGATCGGCAGCTTCCAGTCCCTGCGCAACGAGGTCGACCCGGTGGCCGCCGAGCGCCACGGCATCCAGGTGGTGCGCCGGATCAGCGGCGGTGGGGCGATGTTCATCGAGCCGGGCAACACGATCACGTACTCGCTCTCCGTCCCGGACGCGCTCGTGCAGGGGCTCTCCTTCGTCGACAGTTACGCCTATCTCGACGACTGGGTGCTCGGCGCGCTCGGCGACATGGGGATCAAGGCCTGGTACCAGCCGCTGAACGACATCGCGACGGACGCCGGGAAGATCGCGGGGGCGGCGCAGAAGCGGATGGTCGGGAGCGGGGGCGCGGTCCTGCACCACGTGACGATGGCGTACGACATCGACGCGGACCGGATGACGGAGGTGCTGCGGATCGGCCGCGAGAAGCTCTCCGACAAGGGCACGAAGAGCGCGAAGAAGCGGGTGGACCCGCTGCGGCGGCAGACGGGCCTGCCGCGCGAGGCGGTCATCGAGCGGATGATCGCTTCCTTCCGCGGCCGGTACGGCCTGTCGGAGGGCGCCCTCACGGAGGACGAGCTGACGCGGGCGAAGGAGCTGGCGGAGACGAAGTTCGGCACGGCGGAGTGGACGGCCCGGGTCCCGTAGGGGCAGCTGTCCACGTTGCCTAGGCTGTCGGCATGCGGATGCGTGTCGAGGGACCGGCGAAGCCCGGCCTGCGGATGGAGAGCGCCGACGGGCGGCGGCTGGTACTGGTCCAGGGCGGGGTTCCGGTGCTGTTCGCCCGGCAGCGGGTCACCCGGTACGGGCTGCACTACGCGCGGACGGGCCGGTACGTCTCGCCGCTGGCGCCCTTGCGGGCGGAACTGGCCCGCACTGTCGCCGAGTTCGCGGAGCCCGGCTCGGAGGAGTGGACGGATCGCTGGGCCGCGCACGCCGGGGCGGCGCTCCGCGCGGCGGACGACGGGCCGCTCCACGAGGGCGAGTGGCACTTCGCCCCGGACGCGAGGCACTGGTTCGCGGACTGCAATTGGCCGAAACTGCTCGCCCACGACCCGGACCGGGGCCACCTCACCTGGTTCGGGTACGGCGACCCGGACGAGGACGCCCGGGACCTGCTGCCGCTGCGGGCCCTGTCGCACCCGGAGGCGCCCCGGGTGAAGGCGTACCGCCGCCAGTACCGGGAGGGGATCCTGCCGCCGGTGTTCGCGTGGTGGATCAGCGGGCTCAACTCCCCCGTGGTCCTCGACGGTCACGACCGGCTGACGGCGGTGCTCGCGGAGGGCGGCCGCCCCCGGGTCCTGCTCCTCTCCCGAGCCATGGACGCCGCCTGGGTCGCGCTCTGGGTGGAGGGGCCCGTACGGGAATACGAGCTGCGGCTCGCCGCTCTGGAGGGCCCGCTCGCCCCGGTCCGGGCCGCCAACCAGAGCCGCGAGCTGGCCGCGAAGCTGCAGGCGTTCGACCGCACCCCCGACCTCACCCGTGCCTGGCCCTACCAGGGCGGGCCCGCGGCCTGGGACGCGGCGGCGGCCGCGCACATCCCGGGCTGGGCCCCCGACGCCGACCGGTGACCGCTCCCCTCCTTGATCGTTGAAGTCCGGACGGGCCGGAACGGGCCGTGGTGACGGGCAGAGGAAACGTCTCCGCATGCCGCCGCCGGCCCCGGGAAACGCCGCCGACAGTTCGGAGATGCCGTGGGACGCATGGGATGCATGGGACGGATGAGAAGGCTGCGAAGGCTCATGGCCACGGCCACGGGGGCGGCGCTGGCCCTGAGCCCCCTCGGCCCCGCCCCGGCGGCGCACGCGATCGTCGGAGGGCAGGAGGCGACGCCGCACCAGTACCCGTTCATGGCGGGGCTCGTGGACCTCGCCGAGCAGCGGGTGGTGTGCGGCGGGGCGCTCGTCACCGACCGGTACGTACTCACGGCCGCCCACTGTCTGACCGGTTCCTACAGCGACCCCGCCCGGCTGGGCGTCCTCCTGGGCGACCACGACCTGACGACCGGGGACGACAGCCCGTACACCGTCCTGGCGACGCCGGAACGGTTCGTCGTGCATCCCGACTACGACCCGGAGACCCAGCGGAACGACATCGCGCTCGTCCGGCTGGCCGAACCGGTCGCGTACAACCGCGGCGTGAGCCCGGTCGGGCTGCCCGCCCCGTACTCCCACGGCACCTTCGACCACACCCAGGTCGAGGTCCCCGGCTGGGGCGCCACCTCGTTCGGCGGCCGGACCTCCGACGTCCTGCGCACGGTGGTCCTCGGCACGATGAGCAATCCGACGTGCGTGGACCGGGGCATGGCCCACGTCGCCTCCCCGCAGATCTGCACCTACGCCCCCGGGCGCGACACCTGCCTGTACGACTCCGGCGGCCCCCTGGTCCGCAAGGTCGGGCGGAAGCCGTACCTGGTCGGCCTGGTCTCCTACGGGAAGGGGTGCGCGACCGACACCCCCGCCGTGAACACCCGCGTGTGGTCCTACCTCAGCTGGATCGGGAGGACGACGGGGAAGCGCCCCGCCGCTTCATGAGGGCGGTGTAGAGGAGCAGCGAGGCCGCGAGTCCCACGGCCCATCCGTAGTCGGCGAGGGGCTTGAGGAAGGGGATCAGGCCGTCCTCGGGGAACGGACCGGTGCCCGGCGCCGAGTGGGAGCCGCCGACGGCGAGGACGCCGCCGACCGCGAACGCGAGGACGGCCGCCGGGTTCCAGCCGCCCCGGTACCAGTACGGCCCGTCCGCCCGGTACAGCCCTTCCAGGTCGAGCGCGGTGCGGCGGACGAGCCAGTAGTCGGCGATGAGGATGCCGGCCACGGTGCCGAGGAGACCGCCGACCAGGCCGAGCCAGGTGAAGATGTAGAGCTCGGGGGTGGCGGTGAGCTTCCACGGCATGATGAGGACGCCGACGACGCCGGTGATCAGCGCGCCCGTACGGAAGTTCACGAACTTCGGTGCCAGGTTGGCGAGGTCGTACGCCGGGGAGACGACGTTCGCCGCGATGTTGACCGAGAGCGTCGCGACGAGGACGGTCACCAGGGCGAAGAGCAGGCCGAAGACGTTGTCGGCCTTGGCGGCGAGCGCCACCGGGTCCCAGACGGGCGCTCCGTACACGGCCTGCGAGCCGGAGGTGACGAGCACCGAGAGCAGCGCGAACAGGGTCATGGTGGTGGGCAGGCCGAGGGTCTGGCCCCACACCTGGGCCCGCTGCCCCGCCCCGAAGCGCGTGAAGTCGGGGATGTTGAGGCTGAGCGTCGCCCAGAAGGCGATCATGCCCATGAGGGCGGGGAAGAAGACCGGCCAGAAGTCCGCGCCCCAGCCGAGCCGGGAGGGCTGGTCGAGGAGGGGGCCGAGACCGCCCGCCTTGACCGTGATCCAGACGAGGAGGGCGAGCGCGCCGACGATGACGAAGGGCGCGGCCCAGTTCTCGAAGCGGCGCAGGGCGTCCATGCCCCGGTAGATGATGGCGAGTTCGAGGGCCCAGAAGAGGACGAAGCAGAGCCACAGGGTCCAGGGCTGGCCACCGATCCTCGACGCCTCCGCCCAGCTGCCGCCGAAGACCTTGTCGAGGAGGATGAAGACGCCCTGTCCGCCGATCCAGGTCTGGATGCCGAACCACGCGCAGGCGACGCCGGCGCGGATGAGGGCAGGCAGGTTGGCGCCGCGCAGCCCGAAGGAGGCGCGGGCGAGGACCGGGAAGGGGATGCCGTACTTGGGTCCGGCGTGCCCGGTGAGGAGCATCGGAAGCAGCACGACGACGTTGGCGAGGGCGATGGTGAGGACGGCCTGCTTCCAGTCCATGCCGAGGGCGACGAGACCGGAGGCGAGCATCCAGGAGGGGATGTTGTGGGCCATGCCGACCCAGAGGGCGGCGAAGTTGTACGTGGTCCAGCGGCGCTCCGCGACGGGGACGGGGAGCAGGTCGTCATTGACGAAGCGGGGGTCGGTGGGGGCCGTGCCGGGCGCGAGCTCGGCACGGCCGTCGGCCGTGGCGGGTCTTCCGGAGGAGGCGGTGGCGGTCATGCGGAACCCTTCGTTCGTTCGGCGGGGACGGAACGAGGCCGTGCGGGGCGTGGGGGTTCGGCGCGGGGTCAGGGGCGGAGGACGGGGATGATCTCGCCGCCGTACACGCGGTGTCGGGGTTGTCGGCGCGGCCGTGGTGGCTGTACTCGTACCCCTGCCGGTCCTTGATATACGCGGTGAGCGGCTCCGGCACCATCCCCGAGTGCCCGCCGTCCTCGGCGACAGCACCGGGGCCCGGACCCAACGGCTCTCGGGCTTGCCGAGGTTCACAGCGACCGCGCAGGCCGCGTGCGGAGACTGAGCGCGGCGATCGCCCGGTACTGCCGCGATCACGCTCCTCGCGTGCCGGGTCGGCGTGCGACGGCCTGCCCGTCGCTGCCGCGGACCGTTCCGCAGCGCCGTACAGGTCGGTCGGACAGGCACAACAATGGAGTTGTGGACAGGGAGCAGGCGCGCCGGACGGCTGCTGGACGGCCCGCTCGACGAAGACGAAGCACACCGTCCGTGCCGGAGCCCAGCTGGATGCCGAACATGGCGCGCGCGCTGTCGATGCGACCGTCAGCGGTCGCCACGCGGACTCGCCGCCCTCGGCCAGTGAAGCCACAAGCGGCAGAGCCTTTTGAACCACACCCGGCACCCCTGGGTGGGAGAACCATACGAAGGGTTCGCCCTGTCCCGGTGTACAACGTAGGGAGCCTTTTCCAAGCTGGCGGCGCTGACCGCGAGTTGGACAGTCCTGCGCAACGACGAAGCTCCTGGTAGACGGGTTCTCGACCAAGATCACCCGTGTCCGCCAGGAGCTTCGCGTGCTTGCCTACCCGTCCTCGATTGATCTGTCCAGCCGCACCTTGCGGTTCCTGACCGGACAACTGAAGGCCAGGCGGCAGGACGTCGGGACGCGGTGGCGACGCCTTCCCGCCTCGCGACAGGCCCTGCTCGCCCTGGCCCACCTGCGGTGCGGTGACACCTACGCCCAACTGGCCGCCGGGTTCGGCATCGGGATCGCGACCGTCTACCGCTACATACGTGAAGCCGTCGAGGCCCTGGCCGCCATCGCCCCGTCCCTGGCCGAGGCCATGCGGACGATCCGGGAGAAGGCATTCGTCATCCTCGACGGCACCCTGCTGCCGATCGACCGCATCGCCGCCGACACCCCCTACTACTCCGGGAAACACAAACGCCACGGCATGAACGTGCAGGTCCTCACCGACCCGTTCGGACGGCTGCTCTGGGCCTCGCCGGCTCTGCCCGGCTCGACTCACGACCTGACCGCCACGCGACACCACGGGATCATCGAAGCCCTCACCGAAACAGGACTCAAATGCTGGGCGGACAAGACGTATCAAGGCGCCGGCGGACCCGTCCGCGTACCGTTCCGAGGCCGCCGGCTCAGGCGGTGGAAGCGCCGCCACAACACCACCCACGCCAAGATCCGCTGTCTCGGTGAGCAGGCCATGGCCACCCTCAAGGGCTGGCGCCTCCTGCGGAAGCTCCGCTGCAGCACCAACCGAATCACCGACGTCGTGAAGGCCGTCCTCGTCCTTCACCACGCATCAACGTGAGGTTGGAAAACGCTCACTGCCGACCCCACAGCTCCGCCCCCGCCTCCGATCGGGACGGCTGCGCGGCAGCCCTCATCGGTGCCGCCGGAGGTGGTGCTGCCCTCTCCCGCCGTGTCGGTGGCGATTCAGCAGGCCGATGTTGTGGCCAATGTCGTCAAGAATCTCCACATCGAAAAACGCACGCGTGACGTCCTGGACGGTGTCTACCTCGACCGGGACGACATCCGCCAGCAGCCGTTCGTGCGCGACAACGAATGGAGCAACGTTTGGCGCCCGCTGTTGGAGCAATGGGAACTCGTAGGCCGCGGTTTCTCCGACGCCGGAATGCAGAACCGAGCACTCCTCGTTCTGCACGACGCCCTCGCCGCCCACACCCAAGAGGAAACAGGGCCGGCAGAAGCAGCTCCGTCGGCCGGACAGCCCGACCTGCGCAGCGCAGGGTGAGCGAAATAAAACCGACGCTATGGCGGCTGATTCTCGAACCCGTCACCAGCTGGCGGGCATGCTGTCTGCAACGCGCGCGCCCCGGTACACCGTTCGACGCGGCCTGGCGCAGTTCACGCATGCTGTCGGCGCCAGACGAAATGGTCTATCGGTTGCACGGCCACTCCGTGATCCCCATGGCGTGCAGCGATAGGCCGACGGAGGAGGGCCGATAGCCCCACGCTCCTACGGAGGTCCCCGGCGGATCGGTGCGTCGCCCAGCAGTGCCGGATGACGGTGACTGCTCTATTCCGGGTCCACCCCTCCGTCGGTCGCTGGGGACGAAACGAGCCAGGTGGGGCCTGAGGGACAGTGGCTTCGGGCTAGGGCGTGTCCGTAAAGTCGGTGGCTCGTTACTCCGTTCGTGGTGCGTCGACATGAACTGACAGATGAGTCGTGGGCGTTGATCGCTCCGTTTCTGGCGCCGGGCCGGATGGGCAGGCCTGTGCGGGACCGGCGGCAGGTGGTGAACGGGATCTTGTGGAAGCTGTCCACTGGTGCCGCCTGGCGTGACCTACCGGAGCGATACGGGCCGTGGAAGACGGTCTACGAACGCTTCCGGCACTGGTCCGCCGACGGCACCTGGGACCGGCTCCTCGCCCACGTCCAGCAGCACTCCGATGCCGTCGGAGCCGTGGACTGGTCCATCGTGTGCGTCGACTCGACCACGGTCCGGGCCCACCAGCACTCGGCCGGGGCCCGAAAAGGGGGCCCTGGGAAGGCGAAGCACTCGGACGCTCACGGGGCGGGCTGACCAGCAAGATCCACCTGGCCTGCGACGGCCAGGGCCGCCCCCTCGCGTTCACGATCACAGGCGGGAACGTCAACGACTGCACCCAGTTCGAACCCGTCATGGCCCGGATCAAGGTCGCCCGGCCGGGCCCGGGACGCCCCCGGACCCAGCCCGACCGCGTCGCCGCGGACAAGGGCTACTCCGCCCGCAAGATCCGCGCCTACCTGCGACGACGCGGCATCGCCTGCACGATCCCGGAACGGATCGACCAGATCAACGGACGCATCCGCCGCGGCGAGACGCTCTGCCGCCTCGACCGGGCCGCCTACCGGCGGCGAAACGTGATCGAACGCTGCTTCAGCCGGCTCAAACAGAACCGGGCCCTGGCCACCCGCCACGACAAACGAGCCCGCCACTACCAAGCCATGGTCACCCTCGCCTGCCTCCGACTCTGGCTCCCATGACTTTCCGGACACGACCTAGTACTCCAGCAGGACTTTGATGTTTTGCCTGGTCAACGGCTTGGGTTTGGGGAGTGTAGCGGGGTGGTGCTGGAAGCGGGGCGGGTTCACCTGGCCCGTCCCGCGAACGAGTGCCCTCGCCGTGTGTAGTGACATCGGGCTGGACAGCCACCATGTGTGACTGATGACGTAACCGCCAACGAGTGGGAACACGAACTGGAAGAACTCTTCCTGCAAGTCGGGCACCGCTTCTCACGTGTTGAGCCGCGACGCCGGATGCGGGACTACGTCCGTGGTCTGCTCGGCCCGGTGGGCCGCAAGAACTCCTGGCAACTGGCCGAGTTTGCCGGGCACTCCACGCCGGACGGACTGCAGCACCTCCTGGCGAAAAGCCGGTGGGAAGCCGACGGAATCCGTGATGACCTGCAGGGTTACGTCGCCGAGCACCTCGGCGCCGACGACGGTGTCCTGATCATCGACGACACCGGCTTCGTCAAGAAGGGTGTCACTTCAGCCGGGGTGCAACGGCAGTACTCCGGCACAGCCGGCCGCACCGAGAACTGCCAGATCGGTGTCTTCGCCGCCTACGCCACCACCCTG
Organism: Streptomyces sp. NBC_01255; assembly: GCF_036226445.1. Lineage (NCBI taxonomy): Bacteria > Bacillati > Actinomycetota > Actinomycetes > Kitasatosporales > Streptomycetaceae > Streptomyces > Streptomyces sp. NBC_01255. The sequence goes on from NZ_CP108474.1 coordinate 1,740,334, forward strand.
GGCCATGCCTTGGTCGACCGCGAGCTCTACCTGCCCAAGTCCTGGACCGACGACCTCGAGCGCTGCCGTGCTGCCAAGATCCCCAGCGAGCGTGGCTTCGCGACGAAGAACGACCTGGCCCGCACCATGGTCCTGCGAGCACTCGCCTCCCCGCTGCCCGTCGCCTGGGTCACCGCGGATGCCGCCTACGGGCAGGACTCCCGCTTCCGCCGGTTCCTGGAAGACGTCGGCCTGTCCTATGTCATGGCCGTACCGAAGTCCCAGCAGGTCCACGGCCCCCGCATCGACCATCTCATCGGCCAGGCTCCGCCAGAAGCGTGGCAGCAGCTCTCCTGCGGCGACGGCGCCAAGGGGCCCCGAATCTACGACTGGGCCGCGGCCCGGCTGCCGGCTGTCTGGGAATTCGACGGCGACGAGCCCACCCGCCAGCGATGGATGCTCGCCCGCCGCAGCATCACCAAGCCGGACGAGCTCGCCTACTTCCTCGCCTCGGCACCCCTGCAGGCAACCCTCACCGACCTCGTGGGGATCGCCGGCTGCCGCTGGAAGATCGAGGAGTGCTTCCAGAGCGCGAAGAACGAATGCGGCCTGGACCAGTACGAAGTCCGCCGCTACACCGGCTGGCACCGGCACATCACTCTCGCCATGCTCGCCCACGCGTTCCTGGCCGTCACCGCCGCCCACGCGAGGGAAAAAGGGGAACCGAGCAGAACACTCCCGACCTCGTGGACCTCACACCAGCCGAGATTCGCCGTCTCCTGGCAGCTGCCCACCGACATCCTGCTGCACAGGGCGACCACTCGATGAACTGGTCACGATGGCGCCGTCGGCACCAGGCCAGAGCCCGCAGATGTCACTACACACGGCGAGGGCACTCGTTCGCGGGACGGGCCAGGTGAACCCGCCCCGCTTCCAGCACCACCCCGCTACACTCCCCAAACCCAAGCCGTTGACCAGGCAAAACATCAAAGTCCGGCTGGAGTACTAGGAGGTGAGGGCCGGGATGATGTCGGTGCCGTAGGCGTCGATCGTGCCCTCCCGGTTGTCGTGCATGTCGTAGACCGCGAACTGGTCCACGCCGAGGCTCTTGAGGTGGCGGAGCTTCTCGATGTGGGCCTCGGCGGGGCCGAGGAGGCAGAAGCGGTCGACGATCTCGTCGGGGACGAAGGCGGTGTCGGGGTTGTCGGCGCGGCCGTGGTGGGAGTAGTCGTAGCCCTGCCGGTCCTTGATGTACGCCGTCAGCTCCTCGGGGACCATGGCGGAGTGCTCGCCGTACTTGGAGACCAGGTCGGCGACGTGGTTGCCGACCATGCCGCCGAACCAGCGGCACTGGTCGCGGGCGTGCGCCAGGGCCTCGGGCGAGTCGTCCGCCGTGACGTACGCGGGGGCGGCGACGCAGATCGTCAGGGCGTCGGGGTCGCGGCCGGCGTCGGTGGCGGCCTGCCGGACCGCCTTGACCATCCACTCCGTGAGGAACGGGTCGGCGAGCTGGAGGATGAAGCCGTCGGCCTTCTGCCCGGCGAGGGCGAGGGCCTTGGGGCCGTACGCCGCCATCCAGACGGGCAGCTTGCCCTCCTTGATCCAGGGGATGCGGATCGGGTTGCCGTCGACCTCCGCCTCACGGCCCTCCGCCAGGTCGCGGATGACGTCGATGGCCTCGCCGAGCCGGGCGAGGGTGTTGGGCTTGCGGCCCGCGACGCGCATGGCGGAGTCGCCGCGGCCGATGCCGCAGACGGTCCGGTTGCCGTACATGTCGTTGAGGGTGGCGAAGGTGGAGGCCGTCACCTCCCACGTACGGGTCCCCGGGTTGGTCACCATCGTGCCGACGTGCAGCTTGGTGGTGTTGGCGAGGATCTGGCTGTAGATGACGAAGGGTTCCTGCCACAGCACGGCGGAGTCGAAGGTCCAGCCGTAGCGGAAGCCGTTCCGCTCCGCCCGGCGCATCAGGCCGACGACCTGCGAGGCGGGCGGGTCGGTCTGCAGGACGAGTCCGAAGTCCACGCGGGGACCTCCTGGTTCGGGGTTCAGTTCAGGTACTGGCAGGTGGAGCGGGGGGTGAAGGCGCCGTGTCCGGCGCGGCCGGTGAACTTCCGCTGGTCGATGACGAGTTCGCCGCGCGAGAGGACGGTCTCGACCTGTCCGGTGATCGCCTTCCCCTCGTACGCGGAGTAGTCGACGTTCATGTGGTGGGTGGCCGCGGAGAGGGTCTGGCGGGCGTTCGGGTCGTAGATGACGACGTCGGCGTCGGCGCCGGGCGCGATCGTGCCCTTCTGCGGGTAGAGGCCGAACATCCGGGCGGGTGTGGCGCAGGCGATCTCGATCCAGCGGCGCCGGGAGATGTGCCCTTCGACGACGGCCTGGTGGAGGAGGTCCATGCGGTTCTCCACGCCCGGCAGACCGTTGGGGATCTTGGAGAAGTCCCCGCGGCCGAGGTCCTTCTGCCCCGTGAAGCAGAAGGGGCAGTGGTCGGTGGAGACCACCTGGAGGTCGTTGGTCCGCAGCCCGCGCCAGAGCGCGGCCTGGTGCTCCCTGGGGCGGAGCGGGGTGCTGCACACGTACTTGGCGCCCTCGAAGCCGGGCTCGGCGAGGTTGTCGGTGGAGAGGAAGAGGTACTGGGGGCAGGTCTCGCCGAAGACGGGCAGCCCCTTGTCGCGGGCGGCGGCGATCTCGGCGACCGCCTCCTCGGCGGAGACGTGGACGACGTAGAGGGGCGCCCCGGCGACCCGGGCGAGCTGGATGGCGCGGTGGGTGGCCTCGGCCTCCAGGAGGACCTTGCGGACCTCCCCGTGGTAGCGGGGGTCGGTCTCGCCGCGGGCGAGCGCCTGCTCGACGAGGACGTCGATGGCGATGCCGTTCTCGGCGTGCATCATGATCAGCCCGCCGTTGTCGGCGGAGCGCTGCATGGCGCGCAGGATCCGGCCGTCGTCCGAGTAGAAGACCCCCGGATACGCCATGAAGAGCTTGAACGAGCTCACCCCCTCCTGGACGAGCCGGTCCATCTCCTTGAGCGTGTACTCGTTCACGTCGGAGAGGATCATGTGGAAGCCGTAGTCGATCGCGCAGTTGCCGTCGGCCTTGGCGTACCAGGCGTCGAGTCCTTCACGGAGGCTCTGGCCGACGGTCTGGACGGCGAAGTCGACGATCGTGGTGGTGCCGCCCCAGGCGGCGGCGCGGGTGCCGGTCTCGAAGGTGTCGGAGGCGGCGGTGCCGCCGAAGGGCAGCTCCATGTGGGTGTGGGCGTCGACGCCGCCGGGCAGCACGTAGCGGTCGGTGGCGTCGATGGTCCGGTCGGCGGTCCAGCCGGCGGCCGCGTCCGAGCCGTGGGCGGCGAGGGCGGCGATCCGGCCGTCCTCGATCAGGACGTCGGCGTGGATCTCGTCGGCGGCGGTGACGACGAGACCGCCCCGGATGAGGGTACGGGTGCTCACGGGACTCTCCTGCGTGAGTAAGGGGGGAACGACAGGGAGCGAACTGCGGGGCGGGGAGCGGGCTACAGGGCTCTGAGCGCCTCTTCGAGGATCGCGGCACCTTCCTCCGCTTCGGCGACGGAGAGCGAGAGCGGCGGGGCGATCCGCAGGGCGCTGGTGTTGTGTCCGCCGCCCTTGCCGATGAGCAGGCCGTTCTCCCGGGCCCTCTCCAGGACGGCGGAGGCCGCGTCCGGGTCGGCGCGGTCGGTGCCCGGCTCGGTGAGTTCGATGCCGATCATGAGGCCTCGGCCCCGGACCTCCCGTACGGCGTCCACGCCCGCGGCGGCGGCCCGTACGCGTTCGATGAGGAGGCCGCCGACGCGGCGGGCGTTGCCCTGGAGGTCGTGCTCCAGGAGGTAGGCGAGGTTGGCCAGGCCCGCGGCCATGGTGATCGGCGAACCACCGAAGGTGGAGATGGAGTTGGCGTCGATGCAGTTCATGATCTCGGCGCGGGCCACGACCCCGCCGACGGACATGCCGTTGCCGATGCCCTTGGCGAAGGTGAGGATGTCGGGCGGCCCGGCCTGGCCGTGGGCCTGCCAGCCCCAGAAGTGGTCGCCGGTGCGGCCCCAGCCGGTCTGCACCTCGTCGGCGATCCAGAGGATGCCGTGCCGGTCGAGGACGCGCCGGAAGGCGGCGTACAGGCCGTCGGGCGGGGAGGTGAAGCCGCCGACGCCCTGGACGGGTTCGGCGATGAGGGCGGCGACGTCCCGGGTGTGGCCGAGGAGGTCTTCGAGGTCGGCGACGCAGGCGTCGACGAACCGCTCGTCGGTGTACTGGGCGTAGGGGCCGCGGTTGCGGACGCCGCCGTGCACGTACAGCGTCTGGAGCGGCGAGAGGCCGGTCGGCGACCAGCTGCGGTTGCCGGTGATGCCGACGGTGGAGAAGGAGCGGCCGTGGTAGCTGTTGCGCATCGCCAGGATCTGGTTCGAGCGGCGGTACGCGGTGGCCAGGAGCAGGGCCGTGTCGTTGGCCTCGGTGCCGGAGGTGGTGAAGAAGACGCGGGCGTCGGGGATGCCGGAGAGGCCGGCGATCCGCTCGGCGAGCTCCACCATGGGCCGGTTGAGGTAGAGCGTCGAGGAGTGGACGATCCGTCCGGCCTGCTCGGCGACGGCCTTGGTGACCTCGGGCAGGGCGTGCGCGGTCATCGTGGTGAGGATGCCGCCGAAGAAGTCGAGGTACTTGCGCCCGTCGGCGTCCCAGACGTGGCGGCCCTCGCCGTGGGTGATCTCGATGGGGTCGCGGTAGTAGAGGGCGACCCAGTCGGGGATGACGGCCTTGTGCCGGTCGTACAGGCTGCTCACGGCTGCACCAGCCCGTCGTACGCGTCGGGGCGGCGGTCCCGGTAGAAGGCCCACTGCTGCCGGACTTCTTCGATGAGGCGGAAGTCGAGGTCGCGGACGACGAGTTCCTCGCTCTTGTCGGAGGCGACCTCGCCGACGAACTGACCGCGCGGGTCGACGAAGTAGCTGGTGCCGTAGAAGTCGTTGTCGCCGTACTCCTCCTGGCCGACGCGGTTGATCGCGGCGACGAAGTACTCGTTGGCGACGGCGGCGGCGGGCTGCTCCAGCTGCCAGAGGTAGGAGGAGAGACCGCGCGAGGTGGCCGACGGGTTGTAGACCAACTGTGCGCCGTTGAGGCCCAGTTGGCGCCAGCCCTCCGGGAAGTGGCGGTCGTAGCAGATGTAGACGCCGACCCTGCCGACGGCGGTGTCGAAGACCGGCCAGCCGGCGTTGCCCGGGCGGAAGTAGTACTTCTCCCAGAAGCCCTTGACCTGCGGGATGTGGTGCTTGCGGTACTTGCCGAGGTAGGTGCCGTCGGCGTCGATGACGGCCGCGGTGTTGTAGTAGAAGCCCTCGCCCTCGACCTCGAAGACGGGGACGACGATCACCATCCCGGTCTCCCGGGCGAGCGCCCGCATCCGGTTGACGGTGGGACCGTCCGGGACGGGCTCGGCCCAGCGGTAGTGCTCGGGCTCCTGGACCTGGCAGAAGTAGGGGGCGTTGAACACCTCCTGGAACCCGATCACCTTGGCGCCCTGCCGGGCGGCCTCCCGGGCGTGCTCCTCGTGTTTGGCGATCATGGATTCGGTGTCGCCCGTCCAGGTCGCCTGGACGAGCGCGGCGCGTACGACGTCGGTCATGAGCTGCTCCTTCGGCACGGCGTCAGAGAGCCTCTACGCCCGTAGACGCGGGGCGTAGGAGGAGAACGTAAGCCCCGTCACACCCCGGAGCAAGACCACCGTCGCGAAGCAGCGGCGTCGATCATGTTTCATACCCGAGTGGTCCACGTCGGACACGTACCGACACGTACCCGCAAGTAATGACACGCGCCCGGGACGGCTCCACCGGAGAGGCTTCAGGCCCCCGCCAGACCCGCCACGCGCAGGGCGTGGAGCAGGTCGCGCTCCCGGGCGGCGGAGACCGCCCGGGCCGCGTCCAGGAGCTGGGGGACGAGTCCGCGCGGATCCGCGCCCGCGAGGCGGGCGGCGTCCTCGGGCGCCCGGACCCGGACGAAGGCGGTGAGCAGCGCGTGCGCCTCGCGGTGGTGGTCCTCGGCGCGCAGCGCGGCGCACGCCCCGGCCAGCTCTTCCACGGGGCGGGCCACGCCCTGGCGGAGGAGCTGATCGCAGTCGGCCGCCCGGCCCGCGTCGGCGAGGACCCCGGCGACGGCGGCGAGCCGGCCGGGCGGCAGCGAGGCCGCCTCCCAGAGCAGGGTGGACCAGTCGGCGCCCAGGCCGGCCCGGTGCAGTTCGGCGGCGAGGGCGGGCAGCCGGCCCGGCGGGCCGCTGAGCGCCTCGCAGAGCAGGGCGTGCGCCTCGCCGCTGCGGCCCTGGGCGCGGAGCCGCTGGAGGGCGTAGACGGCATTGGCCGCGGCGCGGGCGGCCTCCCCGGGGTCCGCCGCCACCTCGGGGGCCGGGGCCGCACCGCTCACCTCGCCGCCACCACCGCCGCCGAACCTGGCGCCCCGGGGCGCCGCTCCTCCGGTCGGCAGCGTGGGGACGGCCACCGCCGGCGTCCGCTCCTCGGCACTCTCCTCCAGCCAGGCGTACCGGGCGCCCCCGCGGCGAGGCTTCGAAGGCCGGGCGGCGGGCCGGGCAGGGGCTGGAGCCTTCGCCGGAGCAGGGGCCTTCGCCCACCCGGCCACCCGGTCCGGTGCGGCCCCTGAGGCCTCTGTGGCCCCTGCGGCCCTTGTGACCCCTGTGGCCCCTGTGGCCCCTGTGGCCCCTTCGAGGCGGGCCAGCCGGGCCGTCAGTTCGGCGACGCGGGCGGCGGCCCGGGCCTGGTCGTCGCGGATCCAGGCGAGGTCGTTCTCCAGGGCGGCCGCCTCGGCCGCCCCCGCGGCGGCGCGGAGCCGCTCCCCCAGCTCGCGGGCGCGGGACTCGGCGTACCGCCGCTCCCGCTCCATGAGCCCCCGGCGTTCGGCGAGCGCGGCGGCCCCGCCGGGGCGCCGGTCGTGGGCGGTGGCCGCCGCCGCGTACAGCGCCCCGGCCCGGGCGGCGAGCGGCCCGTCGGCAGGCTCGCCGGCGTCCTGGAGCAGCGACTCGACGACGTCCCAGGGCAGGATCTCCGTACCGTCGAAGCAGGCGCGCAGCCCCTCCGGGTCGCGGTCGGCGAAGACGCCGTACCAGCCGGCGTCCGGCCGGAGGCGGGATGCGAGCTCCGTCAGCCAGTGCGCGAACGCCATGACGTCCACCGGGAGTTGATACACCGTCATACGTTCCGCACCTGCCCCGCCGTCGACTGGGACCTGCCGGTCCGCGGGTATTGGACCGCAGTCGTGTTACGGGACGACTACGGTCCGTTTTCGTGCGGGTGCCTCACTCGGCGGATTCACCGAAACGCACGACGATTCCGGTGTGCGGGCGCTTGCCGAGGCGGACGATCATGGCCGGCACGTCGGTCAGCCAGTACTGCCAGGTGTACTTGCGCGAGAGCAGCCCCCGGATCCGGCGCAGCTCCTCCCCCTCGACCAGCCGGCCCTCGCCGGGGAAGCGCGTGGCGCCCTCGGCGACGTTGCCGCGCACGTCGCAGACGGCGACCTCGACGCGCGGGTCGTTCCGCAGCCGCTTGACCTTCCAGGAGTCGGTGCGGGTCCACGCGTACAGCTCGGCGCCCTCCACCGCGTACCAGACGGGCGTCGCCACCCCCGTGCCGTTCTTGCGGAAGGTGGTCAGGCTCACGTAGCGGCCGCGCCGCAGTTCCTCGGGAATCATGCCCCGGAGCCTAGGGGGTGCGGCGCGTCACGCCGGGGTCGGGTTCGAGGCGTGGGTGAGGGTCTCCCAGGCGACGAAGAGGTCGTCGGTGCCGCTCGGCCGCTGGCTCCGGGCGAGCTTCGCGGTCTGCGGGAGCTTCATGCCCATCCGGCCTTCGAGGTGGTTGAGGGCGACCTCGACGTCGGGGCCCATGGTCCGTTCGACCTTCCCGCCGCAGAGCCACTTCGGGGCGGTCTCGCCGAGCTGGTAGCGGGCGTGGAACTCCAGGGCGGCACCCAGCCGTTCGGCTTCCTCGCCGTAGAGGTCGAGGCCCTGGTGCCAGGCGGTCTCGGCGATGTGGGCGGTGGCGGCGAGCGAGTACCCGATGTGCATGAAGTTGCGGCAGGTCTCCTGCCCGAGCCCGTCGGCGTAGGTGCGCTGCCCGAACCAGTACGTGGCGAGCTCGTCGGCGGTGTCGATGGTGCCGCCGGGCGGGGCCTTGGGCAGGGCGCCGTCGGTGGAGAGGTAGAAGTAGGCGGGGACGCGGGCACGGTAGCGCCCTACCGCCTCCTCGAAGACCGTGCGGTCCTCCAGGAAGACCGCCATGCCGATGGCCGCGTCGGTCATCGCCAGCTCCCAATTGCCGTTGTAGTCGGGCACCTTGGAACTGACGGCGGGGAGGTACGCCTTGCGTAGCATCCACTTGAACCGCTGGACCGCGGCCCCGCCCCAGGCCGGGTATCCGGCGTGCACGATCTCGGCGGCGCGCGCCCAGGACGAGCCGGACCAGGCGGTCTGCAGGTCGGCGTCGTCGCGGGTGTGTTCCTTCACCGTCTTCGACCAGGCGTCCATGATCTCGACGGCCTTGTCGGCGTGCGCGGCCTTGCCGGACACCGACCACATGAGGGCGTGGGTGTAGGCGGCGATGGCGTCCTCGCGTTCGGCGACACAGGCGTCCGTCCCGGCGTTGGACGCGCAGGCGACGATCCTCGCGGGGTGGGGGGTGTAGTCGAGCGCGGCGTACTCGCTCCTCCCCATGGCCTTGTAGGCGGAGGCCCAGGGCTCCTCCCCCGCGGCGACCCGGCGGCGCACCGTCGCGAGCTGGGCGCCGCCGACGAGGACGCCGGGGTGCCGGAACTTCTCCGGCGCGACGGACCGGGGCGGGTCGACGGTTCCGCCTGCGGTGTCGTCGGCCCCGCAGGCCGTACCGAGGAGCAGCAGTGGGGCCAGGACGGCGGCGAGGAAGCGCTTCTGACGAAGGTGCACGCGTCCACGGTCGCCCCGGCCGCCGGGACCCGCATCCGGTGCTACGCCACCGGGCTGGCCTGCTCGTACGAGGCGCGGGCCTCGGTGATGGCGGGGGCGTGGGCGCGGGCCCAGTCGCAGGCCGTGTCGAGCGGTCCGATGAGCGAGCGCCCGAGGGGCGTGAGGGCGTACTCGACGCGGGGCGGGTTCTCGTCGTGGACGGTCCGGGTGACGAAGCCGTTCCGCTCCATGGAGCGGAGGGTCTCGGTGAGGACCTTGGGGGTGATCCAGTGCAGGGGCACGCGCAGTTCGGTGAAGCGGCGGGGCGTGCCGTCCTCCAGGCAGCGCAGCACCATGCCGGTCCACTTGTCGCCGACGCGGAAGGGCTGGGCCGGGCTGCCGGCGCAGTCGGGGTCGTCGAAGCGGGCGGAGTCCAACGGCGCGGCGGGGAAGGGCTGATCAGGCATGGGCCGACGCTAACCCAGTACCGTTGAAGTAACCAGGGACCTCCGTTCTACCGTCCGGGCATGGACATCGAGAACGACATCAGCAAGAGCAACAGCGACAGCAACGGACTGCGCATCGCGGTCTTCGGCGCCGGCGGGCGCGTCGGCCGGGCGGCCGTGGCCGAGGCGGTGACCCGGGGCCACCGGGTGACGGCCGTGGTCCGCGACCCGGCCGCGCATCGCGACCTGGAGGGCGCGGGAGTCACGCTCGTCCGGGGAGACGCGACGGACGCGGCCTCCGTGGCGGCGGTCGCGGCCGGCCACGACGCGGCGCTCCACGCGGCGGCCCGCCTGGACCTGCCCTCGGAGGAGTACTTCACCGCGGCGGCAAAGGCGCTCGTCGCGGGCCTCGCGGAGGCGGGGGTGCGGCGGCTGCTCACCCTCGGGATCGCGACGACGCTGGAGACGGAGCCGGGGGTGCGGCTCATGGACGCGCCCGGGTTCCCGGCGGCGTGGCGCGCCATCGCCCAGGGCCACGTGGCCGAGTTCGAGCTGCTCACGGCCGAGGCGGGGCCGGAACTCGACTGGCTGATGGTGGTGCCGCCGCTGGACCTGAACGCGGAGGCGGAGCGGACCGGCGGCTACCGGACGGCCGTGGGCACGGTGGTCGAGGGGCCGGGGCGCGTCGGGCACGCCGATCTGGCGCTCGCGCTCCTGGACGAGATCGAGCGCCCGCGCCACAGCCGGGTGCAGCTGGCCGTCTCCGTCTGAGACTCCGGTCCGGCCCCCGTCAGACCGGAGCCGGGGTCGGGGTCGGGGTCGGGGTCGGGGTCGGGGTCGGGGTCGGGGCTGGGGCAGGAGTGCAGAGCACCACGAGTTGGTCCATGGAGAGGTCGAGGACCCCGGCGAGGGCCGCGACGGTGAAGAAGGCGGGCGTCGGGGCCCGCCCGGTCTCGATCTTGCGGAGGGTCTCGGCGGACAGGCCGGCCGCGGCCGCGATCTCGACCATGGACCGCTCGCCGCGCGCCGAGCGCAGGAGGAGGCCCAGGCGCTCGCCGCGCTCGCGCTCTTCGGGGGTCAGGGGTGTGCGTACCATGCGGCCATTCTAATACCGGTATAATAATTGCGGTATAGTAATTGGCATGGTGGAGATCAAGACGAACAAGTCCCTGGCGGCGATGCGCGAGTCCGGCCGGGTGGTGGCCAGGGCCCTCGCGGCCGTACGGGAGAAGGCGGCGCCCGGCGTCGCGCTGACCGAGCTCGACCGGGCCGCCCGGGAGGTTCTGACGGAGGCGGGCGCCGGTTCGCCCTTCCTCGACTACCACCCGGAGTGGGCGCCGGTGCCGTTCCCCGCGGTCGTGTGCCTCTCCGTGAACGACGCGATCGTGCACGGCATCCCCGACGACACGCGACTGGCGGACGGCGACCTCGTGTCCGCCGACTGCGGAGCACTCCTTGCCGGCTGGGCGGGCGACTCGGCCGTCAGCTTCACGGTCGGCCGGGCCCGGCCGGAGGACACGCGGCTGATCGACGCCGCGGAGGAGGCCCTGGAGGCGGGCATCGCGGCGGCCGTCGTCGGCAACCGCATCGGCGACATCGCGCACGCGATCGGCCAGGTCTGCCGCGGGGCGGGCTACGGCATCCCCGACGGTTTCGGCGGCCACGGCATCGGCCGGACCATGCACGAGGACCCGGGCGTCCCCAACGAGGGACGCCCGGGCCGGGGCATGAAGCTGCGGCACGGGATGGTGCTCGCGATCGAGCCGATGCTCATCGGCGGCGGCACGGACGACCACTACACGGCGCGGGACGGCTGGACCATCCGGACGCTCGACCGGTCACGCGCGTCCCACGCCGAGCACACGGTCGCGATCACGGACGACGGCCCGCGCGTGCTCACGGCCCTGTAGGGCCCCAAGGCGTCCGCTACCGGCCCGTCGGCCGGACGACCATCGCCGAGCCGCCGCCCCTGCGGACCGTCTCGGCGGCGGCCACCCAGCGGCCGTCGGGCAGGCGCTGCACGCCCGTCGCCGCGCCGATCTCCGGGTTCTGCCGGAAGCCATGCCCGATCCCTTCCAGCTCCGCCCTCAGCGGGCTGTTCCACAGACCGGGTTCGAGTTCGGTGGTGGCCTGGTTGCGCTGGCTGGCGCGGGGCGCGGCGATCGCGTCGACGAGCGGCAGACCCCGGTCGACGACCCCGGTGAGGGTCTGGAGGACCGTCGTGATGATGGTCGCGCCGCCCGGTGAGCCGAGGGCGAGGACGGGCCGGTCGTGCCGGTCGAGGACGATCGTCGGGGAGATCGAGGAGCGCGGTCGCTTGCCGGGGCCGGGCAGGTTCGGGTCGTGCACGGCCGGGTTCGCGGGGGCGAAGGAGAAGTCGGTGAGCTCGTTGTTGAGCAGGAAGCCCCGGCCGGGCACGGTGATGCCGCTGCCGCCGGTGGACTCGATGGTCAGGGTGTAGGCGACGACGTTGCCCCACTTGTCGGCGGCCGTCAGATGGGTGGTGTTCTCGCCCTCGTACGTGGTCGGGGCCGCGATCCCGCCGCTCGCGCAGGGCGCCGGGTCGCGGGGGTCGCCGGGCGCGAGCGGGCTGGTCAGGACGGCTTCGTCGCGGATCAGGCAGGCGCGGGAGTCGGCGTACCGCTGGGAGAGCAGCTCGCGGGTCGGCACGGACTCGAAGGCGGGGTCGCCGACCCAGCGGCCCCGGTCGGCGAAGGCGATCCGGCTCGACTCGATGAACCGGTGCAGATAGCCGGCCGGGGTGGCGGCGGCGAGGTCGGTGCCCTCCAGGATGTTGAGCGCCTCGCCGACGCTCGTGCCGCCGGAGGAGGACGGGGCCATGCCGTACACGTCGAGTCCGCGGTACGCGATCTTCGTGGGCCTGCGGGACTCGGTGCGGTACGCGGCGAGATCACGCTCCGTCAGATCGCCGGGGCGGACGGTCCGGGTGGCGCCCTCGCGGACGGGGGGCGTGCGGACGGTGTCGACGATGTCCCGGGCGAGCGGGCCCCGGTAGAGGGCGCCGATGCCCTGACGGCCGAGCGTCTCGTACGTACGGGCCAGGTCAGGGTTCTTGAACACCGAGCCGACCACCGGCAGTTGGCCGTCGGGCAGGAAGAGCGCGGCGGTGTCCGGGAAGTCGCGGAACCTGGCCTCGTTGGCGGCGGTCTGGGCCCGGAAGGTGGGGTCCACGGTGAAGCCCTCGCGGGCGAGCCGCTCGGCGGGCGCGAGGAGGGTGGAGAGGCGCTTGCTGCCCCAGGCGTCGAGGGCGGTCTTCCAGGTCGCCGGGGTGCCGGGGGTGCCGACGCCGAGGCCGCTGGTCATGCCCTCCTCGAAGGGGATCGGCTTGCCGTTCTCCGTGAAGAGGTTCGTGTCGGCGGAGCGCGGTGCGGTCTCCCGGCCGTCGACGGTGTGGACCGTACGGCTCTTGGCGTCGTAGTACACGAAGTACCCGCCGCCCCCGATCCCGGCGGAGTAGGGCTCGGTGACGCCGAGGGCCGCCGCGACGGCGACGGCCGCGTCCACGGCGTTGCCGCCCTTGCGGAGCACCTCGATGCCGGCGGCCGAGGCGTCGGCGTCGACGCTGGCGACCGCTCCGCCGTAGCCGACGGCGACGGGCTCCTTGACCGGCGCCGGCGGGGCACCGGGAGGGGCCGCGGGCGGCGCGGCGGCGCCCATCGAGAGGACCGTCGCCGCAACAGCGACAACGGAGACCTTCCGGGCGGCGGATCGACGCATGCGCAACCTCCAGTCAACAACCGTCCGCGCAGCGTAACTTCCGCACGCGCCTCCCGTCAGGACCGCCTCGAACGAAGTCCGAATCGCCGCTACCATGCGCGCCCATGGACGAAGACGTGCGCAACATCGTGCTCGGGGTCCTGGCCACCGGGGTGAGTGCCTCCCTCGGCTGGCTGGGTCGCACGTACCTGTGGCGGCGCAGCCTCCGCCGCAAGCAGGGGTTCTTCGGGCTGCCGGGGAACTCGGAGTGCCTGCTCGTGGTGAACAGGGAGTCCGGCGGGGAACGTTCGGTGCACCGGTTCGACGTGTTCGCGCTGCTCGAACTCTCCGCGCTCATCAAGGACTGCGGGGCGCAGGCCCGGATCCTCACCCACGATCAGGCGCACCAGGGGTTCGGGGACCGCACCGAGTTCTGCGTCGGCGGCCCATACTCGAACCGGCGGATGGACGCCCATCTGGCCACGCTCCTGCCGGGCGTGGAGGTGAACGTCGAGGTGGAGCCGAGCCCGGTGCGCGGCATGTTCCGGATCGGCTCGGAGCGCTACCTCTCGGAGGTGGGGGTGTCCGAGTACGTGATCCTGGCGCGGCTCACGGCCGGCGAGGGCGGGCGGCCCGTCTTCCTCTTCTGCGGGCAGCGGGCCATCACCAACCAGGCGGCGACCCGCTATCTGGCACGCCACCACCGCTCTCTGGCGCGCCGCTACCGCTCGGGCTCCTTCGTGCTGCTCCTGAAGGTGATCAACTCGCAGGCCTACGGCCCCGATGTAGTGGAGCTGGTCGCCGATGTCACGCAGCCGGCGCGGACGGCTCCCGCAGCCGAACCGGCAGCGACTTGATGCCGTTGATGAAGTTGGAGACGAGGCGGCGGGGCGGCTCCGCGAGGGTCAGCCCGCCGCAGGCCTCGCGCACCTCCTCGTACAGCACCCGGAGCTGAAGCCGGGCGAAGTGGGCGCCGAGGCAGACGTGCGGGCCGTCGCCGAAGGAGACGTGCGGGTTCGGGCTCCGGCCGAGGTCGAGGCGGTGGGGTGCGGCGAAGACGCGCTCGTCGTGGTTGGCGGAGGCATGGAGGACGACGACCTTGTCGCCCTCGCGGATCGTCTGCCCGGCCAGCTCGGTGTCGTGCGTCGCCGTGCGCCGGAAGGAGAGCACGGGCGGGTGCACGCGCAGGAGTTCGTCGACGGCCGTCTCCATGGTGACCTTTCCGCTCCACAGCCCGGCCTGCTCTCCGGGGTGTTCGGCGAGGGCGAGGAGTCCGCCGGGGGCGGCGCTGCGGACGGTGTCGTTCCCGGCGACGGTCAGCAGGAAGAAGAACATCTCCAGTTCGGCGTCCGCGAGTTCGGAGGTGGCCAGGGAGGTCATCACGTCGTCGGCGGGGTGCGCGCGCTTGTACGCGGCGAGTTCCTGGGCATAGCCGAACATCTCGGCGAGCATCGCGGGCGAGCGGGGGTTGACCGGCCGCCCCCGGGCGTCGAGGACGGGTGGCTCGTCGGGGTCCTGATAGGCGATGACCCGCTCGGTCCAGGCGTGGAGCAGTCCCCGGTCGCTCGCGGGCACGCCGAGCAGGTCGGTGAGGTTGAGGAGGGCGTAGTCGTCGGTGACGGTCCGGACGAGGTCCACCTCGCCGCCGGCCGCGCCCGAGACCGCGTCCGCGAGCAGGCCCCGAGCCCGCTCCCGTGCGGTGGCGGCGAACCGCTCGATCCGCCCGGGGGTGAAGGCCCGGCTGACGAGCCGCCGCAACTTCCCATGTTCGGGAGGGTCCTGATTGAGCATCATGCGCCGGATGAACGGCAGGTCGGCGGGGTCGGGGTCCCGGATCTGCGTGGCACCGAGGGCGGAGGAGTACGTGCCGGAGTCCTTGAGGACCCGGACGACGTCGGCGTGCCGGGTGACGGCCCAGAATCCGGGCCCGGCGGGCCAGCCCAGGATCTCCGGCTCCGCCTGCCGGGCGACGGGCGCGTGGTCGCGCAGTACGCGATAGCGGTCGTGCGGGATCCCGGCGGCGTAGATCCGCGGGTCGAACACATCGGGTAGGTCGCCCGTGTCGCCCACCGTGCCTCCCGTCGGGGGTCAACCAGAGGTGAAGACGTTTCCATCATGACAGGTCAGAGGCGGTTTTCGTAGGACTGATCGCACAGTCGCGGAACCTTGTCCGGCGCCCCGGCCGACTCCCAGAATCGCCGTCATGAATCACTCCGAGAACGTCGATCAGGATGCGGTGCTGCGGGCACGGACGATGCTGCTCGGATCGGGCCGGCTGAGCCTGTCGCAGGAGGTCGAGGCGTACCGGGTGCTCGCGAAGGTGAGTCCGGCGGCCTATCTGCCGAAGCTGGGCAGCGCGCTCGTCTCGTACGGCTACGAGGTCGGGGATCGGGGCGGGCAGGAGCTTCGGCTCGCGCTGCACGCGGAGGCCGTGGACACCGGCCGACGCATCGACGCCCACGAACCGCAGCGGACCGCGGTGCTCTGCCAGGCCCTGGACGCGTACCAGCACACCCTGTTCACCGTCGGCCGCCGGGCCGAGGCGTTCACGGTGTGCGAGGAAATCACGGAGGTGCGACGGCTGGGCCTCGAGCGGGGCCATGGGGAGGGTTTCACGTACGTGCACGAGCGACTGAGGAAGGTACTCGCCGAAGAGGGGCGCCACGCGGAAGCGGCGGACATCTGCGGGAGCGACACCGCGTCCCGCGGGTCCAAGCTCTGCCACTCGGACATGGTGGAGTGGGCGGCGGAGCTGAACGCCGCCGGACGACACGACGAGGCCCTCACCGTGTTCACCGAACTCGTGGACGACACCCGACGCAAGGCGGAGGCCGACGCCCTCCCCATCGCCCACCTGGTGTGGCAACTGGTCCACCGCTCCGAGATGCTCGACGTCGCCGGTCGCCGGGAGGAGGCGCGAGCGGATCGGCAGGAAGCCCTGATGACGCTCGCCCGGCTGGCGGAGCAGGGAGAGAGCCACGGCAACAGCCTCACCTCGTGGTCCACGCTGTTCGCCCTCTCGGGCCGGGCGGCGGAGCCGGGCGCGTCCCGGGACACGCCGATGCCGCCCTTCGGCGCCGACCACCATCATTGGTCCCCCGACACCATGGAGTCGTACCTCGCCGCCATCCCCGCCCTGAAGATGGAGGTCGCCGAACTGACCGCGGCGGGGCATCGCCCCGAGGCGGTGGCGGCGCACCACCGGCTGACCCGGCGTACTGCCATCGGCCAGCGGGGGCACCACTACCGGTTCGAGGAGAAACTCCGCCCCCTCTTCGACGAAGGCGTCGCGCTCGCCCGCCGGATGCCGGAGGCCCCGGGGGCGTCCGCCCGCGCCCTGACCGACCGCTCGATGTTCCTCGTCGCCGCCAAGCGGTGCGACGAGGCCCACGCCGACTTCGCCGAGGCCGTCGCCCTCCTCGACGGCATGGTTCCGCCTTCAATCGTTACCCGCACGTAACTTACCGACCGGTTACCTCGGGTACGGCCTCCCGGTTACCGTCGGGTCACTTTCACTG
This sequence comes from Streptomyces sp. NBC_01255, assembly GCF_036226445.1. Classification (NCBI taxonomy): domain Bacteria; kingdom Bacillati; phylum Actinomycetota; class Actinomycetes; order Kitasatosporales; family Streptomycetaceae; genus Streptomyces; species Streptomyces sp. NBC_01255. Next base: position 1,756,922 of record NZ_CP108474.1, read on the forward strand.
CCCCCCATTCACTGTCCCCCATCAGTGCCCCCAGTGAGGAGTGACCCGTGCGCACATCCCTGGCACTCGCCGTCTCGGCCGCTCTCGTGGCCGGGACGGCCCTCGGCCTGGCCCCCGCCGCCCAGGCCGTCGAGAACGGCCAGACCGGCCAGACCGGCATCCGGTTCGTCGACATCGCCGGGGAGGGCGGCACCGTCCTCAAGGCGAACGTCGTCACCCCCGCCGGCGCTTCGGCCCGCCTCCCCCTGATCGTGCTGCCCACGAGCTGGGCCATGCCCCAGATCGAGTACCTCGCCCAGGCGCAGAAGCTCGCCGACTCCGGCTACATCGTGGTGAGTTACAACTCCCGCGGCTTCTGGCAGTCCGGCGGCGAGATCGAGACCGCGGGCCCGAAGGACATCGCCGACGCCTCGAAGGTCATCGACTGGGCGCTCGCCAACACTCCGGCCGACGCCGACCACGTGGGCATGGCGGGGGTCTCGTACGGCGCGGGGATCAGCCTGCTCGCCGCCGCGCACGACCCCCGGATCAAGGCCGTCGCCGCGCTCAGCGGCTGGGCCGACCTCATCGACTCGATCTACAGCGGCCGCACCCAGCACCTCCAGGCCGCCGCCCTGCTCGGCGGCGCGGGCTTCCTCACCGGACGCCCCGGCCCCGAACTCCAGGGAATCCTGGGCGACTTCCTCTCGTCGAACCTCGACAAGGAGGACGAGATGATCGCCTGGGGCCGTGTGCGGTCCCCGCTCACCTACCTGGACCGGATCAACGCCAACGGCGCCGCGATCATGATGGGCAACGCCTGGGGCGACACCATCTTCCCGCCGAACCAGTACGCGAGCTTCTACGAGAAGCTCACCGGCCCGAAGCGGCTGGAGTTCCGGCCCGGCGACCACGCCACCGCCGAGGCGACGGGCATCCTCGGGCTCCCCAACGACACCTGGACCAACGCCCACCGCTGGTTCGACCGCCACCTCAAGGGCGTCGACAACGGCATCGACCGCGAGCAGCCCGTCCAGCTCAAGTCCCGCTCCGCCGACGGCTACGAGGGCTACCCGGACTGGAAGTCCGTCCACGCGAACCAGCGGAAGTTCGCCCTCTCCGACTCGGAGCACCTCTGGGCGAACGTCGACTCCGGCGCCAACGGCGGCATCACGCTGCTCACCAATCTGCTGGACCAGCTCCTGCGCACCCCGCCCACCGTCTCCGTCCCGCTGCTCAACCAGGCCTTCGCCGGCGTCTGGCAGTCCGAGCGGTACGCCACCCCGCAGCGGGTGCGCGGCACGGCCGAGGTGCACACCACGGTCACCTCCACGAAGGCGAGCGGCACCTTCGTCGCGTACCTCTACGACGTGGGCCCGCTCGGCATGGGCAAGCTGATCAGCAACGCCCCGTACACCTTCCACGGCAAGACGCCGGGGAAGCCGTTCGCCGTCGATCTGGAGCTGTTCTCCACGGCGTACGACGTGCCGGCCGGACACCGGCTCGCCCTGGTCGTCGACACCGTCGACCCGCTCTACATCGAGCACAACCCGACCGGCGCGCAGCTGACCTTCTCCTCCCCGTCGGCCGACCCGTCGTACGTGTCGGTACCGCTGCGGGAGAAGTGATCACCGGCTGCTGCCGGGCGGGCAGGGCTTCACAGCAGCTACTGCGCTCCCGGCAGCAGCGTCCCGGGGTCGGCCGGCGCGACGTCCACGGCCTTCGTCTTCGGGCTGCGGCGCTCTCGGCGGGCCACCCAGGTGGCGAACCAGGAGAGCAGCATGCACATCCCGATGTAGATCGGTGAGATGACCAGCACGACGGGGATGAACGGCAGGTCGTAGTCGAGGTTCGACGCGATCAGTTTGCCCGCGTGCAGGAACTCCTCGTAGGTGATGAGGAAGCCGAGCGAGGTGTCCTTGAGGGCCACCACGAGCTGGCTGATGATGGCCGGCAGCATCGCCCTGAACGCCTGCGGGGCGAGGACGTAGGTCATGACCTGCGTCTTGCGCATGCCGAGCGCGTACGCGGCCTCGCCCTGGCCGCGTTCGACGGAGTGGATGCCGGTGCGGAAGACCTCGGCGAGCACCGAGCCGTTGTAGAGGGTGAGTCCGGCGACGAGCGCGGGCAGCGGCTGCACCTTGAGCGCCACGAAGATGAAGAAGATCATCACGAGGACGGGCATCGCGCGGAAGAACTCGACGAGCAGGGTCGAGGTCCACCGGAACACGCGGTGCTCGGAGAGCCGCCCGGCGGCGAGGACCCCACCGAGCGCGAGTGACAGGACCGAGGCGTACGCGAAGGCCTTGAGGGTGTTGCCGAGGCCTTCGAGCAGCAGCTCCTGGATGCCCTCGTAGAGGAAGGGCGACCACTTGGTGGAGGTGAACTGCTCGGTGTCGAAGAGGAGATAGAGGAACCAGCCGGCCAGGGCGAGGATCACGACGGTGGACGCGAGGCCGTAGAGGAGGTGACGCCGCCGGGCGTGCGGCCCGGGGATGTCGTAGAGGGCGGTGGACTCGGTCATCGGGCGACTCCCCAGCGCTTCTCCAGGACGTGGAAGATCGCGCTGATGGTGAGGGTGATGATCAGGTATCCGACGGCGATCCAGACGAACGTCCAGACGATGTTGTAGCCGAGCTCGCTCAACGTCTTGTAGGTGCCGAGGAGTTCGGTGACGCTGAAGGCACCGGCGATCGCCGAGTTCTTGGCGAGGGCGATCAGGGTGGAGCCGATGGGCGGGATGACCGTGCGGAAGGCCTGCGGCAGGACCACCGCCCCGAGCGTCTGCGTGAAGGTCATGCCCAGGCTGCGGGCCGCCTCGCCCTGGCCGCGCGGCACGGTGTTGATGCCGGAGCGCAGGACCTCGCAGATGAAGGCGGAGGTGTAGCAGCCGAGCGCGAGGACCGCGAACACCTCGAAGGGCAGGACGAGTCCGAAGCGCGGCAGGCCCAGCATGACCGCGAAGAAGAGCAGAGTCAGCGGGGTGTTGCGCAGGACCGTGACCCAGACCGTGCCGAAGACCCGGAAGGAGCCCACGGGCGCGACCCGGAAGGAGGCCATGACGAAGCCCAGGACGAGGGCCAACGCCGAGGCGTAGACGGTCAGTTCGACGGTACCGAGGAAACCCTCGCCGTAGAGCGCGAAGTTGTCGGTCAGGACGTCCATGTCGGGAGGCTCCTCCGGTCAGCTCGCCGGGTACCGGTCGATGGCGGGCGGCGTCGGGGCGGGGACCCCGGAGAGGCCGAGGGTGGCGTCGTAGGCCTTCTTCCAGTCGCCGTTCTTCTCGTGGGCGGCGATGGCGTCGTCGAGGGCGAAGCGCAGTGCGTTGTCACCGCGCGGGACACCGATGCCGTACGGCTCCTCGGAGAACGGCTTGCCGACGACCTTGAGTTCGTCGGGGACCTTGGCGGCGTACCCCATGAGGATGGTGTCGTCGGTGGTGACCGCGTCGACCTGGTAGGTCAGCAGGTTGTCCACGCAGACGGAGTACGTGTCGTAGGCGACGAGTTCGGCCTCCGGGTAGTCCTTCTCGATCCGCTGGTACGGGGTGGATCCGGCGGCCGAGCAGACCCGCTTGCCGGCCAGGTCCTGCGGCCCGGCGATGTCGTCCTCGTCGGTGCGGACGAGGAGGGACTGGCCCGCCTGGTAGTAGGGGCCGGCGAAGCCGACGAGCTTCTTGCGGTTGTCGTTGATGGTGTAGGTGCCGACGTAGTAGTCGATCTGGCCGTTCTGCAGGGCGGTCTCGCGGTTGGCCGAGGCGATCGTACGGAACTCGATGCCGGCGGGATCGAAGCCGAGGGAGGCCGCCATCATCTTGGCGATCTCGATGTCGAAGCCGGAGTAGCGGCCGGTGGCGGGGTCCTTCTCGCCCATGTAGGGCTGGTCCTCCTTGGCGCCGACGACAAGCCGGCCGCGCTTCTTCGCCCTGTTCCAGGTGCCGGAGTCGGGCAGAGTGAAGCCCGACTGGATTTGGTAGACGGGGAGTTGGTCGGGCTGCGGGCCCTTGACGGGCGGGCTGCCCTCCTTGCCGCAGCTGCCGAGCGATGCCGTCACGGCGAGCAGCAGGGCGAGCGCAGCCAGGGTCCGGTGCGTACGCGGCATGGTCGGCGCCCCCGCTCAGTGCTTGAGGATCTTGGAGAGGAAGTCCTTGGCGCGCTCGCTGCGCGGACTCGTGAAGAACTCCTCCGGCGTGCGGTCCTCGACGATGCGTCCGTCGGCCATGAAGACGACGCGGTTGGCGGCGGAACGGGCGAAGCCCATCTCGTGGGTGACGACGACCATCGTCATTCCCTCCTGGGCCAGTTGCTGCATGACCTCCAGGACCTCGTTGATCATCTCGGGGTCGAGCGCGGAGGTCGGCTCGTCGAAGAGGAGGGCCTTCGGGTCCATGGCGAGGGCGCGGGCGATGGCCACGCGCTGCTGCTGACCGCCGGAGAGCTGCGCCGGGTACTTCTCGGCGTGCGCGGCGAGGCCGACCCGTTCGAGGAGTTCGCGCGAACGCCGGTCGGCCTCCTCCTTCTTGCGCTTGCGGACCTTGACCTGCGCGAGGGAGACGTTGGCGAGGACGGTCTTGTGCGCGAAGAGGTTGAAGGACTGGAAGACCATGCCGACCTCGGCGCGCAGCCGGGCGAGCGCCTTGCCCTCGTCGGGGAGGGGCTGCCCGTCGATGACGATCTCGCCCGACTCGACACGCTCCAGCCGGTTCATCGCCCGGCAGAGGGTGGACTTGCCGGAGCCGGAGGGACCGATGACGACGACCACCTCGCCGCGGCCGACCGTGAGGTCCACATCCTGGAGGACGTGCAGCGCGCCGTAGTACTTGTTGACACCACGCAGTTCGATCAGCGGATCGACGACGGCCATACGCTGCCCTGCCCCATTTCTCAGCGGTGTCGAGGTCAGCGCAAACTATCCACCAGAAAAAGGGACTTCACGGCCGACACGCATGAAAACGGAATAAGCCGTATTTACTGCAAAAGGGTGGCGTGGGGGTGGGGTGGGAAGCGGGGTCCGCTCAGTATTCGGCGGCCTCGGCGTACACCTGGTACAGCTCCGGCGCGCCCCGCATCGCCCAGTCGAGACCGGCCTCGACGACCTGGATCTCCCGGCCGGAGGCGAGCCGCACCACGGGCCCGCCACTGGGCCACACCTGCCACAGGGCCCCGGGCACGTTCCGGACGATCACCGTGCCGAGGTAGAGGCCGGCGTCGTTGCCGAACCAGGGAAGCTCCTCGGGGTCGTCCCGCCAGCGGGGCGGCAACTGGTCCAGCTCCTGGAGGGAGCGCGGGCTGCTGTCGAGCACCACCCCGGATTCCTCGACGCGGGCGCGGAGCAGCTCGCACTCGGAGAGCAGCTCGCCCACCCCGTCGGGGTCACGGTCGAAGTCGGCGGCCGACGGTTCGCCGGCCTCCTCCATCTCGCTCCCGTGCCGCTTGCGCCACTTGTCCAGAAACGGAATGTTCATCCGAACAGCCTCGCACCGCCACCTGCCGGTCGACCACCCGGCGCGCGGAGATCATCAGCTCCGCGCACCCCGCTCGTACGCCGAGATCACACGTCGAGGTCGACCACGACCGGCGCGTGGTCCGAGGCGCCCTTGCCCTTGCGCTCCTCGCGGTCCACGTAGCTGTCCGAGACCGCCTCGGCGAAGGGCTTGTTGCCGTAGACCAGGTCGATGCGCATGCCCTTGTTCTTCGGGAAGCGGAGCTGGCGGTAGTCCCAGTACGTGTACGGGTGGTCGTACTTGAGGGGGCGCGGGACCACGTCGGTCAGACCGGTCTCGCGCAGGCCCGCGAGGGCGGCCCGCTCCGGCTCCGTGACGTGCGTGGCGCCCTCGAACTCGGCGATGTCCCAGACGTCCTCGTCGGCCGGGGCGATGTTGTAGTCGCCGAGGACGGCGAAGGGGCGCTCTCCGGCCGCGTCGTCCGCGACGGCCGCCTTGAGCGCGTCCAGCCAGCGCAGCTTGTACGCGTAGTGGTCGTGGATCACCTCGCGGCCGTTCGGCACGTAGACCGACCAGACGCGGACGGGTCCGCAGGTCGCGGAGATGGCCCGCGGCTCCTCCACGCCCTCGTACTCGGGGCCGCCGGGCAGGCCCGTGACGACGTCCGCGAGGCCGACGCGGGAGACCAGGGCCACGCCGTTCCACCGTCCGGTGGCGTTGACCACCGACTCGTAGCCCAGCGCGCGCAGCTCCTCGGTGGGGAACTGCTCGGCGGTGCACTTGGTCTCCTGGATGCACAGCACATCGGTGCCGGTGCTCTCCAGCCAGGCCAGGAGGCGGGGCAGCCGGGCGGTGATCGAGTTGACGTTCCAGGTGGCGATGCGCATGGGCGCAAGCCTACTGGCGGGGTGTGACAGTCGGCGGATTCGGCCGGCTGACGGGCGTGGACCCGTCCTTTCAGAGCTCGGCGGAGGCGCCGGGGGCGAGGCGGGAGTGGTCGGTGCCGCCGAGGGCGCCGATCTGCCGGTCGTAGATCGGCCGGGCGAGGTCGGTGAGGAGGGCGTCGTGGATGTCGTACGCCCGGCGCGGCTTCACCTCGCGGACGTAGTCGATGACCTCGGAGATCTTGTTCCAGGGGGCCATGACCGGCAGCAGCAGCGTGTCGACGGGGTGGTCGGGGACGGTGAGCGCGTCGCCGGGGTGGAAGACGGCGCCGTCGACGAGGAAGCCCACGTTGGTGATGCGCGGGATGTCGGGGTGGATCACCGCGTGCAGCTCGCCGTGGACCTGGACGTCGAACCCGGCGGCCGTGAAGGTGTCGCCGTGGCCGACGGTGTGCACCCGGCCGGGGAAGGCCGCCGAGAGCCGGTCGGCGACGCTCCGCAGCGTCCAGACCTCGGCAGCCGGGTTGGCTTCCAGGGCCGCGCGCAGCCGGCTCTCGTCGAAGTGGTCCGGGTGCTCGTGGGTGACGAGCAGGGCGTCCGCCCCGAGGGCCGCGTCCTCCTCGGTGAAATTCCCCGGGTCGAGGACGAGCGTCCGGCCGTCCTTCTCCAGCCGGACACAGGCGTGGGACATCTTCGTCAGCTTCACGCGGCCAGGTTACGCGGGAGGCGTCGTCTCCTCCCGGATGACGCGGGTGACCACCCGCAGGGCGGACTCGGCGGCCGGGAGGCCGCAGTACACGGCGGTGTGGAGCACGATCTCGCGGAGCTCGTCGGGCGACAGGCCGTTGCGGAGGGCGGCCCGGGTGTGGTCGGCGAGTGCCTCGTGGTGGCCTCCGGCGATGAGGGCCGTGAGGGTGACGGCGCTGCGGGTGCGCCGGTCGAGGCCCTCGCGGCTCCAGACCTCGCCCCAGGCGTACCGGGTGACGAGATCCTGGAACCCGCTGTCGGGATCGTCGGCGAGTGCCTGGTCCACGTGGGCGTCGCCGAGGACCTCGCGGCGCAGTCCGAGGCCCGTCTCGTACGGGTCGGGCCGGCCGGTGTCGGCGGGTTCGGCGGCCGGTGCCTCGGGGGCGGGCTCGGCGGCGGGGGCCGGGGTCGCGGGGAGCGGCGGCACGGCCAGGATGCCGCCGGTCTCCTGGGCGGTGTCCGCGAAGTGCTCGGTGAGCAGGTCGGTGACGGCGGCGGGCTGCTCGACGGGGGCGAGGTGCGAGGCGCCGGGGACGACGGCGAGCCGGGCGTCGGCGATGCCGGCGACCAGGGTGCGGGCCTCGGCGGGGCCGGTGACCTGGTCCTCGGAGCCGACGAGGACGAGGACGGGGATGCCGATGCGGTCGAGTGCCTCGCGCACGTCGAAGACGGCGAGGGCCTCGCAGGCGGCGACGTAGCAGGCGGGGTCGGTCGTCCGGACCATCTGGACGGCCCAGTCGACGATGGCCGGCTGCGCGCCCGCGAAGAGCGGGGTGAACCACTGCTCGGGGGCGGTGCGGGCCATCGGTTCCAGACCGTTCGTCCGGACGATGACCCCGCGCTGCCTGAACTCGTCGGCGCTGCCGAACCGCGGCGAGGTGGCGACCAGCGCGAGCGAGGCGACCCGCTGCGGTGCGCGGAGCGCGAGGTCGAGGCCCACGGCGCCGCCGAGGGAGCAGCCCGCGTAGCCGAAGCGCTGGACGCCGATCGCGTCGAGCGTGGCGAGGAGCCGGTCGCCGAGCTCGGCGACGGAGGTGAAGGGCTCGGCCGGGGCGCCGCCGTGACCGGGAAGGTCGAAACGGACGACCCGCCACTCGCGCGTGAGCTCGGGTATCTGCCGGTCCCACATGTGCCAGGTGGTCCCCAGAGAGGGCCCGATGACCAGGACCGGAGCGTCGTCTCGCCCGTCGACGCGATATTGCAGGGTGTTCGTCGGTGTCTCACTCACCCGCAAGACCCTCTCATCTCTCACAAGCTCTCACGTCGCCGGGTCGAACCTAACGGCTCGGGGCGGCCCGAGTCGCCGTAGACGTTGTCGACGGGAAACCGGTCCTGGACGGCAAGCGGGCCCCGGATCTCCTTTCGGAGCCGGGGCCGTGGCCGTGGGGGGTGGGGGTGGGGGGTGGGGGCGTGGGCTCAGACGGAGTTCCGGGCGGCGGTGGCGCGCCGGCGCATCCTGAACAGGACGCCCGCGGCGGCGCCGCCGAGGAGCAGCGCGGCGCCGAGGGCGTACGGGCTGCCGCTGTCACTGCTGTCCGCGGCTGCGGTGGCGGCCCAGCCGAAGCCCGCTTCCACGGCACCGTTCGGCCGGCCGGAGATCTGGTAGGTGACGGTCTGCTTGATGCGGGGCGGGCACTTGAGGGTCACGGTGTCCGTGCCGGAGACGGCGTCCAGCGGGAGTGTGAACTCACCCACCAGGACGCCCTTCCGGTCGCCCGGCAGGAGGTGGAACTTCCCGCCCGCCTCCGACTCACCCTTTCCGTAGGTCTCCTTGCCGCAGGCGGTGGTGCTGACGGTGACGGTGGTGCCAGGGGTCGCCTTCCCCGGATTGACCCGGACGTCACCGTCGGGCGCCGCGACGGCGGAGGGTGCGGACAGGGCAAGGGCGACCAGGACCAGGGCGAGCTGGGAACCTGTACGTGCGAGACGCATGCTTCTTCTCTCCTTCGACGGAGCTTTCCTGGCCGGCTGGGCCGCGCGGCGCCTGTGCTGTGCTCCGTTCACGAGAGGATCCCCGACCGGTGACCACCGCAACGGGAACGTCGCGCGTGATGTCCCCCGGTCGGGGTCTTGATCGCCCTCACTGGTCATCATCGCCGCAGGTCACCGCGGCCCGTGCGATGCTCGGGAACGAACGGCGCCCTGCGCGCGAACGGGCTAGAGTGCGTCTCCTCCATGAGCCGGCCAGTCGATCACCGGCCTCGAGAACCAGCCCGGCCCAGGATCGCCGTGAGGGCTTGCCGCAACGCCTCGCCGGGATCAGCCGACGCCCCTTCGGACCGCCACGCGACGAACCCGTCGGGGCGGACCAGCACCGCGCCGTCCGTGGTGACGCCGTGGGCCTCCGCCCAGTCCGTGTCGCTCGCGGGGGAGAGCTCCGCGTCGGGTCCGTCGCCGATCCGGTACGAGTCGAGCGGCACCGCAAGCTGTTGCCCGACGCGTGTCGCCGCGGTGTGCCACCCGCCGGCGCCGTCCTCGGAACTCAGGAGCACCAGGGACCGCTCGTACAGGTCGAGGGTAGAGACGCGGGTACCGGCGCGGTTCAGCCACATGTGGGGTGCCCGGCTCCCGGGTTCGCCCGTCAACCGCAGTGCGTCGGACACGGCCGGCAGCGTCCGGTCGGCGCCCAGGACGGCGCCCTGCTGATAGCGGTAGCCGAGCACCTCGTTGAGGATGCCGCCCTTCCTTCCCTGGGGGCCGCCGGATCCGGGGCCGGGGACGTACCCGGGGTGGCTGTGTTCGACCGACCGCGCCGAAGCCCGGGCGCTCGTCGCCTCCGCCACCGGCCGGCGCTCCGCGTCGTAGGACGCGAGCAGGCCGGGGCCGGCCCATCCGCCCAGTACGGCGGCGAGCTTCCAGGCGAGGTTGTGCGCGTCCTGGATACCGGTGTTGGAGCCGAACGCCCCGGTGGGCGGCATCTCGTGAGCCGAATCGCCGACGAGGAACACCCGGCCGTCCGCGTACCGTTCGGCGATCCTCTCGGCCGCGTGCCAGGGAGCTCTGCCCGTGATCTCCACATCGAGGTCCGGCACCCCCACGGCCCGCCGGATGTGTTCGATGCACCGCTCGTCGGTGAACTCCTCCAGCGTCTCGCCGTGTTCGGGGTGCCAAGGAGCGTGGAACACCCAGCGCTCCCGGTTGTCGACCGGCAGCAGAGCCCCGTCGGCCTCCGGGTTCGTCAGGTAGCAGACGATGAACTGCCGGTCGCCGACGACGTCCGCGAGGCCGCGGGAGACGAAGGTGACGCTGACGTTGTGGAACAGGTCGCCCTGACCGTTCTGCCCGATGCCGAGCCGCTCGCGAACCGGGCTGCGCGGGCCGTCCGCCGCGACGAGATAGTCCGCACGGATGGTGGTGTGCTCACCGGTGTCGCGGCTCTTGACCTGCGCGGTGACCCCTTCGGCGTCCTGATCGAACGACATCAGCTCCGTCGAGAACCGCAGATCCCCGCCCAGCTCACCGGCGCGCTCGAGCAGCACCGGTTCGAGATTGTTCTGGCTGCACAGGCACCACCCGGCGGGGCTGAAGCGGGCGAGCCCGCCGCCGGGATCGATCTCCTTGAACAGCCACTCGCCGACATCGCCCACCAGGCTCGGCGTCTGCAGGATGCCGTTGTTGTGCGCCAGGACCGACGCGGCCTCCTGGATGCGCTGCGTCACCCCGGCGCTGCGGAACAGCTCCATCGTGCGCACGTTGTTGCCGCGGCCGCGCGGGTGGATCGAGGTGCCCGAATGGCGCTCGACCAGTGTGTGCGGCACTCCGAGACGCCCCAGGAACAGCGAGGTGGACAGCCCCACCAGCGAGCCGCCGACGATGAGTACGGGCGTGCGGTGACCGGCTGCTTCGCCGGCCACGTCGAATCGGTTCATTGTCGTCTCCGGCGTCACCTACGACGCGAGTCGGGGATGGGATGCAGATTCAAGTCCTTCGGGGTCGGGTCCGCGTGTCGGGGGCACCCGGATGACACGCGGTTCACTCGTCCGCTCTTTCGGGCTCGCGCGCCGTCGACGCTCCTGTCAACTATCGACACATCACGACCCCGGCGTTTCAGCCACGTAGGTCGTCCCCGCCCCCCCCACTGAGAAGAGAAAGAGGTGTGCCGGATGGCCCCCTCGGGACGCATCTCGCAGTCGGCCTTCGACGGCTCCAAGCTGCGGGTGATCCTCCTGCTCGACCTGTACGAAGGAGCTCAGCAGCAGTTCCTGGAGGCGTACGAACTCATGCGGAAGCAGGTCGCCTCCGTGCCCGGTCACATCAGTGACCAGCTCTGCCAGTCCATCGAGAACCCCTCGCAGTGGCTCATCACCAGCGAGTGGGAGAGCGCTCCGCCGTTCCTCGCGTGGGTGAACAGCGAGGAGCACGTCGAAACCGTCAAGCCGATGCACAGCTGCGTCCGGGACACCCGTTCGATGCGCTACAGCATCCTCCGGGAGACCGGTCCCGGTCAGCAGGCCTCGCGGACCGCGGCACCGGCGGGCGTGCAGGTGGCCGCCCGCGTGGGCGACGGTGCGGCACGCCACGCCCTCACCTTCACCGTCAAGCCGGGCTCCGAGTCGAAGGTGGCGGAGATCCTGGCCGGGTACGAGTCGCCCCGGGCCCAGGTCGACGAGAACACACGGCTGCGCCGTACCTCCCTCTTCATGCACGGCAATCGCGTCGTGCGGGCCGTGGAGGTGGAGGGCGACCTCCTCGCGGCACTCAGGCACGTCGCCCGTCAGCCCGAGGTACGAGCGGTCGAGGAGGCCATCAACCCGTACCTGGAGCAGGACCGGGACCTGACCGACCCCGAGTCGGCACGTGTGTTCTTCACGCGTGCCGCGCTCCCGGCCGTGCACCACGTGGTGTCCGACCGGCCGGCACCGGCCGACCTGCGACGGCACGCGCTGTACTACCCGGCCAAGGAAGGCCGCGGGATGGAGCTGGCCCGGCTGCTCGCCCATCAGGACCAGGCAGCGGCGGACGATCCGGACAGCCCGGTGCACGGCAGCACCGTGTTCCATCGCGACGACATCGTGGTGCGCCTCATCGACATCACGGGCGAACTCGACCTCGACCCCGTGGCCTCCCTCGGGATCAAGGGCGCCGGCAAGGCGGTGGAGCTGGAACATCTCCTCGACGGCGCCGCGATCGGCGTCGAGGGCTCCCTGAAGACGGAACGCAACGTCAACCGGCTCCTGTCGCACGCCGACATGCTGCCCGTCACCGACCGCTCGGCGGATTCCTGACGGCCAGTCGCTGCGCCTGCCGCAGTCGCTCACCCGCACGTCCCTGCCACATCCGGAGGTATCAACCATGCTCAAGCAACGTCCACGCATCGTGAACCTGAGCGAGACGGAACCCAACCGCAGGCGGGGAGGTGACCTGCGGGCCATGCTCACGCCGGCCACCGTGGGTGCCACCAGCGGCTTCATGGGCCTGGCCATCGTCCAGCCGGGCGAGCGCATCGGCGAGCACTACCACCCGTACTCCGAGGAGTTCGTGTACGTCGTCTCGGGCGCGCTGGAAGTGGACCTGGACGGCGACACGTACGCACTCAAGACCGATCAGGGGCTCCTGATCCCGATCGACGTGCGGCACCGCTTCCGCAACGTGGGCGACGTGGAGGCCCGCATGGTGTTCCACCTGGGCCCGCTCGCCCCCCGGCCGAGTCTCGGCCACGTCGACACGGAGGTCACCGAAGAGGCCCAGTTCGCCGCCGCCGGCCCACACCCGACCGTGCACGACCCGGGACAGGTGTCCGAGCGAAGCGGGGCCATCGAGTGACCCGGCGAGTGGCCGTCACCGGCATCGGTGTGGTCGCTCCGGGCGGCACCGGAGCGAAGGCGTTCTGGGACCTCCTCGCCGCCGGCCGTACCGCGACCCGCGGCATCACCCTGTTCGACCCGGTCGGGCTGCGCTCCCGCATAGCCGCCGAGTGCGACTTCGACCCTGCGGACCATGGCCTGGACCCGGACCTGAGCCGCCATACCGACCGGTACATCCAGTTCGCCGTCGTCGCCGCCGGGGAAGCCGTCCGCGACTCCGGACTCGACACCGACACCGAAGACCCCTGGCGCGTCGCCGTCTCCCTGGGCAGCGCCGTCGGCGGCACCACCCGGCTCGAACACGACTACGTCCTGGTCAGCGCGGGCGGCCGGCGGTGGGACGTGGACCACCGCGCGGCCGACCCCAAGCTGCACATGGCGTTCTCGCCGAGCACGCTCGCCTCCGTCGTGGCCGAACAGTTCGGCGCCCGCGGCCCGGTGCAGACCGTCTCCACCGGATGCACCTCCGGCCTCGACGCCGTCGGCTACGCCTTCCACACCATCGAGGAAGGCCGCGCGGACGTCTGCATCGCCGGGGCGTCGGACTCCCCGATCTCCCCGATCACCATGGCCTGCTTCGACGCCATCAAGGCCACGTCGCCCGACAACGACGACCCGGAGCACGCCTCCCGGCCCTTCGACAACAACCGCAACGGTTTCGTCATGGGCGAAGGCGCGGCGGTCCTCGTCCTGGAGGAGTACGAGCACGCCAGGGCCCGCGGTGCGCACATCTACTGCGAGATCGGCGGCTACGCCACCTTCGGCAACGCGTACCACATGACCGGACTGACCGGCGAGGGACTGGAGATGTCCCGGGCGATCGACACCACGCTCGACCAGGCCCGGCTCGACCCCACGCTGATCGACTACGTCAACGCGCACGGCTCGGGCACCCGGCAGAACGACCGGCACGAGACCGCCGCCGTGAAGCGGTCCCTGGGCGCACACGCCTACGACACGCCCATGAGCTCCATCAAATCCATGGTGGGGCACTCGCTCGGCGCGATCGGCGCGATAGAGGTGGCCGCCTGCGTCCTCGCGCTGAAGCACCAGGTGGTACCTCCGACGGCGAACTACGAGACCCCCGACCCCGAGTGCGACCTGGACTACGTGCCGCGCACCGCCCGCCCCCGGAAGCTCAGGAACGTGCTCTCCGTGGGCAGCGGATTCGGCGGCTTCCAGTCCGCGGTGCTCCTGACGGGTCCGGGTGGGAGGACACGATGAGCACTGAGCGCCCACGGCGTGCGGTCGTCACCGGGATCGGTGTGATCGCCCCCAACGGATTGCGCGCCGACGCGTACTGGAAGTCCGTCCGGGAAGGGCTCGGCGCACTGGACCGGATCACCCGTGAGGGTTGCGAGGCCATGCCTCTCAAGGTCGCGGGCGAGGTCCGGGGCTTCGACGCCTCCGACCTGATCGAGGAGCGCTTCCTCGTCCAGACCGACCGGTTCAGCCACTACGCCATGGCCGCGGCCCAACTCGCCCTCGACGACGCCGGCCTCGCCCGCGACGACCCGGAGGAGCCCTTCTCGATCGGCGTGGTCACCGCTGCCGGTTCGGGCGGCGGCGAGTTCGGCCAGCGGGAGCTCCAGAAGCTCTGGAGCCAGGGATCCAAGTTCGTCGGCCCGTACCAGTCCATCGCCTGGTTCTACGCCGCGAGCACCGGCCAGATCTCCATCCGGAGCGGGTTCAAGGGGCCGTGCGGAGTGGTCGCGAGCGACGAGGCGGGCGGCCTGGACGGCATCGCCCACGCCGCTCGGGCCGTACGACGCGGAACGGGCGCGGTGATCGTCGGCGCCGCCGAGGCTCCCCTCGCCCCGTACTCGATGGTGTGCCAGCTCGGATACCCGGAGCTCAGCACCGTCGAGGACCCGGACCGCGCCTACCGGCCCTTCACCGCCGGAGCCTGCGGCTTCGTCCCGGCGGAGGGCGGCGCGATGCTCGTCGTGGAGGACGAGTCCCGTGCCCGCGACCGGGGAGCGGCCGTCCGGGCCGTCGTGGCCGGCCACGGCGCCACGTTCACCGGCGCCTCCCGATGGAAGGAGTCCCGGGAGGGACTCGCCCGCGCCATCCGCGTCGCCCTCGACGAGGCCGAGTGCGCCCCGGAGGAGATCGACGTCGTCTTCGCCGACGCCCTGGGCGTACCGGAGGCGGACCGCGCCGAGGCGCTGGCGATCGCCGACGCCCTCGGAGCACACGCCACCCGCGTACCCGTCACGGCGCCCAAGACCGGCATCGGCCGCGCCTACTGCGGGGCGCCCGTCCTGGACACCGCCGCCGCGGTCTTCGCGATGGAACACGGCCTGGTCCCCCCCACCCCCAACGTGTTCGACATCTGCCACGACCTCGATCTGGTGATGTCCCGCGCTCGCCCCGCCGAGCTGCGCACGGCCCTCGTCCTCAGCCGGGGACTCATGGGATCCAACGCGGCGCTGATCGTGCGCCGCGGCGACGACTCCGCCCGGTAGGACCGGGCGGGAAGGAGAGTACAGATGATCACCACCGCACTGACCTTCGACGAGCTCGCCGCGCTGATGAAGCAGGCGGCCGGGGTCACCGTCGACGCCCGGGAGCTGGAGAAGGCGCCGGACGCGCCGTTCACCACCCTCGGCCTCGACTCGCTCGGTCTGCTCGGGATCGTCGGCGAGTTGGAGAACCGGTACAGCGTGGCGCTGCCCACCGACGCCGAGCGCTGCAAGACGCCCGCCGAGTTCGTCGGCCTGGTCAACAGCACCCTCAAGACGGGAGTCTGACGTGTCCGGCCACACCGACAACAGCATCACCATCGACGCCCCTCTCGACCTCGTCTGGGACATCACCAACGACATCGAGAACTGGCCCCGGCTCTTCAGCGAGTACGCCGCCCTCGAGGTGCTCTCCCGCGAGGGCGACTCCACCACCTTCCGTCTGACCATGCACCCGGACGAGTCCGGGAAGGTCTGGAGCTGGGTGTCGGAGCGCACCGTGGACCGCACCGGGCGGACCGTCCGCGCCCGCCGCGTCGAGACCGGCCCGTTCGACCACATGAACATCCGGTGGGAGTACGAGGAGACGCCGGCCGGCGTCCACATGCGCTGGGTGCAGGACTTCGCGATGAAACCCGATGCTCCGGTCGACGACGCCTGGATGACCGACAACATCAACCGCAACTCCCGCACACAGATGGCCCTCATCCGGGACCGCGTCGAGCAGGTCGCCCGCGACCGCCGGGGCGCCTCGGTCCTGCCCGGCTGAGCGCACTCGGCCCCGCACACCCGCACTCCCAGGAAGGAAGGTCCATGCACCACGCTCTGATCGTCGCCCGCATGGCGCCCGGTTCGGCGCCGGCGATCGCCGACGTGTTCGCCGCCTCCGACCGTGGCGAACTCCCCCATCTGGTCGGCGTCTCCCGGCGTCGCCTGTTCCAGTTCGGCGACGTGTACCTGCACCTCATCGAGTCGGAGCAGGACCCGGCGCCGGCCATCGCGAAGCTGACCGGACACCCCGAGTTCCGGGACGCGAGCGAGAAGCTGTCGGCGTTCGTCAGCGCGTACGACCCGAAGACGTGGCGGAGCCCCAAGGACGCCATGGCGCAGTGCTTCTACAGCTGGGAGCGGGACGCAGGTTCCTGATCTCCCGAGCAAACCCGAGGCCGCCCGCCCCGCGAACGACGCGGAGCGGGCGGCCTCGGGTTTCCCTCCTTCGCCTCCCGTCAGGCGGGAACGGTGCACTCGAACGCGTGGAGGTACGCGTTGACCGGCCGGATCTCGCCGATGACGAGACCCGCGTCCGTCAGCCGGTCGACCATGCTCTGCCGGGTGTGCTTCGCACCGCCGACATTGAGGAGCAGCAGCAGGTCCATGGCCGTCGTGAACCTCATCGAGGGCGTGTCGTCCACGAGGTTCTCGATCACGACGACCCGGGCGCCGGGACACGCCGCCTTGCGGACGTTGGCGAGCGCCCTGCGGGTGCTGTCGTCGTCCCACTCCAGGATGTTCTTGATGATGTACACATCCGCCTGGACCGGGATGTCCTCACGGCAGTCGCCTGCCACGACACGGACCCGGGGACTCAGCGCGCCGCCGTCCCGCAGGCGCGGGTCGGCGTTGTCCACCACCCCGGGAAGGTCGAGCAGCGTGCCGTTCAGGGTGGGGTGCCGCTCCAGCAGACTCGCCAGGACGTGCCCCTGTCCCCCTCCGATGTCCGCGACGGAGGAGGCCCCCTGCAGATCGAGCAGGTCGGCGACGTCCCGGGCGGACTGCCGGCTCGACGTGGTCATGGCCCGGTTGAACACGTACGCGGACTCGGGCGCCTCTTCGTTGAGGTAGGTGAAGAACTCCTTCTCGTACACGTCCTCGAAGACGGCGCGGCCCGAGCGCACCGCCTCGTCGAGCTTCGGCCAGACGTCCCACGTCCACGGCTCCGTGCACCACAGGGCGATGTACCGCAGGCTGTGCGGATCGTCCTCGCGCAGCAGTCGGGACATCTCGGTGTGGGCGAACGTGCCGTCGGGGTGCTCCGTGAAGACGCCCTGGCAGGTCAGCGCGCGCAGCAGCCGCCGCAGTGTGCCCGGCTGGGTCTTCACCGCGGCCGCCAGGTCCTCGACGGTCATGGGCGTGTCGGCCAGGGCGTCCGCCACACCGAGGCGGACGGCCGCGCGTACGGCGGCGGCGCGCGCCGCCCCGAATACGAGCTCCCTGAGCCGCATGGGCGGCGGAGGAGCCGGATCGACGGTCGGGGGAACCGGATCAACCGTCTGGGGAACCGGATCAACAGTCGTCATCTGTCGCCTTGTCTGTGCTGTGGTGCCGTGGCTGGGGAAGCGGAGCCGACCGTCAGCACATGCCCGCGGGCTCCGAGACCCCGCAGGTGTTGCCACGGAAGGTGTTGCCCTTGCCGGTGTCCCGGTTGGCGAGGTCGGCCGAGCCGTTGCGGAGTACGACGTTGTCGCGGATCTCGTTGCGCTCGTTGAGGGCGCCCACGAAGCTCTTGAACAGCACGATGCCGCCCGACAGCGGCGAGGCGCCGACGTTGTCCACGATCCTGTTCTCCGCCACCAGCGTCTCCTCGGCGCCGGTGAGGACGATTCCCGAGCCCTGCAGGAAGGGCAGCCGGGGGGTCTTGGGGCAGAGCTTGTTGTTGTCGTGGATGTGGTTCCGGCGCAGGGTCATCGCCCCGGCGCGCGGCGTGGACTCGTCGCCCACCACGAATACGGCGGCACAGTTCCCGGTCGCCTCGTTGCGCTCGACGGTCAGGTTCCGCAGGCGTCGCACGGTGACGCCGATCCGGTTGCCGGACATGCGGTTGTGGCTGATCACCGTCCCCTCGGCGTCGACGGCGCCCGCCTCCGTGTCGGTGGTGTTGGAGACGAACAGTCCGGCGTCGGCGTTGTCCCGGGCGACGCTGTGCGTCAGCACGCTGCGTACGGAGCGCTCCAGGGCGATGCCCCAGTTGCCGTTCTTCTCGGCGGTCACCCGGTGGACCTTCAGCCGGTCGGTCCGCGACGCCCACAGGCCGTTCTTGGTGAAGCTCCTGAGCGTCAGCGAGCGCACGGTGACGCCCTCGACGGGACTGCTGTCCGTGCCGGTCACGCAGATGCCGTGACCGGCCTTGGCGCACACGTCGTCGGCGGCGGCCTTGCCGGGCACGAGGACGGTGGGAAAGACGGTCGAACCCCGCAGGGTCAGGTTCGACGTGGTGATGCGGACGCTCTCACGGTAGGTGCCCGGGGAGAGCACGACGGTGTCCCCGGGCTTCGCGGCGTCCACTGCTTGCTGGATCGATTCGCCCGGCTTGACCCGGTGCACCGTCCGATGGCCGGCCGTCGGAACGGCGGCCCCCATCCCCGAGACCACGAGAGTCACGGTGCATGCCAGGTAGGCGATCTGTCGTCTGGTCATACGGCGAAGCTATGAGCGCGTGTTCCGACCTGCCACCGCTGATCCTCCAGGCGGCCCTGGGCATACCTCCCTGCGGTCCACTCGATGGGCGTGGCGCGCGGGTCCTGGGGGGGAATCGCCGCCGCGCCGTGGAGCATGGGGCCGCCGGGGGCACCTCTTCGGTGCAGCGGGCAGGGAAGAGGTTCGAATGCGTAAGTGGTGGCCCTTGGCGGCGATCTGTCTGGGCACCTTCATGCTTCTGCTGGACGTCACGATCGTGACCGTGGCGCTGCCCGCCATGGCCGCGGACCTCGGCACCACACTCCCCGATGTGGAGTGGGTGGTCGACATCTACGCCCTGGCACTGGCGTCGCTGTTGCTCGGCGTCGGTTCCCGGGCCGACCGGGTGGGCCGCAAGAAGGTGTATCTCGTCGGGCTGATCGTCTTCACCGCGGCTTCGCTGGTGTGCGCGGTCGCCCCGAACGTGGGTGTGCTGATCGGCGCCCGGGCGGTACAGGGACTGGGCGCCGCCGGGATGTTCGGTACGACGATCGCCCTGCTCGGCATGCACTACAGCGGCCGGGAGCGGGGTGTGGCCTTCGCCGTGTGGGGCGCCACCAACTCGGTCGCCGCAGCGGCCGGGCCGGTGGTCGGCGGACTCCTCACCCAGTACCTGGACTGGCGATGGATCTTCTTCGTCAACCTGCCGGTCTGCCTGGCCGCCGTCGTCATGACGCTGCGCTCGGTGCGAGAGGCCAAGGGCCAGGGCCGGCAGCGTGCGGACGTGCTCGGCATGGTCACCTTCACGGTGGCAAGCGGGGCCCTCACGTTCGGGCTGATCCGGGCCCACTCCGACGGCTGGGCGGCACCCTTCACGCTCGGCCTGTTCGCAACGGCGGCCGTCGCCCTCACCCTCTTCGTCGTGGTCGAGACGAGGCACGAGCACCCCGTCCTCGACCTGTCGCTGTTCCGCAGGCCGTCGTTCACCGGCATCATGATCAGCGCCCTGTTCCTGCAAGGCGCCGCGTTCGCCTATCTGTTGTTCGAGTCGCTGTGGATGCAGTCCGTACTGGGGTACGAGCCCGTCGAAGCAGGTCTCTACATCCTGCCCATGTGCGCCTCCGCGTTCGTCGTCTCGGCGCTCACAGGCCGCTTCGGTCCCTGGCCGCCCCGGGCGACCATCGGGGGAGGGCTTGCCCTCATCGCCCTGGGCTCCGGAATGCAGGCCACACTCGACGCGGGGTCTTCGGGGAGCAGCCTCGTGGCAGGGCTCGTCGTCGCAGGCCTGGGCGTCGGGCTCGTGACACCGAGCCTGTCGGCGGCGGCCCTGGCCACGGTACCGCCGGAGCGCGGAGGCATGGTGGGCGGTGCGGTCAACACCTTCCGCCAGTTGGGCTTCGCCTTGGGGATCGCCGGGTTCGGCCTGATCTTTCAGTCGCGGATCGAGAGTGTGCTGAAGGCCGACGGCAGTGTCCCGGACCCGCATGAGGCGGCCGTCGCTCTGAGCGGCGGACAAGCCCGGTCGATCGTCGCCGGCTGGCCGGAAGGTGAACGCGCCGAGATGGCGCACTTGGTGCGTGAGGCGTTCGCGTCCGGCCTGAACGCGGTGCTGGTCGTGGCGGCGGCCCTGGGGGCGGCGGCCTCACTGCTCGTCGTCGCGACGGTGCGCGTCCCCACGGGCGGCGCCGAGCAGCGGAAGCCGGAAGCGGGCGCGAGCCCACACGGACAGGAGACGCGAGCGGACGCCGCCCTGTAGCGGCGGCCCGGGTGTGGGCGGCGGAGTGGATCAGCCCGTCGGGTAGGCGACGGGGTACGGGACGAAGGTGCTGGTGTTCTGGTCGATCCGCAGCGGGCGGCCGAGGGGCGGTGCGGCGCGCTGGGGGCAGTCCAGGCGTTCGCAGACGCGGCATCCCATGCCGATCGGGGTGGCGGCGGCCGTGTTGTCCAGGTCGAGGCCGTCGGAGTACACCAGCCGGTGGGCGTGGCGGATCTCGCAGCCGAGGCCGATGGCGAAGGTCTTGCCGGGCCGGCCCCAGCCGCCGCGGTGCCGGGTGACGGCGCGTGCCGTCCAGAGGTAGCGCTGCCCGTCGGGCATGGCCGCGACCTGGACGTGGATGCGGCCGGGTGCGGCGAAGGCCTCGTACACGTTCCACAGGGGGCAGGTGCCGCCGGAGCGGGAGAAATGGAAGCCGGTGGCCGACTGCCGCTTCGACATGTTCCCCGCCCGGTCCACCCGGACGAAGGAGAAGGGGACACCCCGCAGGCGGGGGCGCTGGAGGGTGCTGAGGCGGTGGCAGACGGTCTCGTAGCCGAGCCCGAAGCGGTCGGTGAGCCGCTCGATGTCGTACCGGAACTCCTCCGCCGCCGCGTGGAACGGCTCGTACGGCAGGATCAGCGCGGCCGCGAAGTGGTTCGCGATGCCGATGCGGGCCAGCCGGTGCGCGGGGCCACCGGGCGGGAAGTCCTCGGCCGCCTGCCGGTCCAGGCCGTCCCCGTACTCCAGGAGCGCCAGCTGGGTGGCCATGCGGAAGGCCCGCTGGCCGGGGCGCAGGAGCGCCGACAGGTGCAGCGAACGGGTGGACTCGTCGTAGTGGTGCAGGCGTTCGCCGCTCTCAGAGGACAGGCGGACCCCGTGGGCGTCGGAGAGCCGGTCCGTCAGGGTCCTGACGACGTCCCCGGGCTTGATGCCGATCTCCGTCGCGAGGGCCTCGGCCGCGCGGTCGGTCTCGTCGAGGTAGTTCTGCCGGCGGTAGAAGAAGTCGCGGATCTCCTCGTGCGGGGAGCGCGGCAGCTCCGGGTCGGCGCCGCGGGGATCCGCGACGTCGGCAAGGCGTTCGCCCAGCTCGTGGTTGCGCCGGCCGAGAGCGACCAGGACCTGTGCGACCTCGGGCATCCGGGAGGCGAGGTCGGACAGGTCGGAGGCGGAGACCCGGGCGGCGGCGAGTTCACCGGCCAGGGCCTCCCGCAGGTCGGCGATGAGGCGGCTGGTGTCGCGCTCGGAGAAGAAGCCCGGGTCGACGCCGAAGGTCTCGGTCAGCCGGAGCAGTACGGGCACGGTGAGCGGTCTGGCGTCGTGCTCCATCTGGTTGAGGTAGCTCGGGGAGATGCCCAGGGACCGCGCCAGCTCGGCCTGGCTCATCCGGCGCTCCTCCCGCAGCCGTCGCAGCCGCGCTCCCGCGTAGGTCTTGCTCACCCGCGTCCTCCCGGTCGGTCCCCCGGCACCCCGGGCCGGATCGGTCCGCGCCCGGGTCAGCGTACGCGGACCCGGGTGCCTTCTTTCTCTTAACAAAGTTGGCAATTGCGGGCCGGAAGATTCGCGGAAGTTGGCAGACGTCCACGATTGATGACACCCCGTGCCGCTGCCAGAGTCTGAGTGCGGCCCGCCGGACGCAGTAGGTCCGGGCCCGGACCCGGGAACCAATTCATGCCCTGATCTCGGCCTTCCCGGTACGGCGCGACCTGGAGCGGCGGGATTGCTCACCTCCGCGTCATCCAGGCACGGGCGGGCCGCACCCCCTATCGAGACACGCAGTGCCACACCCTTCGCGGGCAACCGTTCGGGCTTGGCAAACGCGGCAGATCCAAGGAGACGGTGACGGTCATGGCAGCAGACGCGAGGACGCAGGCGGCCGAGGAGCTGGCCCGGCGCTGGGCGACGGACACGCGCTGGAAGGGGATCGAGCGCACCTACGGGGCCGAGGACGTGGTGCGTCTCTCGGGCAGCGTCCGCGAGGAGCACACCCTCGCCCGGCGCGGGGCCGAGCGGCTGTGGCGGCAGCTGCACGACCGGGACTACGTCCACGCCCTCGGCGCGCTGACCGGCGGGCAGGCGGTCCAGCAGGTCAGGGCCGGCCTCCAGGCGATCTACCTGTCGGGCTGGCAGGTCGCCGCCGACGCCAACCAGGCCGGGCACACGTACCCCGACCAGAGCCTCTACCCGGTCAACTCCGTTCCCCAGGTGGTCCGTCGGATCAACAACGCCCTCCTGCGCGCCGACCAGATCGCCACCGCCGAGGGCGGCACCGACACGACCGACTGGCTGGCCCCGATCGTCGCCGACGCCGAGGCCGGGTTCGGCGGCCCGCTGAACGCCTTCGAGCTGACCAAGGCGATGATCGCGGCCGGCGCGGCCGGCATCCACTACGAGGACCAGCTGGCCTCCGAGAAGAAGTGCGGACACCTCGGCGGCAAGGTCCTCGTGCCCACCGCCCAGCACATCCGCACCCTCAACGCGGCGCGGCTCGCGGCGGACATCGCCGACACCCCGACCGTGATCATCGCCCGTACGGACGCCCTCGCCGCGAACCTCATCACCAGCGACGTGGACGAGCGCGACGCGCGGTTCGTCACCGGCGAGCGCACCGCCGAAGGCTTCTACCGCGTCCGGAACGGCATGGCGCCGGTCATCGCCCGCGGCCTGGCCTACGCCCCGTACGCCGACCTCATCTGGGTCGAGACGGGCACTCCGGACCTCGCCCAGGCCCGGGAGTTCGCCGAGGCGATCCACGCCGAGCACCCGGACCGGATGCTGGCGTACAACTGCTCGCCGTCCTTCAACTGGAAGGCCGCCCTGGACGACGACCAGATCGCCAAGTTCCAGCGGGAGCTGGGCGCGATGGGCTACCGCTTCCAGTTCATCACCCTGGCCGGCTTCCACTCCCTCAACCACGGCATGTTCGACCTCGCCCGCGGCTACGCCGAGCACGGCATGACCGCGTACGTCGACCTCCAGGAGCGGGAGTTCGCCGCGCAGGCGCAGGGGTTCACCGCCGTGAAGCACCAACGCGAGGTCGGCACCGGCTACTTCGACCTCGTCTCCACCGCCGTCAACCCGGCCTCGTCCACCACCGCGCTCGCCGGCTCCACGGAGGAAGAGCAGTTCCACTAGGCCGCTTGACCGCTTGACCGCTTGACCGCCAGACCGCTTGACCGCCAGACCGCCGGTCCGGCGTCCCACCGGCTCGCGTCCCGGACGAACGGGGGGGCGGGCGACCGTCTCCGCCCGCCCTCCCGTTCCCCTCCCAGCTCAGGAGAGTTCGATGACCACCAGCGCACTGACCCGTCGGGTGCGTGTCCTCGCCGCACCGGGCGAGCGCCACGAGCAGATCCTCACGCCCGCCGCCCTCGACTTCGTCGCCCTGCTCGCCGACGCCTTCGCCGAGCGGCGGCAGTGGGTCCTCAAGGAGCGCCGCCGCCGGGCCATCCGCCTCGCGACGGGCACCCCGCTCGACTTCTCGCGCGCCACCTCCCGGATCCGGTCCGACGCGTCCTGGCGGGTCGCGCCGCCCGCCCCCGGACTCACCGACCGCCGCGTCGAGATCACCGGCCCGCCGGAGCGGCGCATGGCCGTCAACGCGCTGAACTCCAGTGCGCGGGTCTGGATGGCCGACTTCGAGGACGCCACCGCACCCACCTGGGAGAACGTCATCGGCGGCCAGCTGGTGCTGCTGGACGCCGTCGAGCGCCGGCTCGACTTCACGAGCCCGGAGGGCAAGGAGTACCGGCTGGGCCCGAATCCCGGCACCATCACGGTCCGGCCGCGCGGCTGGCACCTCGACGAACACCACCTGGAGCTCGGCGGCCGCCCCGCCCCCGCCTCCCTCGTCGACTTCGGCCTCTACTTCTTCCACTGCGCGCAGCGGCAGATCGACGCCGGACGCGGCCCGTACTTCTACCTCCCCAAGCTGGAGAACGCCTACGAGGCCCGCCTCTGGAACGACGTCTTCCTGCTGGCGCAGGACCTCCTCGGCATCCCCCGGGGCACGATCAGGGCCACCGTCCTCATCGAGACGATCACCGCCGCCTTCGAGATGGAGGAGATCCTCTACGAGCTGCGCGAGCACAGCTCCGGCCTCAACGCCGGGCGCTGGGACTACCTGTTCAGCCTCATCAAGACCTTCGGCCACCGCACCGACTTCCTGCTGCCCGACCGGGCCAAGGTCACCATGACCGCCCCCTTCATGCGCGCCTACACCGAACTGCTCGTCCGCACCTGCCACAAGCGCGGCGCCCACGCCATCGGCGGCATGGCCGCCCAGATCCCGAGCAGGGACCCGGAGGCCCGCGCCGCCGCACTGGCCACCGTGCGGCTCGACAAGGAACGCGAGGCCGAGGACGGCTTCGACGGCTCCTGGGTCGCCCACCCCGGACTCGTCCCGACCTGCCACGAGGTCTTCGACGCCGTGCTCGGCGACCGGCCCGACCAGATCCACCGGACCCGCGAGGACGTGGAGGTCACGGCGGCCGACCTGCTCTCCGTCCGCCGGATCAGCGGCCCGCCGACGGACGAGGGGCTGCGGACCAACATCGCCGTCACCCTGCGGTACTACGACGCCTGGCTTCGCGGCCAGGGCGCGGTGGCCCTCCACGGGCTCATGGAGGACGCCGCCACGGCGGAGATCGCCCGCGTCCAGATCTGGCAGTGGCTTCGCCATCGCGTCGTCGACCGCGAGACCGTCCTGCGTCTTCTGGACGCGGAACTGGCCGCGCTCGGGGACGAGTTCCCGCAGGCGGCCTTGGACGAGGTGCGGGAGTTGTTCGAGGAGACCGCGCTCGCGGCCGACCTCCCCTCCTTCTTCACCCCCTCCGCCTACGAGCGCCACCTCGTCCGGACCGCGGAGCCGCGGACATGAGGTCTGCAGACACGAGCGCCGTGGACACCAGCGCCGCGGACATCCGGCGCGTGGGCGTCGTCGGTGGCGGTCAGATGGGCGCCGGCGTCGCCGAGGTCTGCGCACGCGCCGGACTCGACACCATCCTGCGCGAGGTGAGCGGTCCGGCCGCCGCAGCCGCCCGCGAACGGATCGCGGTCTCCCTCGAACGGGCCGTCCAGCGGGGCAAGCTCGACCGGTCCTCCGCCGAGAGCGCGCTCGACCGGATCACCGTCACCTCCGACCTCGGAGACCTGGCGGACCGGCAGCTCGTGGTCGAGGCGGTCGTCGAGGACGCCGACGCCAAGACCGAGGTGTTCACGGCCCTCGACAAGGTCGTCGCCGATCCCGAGGCGATCCTCGCCACCAACACGTCCTCCCTCCCCGTCATGCGCCTGGGCATGGCCACGAGCCGCGCCGACCGGGTCGTGGGACTCCACTTCTTCAACCCGGTCCCGGTGCTCCCCCTCGTCGAGGTCGTGACCACCCTGCACACCGCCGAGACCACGCGGCGGACCGTCACCGACTTCGCCACGACCACCCTCGGCAAGACCGTCATCCGGTCCACCGACCGGGCCGGCTTCGTGGTCAACGCCCTGCTCGTGCCGTACCTCTTGTCCGCGATCCGGATGACCGAGTCGGGCTTCGCGTCGCCGGCCGACGTGGACCGGGGGATGGAACTGGGCTGCGCCCACCCGATGGGACCGCTCCGGCTCGCCGACCTGATCGGCCTCGACACCGTCGCCTCCATCGCCGGCTCGCTCTACGACGAGTTCAAGGAACCGCTGTACGCCCCGCCCCCACTGCTCCTGCGGATGGTCGAGGCGGGCCTCCTGGGGCGCAAGGCAGGACGCGGATTCCATGGATACGACCGGGAGGAGAGACCCGGTACCCCAGGCTGACGACCCTGGGTGGCAGCGCGGGGCACCGGGTGAGGGTCCGGTGCCCCGTGCGGAGGGCGGGTGGCGCTGTGGCGCTGCCCGCCCTCCCGTCATTTCGGGACCCCGTGTTTCTGATTTCATGAACCCGATCCCGCAAGTGGAACGAGAGTTCACCATCAGGCTTCTGGAATGGGAGCACGCCATCATCGCCATGGCGTTTCGAGTTTCGACGCATGAGGTGACCTCGCCTCGGTAGCCGCCGATCCACGGCCAGAGGCGAATCGGTCAATCGGGTCATCCATGTGACCGAAATCGGGTCCGGCACGCCTCGCCGGCTGATCCTGGATCCCGAATTCGGAATTCCGAATCCCGAATTCCGGGGAGGCGTGCCGGAGCGTCAGCGTCGTCCGTCAGGGCTTTCGTACCGCGGCGATGGCCACCGCTCCGATCACACACGCGACGGCCGCCGCGACGTAGGCCAGGTGGTAGCCCGTGAGCTGGTCACCGCTGGTCGCCGCGATCAGGACCATGACCGCCACACCGACGCTGGCGCCGATCTGCTGCGCCACGACGTTCACCGCGCCGGCGACCGCGTGTCGCTCCGGCGGCACGCCGGTGAGCGCGGCGGACGTCATCGAGGGGAAGTTCAGCCCCTGGCCGATGCCGCTGACGACCAGGCCGGGCAGCACGTGCAGCACGTAACTGCCGTCCTGCGGCGTGCTCAGCCACAGTCCCGTTCCCACGCCGATCAGGACGAGCCCGACGGCCATCAGCGTGCGCGGGGTGTGCCGGGCGAGCAGGCGCCCGGTCGCGAAGTTGGCGGTGAGGAACACGGCCACCGACATCGGCACGAGCGCGAGACCGGACTCGAGCGGGGAGTAGTCCAGCATGCCCTGCAGATACAGCGGCGCGAAGAACAACATCCCGACCGAGCCCATGTACTGGAGGAACGCCGCCAGGCTCGCGGCCCGTACCGACGCGATCCGGAAGAGGCCGAGAGGGAGGACCGGGTCGGCGGTGCGGTGCTCGCGCACCACGAAGAACACCAGGAACGCCACCGCGGCGGAGAGCGCGATCCAGGCCGCCGCGCCGCCGGTGCTCACGCCGACGATCAGCAGGGTGAGGCCGAGCGTGCCGGTGATCGCACCGGGCAGGTCCAGGCTGCCGCCGCGCCCGACACCGCCGGGCAGCCCGGCGCGCGTCGCGGCCAGCACGACGAGACCCAGGGCCACCGAGAACCACAACACCGACCGCCAGCCGAAGAACTGGGTCAGCACGCCGCCCAGCAGCACCCCGCCGCTGAAGCTCGCGGCGCCGACCGCCGCGTACACGCTGAATGCCCGGTTGCGCTCCGGGCCGGCCGGGAACACCTCGGTCAGCAGGGCCAGTGCGGCCGGACCCGACAGGGCCGCGCCGATGCCCTGGACCGCCCGCGCGCCGAGCAGCACCGCGGTGTCCGGCGCCACGGCCCCGACCAGCGCGGCCGCCGTGAACAGGGCGACCCCGAACTCGAACACGCGCCGGCGGCCCAGCACGTCGGCCAGGCGGCCGCCCACCAACAGGAAGCCGGCGAACGTCACGGCGTAGGCGATCATGACCCACTGGAGCGTGCTGTCGTCCAGGCCGAAACGCGCTCCGACCGACGGAAGCGCGGCGTTGAGCACCCCGAGACCGCTCACGTCCAGCGCGAGCGCTCCGGCCAGTACGCCGAGTGCCAGGCCCGGCCTGTGCCGTGGCATCACCTCGATACCGGTCATGCGTCACCCGCAACCGTGACAGGCGTGTGCGGGGGACGCCTGAATAAAGCAATGTCGACATCGGCCGAAAACACTTGCCGCACGGTGGCAAGTTCCTTTCGGTGGTTCATGTATTTCATGCCGAGCAGCTTGCAAGGTCGTCCGCCCGCTGTCCAGTCCGCCTCGAATCCCAGGAACTTCCGAACCACTCCACACGCATTGATCGAGTCGATCCGGTCAGCCGGGGCCCAAATCACGCCAGCGCACCATCCGACCCCGGAGGCACCCTTGTCTCGCCTTTCCCAGAGTGGCAGTCTGATGTTGGTCGATCGGGGCAACTACTTCGTCATACGGGCCATTTAAGCCCGCTGGTTCTAGACCTGGGATCGCCGTCGCGGAGCGACGCGACCAGGAGCGCGCGGATGACTCGACATGAGTCATTTCGAGACCGCAGGCCGCGGCCGTGTCCACCGACGCGGCCCGTACGTGCGCCGCAGCCCTCTCCATCGTCCTGCCACGACACAGCTCTGTCGGCCCATACCACCCGCCCTGCTGAGGAGCCGTAATGCCCCAAAAGCATGCAGAACGAGATCGGCATGCCTTAACGGAGTTTCTTCTTTCTCGCATTGTCGAGCTGATGGATCTGCCCAAGGGCTCGGTGGACCGCTGGACACCGATGCACCGATACGGTCTCGATTCACTTAAATTCACCCATCTCGCCACCTCCTTATCCGAATTCGTCGGCTGGAAGGTTCCCGTCACCTGGATGTGGCAATACCCCTCCGTCGACGAGCTGTGCCGGGCTCTCGTGGACGGCCCGCGGGCGGCGGAGCCCACGCCCGGCACCGAGCGCCGTACGGCCTCGCACGAGCCCGTCGCGATCGTGGGCATCGGCTGCCGCTTCCCCGGCGGGCCCGACCCGTCCTCCTTCTGGACGTTCCTGTCCGAGGGCCGCGACGCCGTCGGTCCGGTACCGGCCGCCCGCCGCGACCTGCTGCGCGGCTCGGCTCGCTGGGGCGGGTTCATCGACGGCATCGACCAGTTCGATCCGCTGTTCTTCGGCATCTCCCCCCGCGAAGCCGTCCAGATGGATCCACAGCAGCGCCTGATCCTGGAGCTCGCCTGGGAGGCGCTGGAGGACGCGGGCGTCGCGCCCGACAGCCTCGTCGGCACCGAGACCGGCGTGTTCATGGCCTCCTGCTGGGGCGACTACGCCGCGCTCGCGCACTACCGCGGGCCCGACGTCCAGATCACCCCGCACACCGCGACCGGCATGCACGACGGCATCATCGCCAACCGCGTCTCCTACGTCCTCGGCCTCCAGGGCCCGAGCATGGCCATCGACGCCGCCTGCGCCGGGTCGCTGGTCTCGGTGCACGCGGGTTGCCAGTCGATCTGGATGGGAGAGAGCGAGCTGGTCCTCGCCGGAGGCGTGAACCTGAGCTTCGTCTCCGACTACTACACCGCCATGGACGCGATGGGCGCGCTCGCCCCGGACGGCCGCTGCAAGTCGTTCGACGCCCGGGCCGACGGCTACGTCCGCGGCGAGGGCGCCGGAGTCGTCGTACTCGCCCCGCTGAGCGTGGCCCTCGAACGCGACCTGCCCGTCTACTGCGTGATCAAGGGCAGCTCCTCCCAGAACGACGGTCTGAGCAACGGCATGACCGCGCCGAACCCGCAGGCGCAGGAGCTGATGCTCCGCAACGCGTACCGGCGGGCCGGTATCGCGCCGTCCCTCGTGGACTACATCGAGTGCCACGGCTCCGCGACCCCCCTCGGCGACCCCATCGAGGCCAACGCCATCGGCGCGGTCCTGGGCGGCGACCGCGCCGAGCCGCTGCGGCTCGGCTCCGTCAAGTCCAACGTCGGACATCTGGAGGCGGCGGCCGGCATCGTCGGCCTGGTCAAGCTCGCGCTGTCGATCCGCAACCGCGTGCTGCCGCCCAGCCTGCACTACACCTCCCCGAACCCGCAGATCCTGTTCGACGAGTACAACCTCACCGTCCAGGACCGGCTCACGGCATGGCCCCGGCGGTCGGACGCGCGCCGCGGCGGCGTCAGCTCGTTCGGCTTCGGCGGCGCGATCTGTCACGTCGTCGTCGAGGAACTGCCGCAGCCCGAGGGCACGCTCCTCCTGCTGGCCGAGGACTCACCGGAGGCTCTGGCCGAACGGGCCGCGGCGCTGCGCGACGAGGACGACCTGCGAGCGGTCTGCCGGCGGACTCCCGGCGACGGAACGTTCCGGCTCGCCGCCGCCGCCCGTGACCTGACCGAACTCAGGACGCAGCTGGACGCCTTCACCGGCGGCACGCCGGCCGACGGGCTGAACGTCGGGGAAGCGACCGGACGCAGGCCCCGGGTGGCATTCCTCTTCTCGGGCAACGGCTCGCAGTGGGTGGGCATGGGCCGGCAACTCCTCGCCGGCATGCCCGTGTTCCGCCGGTCGATGATGCGCTCCGACAAGCGGATGCGGGAGCTGCTCGGCTTCTCGCTCGTCGACCAGATGCTGGCGGCCGACGGCCGCATCGACGACATGGACGTCTTCCAGCCGCTGCTGTTCTCGATCCAGGTCGCCCTGGCCGACGCCTGGCGCTCCCTGGGAGTGGAGCCGGACGTCGTCGTGGGACAGAGCGTCGGCGAGTTCGCCGCCTCCCACATCGCCGGCGCGCTCGACTTCGAGGACGCCTCCCGTCTTGCCGCCGGCCACGGCCGGCTGCTCCAGCAGCTCGCCGTCGGACGCGGCGACGGCATCGTGGTCACGACCGGTGCCGACGCCGTCAGGCCGTACCTGACCGGACAGCTCACGATCGCCGGCCACAACGGCCTGCACTCGACGCTGGTCACCGGCACACCGCAGGAGATCGACGGACTCGTCCAGCGGCTGACCGACGAGGGCGTCACGAGCCACCGGGTGCGGATGGGCCATGCACCGCACTCGCCGCTGGTCGACCACGTCCTCGCCCCGCTGAAGGTCGAACTCGACGGCATCACGCCCCGGAGCACCCGCGTCCCGATGGTCTCGACGGTCACCGGCGCACTCGTCGACGGTACGGAGCTCGGGCCGGACTACTGGGCGGACAACCTGCGCGGGGAGATCCGGGTGGTCGACGCCCTGACGGCCCTGCACGACCACGACGTCGACGCCGTCATCGAGCTCAGTCCGCATCCCGTCCTGCTCAAGTCCGTGGCCGAGATCCTGCCGGAGGCGACCACCCTGCCCTCGCTCCGGCGCGGCACCGACGAGGCCTGGACCCTGCTCGGCTCGCTCGGCGCGCTGCACGCCGCCGGCCACCCCGTCACGCCCGGCCCGTTCCTCGCGGGTGACCGGGGACGACACGTCACGCCGAGCCAGGGCGACGCCGCGCCCGACGGGCAGGTGCACCTCGTGCCCGTCACGGCGCGCACAGCGGACGCGCTGGCCGACACCTGCCGCGAGCTGTCCAACCACGTCGAACGCGACGCGGGCCTGCGGGTCTCCGACCTCGCGTACACGCTCGCGACCCGGCGTACCCACCACAACCAGCGGATCGCGCTGTTCGCCCGCAACCGTCAGGACGTCCTGGACGGACTCGCCCGGGTCGCCGCCGGCCGGCCGCACCCCGACGTCGTCACGGGCACGGTCGCCGGCAACAGCGACCGGCGGGTGGCGCTGGTGTTCTCCGGCGGCGGGACGCAGTGGGTCGGCATGGGACGGGAGCTCCTGCGTTCGCACGCCGGCTTCCGTACGTGGATGAACGCCTGCGACGCCGCCGTGCGGGCGGCCGGCGGCTGCTCGGTGCTCGACCAGCTCGACGCCCCGGCCGACGAGGCCCGGTTCGAGGAGATGGACTTCCAGCAGCCCGTGCTGTTCGCCTTGCAGGTCTCGCTGGCGAAGGTCTGGCTCGGACTCGGCATCCAGCCGGCCGCCGTCGTCGGGCACAGCCTGGGCGAGGTCGCGGCCGCCTGTGTCGCCGGGTCGCTGTCGCTGGACGACGCCGCCCGTGTCGTGGTCGCCCGGTCGCACCTGCTCGAACGGAAGGCGGCCGCCGGGGCCATGATCTCGGTCGACCTGCCGGAGCAGGAGCTGCTGCCGAGGATCGCCCCGTACGCGGAGCACGTGGCCATCGCCGTGGTGAACAGCCCCACCAGCGCGGCGGTTTCGGGCTCGCCCGAGGGCATCAACGCCCTGGAGGCCGACCTGAAGCAAGCCGGGATCTCGACCAGGAGGATCCGGGTCGAGCGGCCGGTGCACAGCCCCGGCATGGATCCGCTGATCCAGCCGCTGCGCGAACGCATCGACGGGATCAGCCCGTTGACGAACACGATCGAGTTCCGTTCCACGGCACTGGCCGACACGGTGAACCCGGTCACGGACGTCGACTACTGGGTGCACAACCTGCGCAACCAGGTGCGGTTCGCCGAGACGATCGGTGCGCTGGTCGACGAGGGTGTCGGCACCTTCATCGAGATCGGCCCGCACGAGACGCTGCGCGGCGCGGTCGAGGAGATCGCGCTGACCCGTGGCGCCCGTGTGCACGCGATCAACTCCCTGCGGCGCGACGAGAGCGACGTCCGCTGCCTGCTGGGGGCGGCCGCTTCGCTGTACGTCCGGGGGCTGCCGCTGACCTTCGACTCGTTGTTCACCGACGACGTCGAGGTCGTGGAAACCCCGCTCGTGCAATGGCAGAAGGACCGCTACTGGCTGGACACCGCGCCTGTCCCCCACGTCGCGTCGACACCGACACCGACCGCCGAGAACGTGACCGATTCCGTGGCTGTCACTGTGGCCGGGTCCGTCGTCGAATCCGTGGCGGACAGGCCGCTGAAGGACGTCGTCCTCGGCGAGCTCGCCGACGCGCTGGGTGTGCCGGCCGGCACGCTCGACGCCGGCGCCGAACTGCGGGACTTCGGTCTCGACTCGATGCTGGCGATCCGCCTCGTCAACAGGCTGCAGTCGCTGTTCGGACAGCGCGTGTCGCCGGTGGTGTTCCTGGACGGCCGGACCATATCCGAGGTCGTCGACCACGTCGTCGAGACCATCGGGGGGACGCCGGAACCGCAGGCGAAGGCTGTGGCAAAGCCTGCACCGGCACCCGAGCCCCAGCCGGCCCGGTCGTTCCTCGACGACCTGTCCGAGGTGGACGCCGAGGAGCTGGTGGAGGAGCTGGTCGCTCGCGGGTTCCTGGATCCCGCCGACGCACCGGCGTCGGAGCGGCTGCGGGCCGGCGGTCTCGGTCTCGAACTGGCGCCGGCGTCCCACGGCCAGGCCTCGCTGTGGTTCATGCAGCAGGTCTCACCGGACGCCGTGCCCTACAACTTCATGGTGGCGGCCCGGATCCGTGCCGAGGTCGACGAGAAGGCGCTCGACCTCGCCGTACGGGCCGTGATGGAGCGGCATCCCGCGCTGCGCACGCTCTTCGTCGAGGCCGGCGGCCGGCCGCACCAGGTCATCCTGGACGAGCCGGTGTACGAGTTCCTCGTCGTGGACAGCACGGACCTGGACGACGAACAGGCGCGCGAGGAACTGGCCGAGTACGGGCACGAGCCGCTGGACCTGGACAACGGGCCGTTGGTGCGCGTGGTGTTGATGACACGCGGGCCCGCGGACCACTACCTGCTGGTGCTCGTGCACCACATCGCTTCGGACGCGGCCTCGGCGGACGTGATGATCCGGGAGCTCCAGGAGTTCTACGCGGGCGCCGACCCCGCCGCCCGTGAACCGGTCGCTCCCTACACGGAGTTCGTCGCCTGGGAGCGGGAGTGGCTGGCCGGCCCTGCGGCCGACGCGGCGCTGGAGTGGTGGTCGGGGAAGCTGGCCGACCCGCCCGCCCACCTCGACCTGTCCACCAGGGAGCGGCCCCCGGGCGTCACCTACGAAGGCCGCGACCTGACGCTCCGCTGGAGCGCCGAAGAGGCGCGGCTGCTCAGGGAGTTCGCGGTACGCGAGGGCGTGTCGATCAGCACCGTCGTCCTGGCCGGCTTCTTCGCGACCCTCAACCGCGCGGCCGGGGTCGAGGACTCCGTCCTGGCCACCGCCGTCGCCCAACGCGCCGAACCCGGCTGGGAGTCCGCGATCGGCTATTACCTCAACACGGTGCTGGTACGCGCGGAGCCGTCCGGCGACCGCAGTTTCCGGGACCTGCTGGGCGAGGTCCACGCCTTCTCGCTCGGCCTGGTCGAGCACATGAACTACCCGCTCGACCTGCTGGCATCCCATCTGAAGCCGCCCCGGGCCGAGGGCCGTTCCCCGTGGTTCGACGTGGTGGTGAACTGGCTGTCCTCCGACGCGTTCCCCCGGTCCGTGAAGCTCTTCCACGGCATCGGCGACACCCTCGCGCCCGACGGCGCCCTCCCGCTCGAACCGCTCCAGGTGCGCAGGCACCTCGCCAAGTTCGACCTGGAGATCTCCATGGCCGACATCGACGGCGAGGTCGTCGGCCACATCCAGTACAAGCCGAGCTACCTGGAAAGGGAGACCGTGACGGCCCTGCTCGCGCTCTACCGCACCGTGCTCTTCGCCTCGATGGCCCAACCCGACCTGGCCCTGCGGGACATCGCGGCGAGCGGCCTCCCCGAGGAGTCGGACCAGTGACCGAGACCCTGCACTCCGAGTTCATCGAGCAAGCGGTCAAGAACCCCGGCGCCCCCGCGGTCTACGCCGACGCAGGCGTCCTGACCTACGGCGACCTGGCCGAGCGGTCCCGGGTGCTTGCGGAGCGGCTCGTCGCCGACGGCGCCGGCCCCGGTGTCCCGGTCGGCATCTGTGTCGAGCGCACGCCCGACCTGCTCGTCGCCCTCCTGGCCGTCCTGCGCGCCGGCTCCTGCTACGTCCCGCTGGACCCGAAGTACCCGGCCGAGCGGCTGTCCTTCATGGTCCGGGACAGCGGGACGCGGCTGCTGCTGACCACGCCCGCGTCCCGGGCCAACTGCCCGGCCGGCCCGACCGTGGTCGTCCTGGGCGAGACCGTGACGACCGAGCCCGGCGAGAAGCCCGTACCGGTCGTGCCCGGCGACACGGCGTACATCATCTACACCTCGGGATCCACCGGCGTGCCGAAGGGCGTGGCCATCCACCACGGCGGCTGCGTCGCCATGCTGTCGGAGATGGACCGGATCTTCGACGGCCGCGACATGAGCGGCATCTCGGCGGCGAGCTCGGTCTGCTTCGACATGTCCGTGATGGAGATCTTCCCGGCGCTGTGCCGCGGCGGCGCCGTCGTCCTCGTGGAGAGCGCCGTCCACCTGCCGGACAGCCCGCACGCCGAAAGGATCACCCACCTCAACGTCGTCCCGTCGGTGATGAACAGCCTGCTCGACGCCGGCGCCCTGCCGCCGAACGTGCGCACGGTCGTGTTCGGCGGCGAGCCCCTGCGGCGCAAGCTGGTGGACCGGGCGTACCGGGAGACCGGCGCCGACCGGGTCTACAACGCCTACGGCCCCACCGAGGCGACCGTCTTCACCTCGCACAAGTGGGTGCCGGAGGACGGGACCGACGAGCCCTCGATCGGCACGCCGTCGGCCAGTGCCCGCGCCTACGTCCTCGACGAGAACCTGAAGCCGCTGCCGGCCGGCGTGCCGGGCGAGCTGTACGTCGGCGGCGTCGGCCTCGCCCACGGCTATGTGAACCGGCCGCGCACCACCGCCGAGCGGT
Organism: Streptomyces sp. NBC_01255; assembly: GCF_036226445.1. Taxonomy (NCBI): domain Bacteria; kingdom Bacillati; phylum Actinomycetota; class Actinomycetes; order Kitasatosporales; family Streptomycetaceae; genus Streptomyces; species Streptomyces sp. NBC_01255. The sequence continues at coordinate 1,792,534 of NZ_CP108474.1, forward strand.
TCGTGCCGGACCCGTTCCTGGACGGCGAGCGCATGTACCGCACGGGGGACGTCGTCACGTGCACCGACGACGGCGAGCTCCGGTTCGGCGGCCGTTCCGACCACCAGGTGAAGCTGCGCGGCTTCCGTGTCGAGCTGGAGGAGGTCGAGGCGCGGCTGACCGGCTGCCCAGGGGTGCGGGAGGCCGCCGCCGTCGTACGGGGGAACAAGCTCATCGGTTACGTCGTGCCGGAGAGCAGCTCACGGGACGGCGACTCCCCGGACGGCGACTCCAGGAACGGCGACTCCAGGAACGGCGAGTCCAGGGACGGCGACTCCCGGGACGGCGTCTGGCTGGACGCCGGACTCCAGACCGCCCTCACCGGCGAGCTCGCCGCCGAACTGCCCGACTACATGGTGCCGGGGACCCTCGTGTTCCTGACGGCGCTCCCGCTGGCGCCGGGCGGAAAGCTCGACCGCGCGGCGCTGCCCGATCCGCCGGCCGTCGCTTCCGGTCCTCCGCTGAGGGCCGCCAGTACGCCGACCGAGGTGGCGCTGGCGGAGATCTGGGGCCAGTTACTCGACCTCGAACCGGCGAGCATCGACGTCCAGGCCGCCTTCTACGACCTCGGCGGCGACTCGCTGCTGCTCGTCCGGCTGGCCAGGCTGATGACCCGGAGGTTCGACCGTCGCGTCCGCGTGCCCGACCTGTTCAGTTTCCGTGACATCGCCTCCCTGGCCCGCTGGCTCGACACCGAGACCGGCGCCACCCCCGAGGTGGTCGAGTCGGCCCGCCGCCGCGCCGGCGCCCGGCGCGCCGCGCTGCGCGGCCGCGCCGCCCCCACCGACAGCTGAGCCACGTCGCTCGCCACACGCCACTCGCCACTCGCCTCGAAGCAGGAGCGTTTCCATGACCGACAGCCCCGAGCAGGACTACGACCCGGGTGACGTGGCCGTCATCGGCATGTCCCTCCGGTCGCCCGGAGCCCGCACCAAGGAGCAGTTCTGGGACAACCTCGTCCACGGCAGGGAGTCCGTGTCGTTCCTGGAGAAGGACGACATCCACGTCGACGAGACCCTGATCCACAGCCCGTTCTACGTACGGGCCTGCGGTGTGCTCGACACGTACGACAAGTTCGATCCCTCGGTGTTCGGCATCAGCGACCGCATGGCGGCCGCGATGACCCCGGAGAACCGCCTGTTCCTGGAGAGCGCCTGGGAGACGCTCGAGGACGGCGGCTACGACCCGGACCGGGTCAGGGCCGAGATAGGCATGTACGGCGCCAACAACCCGCAGACCGCAGCCCTTTACAGCTCTCCGCCGGACCGGGTGTCGGTCGGCCCCGAGGCGATCGAGGCGAGTCTGGCGTGGTCGCCGGACACCATGACGTCCAACGCCCTGTACTACATGGGGCTGACCGGCGAGGCCGTCACCGTCGCCGCCGTCTGCGCCGGCTTCCACTACGCGGTGCACCTGGCCTGCCAGTCGCTGCTGCTCGGCCAGACCGACATGGCGATCGCCGGTGGCGCGATGGTCCGGCTGCCGCACCCCCGCGGTCACCTGTGGGAGGAGAACCGCATCCTCTCCAAGGACGGCCACTGCCGCCCGTTCGACGCCAACGGCACCGGCACCGCCCTGTCCAGCGGTGTCGTCACCGTCCTGCTGAAGCCGCTGGCCGAGGCCGTCGCCGACCGCGACCACATCTACGCCGTGGTCAAGGGCTCGGCCGTGAACAACAACGGTGTCAGCGCGATGGCCTACGGCCTGGCCCAGCCCGAGCGGCTGAGCGCGTGCATCGCCGCCGCCATGGAGGTCGGCGGCGTCACCCCGGACACCGTGTCCATGTACGAGGCCAACGGTCTCGGTCTGCCGATGACCGACGAGCTGGAGGTGCACGCGGCGAGCATGGCGTTCGGCAAGCAGACCGCCACCACGTCGATCGGCGGGGTCAAGGGCAACGTGGGTCACGGCGGCGTGGTGTCGGGCGGCTTCGGCGCGATGAAGGCCGCGCTGGCCCTCTTCCACAAGAAGCTGCCGGCGACGATCAACCTCACCGACGTCAACCAGGACCTCGACTTCCCCAGCACCCCGTTCGTACCGCAGCTGGAGACGACGGACTGGGCGGCGGAGTCCGGCATCCGCCGTGCGGGCATCACCTCGATCGGCGGCGGCGGCTACAACGCGCACCTGGTCCTCGAGGAGGCGCCGACAGTCGCCGAGCGGGCCCCCGAGGCCGACGGCAGGCCGCGGCTGGCCACGCTGTCCGCCCTGGACGACGAGGCGCTGGCCCGTCAGCGCGCCCGCCTGAGGGAGTGGCTGATCGCCCGCCCCGACCTGCGGCTTGACGACATCTGTTTCAGTCTCAACCTGGGCCGCAAGGTGATGGACCGCCGGTGGGCGGCCGTGGTCCGCAGCCGTACGGAGCTGATCGAGGTACTGGCCGCCGACTCCGCCGGGGGCCCGGCCGTCACGACGGGTGCGGCGCCGCGGGTGGACGTGGACTCCTTCCGCCGCAACGACAACGGCATCGTGGAGTCCGGCCGGGACCCGGAGGCGCTGGCCGATGTGGCCGCGGCCTGGGTGACCGGCCGGCGGGTGGACTTCGACTCCCTGCACCTCGGGGAGGCCAGCCGTCGCGTGCCCCTGCCCACGTACCCCTTCCGGCCGCGCCGCTTCTGGCGTACGGACTGGTGACCGTGAGCACGACGGCACGGGACACCGTGGACCTGGGCGACCCGGGCACCTTCGCAGACCAGGACCTCGGCGCGTTCTGGCGCACCCTGCGGGACACCGCACCGGTGCACTGGAACCCGCCGGCCGGCGGCCGCAAGGGCTTCTGGGTGCTCTCCCGGTACGACGACATCATGGCCACCTACCGCGACGACGTGAACTTCACGTCCGAGCGCGGCAATGTGCTCGTCACGCTGCTCGAGGGCGGCGACGCCGGGGCCGGCCGGATGCTGGCCGTCACCGACGGGCACCGGCACCACGAGCTGCGCAAGATCCTTCAGCGGGTGCTCTCGCCGAGGGTGCTCGACGAGGTCGCGCGGACGGTACGGGTCAACACCCGGCGGTGGATCCGCGAGGCGGTCGAAGGCGGCGGGTGCGACTTCGCCGAGGAGATCGCCGGCCGGATTCCGATGACGACGATCTCCAGCCTGCTCGGAGTACCCGAGGAGGACCGGGAGTTCCTGCTCTCGCTGACCAAGGCCGCACTGTCGACCGAAGACGAGGGCGCCGGCGAGGCCGACTCCGAGCTGGCCCGCAACGAGATCCTCATGTACTTCATGGACATCGTCGAGGAGCGGCGCGAGTCGCCGGGCGACGACGTGATCAGCATGCTGGTCGGCAGCTCCGTCGACGGTGTGCCGCTGTCCGACGAGGACGTCGTGCTCAACTGCTACAGCCTGATCATCGGCGGCGACGAGACCAGCCGGCTCACGATGATCGACTGTGTGCGCACGCTCGCGGCCCAGCCCGAGCAGTGGCGGCGACTCAAGGACGGCGAGGTCGCGATCGACACCGCCGTGGACGAGGTGCTGCGCTGGGCATCACCCACGATGCACTTCGGGCGCAGCGTCGTCCGCGAGACCGAACTGCACGGCGTACGGCTGCGGCCGGGCGAGATCGTCACCCTCTGGCACGCCTCCGGCAACCGGGACGAGCGGGTCTTCGACTCGCCGGGCACGTTCGACCTGGGCCGCACGCCCAACAAGCACCTGGCCTTCGGCTACGGCCCGCACTTCTGTGTCGGCTCGTACCTGGCCAAGGTGGAGATCGCCGAACTCCTCATGGCGTTGCGGGACTTCACCACCGGATTCGAGCAGACCGGCGAGGCGCTGCCCATCCGGTCCAACTTCCTGACCGGGTTCTCCACTCTGCCGGTGCGTTTCCGCCCCGATCCCTCCGGACCGAAAGAGGTCGAGCGCGCGTGAACATCTATCTGTCGGGACGAGGAGGCTTCGCGGTGCAGGTCGCGGACGCCCTGCTGGACGAAGGGCACAAGATCGTCGGCGCGGCCGCCCCCCGGCTGCGCAAGGGGCAGTCCGACGAGGGCAACGCGATGTGCTGGGACCGCCTTCGCTCCTGGGCGTTCCCCAGGAACGTCCCGTGGACGGACTCGGCCGAGCTCCGTGCGATGCACGTCCCGGACGGGGTGGACATCATCCTCGCCGCGCATTCGCACGCCTTCCTCGGCCGCCGTACGCGGGCCAGGGCGGGCGTCGCCACCATCGGCTACCACCCCAGCCTGCTGCCGTTGCACCGCGGCCGGGACGCGATCCGGTGGACGATCCGCGACGGCGACAAGGTGACGGGCGGGAGCGTCTACCACCTCACGGAGCGCACCGACGGCGGTCCGCTGGCCGCTCAGGAGCACCTGCTGGTGCCCCCGGGCTCGACGGCGCAGACCCTGTGGCGCGAGCATCTGGCGCCGCTCGGTGTGCGGTTGCTCCTGAAGGTGGTCGCCGACCTCGCCGCGGGCCGGCGGATCGAGGTCCCGCAGGACGAAAAGCTGGCGACCTGGGAACCGGCGATGGACACGCAGCCGCTGTTCAAGCCCGAACTGATCGCGTTGCCCGGATCGGTGGACGTCGACGGCAGCAAGTGGGCGCTGCACGCGGACTAGAACTGCCGGAGGGAACGTCAGAAGGGAACGACCCAGATCGGGTTGGAGTAGAACCACAGGTCCTGCCACGGATCGACGCCGCCCCGTACGTCCATGGCAGGGCCGTGGGGATCGACGGCCGCACCCCGGAGGCCCGTGGCGCCGCGGTTGCCGTCGGTCCCGCGCAGCCGTACGTACACGGGCCGGTCCAGGCGGCCGAGATCGTACGTCAGCCGCACCGTACGCGCGGAGCTGTCCACCTCGAAGGACCGGACCACCTTGGTGCCGGGTGCGCAGAAGGCGTCGGGATCGTCCGGAGTCCCGGTCACGTCACCCTGGACGACGTCCACGCGGGCCAGGCTCGGGATGCTCCCCGTCCAGTTGGGGGCGGTCGCCGGAGCGACGTCGACGACGAGCTCGACCCGGTCGCCCCGTCGCACGGTCAGCGTCTCGCCGAGGCCGGCCGTGCGGTCGTCCGCCCGGAGCCGCGCGTGGAGTCCGCTCAGCAGGCCGCCGTGGTCGACCCAGACCCGGCCGGCCCGGAGGCCGTCCATCACGGCCTGGTAGCAGAAGGCGTCCGCCCCGACGTGCGTACGGCTGTACTGGCCCGGCCAGTGGTCGCCGATCACCCGGTTCGGCTCTCCGCCGTAGACGGGATCGGCGTGGCGGCCGTCGCCGGCGAAGTCGCTGCCGGGACCCCGTACCGACGTGTCGCCGAAGACGTCGTGCGCGTCGGAGTTCACGGTGATCCACCAGGGCCGGCCCTCGGCGAGGAGGCTGTCCCACAGCCCGCCCACGGTCGCGGTCATCCAGTCGAATCCGCCGAACGTCCGGTAACTCTCCGGAGGGTAAAGGGGGTGGGAGTCCGGTCCCGGAGTCCGGCTGTAGTTGCCGCGGTACGCACCGGGCCCGCGCGACGCGGGCAGCCCGGCGGCCTGGTGGCCCGGCGCGCCCTCCATCCCCACGGCGATGTGCGGCTGGGCGTCGCGCCAGTTCCTGATGTCGTGTGGAGCGTCGAGGCCCCGGCGCGAGGGGTGGTTGGCGAGGAAGAGGGCGTCGTCGACGCGCCTGTCCGTCAACGCGTCCGCCAGGAAGCCGAGTCCGGAGAGGGCGAGCGCCTTGTGGGCGTCGGTGACGGCGGTGGAGCCCGTCACCCCGCCGTCGTAGCGCGACTCGAACTCCTTGAGGACGGCGACCTCGTCGCGCCCGGGATGGACGAAGACCGTGGCGTGTTCCGCGGCCGGGACGTTCCACTCCAGGCCCTGGAAGACCAGCATGTCCGGATGGGCCTCGCGGGCCTGGAGGATGTCCGGATTCACCTTCTCCACACCGAGCTTGGCGTGGGTGGTGCCGCCGTGGTCGGTGATGACGATCCAGCGCAGGCCGTGCGCCCGGGCCTGGTGTACCTGGTCGATGACCCGGTACTTGCCGTCGCCGCTGTACTGGGTGTGGACGTGATGGTCACCCGCCAGCCACATCGCGCAGCCCCCTTCCCCCGGCATGGAGTCCCGAAGCATATCCAGGAGGCGGACGGGTCAGGGGCTGGTCGTGGAAACCGCGTAGACGCGGGGGAACGCCGGGTCCGTGAGGTCGACCGTGATGTCGGTGGTCGGGCGGGGTTCCTCGCGCTTGACCGTGGTACCCGCCCAGGTCATTCCCTCGGCGAAGGACCAGCCGGCGATCTCGGCGTCGCGGTCGCCGACGGTGATCCGCCCGGACGTGAGCTGCGCCCGGGAGGTGCCGGAGTTGGCGAGGAAGGCATCAAGCCCGTAGGCGTCCGTCGTGAACTGGACGTAGAGCCTGCTGGTCTTCCAGTTGCTGGTCTCGTAGTACGCGACGTCCCAGGCCCCGCCGGGAATCGGGACCTCGAAGACCCGCCGCTTCATCTTGGAGGGCGGATTGGTCTGGAGGCCGGCCGCGGAGGACTCGCGTTCCTTGTCGCGGCCGCTGTCGCGGCTCTGGCCCGCGGAGACGACGAGGTATCCGGCCGGGATGCCGACGAGCAGCACGATGATGACGGCCGTGATCCAGCGGCGGCGGATCATGTGCCGGCGCTCCTCCGGCAGCTTTCCCTCGGGCGGATGAGGCGAGTGGGGCGGGCGGGACGGGTGGGGCAGGGTCATGAAGAGGGGTCCTCGGGAGTACGGGGGGCCCGGGCCGAGGTGCCGGTGCGCAGGGCCTGGGCGTACCGCTCGTAGCGTTCGTACCGCTCGACGCGGCGCCGGTTGGCGCGGCGGAAGCGGCGGGCGACGAGCCGGGCGAGGTCGGCGGCGCCGACCATGCCGGCCTCGGGGCCGAGCTGGGCGCGGACGATGCGGGCCTCGGGGCGGTAGCCGCGGCCGGTGAGGTGGCGGCGGAAGGCGTCGCGGGCGGGGCCGATGAGGAGGTCGTCGGCGGCGGAGACGCCTCCACCGATGACGAAGCAGGAGGGGTCGAGGGCGGCGGCGAGGTTGGCGATGCCGACGCCGAGCCACTGGCCGATGTCCTGGAGCAGCTCGATGCTCATGGCGTCGCCCTCGCGGGCGAGCTCGGTGATGAGCGGTCCGGTGATGTCGGGGATGTGGCCCTTGACCCGCTCGATGATCTCGTACGCCACCGGGGAGTCGGCGGCGGCCAGCTCGCGGGCCTCGCGGACGAGGGCGTTGCCCGAGCTGTACTGCTCCCAGCAGCCGCGGTTGCCGCAGGGGCAGCGGTGGCCGCCGGGGACGACCTGCATGTGCCCGAACTCGCCGGCGACGCCGTACTTGCCGCGCTTGACCTGGCCGTCCTCCAGGATCGCGCCGCCGATGCCCGTACCGAGGGTGATCATGACGAGGTGGTCCTCGCCGCGCCCGGCGCCGAAGCGCCATTCGGCCCAGGCGGCGGTGTTGGCGTCGTTGTCGACCATGACGGGGACGGCGAGCCGGCCCTGGAGGGCGTCCCGGAGGGGTTCGTTGCGCCAGGCGAGGTGCGGGGCGAAGAGGACCCGGGCCCGGTCGGCGTCGACCCAGCCGGCCGCGCCGATGCCGACGGCGTGCACGTCGTGCCGGTCGGCGAGGTCGAGGACGAGCTCGACGATGGTGTCCTCGACGACCTTGGGGCTCTTGGACTTGTCCGGCGTCTCGGTGCGGAGCTTCTCCAGGATGTTGCCGTCCGCGTCGACGACACCGGCCATCACCTTCGTACCGCCGATGTCGATGCCGACGGTCGGCACGCGGGGCGCGGTCAGGTGGGAGCGCCGCTCCCGGGTCCCGACGGTCCGCAGCACCGTGCCCCGGGCGTATCGGGGGGTCCCCCCTGCTCGGAGAGCCTGGGGGAGGGCGAGGTCGCGGTAGGTACTCATCGGCTCCGATTCTGCCAGGCGGGAGGTGAAGGGGCCGTTACGCTCCGGACGGCCGCTCCAGTTCGTGGCGGAGGTCCTCCAGCTCGGTGCCGCCGGCCATCTGGCGGGTCAACTCGTCGAGCGTGACGGAGCTCTTGGTGTGGCTGCCGGCCATCACGCCCCGCTTGAGCAGGACGAACCGGTCGCCGACGAGGTAGGCGTGGTGGGGGTTGTGGGTGATGAGGACCACGCCGAGGCCCTGGTCACGGGCGGCGGCCACGTACTTCAGGACGACCCCGGACTGCTTGACTCCTAGCGCGGCGGTCGGCTCGTCGAGGACGAGGACCTTGGCGCCGAAGTGGACGGCGCGGGCGATGGCCACGCACTGGCGCTCGCCGCCGGAGAGGGTGCCGATGGGCTGGTCGACGTCGCGCAGGTCGATGCCCATGCGGAGCAGCGCCTCGCGGGTGGTGGTCCGCATGAGGTCGACGTCGAGCCGCTTGAAGGGGCCGGAGCCCTTGGTGGGCTCGGAGCCGAGGAAGAAGTTCCGCCAGACCGGCATGAGGGGGACGACGGCGAGGTCCTGGTAGACGGTGGCGATGCCCCGGTCGAGGGCGTCGCGCGGGTTGGCGAGGGTGACCTCCTCGCCCTCGATGCGGAAGGTGCCGGCGTCGTGCCGGTGGAGTCCGGCGACGATCTTGATGAGGGTGGACTTGCCGGCGCCGTTGTCGCCGAGGACGCAGGTGATCTCGCCCGCGTCCACCCGCAGGGAGACCCCTTCGAGGGCGCGGATGTTGCCGTAGTACTTGCTGACGTCGTCGAGCTCGACCAGCGCGGTGGCTTCCGTCGTCACTTGGTGGCCTCCACACGCTTGCGGATCCAGGCGTTCAGCAGGGTCGCCAGGAGGAGCATCGCTCCCAGGAAGAACTTGAACCAGTCGGGGTTCCACTCGGCGTACACGATGCCCTTGCTCGTCATGCCGAAGATGAGGGCGCCGACGGCCGAGCCGATGGCGGAGCCGTATCCGCCGGTGATCAGGCAGCCGCCGATGACGGCCGCGATGATGTAGATCAGCTCGTTGCCGACGCCTTCGCCCGACTGGACGACGTCGAAGGAGAAGAGCAGGTGCTGGCCGGAGATCCAGGCGCAGAAGGCCACGCCCATGTAGAGGCCGATCTTCGTCCGGTAGACCGGGACGCCGACCGCGCGGGCGGCGTCGGCGCCGCCGCCGACGGCGAAGATCCAGTTGCCGAAGCGGGTGCGGAGCAGGATCCAGGTGGCGAGGGCGACGAGGCCGAGCCACCACAGGATGGTGACCTTGAGCTCGACGCCGCCGACGGTCACCTGGGAGGCGAAGAGCTTCCGGGCGGAGGGGAAACCCTCCATGTCGGCGATGGTCTTGGTGGAGACGGTGCCGCTGATCAGCTTGGTGAGGCCGAGGTTCAGGCCGGTCAGCATGAGGAAGGTGCCGAGCGTGATGATGAAGCTGGGCAGTTTGGTGCGGGTCAGCATGAAGCCGTTGAAGGCGCCGATCGCGAGGGTGACGAGCAGCGAGACGCCGACGCCGACCCAGACGTTCGCCGTCAGCTGGTAGCTGACCATCGAGGAGACGAGCGCGGAGCTCGTGACCATGACACCGGCGGAGAGGTCGAACTCGCCGCCGATCATCAGCATCGCGACGGGGACCGCCATGATGCCGATGGTGGAGGCCGCGTAGAGCACGGTGCCGAGGCTGGCGGGGCGCAGGAAGCTGTCGGCGGCGACGGAGAAGAAGACGAAGACGGCGATCGCGCCGACGACGGAGCCCAGCTCGGGCCGGGCGAGGAGCTTCTTCAGCGGGGTGGTGCGCAGGAGCCGTTCGTCGACGTGGTCGACGCCGTCGGACGGTGGGGCGGTGGAGCTCATCGGGTACCCCGCTCCGCGTACTGCTTGAGCGCGCCCGCCTGGTCCTTGGTGATGATCTGGGGGCCGGTGAGGACCGGCTTGCCGCCGCCGAGGACGTCGGCGTTGTAGCGGTACAGCCAGAGCAGGTCGACGGCCTCGTACCCCTGGAGGTAGGGCTGCTGGTCGACGGCGAAGCCGAGCGTGCCGTCCTGGAGGGCGGTCGCGACCTTGGCGTTCAGGTCGAAGGTGTCGATCTCGGCCTTGCTCCCGGCGCTCTTCGCGGCCTGGACGGCGGTGTCGGCGAAGGGTGCGCCGAGGGTGACGACGGCGTCGATGGCCTTGTCGGACTGGAGCTTGGCCTCGATGGAGGCCTTGACGTCGGGCATGTTGGTGCCGTCGACGTAGAGGTTCACGAGCTCGCCGCCGAAGGTCTTCTTCGCGCCGGCGCAGCGCTGCTCGTGGCCGATGTTGCCCTGCTCGTGCAGGACGCAGAGGGCCTTCTTCTTGCCGCGCTCGTCGAGCTCGTCGCCGACGGCCTCGCCGGCGACGGCCTCGTCCTGGCCGATGTGGGTGAGGGCGCCGTAGGCCTTGGACTGCTCGGCGCCGGAGTTCACGGTGATCACCGGGATGCCGGCCTTGACGGCCTTCTCGACGGAGGCCTTCATCGCGTCGGGCTTGGCGAGGGTGACGATCAGGCCGTCGACGCCCTTGGCGACGTACGAGTCGATGAGCTGGGCCTGCTGCTGGGCCTCGTCGCTGTGGGCGTAGAGGAAGTTGATGTTGTCCTTGACGGCGGCCTGCTTGGCGCCGTTCTGGACGATGTCCCAGAAGGTGTCGCCGTCACCGGAGTGGGTCACCATGGCGAAGGTCCAGCGGGGGGTGTCGACGGCCGCCCTGCCCTGCGCCGCCGCGGCCTTGCGGGCGTCCTCCGCCCGCTTCCCACCGGTGCTGCTGCACCCCGCGAGCGCTCCTGTGAGCGCGAGCGCGAGCACGGCGCCGATGACGGCCCGTACCCCTCCTGTCCGAAGCCTGGTCACGAGGCCGTGCCCTCCTTTGTGTCCTTCTGCGTGCATTGCAGTATCGGTCATGCGGGTCGTGGCACTGGTCAGCGGGGGCCTGTGTGGTCAGGTACGCGGTCAGGGGCGGACCATCAGCTGGAGCTCGAAGGAGTAGCGCGCGGCCCGGTAGAGGTGCGAGCCGTACTCGACGGCGCGGCCCGTGTCGTCGTAGGTGGTGCGTTCCATCGTGAGCAGCGGGGCACCCTCCCGCTCGTCCAGGAGCGCGGCCTCCTCGGCGGTCGCGGCGCGGGCGCCGATGGACTGGCGGGCGCTGTGCAGGGTGAGCGCGGCGGAGCGGAGCATGCGGTAGAGGCCGGTGGTCTCCAGGCGCTCGGTATCGGGGTCGACGAGCCCGGCGGGCAGGTGGTTGCGCAGGTACGCCATGGGCTCGCCGTACGCGGTGCGCAGCCGCTCCAGGTAGTGGACGTCGCTGCCCTCGGGCACGCCGAGCGCGGCCGCGACCGGTGCGGTGGCGGGTTCGAGGCGGTTGGTGAGGACGCGGGTGGCGGGGCGGCGGCCCGCGGCCTCCAGGTCGTCGTAGAGGCTGCTGAGCTCCAGCGGGCGGCGGACCCTGCTGTGGACGACCTGGGTGCCGACGCCCCGGCGGCGGACGAGGAGGCCCTTGTCGACGAGGGTCTGGATGGCCTGGCGGACGGTGGGGCGGGAGAGGCCGAGGCGGGCGGCGAGTTCGATCTCGTTGCCGAGGAGGGTGCCCGGGGGCAGCGTCCCGTTCTCCACCGCGCTCTCCAGCTGCCGGGCGAGCTGGAAGTAGAGCGGGACCGGGCTGGTGCGGTCCACGGAGAGCGGGGGCAGGGGTGAGCCGGACTGCTTGGACACGGGGGGAGCGTAACCGGGCGCGCTGATGACCGGAAGCCGACGGCGGGAAGCGGATGACGTGACGTCGTGACGTCCGGTTGTCCTGACACATCCTTGACACCGCGGTCGTCCGGATCCACGGTGGGGCCATGCGCATCGGACTCATCGGTACGGGACGGATCGGGAGCTTCCACGCGGGGGTGCTGGCCCGCCACCCGGAGGTCGAGTCGCTGGTCGTGGCGGACGCGGACGCGACCCGGGCGGCCGGGGTCGCGGGGGCGCTCGGGGCGGAGGCGGCGCCCGATGTGGCGGCACTGCTCGGGCACGCCCTGGACGCGGTGGTGATCGCCTCGGCGACGGCCGCGCACGCGGAGCTGATCGCCCGTGCCGCCGGCGCGGGTCTTCCGGTCTTCTGCGAGAAGCCGATCGCCCTGGACGTGCCCGGCACGCGGGCGGCGCTGGCGGCCGTGGCGGAGGCGGGCACCGCGCTCCAGCTGGGGTTCATGCGCCGCTTCGACACGGGTTACCGGGCGGCGCGCGAGGCGGTGCGGTCGGGGCGGCTCGGCCGGCTGCACACCGTACGGGCGGCGACGTCCGACCCGGAGCCGCCGCCCGCCGCGTACCTGCCGCTCTCCGGCGGACTCTTCCGGGACTGTCTGGTGCACGACTTCGACATCGTGCGCTGGGTGACCGGGCGGGAGGTCGTGGAGGTGTACGCGACAGGCTCGGACGCGGGTCCGGCGATGTTCCGGGAGGCGGGGGACGTGGACACGGCCGCCGCGCTCCTCACCCTGGACGACGGCACGCTGGTGACGGTGACCGGGACGCGGTGCAACGGCGCCGGGTACGACGTGCGGATGGAGCTGGCGGGCGACCGGGACCAGATCGCGGTGGGCCTGGACGACCGGACGCCGCTCACCTCGGTGGAGCCGCAGGGGCCGCCGGCGCCGGGGAAGCCCTGGCAGGGGTTCCTGGAGCGGTTCGCCCCCGCGTACGAGGCGGAGCTCGATGCCTTCGTCCGCCTGGTGCGCGGCGAGGCCGCCAATCCGTGCGACGGCGTCGAGGCGCTGGCGGCGCTCCGGATCGCGGAGGCGTGCGAGCGCTCGCGCGGAGAGCGGCGTCCGGTGCGGGTGGACGCTCTCTGAGGGGTGCGTGTTCACCACCGGACCGGGAGGTGGCGGACTCCGCGGATGAGGAGGCCGGGCACCCACTCCCAGGGGTCGCCCTCGGGGTCGAGTTCGAGCCGGGGGAAGCGGTCCAGGAGCGTACGGAGGGCGATCCGGCCCTCCAGGCGGGCGAGCGGCGCGCCCAGGCAGTAGTGGATGCCGTGGCCGAAGGCGAGGTGGCCGCGGGTGTCGCGGCGGATGTCGAAGCGGTCGGGGTCGGGGAAGCGGGCCGGGTCGCGGTCGAGCGCGCCGATCGCCACGAGGACGCTCGCGCCCGCCGGGATCTCGGTGCCGCCGAGGGTGAACGGCTCCCGGGTGAAGCGGAAGGTGCTGGTCTCGACCGGCCCGTCGTACCGCAGTGACTCCTCGATCGCACCGTCGAGGAGGCCGGGGTCGGCGCGCAGGGCGGCGAGCTGCTCGGGGTGGGTGAGCAGGTTGCGGACGGTGTTGGCGATGAGGTTGACGGTGGTCTCGTGGCCGGCGATGAGCAGCAGGTAGGCCATGGCGCGGAGTTCGGGGCCGGAGAGCCGGTCGCCGTCCTCGGCGCGGGCGGCGATGAGGCCGGAGAGCAGGTCGTCGGCGGGGCCCGCGGCGCGCTTGTCCTCGATGAGCGCGTCGAGGTAGCCGCCGAAGCCTTCCAGGGCGCCGAGGTAGCCGTCCTCGCCCGCGGGGGTGACGAGCTCGTTCGACCAGTTGCGGAAGGTGTCGCGGTCCTCGGCGGGGACCCCGAGGAGTTCGCAGATGACGGTGATCGGCACGGGGAAGGCGTACGCGTCGACGAGGTCGGCGCGGCCGGCCGGCTCCATCGCGTCGGCGAGTTCCCGGGTGAGCCGCTCGATGCGGGGGCGCAGGGCCTCGACCCGGCGGCCGGTGAACACGCCCGCGACCAGGCGGCGGAGCCGGGTGTGGTCGGGGGCGTCCGCCGCGAGGAGGTGGACGCCGATGACGTCCTCCTCCGGCGGCCGTACGCCGATGACGGACGGGGACTTGGCGAGCCGGGGGTCGGCGAGCGCGGCGCGCCCCTCCTCGTGGCCGACGACCAGCCAGAACTGGTAGCCGTCGGGCATGCGTACCTCGTGGACCGGGCCGGACGCGCGGAGCTTGGCGTAGTAGGGGTACGGGTTCGCGGTGAAGTCCGCGCCGTACTCCCCCAGTTCGATGACGGACATCCCGGCAGACTATCCGACTACTTCTCCTCGTCCAGGAGGCCCGCGTCGTGCACGAGGAGGGCGATCTGGACACGGTTGTTGAGGCCGAGCTTGGCGAGGACGCGCGAGACATGGGTCTTGACCGTGGGGACGCTCATGTACAGCTCGGCGGCGATCTCCGCGTTGGAGCGGCCCCGGCCGACGGAGACGGCCACTTCCCGTTCGCGTACGGCCAGTTCGGCGAGGCGCGTGGTGAGCGCGGCGCGCCGCGCCTCCTCCCGCCGGTCCGGCCGGTCCGCCTCCCCCGCGACATGGGTCATCAGCTGGCGGGTGACGGCCGGGGAGAGCACCGGGTCCCCGGCGGCGACCCGGCGGACGGCGGCGACGATCTCGGCGGGCGGGGTGTCCTTGAGGACGAAGCCGGCGGCGCCCGCCCGCAGGGCGCGCAGCACCTGCTCGTCGGCGTGGAAGGTGGTGAGGACGACGACCTCGGGGGCGCCGGGGAGCGCGCGGAGGCGTTCGGTGGCGGTGAGTCCGTCCACGTGGGGCATGCGGATGTCCATGAGGACGACGTCCGGGGCGAGCCGGTCGACGAGCT